>NZ_JBIBWT010000009.1:0-299648 GCF_043081525.1 Streptomyces sp. NPDC014864
TCTCAAGGAACGGACGCTTCCTTTGTACTCACCCTCTCGGGCTTTCCTCCGGGCGCTTCCCTTCGGTCTTGCGTTTCCGACTCTATCAGATCTTTCCGACCCGATTTCCTCGGCGCTTTCCAGGTTCCCGCTTCCGCGTTTCCCTTTCCGGCGGTTCCGACTTTATCAGAAGTTTCGCGCCGGCTTGACCGGCCATCGTTTCCGATTTATCGGGAGGTGCTTCTCGGGAATTTTCGTTTCCGGAAGCCGTATAGATACTCACTGGTTGCCCATCTGGACTCAAGCCCAGCTCCAGGCAACTGTTCGAATCTACCTCCCCATCCGGTCCGTGTCAACGGCTCCGGCGGGGCGAAGAGGAGAGTAGCAGCTCAGGAGGTGTGCACGCACATCAGGCGGCCGTCGGCACCGTGGCGCTGCGTTCCGCCGCCTCCACGTCACCCGTTTCGCCGCCCCGGGCCGCGCGGCCGCCGAGGACATAGACGTACGCGAGGAACAGCAGCTCCGCGGCGACGCCGATGCCTATGCGGGCCCAGGTGGGCAGGCCGGACGGGGTGACGAAGCCCTCGATCGCGCCGGACACGAAGAGGACCAGCGCGAGGCCGATCGCCATTCCCACCGCGGCCCTGCCCTCCTCGGCCAGCGCCGTACGGCGGGGGCGTGGGCCCGGGTCGACGAGGGTCCAGCCGAGGCGCAGTCCCGTACCTGCGGCGACGAAGACGGCGGTGAGTTCGAGCAGGCCGTGCGGAAGGATCAGGCCCACGAAGGTGTCGAGCCGGCCGGCCGAGGACATCAGCCCGATACCGACCGCGAGGTTCAGCATGTTCTCGAAGAGGATCCACAGCACCGGGAGCAGGAAGACGCCCAGCACCAGGCACATGGCGGCCGCCTGGGCGTTGTTCGTCCACACCTGTGCGGCGAAGGCGGCCGCGGGGTGGCTGGAGTAGTAGGTCTCGTACTCACCGCCGGGGCGGGTCAGGTTGCGCAGCTCTCCGGGGGCGCCGATGGTGCTCTGCACCTCGGGGTGCGCGGCGATCCACCATCCCAGGAGGACGGCCACGACGGTGGACACCAGGGCGGTGGGGACCCACCAGTGGCGTGCCCGGTAGACGGCGGCCGGGAATCCGTACAGCAGGAAGCGGGTCACGTCGCGCCAGGAGGCGCGGCGCGTTCCCGTCACGGCGCTGCGCGCGCGGGCCACGAGCTGGCTGAGCCGTCCGGTCAGCTGCGGGTCCGGTGCGCTGGACTGGATCAGGGAGAGGTTGGTGGCCGCGCGCTGGTACAGGGCGACGAGCTCGTCGGCCTCCGCGCCGGTGAGGCGGCGCCGGCGGCGGAGCAGGGCGTCGAGGCGGTCCCACTCGGCTCGGTGGGCGGAGACGAAGACGTCCAGGTCCATCGTGTCTGCCTGCTCCTCGGCTGGTTGGTCTACTGCTCGTCGGAAGTGTCAGCTTGTCTTACTGGGACGCGCACGGCCTCAGCTTGGCAGACTGACCGTCTTCGAGGTGGGTCAGGGGAAGGACGCAGGCGTGAGTGAGCTGGTGACGGGCGAGGCGGTGGCGCTGGAGTTGCGCCCTGCGAGGCTGCCCAGCAGGGCGCTGGCCGTGTTGCTCGATCTCGCGGTGGCCATGGCGGTCTACATAGCGGTGACCGTGGCTCTGGTGGCCGCGACGGCTTCGCTGGACGAGGCGGCGCAGATAGCGGTGTCCATCGCGACCTTCCTGCTCGTACTGGTGGGCGGGCCGATCGCGGTGGAGACGCTCAGCCACGGGCGGTCGCTGGGGAAGACGGCGTGCGGGCTGCGCGTCGTGCGGGACGACGGCGGTCCGATCCGGTTCCGGCACGCCCTGGTGCGGGGTGCGATCGGCGTGGTGGAGATCCTGATGACGTTCGGGGTCATCGCCTGCATCGCCTCGCTCGTGTCGGCCCGGGGGCGCCGGCTCGGCGACGTGTTCGCGGGCACGCTGGTCGTACGGGAACGGGTGCCGACCGGGCATGCGGCTTCCGTGCCTCCGCCGCCGCCCTGGCTGGCCGGGCGCTTCTCGGGCCTCGACCTCTCGGCGGTTCCGGACGGGCTGTGGCTTGCGGTCCGGCAGTACCTGACGCGGATGCAGCAGCTGGATCCGCAGGTCGGCTGGAGCATGGCGCAGCGGCTCACCGCCGATGTCGCGGCCCGGACCGGGACTCCGGCGCCGCCCGAGGTTCCCCCGGCCATGTATCTGGCGGCGGTGCTGCAGGAGCGGCAGGCCCGCGAGGCGCGGCGCGTGTTCGGGCCCGGCGCGGCCGCGGGAGGGGCCGCCGGTGGGAGTGGCGCGGCGGGCGTGGGCGACGGTGCGGCGGTCGGTGCCGCTCCCGGCGTGGGCGGCTTCGCCCCGCCCTCGGCGGGTGGTCGCCCGGAGGAGGGCGTGAGCGGTGCTTCCGGGGCGGGTGCACCCGGCGTGGCGCCTGTCGTTCCGTCCCCGGTTCCGCCCGTCGTGCCGCGGGACGCGCAGCAGGAGGCGCAGCAGGACGCGCCGTCGGCGGAGCGTCCGGCCACCGGGTTCGCACCGCCGGCCTAGAACCTTGTCAGGGGCCGAAGGCGGACGGCGGTGACTGGAGGTCCTCCAGTTCGACGCCAGGGGCGGCCAGCACCACGTCGCCGGCGAGGTGCACGGTGTGCCGTTCGCCGGTGTCCAAGTCTGTGACCTGGTATTCGTCCACGGTCAGGGGGCCGTTGTCAGTGGCGTGTGCTTCGCTTTTCACCAGCGCCCACGACTGGTCCACGGTGCGGGGGGCGAGGACCGGGTCGGTGAGGGCGACGAGGCGTACGCGGGTCGCGGGAGCGGAGGGGGTGAGGCGCAGAAGACGGGCGGTGGCGACGAGGAAGGCGGGGGACGTGCCGGTGAAGGCGTGGGCGCGCACATTGCCTTCGGTGGCATGGGTTCCGGTGGGGTCGGTGCGGACCCAGGTGACGCCGTCGAGTGCGGCGCCACGTACCTGCCAGTTCCCCGCGTGCAGTTCCAGCCGGAGAGGGCGGCCGAGTTCGTCGAGGGCGAGGTCGACGGAGCCGTGGTGGTCGCCGGCGGGGGTGGTGATCCGGGAGACGTAGCGCCAGCCGGAGGGGCCGGGGGCGCACTGGAAGTGCTCTTCGTAGAGGGGGGTGTGATCGTGCGGATCGTGGAGCGAATAGCGGCCGCGGGGCATGGGGGTCCTGGGTCGTGACGGGCGGGTCGGGTCGCCGCCGCGGGTCGGTCGGGTCGGTGTGAAGGCCGGGTCGGCGGGCGCGACGGTGGGTCCGGCCAAAGGGGCAGGCCCCCGGCACGGGGGTGCGGGGGCCTGCCTCGGGGGGCCAGGGTGAGACGCGGGTGCGGCTCAGTAGCGGTAGTGGTCCGACTTGTACGGGCCGTCGACCTCCACGCCGATGTACGAGGCCTGCTCGGGGCGGAGCTTGGTCAGCTTCACGCCGAGCGCGTCCAGGTGGAGGCGGGCCACCTTCTCGTCGAGGTGCTTGGGCAGCGTGTACACGCCGGTCGGGTACTCGTCGGGCTTGGTGAACAGCTCGATCTGGGCCAGGGTCTGGTCCGCGAAGGAGTTGGACATCACGAACGACGGGTGGCCGGTGGCGTTGCCCAGGTTCAGCAGGCGGCCCTCGGACAGGACGATGATCACCTTGCCGTCGGGGAAGGTCCAGGTGTGGACCTGCGGCTTGACCTCGTCCTTGACGATGCCGGGGATCTTGGCGAGGCCGGCCATGTCGATCTCGTTGTCGAAGTGGCCGATGTTGCCCACGATGGCCTGGTGCTTCATCTTGGCCATGTCCGAGGCCATGATGATGTCCTTGTTGCCGGTCGTGGTGATGAAGATGTCGGCCTTGTCGACGACCTCGTCGAGGGTCGTGACCTGGTAGCCGTCCATGGCCGCCTGCAGCGCGCAGATCGGGTCGATCTCGGTGACGATCACGCGGGCGCCCTGGCCGCGCAGGGACTCCGCGCAGCCCTTGCCCACGTCGCCGTAGCCGCAGACGACGGCGGTCTTGCCGCCGATGAGGACGTCGGTGGCGCGGTTGATGCCGTCGATCAGGGAGTGGCGGCAGCCGTACTTGTTGTCGAACTTCGACTTGGTGACGGCGTCGTTGACGTTGATCGCCGGGAAGAGGAGGACGCCGTCGCGCTGCATCTCGTACAGGCGGTGGACTCCGGTGGTGGTCTCCTCGGTGACACCGCGGATCTCGGAGGACAGCTGGGTCCACTTCTGCGGGTTCTCGCCCAGGGTGCGGGTCAGCAGCTCGAGGATGACGCGGTGCTCGTCGGACTCGGCGGTGTCGACGGAGGGGACCTTGCCGTCCTTCTCGTACTCGACGCCCTTGTGGACGAGGAGGGTGGCGTCACCGCCGTCGTCCAGGATCATGTTCGGGCCACCGGTGGGGGTGTCCGGCCAGGTCAGGGCCTGCTCGGTGCACCACCAGTACTCCTCCAGGGTCTCGCCCTTCCAGGCGAAGACCGGGATGCCCTGCGGGTTCTCGGGCGTGCCGTTCGGGCCGACGGCGATGGCGGCGGCCGCGTGGTCCTGGGTGGAGAAGATGTTGCAGGAGGCCCAGCGGACCTGCGCGCCCAGGGACACCAGGGTCTCGATGAGGACGGCGGTCTGCACGGTCATGTGCAGGGAGCCGGTGATCCGGGCGCCGCGCAGCGGCTGCCGCTCGGCGTACTCCTTGCGGATCGCCATCAGGCCCGGCATCTCGTGCTCGGCGAGGGTGATCTCCTTGCGGCCGAACTCGGCCAGGGACAGGTCGGCGACCTTGAAGTCCTGTCGGTTGTCGACAGTCGTCATTACGGGCTGCTCCTCGGGTTGGGGCGAGAGGTACGGCTGACCTGCGCGGCGGCGGACATAGGGGTGCCCGAAGAGGACACAGGCATGCCCGCGTGCGCGCAGCGCAGTCCGTCGGAGGCCCTCTCTCCCTCGGCCGGTCCGCCATGGGACCGCCCGACCGCCATCAGCAGCGACGTCTGGCTCCGTCCCAAGCTACACCGCGACCCCCGGCAGTCCCCAGTCCGTCTCCGGACAGATCGGGCCGGTAACGGGACCCGGCGGGGGCGGGCGCGAGGCGGGAAGGGAGGGCCGGGATGGACCCGGGGCGGCCCGGAAGGGGGTCTGGCCTGCGCTGGTCCCGCGGGGGCGGGGGCGGGCCGCCGCTAGCCTGTGCCCGCGGATGTGCCGCATGGGGAGGGAGTGGTCATGGAGAAGGCGCGCAGGCTCCGGGTGGCGGCGTGGGTGGTGGGGCCTCTGGGGGTGCTGCTCCTGATCGGGTCCCTGGTGTGGTTGCGGACGGGTTACCTGCTGTCGGAGGTGCGCGGCGACAGCATGTCGCCCACGTACGGCGTCGGTGACCGGCTCGTCCTCGAGCGGATCGACGGCGCCGAGGTGCGGCGGGGCGACGTGGTGCTGTACACGGCGCCGGAGCGCTACCAGTCCGCGCCCGTGGTGCAGCGGGTGATCGGCGTGGGCGGTGACCGTGTCGTGTGCTGCTCGGGCCTGGGGACGGCCCAGGAGCGGATCCTCGTCAACGGCAGGGCGCTCGACGAGCCGTACGCGCGGGACGGCGTCGGGGACGGGACGCACCGGCCGTACGACGTGCGGGTGCCCGAGGGACGGGTCTTCCTGCTCGGCGACCATCGGTCGAACGCGCGGGACTCCCGTGCCTTCCCCGACGACCACGGCGGGACGGTGCCGCTCGGGGCGGTTCAGGGCCGCGTGACCGATCAGCGCATGGTGCCGGGGCTGCTCGGCGTGGTCGCGTTCCTCGGGCTGGTCCTCGCCGTGGTGGGGCTGGCGCTGGCGGTGGCGGCCCGGGCCGCGCGGCGGCGGCCCGCGGCGCTGACGTCGGCGCTGTGGCCCGGGCACCTGTGACACCGGCGGCGTGAACGGGCGACGGGGCCCGCCGAGGATTTGGCGGGCCCCGTCGCGGGGTGCGGTCGGATCAGTGCCCGGCGGGGCTCTGTGCCGGGCCGCCGGGGGTGGCCTCGCGGTCCGGGCCCTTCGCGGCCTCGGTCTCGCTGTAGACGTCCGGCTCGAGGTAGATCACGCGGGCTATGGGGACGGCGGCGCGGATGCGGGCCTCGGCGGCGTCGATGGCGGTGGCGATCTCGGCGGCCGTGTCGTCGTGCCGCACCGCGATCTTGGCGGCGACCAGCAGTTCCTCGGGGCCGAGGTGGAGGGTGCGCATGTGGATGATGCGGGTGACCGTGTCGCCGTCGACGATGGCCTTCTCGATCTGCCGGACGACGTCGGCCCCGGCGGCCTCGCCGAGCAGCAGGGACTTCGTCTCGGCGGCCAGCACGAGGGCGATGAGGACCAGCAGGACACCGATGCAGACGGTACCGATGCCGTCCCAGAGGCCGTCGCCGGTGACCAGGGCCAGCCCGACGCCGCCGAGGGCGAGGACGAGACCGATCAGCGCGCCGAAGTCCTCCAGCAGGACCACCGGCAGCTCGGGCGCCTTGGCGCGGCGGATGAACTGCGCCCAGGAGAGCTTGCCGCGCAGCTCGTTGGACTCCTTGATGGCCGTGCGGAAGGAGAAGCCCTCGGCGATGATCGCGAAGAGGAGGACGCCCACCGGCCAGTACCAGTGCTCCAGCGCGTGCGGGTGCTGGATTTTCTCGTAGCCCTCGTAGATGGCGAACATGCCGCCGACGGAGAAGAGCACGATGGAGACGAGGAAGGCGTAGATGTAGCGCTCGCGGCCGTAGCCGAAGGGGTGCTGCGGGGTCGCCTCGCGCTGGGCGCGCCTGCCGCCGATCAGCAGCAGGAACTGGTTGCCGGAGTCGGCGAGCGAGTGGACGCCCTCGGCGAGCATCGACGAGGAGCCGCTGAAGGCGAAGGCCACGAACTTCGATGCCGCGATCGCGAGATTGGCGCCGAGTGCCGCCACGATCGCTTTGGTGCCGCCTGACGCGCTCATGTGTTCGCGTTGTCCCTTCGCCGTCGTCCCTAGGCCCGCAACCGGGCGTGTCCCGGGCGCCGCCCGCCGGTGGCGGGTGCGCCCCGGGGGGCTTTGCCCGTCCTTTGCCGGAGGGCCATTGTTGCAGCCCGGCGTGAGTGGAGTACCCCAGGCCACCGGCCCCGTTGCCTCAGACGACGACCGTGGCCCGGAAGAGCGTGCCGACGCCGGACACTTCGGCCTTTTCGCCCGCCGGTACGAACACGGAGCGGCCCGGGGTGAGCTCGTACTCGCCCGCGCGCACGCGGCCGGCCGTGCAGAGCAGGATCTGCGGGGTGCCGGCGGACAGGTGGCGGACTTCGCCGCCCTCGGGCAGCACGTACCGGGACAGGCGGAACTCGTCGATGGGGGTGTCGTAGACCTCCTCGCCGTCCGCGGTGGCCTCGGGGCGCAGGACGCCGGGGTCCCCGGACGCGAAGCGGACGATGCGCAGCAGTTCGGGGACGTCGACGTGCTTGGGGGTCAGGCCGCAGCGCAGGACGTTGTCGGAGTTGGCCATGATCTCGACGCCGAGGCCGCTCAGGTAGGCGTGCGGGATGCCCGCGCCGAGGTACAGGGCCTCCCCCGGCTGGAGCCGGACGTGGTGGAGCAGCATCGCCGCGAGGACGCCGGGGTCGCCGGGGTGGTGGCGGGCGATGTCGGCGTAGGGGCCGTACGCGCCGCCGAGGCGGGCGCAGGCGTCCGCGGCCTCGGTGACCGTGCCGGCGATCTCCTCGCGGTCGGCGGTGAGGAGGGCGGTGAGCACCTCGCGCAGCGCCGCGTCCTCGGGGTGGGCGCGCAGCAGGTCGACGTAGGGCTTGAGGGAGGCGACGCCGAGCCCTTCGAGCAGGTCGGCGGCGCGTCGCGGGTCGCGGAAGCCGCACAGGCCGTCGAACTCGGTGAGGGCGCAGATCAGCTCGGGCTTGTGGTTGGCGTCCTTGTAGTTGCGGTGCGGGGCGTCGATGGGGACGCCGCGCCGCTCCTCGTCCGCGTAGCCGTCCTGGGCCTGCTTCAGGTCGGGGTGCACCTGGAGGGAGAGCGGGGCCCCGGCGGCGAGGATCTTGAGCAGGAAGGGCAGGCGCGGGCCGAATTTCGCGACGGCCGCGGCGCCCAGTTCCCGCTCCGGGTCGGCCTCGACGACCTCGACGAGCGTGCCCCGCCCGGTGCGCGAGGGGGCGCCCGGGTGGGCGCCCATCCACATCTCCGCCTGCGGCTCGCCGCTCGGCTCGACGCCGAGCAACCGCGGGATGGCGGTGGTGGAACCCCAGGCGTAGGGGCGGACGGTGTTGTCGAGGCGGTCCATGCGTTTCTTCCTGCCGGCTTCTCTTCGCGCCTTGCGGCGCGTCCTGTGGCGCGTCACTCGGTGGACGACGCGGAGCCGCCGTGGGTACGGCGGCCGGACACCCCCTCGTACGGTCTCGGGGGGCGTCGACGTCCAGATCAGGCCCTCGAGGCGAGCGCGAGGTAAACGGCGGCGAAATCCGTGACAGCGATCAGTTCCGCGAGGGTCTCGATCTCGCCGCCGGACTCCGGTTCGAGCTCGCTGATCGGCGTGTCGTGGGCGAGGGCCAGTTCACGGGCGCTGGGCGCGGCGGTGAGACCGCCGATCGGACGGTCGCGGAGCAGGACCACGCGCGCGTGCAGGGCGGGCGCCTCCTCCACGCGGTCGCGGAAGAAGTCGTCCGGGTCGGCGCTGGCGGCCAGCGGACCGGCGAGCAGGGCGCCGTGCTGGGCGAGCGCCTCGGGGAGTTCCGCGACGACCGCCGGGATGCCGGACAGTTCGGCGAGCGCGGCGGCGAAACGACGGCCCGCGGCGCCTGCCGAGGTGCCCTCGGTCCAGATCAGGGGCAGCGCGTCGGTGAGTTCGGCGGCGAGTGTCTTGGCGGGGTTGCTGTAGGCGGCGATGGCGGGGCCGCAGCGCTCGGCGATGTGGTCCAGCCGGTCGGCGACCCGCTCCAGGGCGTCGGGCGGGGCGCCGAGCAGACCGATGCGGTCCAGGAGCGCGAGCAGCGGGGTGAGCAGCGCCCACAGCACGCCGGGCGACGAGGCGGGGAAGGGCTCGTCCTGGTCGTAGGGGGCCGTGGCCATCGGTACGAACAGGCCGTGGGCGCCCGCGACGGCCTCGGCGAGCGGGGTGTGGGTGGGGGCGACGGCGGCGACCGCGCAGCCGCGGCGGTACGCCTGCTCGGCGAGCAGGGACAGGCTCGGCTCGGTGCCGTCCGGGGTGGCGATCAGCAGCAGGTCGACGGAGCCGGCCCAGCCGGGAAGTTCCCAGCGCAGGGCGCCCGCGGCCGGGGCGACGCCGGTGGGGGCCAGCCGGGTCACGGGGCTGCCCGCGCCGGCCAGTGTGCCGAGGAGGTCGGCGGCCTGGGTGGCGGCGGCGCCCGGGCCGGCGATGAGCACCGCCCGGGGACGGCCGTCGGGCTTCAGGTCCTTGACGCCTGCCTCGGCCGCGTGCCGGGCGGCGGTCCGGACCCGGGCGCCCGCCTCGGCGGCGCCGCGGAGCAGTCCGCGGCGGTCGGCCGCGGCGAGTTGGTCCGGGTTGTCGAGCAGCGATTCGTCGAGCATGGGCGGCAGCCTCCGATCGCCGGGTCGTTACGCGGGGCGGCGGGCCTCGTCGACGAGCAGGACGGGGATGCCGTCGCGGACCGGGTAGGCCAGGCCGCAGTCCCGTCCGGTGCAGATCAGCTCGGCGTCCTGCTCCTTGAGAGGGGCGTGGCAGGCCGGGCAGGCGAGGATCTCCAGGAGGCCGGCTTCGAGCGGCATGGGGGTTCCCTTCGGGGGCGGCGTGCGGTGTGGGTGGTACGGGACGTGCCTGGTCAGGGTACCGCCGGTGCGAGGGGGTCGGGCCGGGGGCGGGGTGCCGGGCGTGGGGCGGCGGCGGCCGCGTCCCGCGGGGTGGCGGACGCCACCTGCGAGGTCGCTGCCGCCCGCTGCCGTGACGCCCGGGTGCGGCTCCGCCCCGGACCCTGGGCGGCGGTCCGAGGTTTCAGGCCCGGATGATCGCCAAGGCCTCGTCGCGCACCTTGGCCATGGTGGGTTCGTCGCGGGCCTCCGCGTTCAGGCGGAGCAGGGGCTCGGTGTTGGAGGGGCGGACGTTGAACCACCAGTCGGCGGCCGTGACCGTGAGGCCGTCGAGGTCGTCGAGGGTGACGTCCGGGCGGCCCTCGTAGGCCGTCCTGATCGCGGTGAGGCGGGCCGCCTGGTCGTCGACGGTGGAGTTGATCTCGCCGGAGCCGACGTAGCGGTCGTACTGCGCGACCAGCGCCGACAGGGGGCCGTCCTGGCCGCCCAGGGCCGCGAGGACGTGCAGCGCGGCCAGCATGCCGGTGTCGGCGTTCCAGAAGTCCTTGAAGTAGTAGTGCGCGGAGTGCTCACCGCCGAAGATCGCGCCCGTCCGCGCCATCTCGGCCTTGATGAAGGAGTGGCCGACGCGGGTGCGCACCGGCGTGCCGCCGTTCTCCCGCACGACCTCCGGGACCGACCAGGAGGTGATCAGATTGTGGATGATCATGCCCTGGCCGCCGTGCCGGGCCAGCTCGCGCGCCGCGACGAGCGCGGTGACCGCGGACGGGGGGACCGGCTCGCCGTGCTGGTCGACCACGAAGCAGCGGTCGGCGTCGCCGTCGAAGGCGAGGCCGAGGTCGGCGCCCTCCTCGCGGACCCGCCGCCGCAGGTCCACGAGGTTGGCCGGGTCGAGTGGGTTGGCCTCGTGGTTCGGGAAGGTGCCGTCCAGCTCGAAGTACATCGGCACCAGGTCGACGGGCAGGCCGGCGAGGACCGTCGGGACGGTGTGCCCGCCCATGCCGTTGCCCGCGTCGACGACGACCTTCAGGGGGCGGATGGAGCTCACGTCGACCAGGGAGCGCAGGTGTGCCGCGTACTCGTCCAGCGTGTCGCGCTGCGTGACCGTTCCCGGCCGGGCGACCGGTTCCGGGGCGCCGGACTCGCGCCACCGCTCGACCAGTTCGCGGATCTCGGCCAGCCCCGTGTCCTGGCCGACCGGCGCGGCGCCCGCCCGGCACATCTTGATGCCGTTGTACCGGGCCGGGTTGTGCGAGGCCGTGAACATCGCGCCCGGCAGGTTCAGCGCGCCCGAGGCGAAGTACAGCTGGTCCGTCGAGCACAGGCCGATCTCGACGACGTCGACGCCCCGCCGCGCCGCGCCGCGCGCGAAGGCACGGGACAGGCCGGGCGACGAGGGCCGCATGTCGTGCCCGGTCACGAGCGCGCTCGCGCCGGTCACCTCCGCGAAGGCCGCCCCGAAGAGTTCGGCCAGCGACTCGTCCCACTGGTCCGGGACCACTCCGCGTACGTCGTACGCCTTCACGATCTGCGACAGATCAGCAGTCACGGCCAACCCTTCTTGATGGTCCAATCGGTCCCCACAAACTACCCGGACCGGCCGGTGGGACCCCCTGGGGCGGGCCGGCCGCCGGCACGCCGTCGCGACGGGGACGGGTGGAACGCGGAACTCCGGTGCGGGGCAGGGGACTCCGGCGCGAGGCACGGGACTACGGCACGGGGACGGCGCAGGACGGTGACGACCGGTCGCGGGCGGGCGGCGAACCGATTCAGTTGTCCGGCGAGCGGAGCACACGCAGATGGCCGCGGCGCGCGACCTCCATCGGGTCGGCCGTGCGGGGTCCGCCGCCGGCCTCGGCCGCGCGCTGCTGGGGCCGGGCCGCCTCGCGCACCGCGTTGGCGAGCGCTTCGAGGTCGTCGCCGCTGGGGCGGGCGGGGGCCGAGCCGTCGAGGAGCCGGACGACCTCCCAGCCGCGCGGGGCGGTGAGGCGCTCGGAGTGCTCGGCGCACAGGTCGTAGCAGTGGGGTTCGGCGTAGGTGGCGAGCGGGCCGAGGACCGCGGTCGAGTCGGCGTAGACGTACGTCAGCGTCGCGACGGCGGGTCGGCCGCAGGCGGTGCGCGAACAGCGACGTACAGGGCTCACGACGTTGGACGGTACCGCACTCTTGAGCGGGCCGCGACGACTCTCCACCAGGTCACTCCCCCGTGTCGTAGTGTGAAACGCCCCACACACCCCTTCTGCCCCACCTTGCTGACCTGCGCGGACGACCGGCGGCGGAATCCCGGTCGACTCCGGGCGCGGTTACAGGTCGGCACAAACAACGTCAAAACCCTTGCGCTCGTCGCGCTCGGAGAGATACGGAATCGAGCCCAACCTTGGCCGGAATGGGCATCCGGCGACATCCGGAATCATGGGGTGAAGCGGGGCGGCGCGGTGTCCGGGATGCCGCGCGGAGCGGGCCGGGCGGACCTTGCGGGGACTACGCTTCACCAGTGATGGACAACCGTGTACCGCCCCGAGCCGCCGGCCCCGGGCCCCGTCGTCGTGATCGCCACGGCCGGGGCATGCGCGGCCCCATCGCGCCGCCGCAGGTGCCGCTCGCCGCGAGTCGCGCCGAGGTGTTCGCGGATCTGGTGCAGGACTCCGTGGAGCGTCTGGAGCGGCGGTGGCCCCAGCTCGCCGACATCGATTTCCTGGTGCTGGAGGTACCGCGGCTGGACGGGCCGGGGCGGGTCTGGAGCGACGAGGCGGTGCCCCTCGGGGGGGCGGTCGCGGCGCAGGACGGGCGCCGGGCGCGGGTGGTCGTGTACCGGCGGCCGGTGGAGATCCGCACCAAGGGACGGGACGAGCGGGCGGCGCTGGTGCACGAGATCGTGGTGGAGCAGGTGGCCGATCTGCTGGGCCTGACTCCGGAGACGGTGGATCCCCGGTACGGGGAGGACTGAGCGAACGGACGCGGCGCCGCCCTCCCGCCGGGGAGGACGGCGCCGCTCGTCTGCCACCGCCGGGCCGCCTACCTCTGCAGCACCGACAGGTCCTGGTCCGCCTCCGGCACCGACACCATGCCCCGGTCGTCCGGGAGCGTCTGGATGGTGAAGCCCGGGACGCCCTCGTGCTCCGACGCGAGGGTCCGGGCGGCGTAGAGGGGGCCGCCGGAGACACGCTCCACCGTCAGGGCGTACGTGCCCTTCAGACCGGCCGGCACCGGCGGGGCGACGTCCTGCGTCGTGCCCGCCTTCACCGTGTACGTCTTGGAGGTCGCGGTGCCGCCCTCGCTGCCCGCCGACGCGGTGACCTTCACCTGGGCGGTGCCGGTGGGCGCCGTCAGCGAAAGGGAGGACCCCTTGCCGCTGTTGTCGGCCGAGGTCGCCCGCGTGGCGACGGGGCTCGTCGCCGGAATGAACGCCGTCTCCTGCCGGCCGCTCTTGCCGCGCACCACCCGCAGGGCCGCTATCACGGGCACCGACGGGGACGAGGAGGTCAGCACCAGCGAACCCGCCTCACCGCGCGTGACGTCGCCCAGGTCGACCGCGGTCGTCATACCGCCCTTGACGTGCACCGTCTCGTGCCCGGCGGGGGTGATCAGCCCGGACGGCGACGCCAGCCGCACCTTCAGGTCGGCGTCCGCGTCGCCGGGCGTGAAGGCGATCAGTTTCACGGCGGTGGCGTCCTTGGGGATGCCGGGCAGCACCAGGCTGTCGGCCGGGTCCGCGGACGCCGCCAGCCAGTCCCCGCCGAGCTGGTCGTCGAGCGCCTGTACGGCCGCCCCGACCCGCCCGCTGCGCACCCTGACGTGCACGGTCAAGTCGTCCTGCGGTGTGTCGGCGAGGGTGGACAGCAGGACCGGCTCGGTGGCGTGCGGCTGCACCGTGATGCCGTCGGCGACCGTGGACT
This sequence comes from Streptomyces sp. NPDC014864, assembly GCF_043081525.1. NCBI lineage: Bacteria > Bacillati > Actinomycetota > Actinomycetes > Kitasatosporales > Streptomycetaceae > Streptomyces > Streptomyces sp. NPDC014864. The sequence goes on from NZ_JBIBWT010000009.1 coordinate 13,651, forward strand.
TCAGTGCGCCGTCCTTGCCGTAGAGGTCGATGTCCACGACTGCGGCGGAGTCGTCCGGGTTCGTCAGGTGGAGGTAGTCGGACCGGGCCGGCGCCGTACTGGCGCCGGGGAACCAGAACTCCGTGTCGGGCGCGGTGCAGTTGACCCCCAGGAGTCCGCGCCCGGTGCCCGCCGCGACCTCGGTGGTCTCCTGCAGGGTCCAGCCGGGGGCGAACCTGCCCTCGGCGGTGCCGACCAGCGCGGGCGCGTCCGCGCCGGAGACGTCCCCGGTGACCGGCGTGCCGGGGGCCTTGGGCTGGAGAACCGGCTTGCCGGCCGTCTTCGCGCCGGCGCCGCCCTTGTTCTCGCCCTTGCCCGTCTCCGCGCCCGGGGAGCTGCCGGTGCCGGTGTCCGACGCCTCGGCGGCGGACCGGAGTTCGGCCTTGCCCGATCCGTCCGTGCCCCGGGTGACCGGCGTGAAGGACGTGTAGGAGGTGTCGGCGATGTCGGAGGTGCTCGGGGTGGGGCAGACCAGGGTGGTGCGCTCCACGGGCAGCTGGACGGCGGCCTTGGCGGCGCCGGCCCCGGAGGCGTCCGGAGTGGTCAGCGCGGCGAAGCCGGTGACGGCGGCGAGCGCGGTCGCCCCAGCGATCAGGGACAGGGTCGTGCGGTTCACTGCTGGCTCCCGTCGGGGCGCTCACTGCCGATGCCGTGCGGGCCGTGCGGGTGGGACCGCGCCGGGTCGTACGGCTCCTCGTAGGACTCGTCGTAGGGCTCGCCGTAGCCCTGCTGGTGGGCCTGGTCGTACGGCGCCGCCGGTGACTGACCGCCGTAGGCGTACGGGTCGTACTGGCCGCCCTCGTACTGTCCGGCCTGGTACGGCGCGTCGGGCCCGCCGCCGCTCTGGTACTGGCCGCTCTGGTACGCCGGGTCGTAGGCGCCCTGGGCGTAGTGCCGGGCGTCCTGGTACTGCTCGCCGCCGTAGGTGCCGTAGTCGCCCTGCGGGTAGCCGGTGGTGTCCCAGTCGCCGTACTGCGCCTGGTGCGGCACGGCGGCGGGGGCCTCCTCCTCGGCGGGCGGCCCGCCCGGGCCGCCGGGTTCGTCCTGGTGCGCGAGGCCCTCCTGGGCACTCTGCTCGGCCTCCGCCTCCGCCTGGGCGCGCAGACGGCGGGCCCGGCGGCCCTCGCCCTCGGCGGCCTGGGCGGGAAGCGGCTCCTCGGGCAGGTCGTCGTCGACGTCGCGGCGCCGGCCCGGCAGGGCGAGCACGACCAGGACGACGGCCAGGGCGCCCTGCGCCCACAGCCAGGCGGTGTGCCCGGCCGGGTCGTCGTAGGTGACGTCCAGCCTGCCGCCGGTGGCGGGGAGCTGGAAGCCCTGCGCCCAGCCGTCGACCGTGGTCCGGGCGAGGGGCCTGCCGTCCAGGGTGGCCGTCCAGCCCGCGTCGGCGGAGTCGGCCAGGCGCAGCACACGGGCCGCCGAACCGGCCGGGATCGTCGTGTGGATCTCGACGGGACCGGCGGCGACGGCCTGGGCGGGGCCGGTGCCGGAGGCGGGCACGAGGGCGGCCCGCGAGACCTCCTGGTCCACCCGCCACAGGGCGCTGCCGTCCTGCTGGCTGAGCCGGGCCAGGCCGGGCGTGGCGTCCAGGACCCGGCTGACCTCGCGGGGCGCGCCCTTGTGCACGAGGACGTAGCGCACCGCGAAGCCGCCGAGCTGGCCCGCCTGGTCGGCGCCGGAACCGGCGACGAGGTTGGCGACGACCTTGTCGAGTCTGCTGTTCGCGCCGCCCGCCGCGGACAGTTCGGCGTCGCCCATGCGGGCGCCGGAGCCGCGTACGAGCGTGTAGCCGACGTGGGCCGGGGAGTCGCTGTCGAGGACCAGGGTGCGGGCCTGGTCCCGGGTGTTGGCCTCCTCCGCGACGAACGCGGGCACCTGCACCGGGTCACGCCGCTCCAGCGGGCCGTCGGCGCCGCGGATGATCCAGCCGGCGGCGGCGAGCAGGGGGCCCGCGACCGCCGCGAAGACGATCAGCGCGGCGACCGGCTGGCGCCAGCCGAAGCTCTGCTCGGCCACGCGCGCTCGGGCCCCGTCGGCGCCGAGCACGGCGGCGGCCAGCAGGGCGAGGCCGTAGACGAGGGTCGCGGGACCGGCCCATGCGGAGTGGTTGGACAGGACGGCGAGGACCAGCCCCACCAGTGCCACCACCCAGGCCGCGCGGATCCCCGACTGCCGCTCGGAGCGCAGCAGGGCGGCCAGCGCGGCCAGGACGATGCCGATGAGCATCAGCCCGTCCACGGTGCCGGGGCCGCCCGGACTCGCGCCGAGCAGGTCGAGGGCGGAGGCGGCCGAGGCGCCGTACTCCAGGCCGGCCTCCTTGAAGAAGCCGAAGGGGAGCAGCGACAGCGACCAGGGCGCGAGGACCAGCAGCGGAGTGCCCAACTGGGCGAGGAACCGCAGTCCGTAGGCCATGATCTCGCCGCGGCGCACGGCGAGCACGGCGACGCCGAGGACGAGCGCGGCGGGCCAGACGATCGGCGTGAACGCGGTGGTGAGGGTCAGCAGCAGCGCGTACGCCCAGGTTGCGCGCCAACCGCCGCGCGCGCCGGAGGCGTTGGCCAGGCCGCTCGCCGCGACGCCCGCGCGGGCGAGGAGCGGCAGCAGCACGGCGAGGACGGCGGTGCCGATGTGCCCGCCGGCGAGCGCGCCGGTGGCCGCGGGCAGGAAGGCGTACACGACGGCCGCCCAGGCACGCAGCAGCCGGGACTCGACGAGCGGGCGCGAGGCGAAGTACGCGGTGAACCCGGCCAGCGGCACCGAGGCGACCAGCAGGACGGTGACCGCGAGGCCCGTGGAGCCGAACAGCACGGAGGCCAGCATCGCGACCAGGGCGAGGTACGGCGGTGCGGGCGGGGTGCCGCCCGTGGCCACCGGGTGCCAGGCGTCGAGGTAGCGCGACCACAGCTCGGCGGAGTCGGCGGGGGCGGGCAGCAGGGCGCCGCCCGCGAGCGCGCCACCGCCGAGCAGGCCCCGGCAGGCGGCCAGGGACACCAGCAGCAGCACCAGGAAGAGCACCGGTCCCGGCTTGCGGCCGATGCGCCTGAGGCGGGCGAACTGCTCGATCTCCAGGAAGTCGACGTCGTCGCCGCCGGGTCCGGACTCGACCGCGCCGCCGTGCCGGCCCGCCGAGGACACCTCGGGGTCGGAGCGGCCGACGAGATTGCCCGCGACCTGTTCGACGGTGGCGCGGATGGTCGCGCCGGGCGGCGGGAACAGAGCCCGCAGCTCGCCCTTGTCCACCTGCGGACGGCCTCTCCTGCGCCGCCCGGCGATGATCCGCTCGGGCCGCAGCAGGGTGCCCATGAGGCCGCGGATCTCGTCGACGGCCTGTCCGGGGACCTTGCCGACGAGGTAGGCGAGGGTCCGCAGCAGGGTGCCGAAGACCAGGCGCAGCAGGACCCACGGCAGCGCCGCGGTGCGGGTGTTGACGAGCAGGGTGTAGACGGCACCCGCCTTGTCCACCTTGTGCGGGGAGGCGGCGGTGCGGCCCACGCAGTCGACGGTGCGGCGCTCGCGGGAGGACGCCTCCGCGTGCCGTACGACTGCCTCGGGGGCGATGAGGACGCGGTGGCCGGCGGCGTTGGCGCGCCAGCACAGGTCGACGTCGTCGCGCATCAGGGGCAGCCTGCGGTCGAACCCGCCCAGCTCCTCGTAGATGTCACGCCGGATCAGCATCCCGGCGGTGGACACCGACAGCACGGGACCCACGTGGTCGTGCTGGCCCTGGTCCTGTTCGCGCCGGTCCAGGCCGGTCCAGCGGCGACCGGAGTGCGCGATGGTGACGCCGACCTCCAGCAGCTGCCTGCGGTCGTACCAGCCGCGGAGTTTGGGGCCGACGACCGCGACGTCGTCACGGCCGAGTTCGTACTCGTTGTCGACGACGCGCAACAGCTGGGCGAGGGCGTCGGGTTCGGGCGCGCAGTCGTCGTGCAGCAGCCAGAGCCACTGCACCGGCTCCCCGTGGGGCAGGTCGGGCAGGTCGTAGGCGTCGTCGCGCCAGCTGCGGGTGACGGGGTCCCAGCCGCTGGGGCGCTTCAGGTACGGCAGGTCGTCCGGGGTGAGCACCGGGGCGGTGCGGTTGGCCTCGGCGACGGCCTGGCCGAAGCCTGTGCGCCGGGCGAGGTGCAGCACGCGGTCGTCACCGAGGGCGTCGGTGACCAACTGGGCGGAGGTGTCCGCACTGCCGGTGTCGGCGGCCATGACGTACTGCACGGGACGCTCCTGGCCGAGCAGGCCGGCGAGGGCGTCGGGCAGCCAGCGGGCCCCGTCGTGCGTCACGAGCACGGCGGTCACCACGTGCCGCGGGAACTCGGGCGGGCGGGTCGGGTCGAACTCCGACGCGCGCGCCGGTTCGGGCGGCGGTGCGGCAGCGGCGTCGTAGTGGGCTGCCGTATGGCTGGGCACGGACATCGAGATACGGCCCCGGTTCGGTGTGGACTGTGATGGACGCCTGTGCCCCGTGGGGGCAGCGGGGCGTCTCGGACGAGCGACCACACTATCGGCTGGCCAGCACAGCGGCCCGTCGCCTGTGGATAACCCACCGGCGACGGGCCGTTCGTGACGTCATGGGGAAGACGATGTGCGGTTTTCCGGGAGCTCCGGCGCCGAGGTGGGGGTCAGACGGCGGCCTTCTTCAGCCGGCGTCGCTCGCGCTCGGACAGACCGCCCCAGATGCCGAACCGCTCGTCGTTGGCGAGGGCGTACTCGAGGCACTCGGAGCGGACCTCGCAGGCGAGGCAGACCTTCTTGGCCTCCCGGGTGGAGCCGCCCTTCTCGGGAAAGAAGGACTCGGGGTCGGTCTGGGCGCACAGCGCGCGCTCCTGCCAGCCGAGTTCCTCGTCCGCGTCGTCGACCAGCAGTTGCTGCACCAGTTCGGTCATGTGCGCCCCTCGTCTGTCTTTCGCGTCCCCGTGATGTGGCCGTTACCGATCCCGGCTGAACGACACGAGTGAAATTACAAGTGTGCTGCTCCGGGCGAGTCAAGCTGAGATCTGCTATTGGGCCTCTTATTCACTCTGCGGAACCAAGGCCATGCGGAAAGTGTTCAAATCGGCATAAACCTCGACAGGCAGACGAGGCCCGAAGGTCGCCCGACCCCCGGCGCGACCCACGAGGGGCCCGCATCGGGGAGGACGCCCGGGACTTCGATCTCGTTCCGACACGCGCACCGAGACGCACCGGATCACAGTCGGATCACAGGAGCGCAACGGGGCCGGCGTGCCCGGCATGTGCGCCATGTGTCCCGCACTCCGGGTGAGCAAACCTTTCACCTGAGAGATGAACCGGATGAGGTGAAACATGTCCCACATTCCGGGCGTCGAGTTGACAGTCGGGGTGTGAGCCGCTGTCCTTGTGGGCATGCTCGCGAACTCGGCACTCACCACGACCCGCACCGCCGGGTCCCTCGGTGCTGCCCCCGTGCGCCGTAGCTGTTGTCGCTGTTCCAGCTGTTGAGCCCAACGCGCTCCGGCTGTCCTTGAGTCCATCCCGACTCGGCTGCTGTCCCCTTCCCGCCCCTGATCCAGGGCCACCCTCCCGCTCGTGACCCGGGCGGACGGTACGCGAGACCCCAGCCCCCACCCTTCCGCCGAGGACCCACCGCATCCCATGAACAGCGACAACGACCTCCAGATCGCCGGCGACATCCTCGAAGTCCGGCACCTCCTTCAGCCGCCGCGCGAGCACCCGTCCACCGTCGCCGAGTTCGTCGGCCTGGCCCGCTCCGTCGCCGCCGACCGCTCCCAGTGGGAGCACCTCGTCCGGTACGACGCCACGACGCGCTGGTACCACCGGCTGCGCACCGGCCCCGGCTACGAGGTGTGGCTGCTGTCCTGGGTGCCGGGGCAGGGCAGCGGGCCGCACGACCACGGCCGCTCCTCCGGTGTGCTGACCGTCCTGGAGGGCACGCTGACCGAGCGCACCGATCGCGGCACGCGCGTGCTGGAGGCGGGCGCCCAGCGGGTGTTCGCGCCGGGGTACGTCCACGAGGTCGTCAACGACACGCTGGAGCCGGCGGTCAGCCTGCACGTCTACTACCCGGGCCTGACCGAGATGCCGATGCACACGGCCACGGCCCCGCACTGCGACGCGCGTCCGGTGTCTGCCTGACGCGTTGTCCTACCCGCCTGCAAGACTTGCCCCATGCGCATTGTGGTTCTGGCAGGCGGCATCGGTGGTGCCCGGTTCCTGCGCGGTCTGAAGCGGGCCGTGCCGGACGCGGACGTCACGGTCATCGGCAACACCGGCGACGACATCCACCTCTTCGGGCTGAAGGTCTGCCCGGACCTGGACACGGTGATGTACACGCTCGGTGACGGCATCAACGAGGAGCAGGGCTGGGGGCGGGCCGACGAGACGTTCCACCTCAAGGAGGAGCTCGCGGCGTACGGCGTGGGGCCGGAGTGGTTCGGGCTCGGCGACCGGGACTTCGCCACGCACATCGTGCGCACCCAGATGATGAGCGCCGGCTACCCGCTGAGCGCGGTGACCGAGGCGCTGTGCGACCGGTGGAAGCCGGGGGTGCGGCTGATCCCGATGACCGACGACCGCGTCGAGACCCATGTGGCCGTGGAGCTCGACGGGGAGCGCAAGGCGATCCACTTCCAGGAGTACTGGGTGCGGCTGCGGGCCTCCGTGCCGGCCGAGGCGGTCGTACCGGTCGGCGCCGAGCAGGCCAAGCCGGCGCCGGGCGTGCTCGAGGCGATCGCCGAGGCGGACGTCATCCTCTTCCCGCCGTCCAACCCCGTCGTCTCGATCGGCACGATCCTGGCCGTCCCCGGCGTCCGCGAGGCGATCGCCGACGCCGGGGTGCCGGTGATCGGCCTGTCCCCCATCGTCGGGGACGCGCCCGTGCGGGGGATGGCCGACAAGGTGCTCGCGGCCGTCGGCGTGGAGTCCACGGCCGCCGCGGTGGCCGAGCACTACGGCTCGGGCCTGCTGGACGGCTGGCTCGTCGACACGGTGGACGCGGCCGCGGTGGAGCGGGTCGAGGCGGACGGGATCCGCTGCCGGGCGGTGCCGTTGATGATGACCGACGTGGACGCGGCGGCCGGGATGGCGCGCGAGGCGCTGGCGCTGGCGGAGGAGGTGCGGGGAGCGTGAGCGGCACGCCGCCGGCGGCGGACCCTGGTGCCGGGGCCGCGCCCGGGTACCGGGTCTGGGCGGTCGCCGGGCTGCCCGAGGTGCGCGAGGGCGACGATCTCGCCAAGCTGATCGCCGACGCGGAGCCGGGGCTGGCCGACGGAGACGTGCTGCTGGTCACCTCGAAGATCGTGTCCAAGGCGGAGGGACGGCTCGTCGAGGCGGCCGACCGGGAGGCCGCGATCGACGCCGAGACCGTACGCGTCGTCGCCCGGCGCGGGCCGCTGCGGATCGTCGAGAACCGCCAAGGGCTCGTCATGGCGGCGGCCGGCGTCGACGCCTCCAACACCCGCCCCGGCACGGTGCTGTTGCTGCCCGAGGACCCGGACGGGTCCGCGCGGGCGCTGCGGGAGGGGCTGCGGGACGCCCTCGGCGTCACCGTCGGGGTGATCGTCACCGACACCTTCGGACGGCCCTGGCGCGCGGGGCTCACGGACGTCGCCATCGGCGCCGCCGGGGTCCGTGTGCTCGACGACCTGCGCGGCGGCACGGACGCCCACGGCAACCCGCTCAGCGCCACCGTCGTCGCCACCGCCGACGAACTGGCCGCCGCCGGCGACCTGGTCAAGGGCAAGGCCGCCGGGCTGCCCGTCGCCGTCGTGCGCGGACTGCCGCACCTCGTGGCCGACGACGGCGGACCGGGCGCGCGGGCCCTGGTGCGCGAGGCACGCGACGACATGTTCCGGCTCGGCACCTCCGAGGCGGTGCGGGAGGCGGTGACCGGGCGCCGGACCGTACGGTCCTTCACCGACGAGCCCGTGGACCCCGGCGCGGTACGGCGCGCGGTGGCCGCGGCGGTGACCGCGCCCGCCCCGCACCACACCACTCCGTGGCGGTTCGTGCTGCTGGAGTCGGCCGGGTCGCGGACGCGGCTGCTGGACGCGATGCGGGACGCCTGGCTCGCGGACCTGCGGCGGGACGGCAAGAGCGAGGAGTCGATCGCCCGGCGCGTCCGGCGCGGGGACGTCCTGCGCAACGCGCCGTACCTGGTGGTGCCGTGCCTCGTCATGGACGGCTCGCACACCTACGGCGACGCGCGGCGGGACGGTGCCGAGCGGGAGATGTTCGTGGTGGCGGCCGGCGCCGGGGTGCAGAACTTCCTGGTCGCGCTGGCCGGGGAGCGCCTGGGCTCGGCATGGGTGTCGTCGACGATGTTCTGCCGCGACGTGGTGCGCGAGGTGCTGGACCTTCCGGCCGGGTGGGACCCGATGGGGGCGGTCGCGGTCGGGCATCCGGCGGAGCAGCCGAGGCCGCGGCCGGAGCGGGAGGCCGGGGCGTTCATCGAGGTGCGGTGACGCCCCGCCCGTCTCCGCTCCGCCCGCGACCGCTGCCCGGGACCGCTGCCCGCCGCTCTCCGCGTGCGACCCCCTAAGCTCGTAGAGCATCTTCGGCTTCCTCGGGACCTCATTCGTGTCAGGACGTTTCACTCCCCGGCCGACGCGTACGACCGTGCGCGGCGGGCATGTCGCCGTGCCCTCCCCGGCCGCCGCACCCGGCGCGCCGGGTGCCTCCGGCGGGGCGTCCCGGCCCGCCGCGGTGCCGGGGCAGGTGCGGACGTGGACCCCGGAGGAGCGGCTCGACCTGGGGCTGGTGCTCGGGCCGCTGCGGCGCGGGGCAAGTGATCCGACGTTCCGGGCGATGCCGGACGGATCGGTGTGGCGGACCAGCCGGACACCGCTGGGTCCGGGCACGCTGCGGGTCTCGACGCGGGGCGGTCGGGTGCGCGGCGAGGCCTGGGGGCCCGGCGCCGAGTGGCTGCTGGAGCAGTTGCCGGAGCTGCTCGGGGCGGCCGACGACCCGTCGGAGTTCGCGCCCCGCCACCGGTTGCTGGCGCTGACCCGGCACCGCAGGCCCGGATTGCGGCTGACGCGGACCGGGCTGGTGCTGGAGTCGTTGATCCCGTCGATCCTGGAGCAGAAGGTCACCACCGCCGAGGCCTACGAGGGCTGGCGGCTGCTCGTGCGCCGGTTCGGGGAGCCGGCGCCCGGGCCCGCGCCGGCGCGGATGCACGTGATGCCGGCGCCGCGGGCGTGGGCGCTGATTCCCTCCTGGGAGTGGCACCGGGCCAACGTCGACAACAAGCGGGCGTCGACGATCCTGCGGGCCGTGCGGGTCGCCGCGCGGCTGGAGGAGGCGGTGCGAATGCCTCCGGCGGCGGCGCAGCGACGGCTGGAGCTGGTGCCCGGGATCGGGCCGTGGACGTCGGCGGAGACCGTGCAGCGCAGTCACGGGGCGCCGGACGCGGTGACCGTCGGGGACCTGCATCTGCCGGGGATCGTCGGGTGGGCGCTGGCCGGGGACCGGGACGCGGACGACGCGGCGATGCTCGCGCTGCTCGAGCCGTACGCGGGGCAGCGGCACCGGGCGGCCCGGCTGATCCTGCTCAGCGGCCGGGTCCCGCCGCGGCGCGCGCCGCGGATGCCGAAGGGCGACATCAGGGGGCTGTGAGCCGGGCGCTCAGCGCCCCGGGCCTGCCGTCGCCACGCCCCCGACCCACCTCGCCGGTCCGATCACTGGTCCGCTCACTGGTCCGACGAGAAGCGCACCGCCCCCGCCGGGATCCTGGCGTCGCACCAGACACGTACGCCCTCCTGCAGTTCGTTGTCCGCGCCGATCACCGCGCCGTCGCCGATGACCGTGCCGGTGAGGACGGAGCGTTCGCCGACGCGGGCGCGGCTGCCGACGAGCGAGTCGGTGACGACGGCGCCCGGCTCGATGACGGCTCCGGGCAGGATCGCGCTGCCGGACACCCGCGCGCCCTCGGCGACGAAGGCGCCCTCGCCCACCACCGTGCCGCCGGTGAGCTTGGCGTCGGGCGCGACGACCGCCGTCGGCAGGACCAGCCGGTCACCGCAGCGGCCGGGGACGGCCGGGGACGGGGCGCGGCCGAGGACCAGGTCCGCCGAGCCGCGCACGAAGGCCGCCGGGGTCCCGAGGTCGAGCCAGTAGGTGGAGTCCACCATGCCCTGGAGGTGCGCCCCGGCGGACAGCAGGTCGGGGAAGGTCTCGCGCTCCACCGACACCGGCCTGCCCTGTGGGATGGTGTCGATGACCGAGCGGCGGAAGACGTACGCCCCCGCGTTGATCTGGTCGGTGACGATCTCCTCGGGGGTCTGCGGCTTCTCCAGGAAGGCGAGGACGCGTCCCGTGGCGTCGGTGGGGACCAGCCCGTAGGCCCTCGGGTCGGTCACCTTCGTCAGGTGCAGGGAGACGTCCGCGCCGGTCTCCTCGTGGGTGCGCACCAGCGCCCCGATGTCGAGGCCGGTCAGGATGTCGCCGTTGAAGACGAGCACCGGCTCGTGCGGGCCGGAGCGCAGGCGCGAGGCGACGTTGCGGATCGCGCCGCCGGTGCCGAGCGGCTCCTCCTCGGTGACGTACTCCAGGTGGAGCCCCAGCGAGGAGCCGTCGCCGAAGTACGGTTCGAAGACCTCCGCCAGGTAGGACGTGGCGAGCACGATGTGGTCGACGCCCGCCGCTCTCGCCCGCGCCAGCTGGTGCGTGAGGAACGGCACCCCGGCGGCCGGGACCATGGGTTTCGGGGTGTGCACCGTGAGCGGGCGCAGCCGGGTTCCCTTGCCGCCGACCAGGAGGATCGCTTCTGTCACCTGTCGTCTCTGCTTCCTGCCGGGACCGGCCGATCGGTGCTTCGGCCGGTCAGTGTATGCAGACCGTTCTCCGACGCCTTGTACGGCCGTACGGTGTCCCCGCCTCAGCGTCCCTGGTAGCCCGCCGCGGCCGCGCGGGCCGAACCGAGCTTTCCGTAGAGCAGCTTTCCGGGGCAGTCGGTGGCGAAGCCGTCCCGGTGGCCGGAGATCACGTTCAAACGCACGTTCTTACCTTTTGCGTAGAGATTCCCACCACCGGACGTGAGATATGTCTTGGCGAGCGGATTCATCCCGTAGAGGCCGAGCTTCCATGCGGCCAGCCGGGCGATGGCCGTCACCGTCGCCGCGGGCGGATTGGACTTGCTGAAGGTGCCGATGACGGCGACCCCCATGCTGTCGGTGTTGAACCCCACGGTGTGGGCGCCCCTGACCGCCTTGGCGACGCCGCCGGCCCGCCCCTCGTAGATGGTTCCGCACTTGTCGACGAGGAAGTTGTAGCCGATGTCCCGCCAGCCCATGCTCTTGACGTGGTACCGGTAGATACCGCGGATGACCGACGGGCTCTGCGCGCAGGTGTAGTTGTTGCCCGAGGCAGTGTGGTGGACGAAGGTCGCCTTGACCTTGCTGGTGTACACGAAACCCTGTTCGCGCAGTGACTCGTCCGCCCCCCAGCCGCGGCGGGTGGTGATGCTCGGCCGCGGCCCGATGTACGGCTGCGCACGCTGACGGCCCGTCAGCTCGTCACCGCGCAGGGCGAACAGCTCGCGCTCGGTCTCCGCGCGGTCGAGTGCCGGGATCGTGGTGGCGCCGAGCGGGGCGAGTTCGGCGTTGGCCGCCGACGCGGCGGCCGCCTCCGCGCCCAGCCCGCCGCCGGACGGCGTGTCCGTGGGAGGGCCCTGCGGCGGGGACTCCGCGTCCGGGTCGACGAGTTCCAGGCGCAGGCCGGAGGGGAGCGGAACGGGCTGGGCGCCCCGGTCGCCGGCGTCCGCGCTGACGCGCACGTCGACGCCGTCGGAGTCGCCCACCCACAGGGGGGCGGTGGCGCCGCGCACCCGGCCGGAGGCGCGCTCGTCGGTGTCGGGGTCGGCTCCGTGGTCGGCGTTGTGGGCTTCGATGTCCTGCCAGCCGGACCAGGTGCCGGTGGCGGCGGCACGGGTGCGCACCTGGACGCTGCCGTGCAGTTCGGTCTCCGCGTTGTCCCAGACGACGCCGACCATCGAGAAGTGCCGTACGTCGGCGCGGTACAGGCCCTGGAGGGGGGCTCGGCCGAGCACGCGGGCGGGGGTGAGGGGGACCAGGGGCAGGGACAGGGTGCTGCCGGGGACGGCCGGGCCGACGGAGGCCGGCCGCGCGGACGCGGGGGCCGCCGGGAGGGCGAGGGGGAGGGCGAGGGCTGTCGCGCAGGAGATACCGATCGAGGAGGCAAGGATTCCGTATCGACGCATGCCCCTGATCTTGGACATAGTCACACATATATGTCCATTGGGAAGTTGACGGGCCGTCTACTGCCGTTGCGCCGAACCGGTGGCCCCGTCACGCCGTGCGCGGATGCGGTCCCGCGTACGCTTGCGCGGATGAACGCCACCGAACGCACCCCCGCCGACCTGCTGCGTTCCGCGCTCGCCGCGGACCCAGGACGCCCCCTGGTGACCTTCTACGACGATGCCACGGGGGAACGTGTAGAACTGTCCGTGGCCACCTTCGCCAATTGGGTGGCCAAGACGGCGAACCTGCTCCAGGGCGACCTGACCGCCGGACCGGGCGACCGGGTCGCGCTGCTGCTGCCGGCGCACTGGCAGACGGCCGTGTGGCTGCTGGCGTGCGCCTCGGTGGGTGCGGTCGCGGACATGGACGGGGATCCGGCGGCGGCCGACGTGGTGGTGAGCGGGCCCGGCACGCTGGACGCCGGGCGGGCCTGCTCCGGGGAGCGGGTCGCGCTGGCGCTGCGACCGCTGGGCGGGCGGTTCCCGCAGCCGCCGGAGGGCTTCCTCGACTACGCGGTCGAGGTGCCGGGACAGGGAGACCGGTTCGCGCCCTTCGTGCCGGTGGACCCGGAGGGGCCGGCGCTGATCGTGGCCGGGGCGGAGTACACGGCGGCGGAGGTCGTGGAGCAGGCGCGGGCGGACGCTCCGGCGCTGGACCTGACGGGTCCGGGGTCCCGGCTGCTGTCCGGGCTGCCGTACGACACCTGGCAGGGACTGAGCGCGGGCCTCTACGCACCGCTGGCCGCCGGCGGCTCCGTGGTGCTGTGCCGCAACCTCGACCGGCTGCCCGAGGACGCCCTGGCCCAGCGCATCGAAAGCGAACGGGTCACGGCTACGGCCCGGTGACATCGGAGGCGGCCCCACCCGGCTGCGCGAGAGCGCGCCCACCGGCGCAGCGGGCCGCCGGCCGCCCGGGCGGGTCGGCACCGCCCAAGCCACGGGGCGCCACCCACCCGCGCGAGCGCGACAACGCCTGCTCGGAGGCGGTGATCCCACCCGGCCGCACAGCGGGCCGCTCCGCGCCCGGGCGGGGTGACACCAGCCGCCCGCAGGGGTCGGCACGAACCTCCCGCGGAGTTGCCGCCCACCCCGCACACGACCCGTCGGCGCACACGAAAGTGCCGCCGCGCGCCGCGTCCCCCTCACCCGTTCGGCGCAGCAGTACCCGGCCCCGGTGGCCGGGGCGGGGCATCGTCGTAGCAGGCAGGACGGCACGCTCCTACGGCACCGGGGGTGGACTCAGACGTGACCCGCAGCGCAGGCACGCCAGGTGGGCCGCCGGAGGACCGGGCCGGGGCCGGGGGGCCGGTGGGGCTCATACCCGGGCGCCCGCGGCGGTGGGTGCGGTACGGCGCCCTCGGGGCGGCCGTCCTCGTCGTGGTGGCCGCCGGCGTGGGGTGGGGGGTGTACACCCGGCTCAACGGCAACATCACCGCGGACGAGGCCGCCGCGGCCGAGCTGCGGCGGTACGAGAAGGAGCGGCCGAGCGCCCTGGTGAAGGACGCGCAGAACATCCTGCTCATCGGGTCGGACACGCGCGCGGGGGGCGGCAACGCCCGGTACGGGCGGGACTCGGGGACCGAACGGTCCGACACCACGATCCTGCTGCACCTGGCCGCCGACCGGCACACCGCCACCGCCGTGTCGCTGCCCCGCGACCTGATGGTGCGGGTGCCCAGCTGCCACCGCCCCGACGGCAGCCCGTCCGCTCCGATGTACACGGCGTTGAACACCGCCTTCGCGGTGGGCGGTTCGGCCTGCACGATCCGTACCGTCGAGAAGCTGACAGGCATCCGGATCGACCACCACGTCGTGATCGACTTCAGCGCGTTCAAGGAGATGGTCGACGCGGTCGACGGCGTCGAGGTGTGCCTGACCGAGCCCATAGACGACAAGGCCGCCAGGGTGCGGCTGCCCGCGGGCCGGGTGACGCTCGACGGCGAGCAGGCGCTCGGCTATGTCCGTGCCCGCAAGTCGCTCGGCGACGGCAGCGACACCGAGCGGATGGAGCGGCAGCAGCGTTTCCTCGGCGCCCTCGTCAACACGGTGTGGAGCAACGACGTGCTGCTGAACCCGGCGAAGCTGTATCCGGTGCTGGACGCGGCCACCTCGTCGCTGACCACCGACCCGGGCCTGGCGAGCCTGCGCGGCCTGTACGACCTGGTGCGCGGCCTTCGCAAGATCCCCACCGAACGGGTCCAGTTCCTGACGGTCCCGCGGGAGTCGTACGTCTACGACGCCAACCGCGACCAACTCGTGGAACCGGACGCCGAAAAGCTGTTCGCGCGACTGCGCCGGGACGCACCGGTGGAGGTCGTGAAGGAAAACACTTCGGATTCCGGCGCAAAAAGCCGCAATCCGGCTGCCGCGGATTCACGTTCCTCACGGGAAAGCGATCCATTTACGCAGTCGCCCGACTACGCCGCGTACATTTCGGTGGGGAGATCCGACGACGACGTGCGCGCCGCCCCGCCCTGGCTCACACCTTCTCCCGCGCCCACGTTCCGCGGCACCACCGCCGCGGAGAACTCCTGTGGGTAAAGCCACGGCCAAAGCCGAACTTTTGTCCAAGGAAATGGGCGGATTGCCCGGTTGTAAGGCTCTGCAATTTGTCACCGACGTCGCTCTGAGCCGAACCGGCCGGATAGTGTGAGCGATCCGGTGCACCAGGCCGCGAGGTCCTTCCTGGGGTCGTGCACTGAGTGAACAGACCTGAGCGCCTTGTAGGGGGAAGGCGCCGCGTGGCCCCGACGGAGGATCGGACAACCGTGGACGCGCAAGGCCGTGGGCGGGCGGACAATATCGATCCCGCAGACCAGTGGGTGCTCAATCCGAACACCGGCGAATACGAATTGCGACTGACCCCTTCCGCTGCGCAACCGGCGGTTCCGGGCCCGCGGAGAGCCGGCTCCCGTCAGAAGGGCGGCGCGGCGCGCGGCCGGAGCGCGGCGGCGCCGGCCCGCCAGCGCGCCGAGGCCCCGGGCCGCCAGGCGCCCGGCCGCGACGCCCCGGGTCGGGATGCCCCGGGCCGCGAGGTGCCGAACCCGCGTCGCCGGCGTCCCGTGCCGGAGGAGCCGCTGCCGGGGCGGCGCGGACGCCGGCCGGCGAAGAAGTCGAAGGCGAAGAAGGCCCTGCTGTGGACCGGCGGCTCGATGGCCTTCGTGCTGGTGGCCGGCTCGGTGGGCGCCTATCTGTACATCAAGCACCTCAACGACAACATCACCTCCGTCTCCGACGACGGCGCGAGCACCGGTGGCTTCCAGAAGGACAGGGCGATCAACGTCCTGCTGATCGGCACCGACAAGCGCACCGGCAAGGGCAACGGAAGCTACGGCGACAAGGGCAGCGTCGGGCACGCCGACACCAGCATCCTGCTGCACGTCTCCAAGGACCGCTCCAACGCGACCGCGCTGAGCATCCCCCGCGACCTGATCGTCAACGTCCCGGACTGCCCGACGCGGCAGCCCGACGGCTCCACCAAGGTCATCCCGGGCACCGACAACGTGCGCTTCAACACGAGCCTCGGCCAGGACGGCCGTACGCCGAGCTGCACCATGCGCACGGTCACCGCGCTGACCGGGATCAAGCCGGACGACTTCATGGTCGCCGACTTCAACGCGATCAAGACGCTGACGACGGCCGTCGGCGGTGTCGACGTGTGCCTGGGCAAGGACATCAACGACAAGGACTCGCACCTCAATCTGAAGAAGGGCATGCAGCACATCCAGGGCGAGACGGCGCTCGCCTTCGTGCGCACCCGGCACGCGGTCGGCTTCGGCGGCGACCTGAGCCGCATCCAGCTCCAGCAGCAGTTCCTCAGCGCGCTGATGCGGAAGCTGAAGGACAACTCCACGCTCACCAGCCCGACGAAGATGGTCGACGTCGCGGAGGCGGCCACCAAGGCGCTGACCGTCGACTCGAAGATCGACAGCATCGGCAAGCTCAAGGACCTCGGCCTGGAGCTGGGCAAGCTCAACCCCAAGAACCTGACCTTCACCACGGTTCCGGTGATAGACAACCCGGCCGAGAAGGTGCACGCGACGGTGGTCCTCAAGGAGCCGTCGGCCCCGCAGGTCTTCCAGATGGTCCGCAACGACGTCTCCTTCACGGAGGTCAAGCAGCAGAAGAAGAAGGAGAAGGCGGCCGAGGCCGCCCGTCTGAAGGGCCCTCAGTCGGACGCCTCCGAGGTGCGGGTGCGGATCATGAACGGCGGGGCCGTCGCCGGCAGCGCACAGGAAACTCTTACCTGGTTGCAGGTGAATGAGGGGGTGCAGAAATCCGAGAACGCCGGCAACGCACCGCAGCCCCTGAGCAGGACCACACTCGAGTACGCCCCCGACCAGGCCGCCCAGGCACGTAAACTCGCCGCGATCATGGGACTTTCAGGGTCGGCGCTGAAGCCGGGCGAGAGCGTGACCAACTCCCAGGGCCTGCCCGCGATGACGCTGACTCTCGGCAAGGACTTCCAGGGTGCGGGGATTCCGCTCACGACTCCGACGAAGGCGCCGGAGGACGTCCAGAAGTCCACAGCGGACAAGGTTCAGTGCGCCAAGTGACCTGACGGGCCTGTCCTGCGTCTATCAGGGCGCGGGGCAGGCCCGTCGGCGGCGCAAGGGTGGGGAGGCAGGGGACATGACGCAGAGCAGTGTGCGCGGGGAGGGGACGCGGTCGAACGTCCGGCGTGCGCGTGGTCTGGACTGGGCGGACGGCCCGCCGCGGGAGGACGCGGCGGAACCGGACGGCGGCGGCTCCGGCAGAGGCGGGGACCGGCGGCACGGCCACCGGGGCGGCGGCAAGCGCCGCGTACTGCGCTGGTCCGCAACGACACTGGCGCTGCTGATACTTGGCACGGCAGCCGCCGGATACCTCTACTACGAGCACCTCAACGGCAACATCCGCAAGGGCCAGCGCAGCAGCGGCGACGCCAAGGCGCAGCGGTCCGAGCCGAACGCGGCCGGCCAGACGCCCCTGAACATCCTGCTGGTCGGTTCCGACAGCCGTGCCTCCGACGAGAACGTGAAGCTGGGCGGCAGCCGGGAGAACCGCAACAACCCGCCGCTGGGCGACGTGCAGATGCTGATCCACCTGTCCGCGGACCGCAAGAGCGCCGCCGTGGTGAGCATCCCCCGCGACACGCGGGTCACCATCCCCAAGTGCACCGACCCCGACACCGGCCGGGTCTATGCCCAGACCACCGACATCATCAACGTGTCGCTGGCCCGTGGCGGCGCCGGCTGCACGCTCGCCACCTGGGAGAACCTCACCGGTGTCTACATCGACCACTGGATGACGATCGACTTCGCGGGCGTGGTGAAGATGGCGGACGCCATCGGCGGCGTCGAGGTCTGCGTGAACCAGAACGTGTGGGACCACCCGCTGCCCGGCGTGCCCGGCGGCTCCGGCCTGAAGATGACGGCCGGTGCGCACAAGGTCAAGGGCGAGCAGGCGCTGCAGTGGCTGCGCACCCGGCACGCGTGGGGCAGTGACCTCCTGCGCGCCCGGGCCCAGCACATGTACATGAACTCGATGATCCGCACACTGAAGGGCCAGGACGTCTTCACCGGCACCGGCCGGCTGATGGACCTGGCGGAGGCGGCCACCAAGTCGCTGAAGGTCTCCGAGGAGATCGGCACGGTCAAGAAGCTGTACGGCCTGGGCATGCAACTGAAGACGGTCCCGACGGACCGCATCACCATGACGACGATGCCCAACGTCGCCGACCCGCAGAACGGCGACCACGTCGTACCGGACGGCACGAACGCCGAGAAGGTGTGGAGGATGCTCCGCGACGACGTGCCCTTCGACGACAAGGGCAGGGCCTCCGGCGCGAAGGACGCGAAGAAGAAGGCGGCGGACGACGCGGAGGCGGCCAAGGCCCCGTCGGTCCCGGCCGACCGGCTCGGCGTGGTGGTGCAGAACGCCACCCGGACCGCCACCGAGGCCCCGGTGAGCGGCCGGGCGAGCGCGATCAGCGGGGTGCTCGCGCAGAAGGGCTTCGGCCGGGCGACCGCCGACGGCTCGGCGGCGCTGTCCGCGGACGAGACGGTGGTGCGCTACCCGAGCGCGGACATGGAGGGCGACGCCCAGAGCGTCGCCAAGGCGCTGGGTCTTCCCATGAGTTCGGTGAGGAAGTCGACCGACGTGTCGGGCGTCACGGTCGTCGTGGGCGCCGACTGGCGCACGGGCACGGCGTACCCGAAGCAGTCCGCGCCGAAGGCCGGCGACCTCCCCGGCAACTCCGACGCCCTCAACGGCGCGGACTCCGGCAAGTGCATGGACGTGTACGCGCCCTACCGCTGGTAGCGGCCGTAGACGTGGCAAAGGGCCCCTCTCCGGCGACGGAAGGGGCCCTTTCGCGCAGGTCGTGCGGGCGCGTACCGGCTCGGTGCGCGGCGGTCAGTCGGCGGCGGCGAGGACCGCCGGGCGCCGGGAGGCGATGACCTTCCGCGCCAGCGCACGGGGGCTGGTGAGGAAGCCCCAGCCCCACGACAGGTGCATGGTGGCCAGGGCGACCGGGATCCGCAGCCGGGCCTTGGGCGGCAGCCCCCGGCCCGCGGGCACGGACCCGGCGAGGATCGCCGCCAGATAGCCGCCGGGGACCACCAAGCCCCAGGGGGTCAGCGCCGCGCCGACCACGATCCCGGCCGCGATCGCGCACAGCGCGGTCGGCGGGGCGAGGTAGCGCAGGTTGATGGAACCCTCGTGGTAGCGGGCGACGACGTGCCGCCAGCGGCCGTAGTCCTTGTACTGCTTGGCGAGGGCCCGCACGCTCGGGCGGGGCCGGTAGGAGACCCTGAGCTCCGGCGAGAACCAGATCAGGCCGCCCGCCTCCCGGATGCGGAAGTTCAGCTCCCAGTCCTGGGCGCGGATGAACTCCTCGTTGTAGCCGCCCTGCTGCTCCAGCGCCTCGCGCCGGAAGACACCCAGGTAGACGGTCTCGGCCGGACCGGCCTGCCCGCCGGTGTGGAAGGCGGCGTTGCCGACCCCGATCTTCGAGGTCATCGCGGCGGCGACCGCGTGCTCCCAGTCGTTCTCGCCCTCGGCGTGCATGAGGCCGCCGACGTTCTGCGCGCCGGTCTCCTCCAGGAGCCGTACGGCCGTGGCGATGTAGTTCGGCGAGAGCATGCCGTGGCCGTCGACGCGCACCACGATCGGGTGGCGGGAGGCCTTGATCGCGGCGTTGAGCGCGGCGGGGGTGCGGCCGGTCGGGTTGGGGACCGTGTGTACGCGCGGGTCCTCCCGGACGAGTGCGGCGGCGATCTCGTCCGTGCGGTCCGCGGACGGGCCGAGGGCGATCACCACCTCCATCTCGCCGTCGTACTCCTGCGCGAGGATCGCTTCGACGGCTCCGCGCAGATGCCGCTCCTCGTTGAGGACGGGCATGATCACAGACACGGCGGGGAGCCGCACGTCGGGCTTGGCGTTCATAGGGGGCTCACGTTACCGCGAACGGGGGACAGCGGTGCGCGCGCCGGGGTCGCCGCACCGGGCTGCAGATCGTATGGGCCTACGGTGCTCACGGTGCCCACCCACGCCGTAAGCGGAGGTGTCCCCCATGTCCACCACTTCGCCCCGGCCTCCCGCGCCGCCGCGGCAGCGGCCGAGGCAGTCCCCCGTCCCCTCACGTCCGTCCGGCCCGCCGTACGCGCCCGTACGGCGGAGAAGGCCGCGGTGGGCCATGCGAGCGGTGACAACGCTGTCGGTGGTGGTGCTCGCCTCCGCAGGTATCGGTCACGCGGTCGTCTCCAGCCTGGACGCGGACATCGCCCGGGTCGACCCCTTCAAGGACATGAAGAACCGCCCGGAGCCGGGCCACGGCATGAACGTGCTGCTGGTCGGAACCGACGGCCGGGACCGGATCAGCGCGCAGGAGCGGCGCAAGTACCGGCTGGGCGGGGAGTCCTGCCACTGCACCGACACCATGATGATCGTGCACCTGTCGGAGGACCGGGAGCGGGCCAGCGTGGTCAGCCTGCCACGGGACTCCTTCGCCGAGATCCCCGCGCACGTCGACCAGAACACCGGCAGGCGGCACGGGCCGCACCCGGTGAAGCTGAACGCGGCGTACGCGGAGGGCGGGCCGAACCTCACCGTGCGCACGGTGGAGGAGATGACCCGGCTGAAGATCGACCACTACCTGGAGGTCGACTTCACCACCTTCATGCGGACCGTGGACGTCCTGGGCGGGGTGCGGATGTGCACCGCCGAACCGCTGAAGGACACCTACACGGGCCTGGACCTGGCCGCGGGCACACACACGCTCGACGGCGGCCAGGCGCTGCAGTACGTCCGCTCCCGGCACGTCGACGGCGCCAGCGACCTGGGCCGGATGAAGCGCCAGCAGCTCTTCCTGGCCGCGCTGATCGAGCGGGCGACCTCCTCCCGGGTGCTGCTCAATCCGATGAGGTTCCGGGACGTGACCCGCGCGGTGCTCGGCTCGGTGCGCGCGGACAAGGGCTTCCACACGGACGAGCTGCTCGACCTCGGGCGGGCGATGCGGACCTTCTCCCCCTCCTCGTCGGAGTTCACGACCGTCCCGCTCGCGCAGACCGCGTACTCCGTGAAGGGCCTCGGCTCGACGGTGAAGTGGGACCAGGCTGGAGCCGACCGGCTCTTCCGGGCGCTGCGCGAGGACCGCCCGCTGGCGGCGCACCGGCCCCGGCAGCCGAACCGGCCGGTGACCGTGGAGGTCGCCCCGCGGAAGATCCGCGTCCAGGTGGAGAACGGAACCCGCACCATGGGGCTCGGCAGGCGGGTGGACGCCGCGCTGGCGGCGGCCGGGTTCCGTGCGACGGGGGCGCCGGTGGACGCCAAGGAGCGGGCGGTGAAGCGGACCGTGGTGCTCTACGACCCGCGCTGGGACCGCTCGGCGAGGTCGATCGCCGCCGCACTGCCGGGCAGCGAGCTGCGGCCGGTACCCGGGCAGGGCGCCATGCTCAAGGTGATCGCGGGTGCCGACTTCCGCCAGGTGCGCAGGGTGCGGGTCGAGGACCCGGTCAAGGCGGCCGCCGCGGTGGTGACGGGCGACGAGGTCGTCTGCCGCTGACCGGGCAGGGCCTGGGCTGGTGGGTCCTGGGTCGGCCGGTGCGCTTCCGGGTCGTCCTGTTCGCGGTGCTCCCGCGTGTTCTTCTTCTCGGTCCTCGTTCTTCTGCTCAGTCCTCGTAGCCCTCGGCGGCGCGCTTCTCCCGCAGTTCCCTGATCGCGCGGCGGCGGGCCAGGCGGTGGGTGCGGCGGATCTGGGCCTCCTGGTAGCGCCGCCTGTCGCGCTCGGACTCAGGGACGACCGGCGGGACCACGCGCGGCTTGCCGTCCGCGTCCACGGCGGCGAAGACCAGGTAGGCCGAGCCGACCTGGGTGGCCGGGGTGGACTCGTTCCAGCGCTCTGCGAGGACCCGCACACCGACCTCCATCGAGGTCCGCCCGGTCCAGTTGACCTGGGCCTTCACATGCACGAGGTCCCCGACCCGGACCGGCTCCAGGAAGACCATCTCGTCCATGGACGCGGTGACGGCGGGGCCGCCGCTGTGCCGGCCGGCCACCGCGCCCGCCGCGTCGTCGACCAGTTTCATGATCACACCGCCGTGCACCGTCCCGAGGAGGTTCGTGTCGTTGTGGGTCATGATGTGGCTGAGTGTGGTCCGGGAGGCCGAAGTCGGCTTGCCCGGGATATCCGGCGTTCCGGATTCCACGGCTGGGGCCTGGTGTGTCATGCCCTCCACCTTATGCCGCGGCCGCATCCGGGGAATTTGTGTCAGCTTCGCAACAGCGGCGCTCTTATTTTCCGACGGGCCTTGTAAGGCACACCGTCGCGACGGGCACACTGGGGCCCATGAATGATTGGCCCGAGGGATGGTCCGACAACAACCGCGGCCCCCGCTACGGACGCGGCAGTGCCGGCGCGCAGTCCGAGAGCGCCCGCGTGATGCGCCAGGTGCGGCGCGGCCCGGGTGCGCCCGGGCAGGGCGGCGCCTACGGGGGCGGCCCGGGCGGCCCCGGTCCCTCGGCGCCGCCGTACGGGGTCCCGCAGCAGCCGTCGTACGTCGACGGCCGGGGCTACGACGACCACGACGACTACGACAGCGGCTACAACACCGGCCAGGTCTACGGCCGACCGGGAGGCGGCGGGCCCGCCGGACCGGACGACGGCTACATCCGCGGACCGCGCCCCGCTGCGAACTGGGGCCGCCGCATCAGGCTGACCTTGACGACCCTGGTCACCCTGCTGCTGGTCGCCACCGTGGCGACCTACTTCTGGGCCGACTCCAAGCTCAACCGCCAGGTCGACCTGTCCACGGTCATAGACCGGCCGTCCACCGGCGACGGCACCAACTACCTGATCGTCGGCTCCGACAGCCGCGCGGGGCTGTCCGCGGACGACAAGAAGAAGCTGCACACCGGCTCGGCCGAGGGCAAGCGCACCGACTCGATGATGATCCTGCACGTCGGGTCCAACGGCGACACGCTGATCTCGCTGCCGCGCGACTCGAACGTCACGATTCCGAAGTTCCAGGGCTCGGAGTCCGGCAAGATCAGGGGCCCGCTCGGCCCGAACAAGCTGAACGCGGCGTACGCGTTCGACGGCCCGACCCTCCTGGTGCGCACGGTCGAGTACAACACCGGCCTGCACATCGACCACTACGTGGAGATCGGTTTCGCGGGCTTCGCCAACATCGTGGACGCGGTGGGCGGGGTCGAGATGAACATCGACCAGCCCTTCAAGGACAAGTACTCCGGCGCGGACTTCAAGGCGGGCAAGCAGACGCTGAACGGCGAGCAGGCCCTGGCCTTCGTCCGGACCCGGCACGCCTTCGCGACCTCGGACCTGCAACGCACCAAGAACCAGCAGAAGTTCCTCTCGGCCCTGGCCCACCAGGTCGCCACCCCGTCGACGGTGCTGAACCCGTTCAAGCTCTACCCGACCATGGGCGCGGGCCTGGACTCCCTGATCGTCGACAAGGACATGGGCCTGTGGGACCTGGCCACCATGTTCTGGGCGATGAAGAGCGTCAGCGGCGGCGACGGCAAGTCGATGAACATGCCCATCTCGGGCTCCTCGGGCGGCAACCTCGTCTGGGACAAGGCGAAGGTGAAGACGCTGGTGGACGAGCTGAACAACGACCAGCCCGTGACGGTGAGCGGAAACTGAGGCGTCTTGACCCCTTCGTACCCCGCCCCAGGAAATTTCTTTACCCGGGCCTCATGAACATGCCATGATCCTCACACTTTACGGTGACGGATCAACTGGGGTGTATATGCGTCCACTTGGCATCTCTTCTCGCGTTCTCTGCAGAGTGATGGCGCCCGCTCTGACCGTGATGGGCCTCTCGATCGTGGGGGCCCAATCGGCGTCGGCCGCCTACTGCA
Organism: Streptomyces sp. NPDC014864; assembly: GCF_043081525.1. Taxonomy (NCBI): domain Bacteria; kingdom Bacillati; phylum Actinomycetota; class Actinomycetes; order Kitasatosporales; family Streptomycetaceae; genus Streptomyces; species Streptomyces sp. NPDC014864. The sequence goes on from NZ_JBIBWT010000009.1 coordinate 37,280, forward strand.
GCGAGGACTCCAGCGTGGTGTACAGCGCGTACGGGCACTCCTCGGCCTGGTTCAAGAACGACGGCGACAAGGTCTACGTCCATGACGCGGTGGCCGACGGCCACTCGGCCGTGGCCGTGGTGTCGGTGGAGTACCCGAACGGCGGTGGCGGGCTCTACGACATCGTGTGGGACCGGCAGGGGGCCGGCACCACGATCTCCGTGGCCTACGGCACCGACATGCCGGAGTGCACCACGGTCTACATCAGCGCCTGCGTGGGCGATTACGGGACCGGCAAGTACTGGGACTGCATCACAGGCCGCCCCGGCATCGCATAGTCACGACGTGCGCCGCGCGCCCCTCGCACCACGGGGGCCGCGGCGTCCCGTGGCGCTCCCCCAGCCCCTGGCCCGTCAGCCGGCGCCCAGGGCCACGGCCGCACGGCATTGGATCACCCTGGGGACAGCCCGTCGCACAAACACTCAAGGGCACCCGAAGGGGTGCCCTTGAGTGCCCTCACGTCGGGGTCACATGGCGACGCCCGTCATCGTCCGGCACATCTCGGAGCAGCGGCGACACGCCTCGGCGCAGCGCATCATCATCCGGTCGTCCGGCATGGACATACACGCCTCGGCGCACATGTCGCAGGCCTTGGCGCACATCGCGCACATCTCGGCCGACAGGGGCGAGCGCCGCATCATCATGTCGGCGCAGATACGGGTCATCTCGGAGCAGTCCATCAGCGCGCGCATGATCTGCATCTGCGCCTGGCCGCCCATCTGCATGCAGGAGCTCATGGCCTCCTCGCAGACGTTGTGGCAGTTCATGCACGCCTGGACGCAGTCCTGCATCTCCTTGCTCATGGCGGTCATGGCTCCGGGCTGGGTGTGGCTCATGGCTCCTCCTGGGGGACGCCGGGGACCCGGGGCGGGCCCCGTGCCCTTACGTCGTACGCCCCCTCGGGCCCCCGCGCCATCGGACGGAACCACAGAATCCGGTACCGCCGCCCGAGTGAGAGGCACCGGCCGGGACCCCGGCCCGCGCCCGCGAGCGCACCCCGCAAGCCGCAGTCGCACCCGCGTCCGCACCCGCACCCGCACCCGCACCCGCACGCAAACAGCCCCCGGTGTCCACCGGGGGCTGCTTCACTGCCGGGTCGGCACGCGCGGGTTACGGCAGGTTGCGCGCCATGACGATGCGCTGCACCTGGTTCGTGCCCTCGTAGATCTGGGTGATCTTGGCGTCGCGCATCATGCGCTCGACCGGGTAGTCGCGGGTGTAACCGTAGCCCCCGAGGAGCTGGACCGCGTCCGTGGCGACCTCCATGGCCACGTCCGAGGCGAAGCACTTGGCCGCCGCACCCTGGAAGGTGAGGTCGGAGTCGTTCCGCTCGGACTTGGCCGCCGCCGCGTAGGTCAGCTGGCGGGCGGCCTCGATCTTCATGGCCATGTCCGCGAGCATGAACTGGATGCCCTGGAAGTCGGCGATCGGCTTGCCGAACTGCTTGCGCTCCTGGACGTAGCCCTTGGCGTAGTCGAGGGCGCCCTGGGCGATGCCGAGGGCCTGGGCGGCGATGGTGACGCGGGTGTGGTCCAGGGTCCGCATCGCCGTGGCGAAGCCGGTGCCCTCCTCGCCGATCATGCGGTCGGCGGGGATGCGGACGTTGTCGAAGTAGACCTCACGGGTCGGGGAGCCCTTGATGCCGAGCTTCTTCTCCGGGGCGCCGAAGGAGACACCCTCGTCGGACTTCTCCACGACGAAGGCGGAGATGCCCTTGCTGCGCTTGCTGGGGTCGGTGACGGCCATCACCGTGTAGTACTCCGAGACACCGGCGTTGGTGATCCAGCGCTTGACGCCGTTGAGGACGTAGTGGTCGCCGTCGCGGACCGCCTTCGTCTTCATACCGGCCGCGTCGGAGCCCGCCTCCGGCTCGGACAGGCAGTACGAGAACATCCCTTCGCCCTTGGCGAGCGGGGTCATGTACCGCTTCTTCAGCTCCTCGGAGCCGGAGAGGATCACGGGCAGCGAACCCAGCTTGTTCACCGCGGGGATCAGGGAGGACGACGCGCAGACGCGTGCCACCTCCTCGATGACGATCACCGTGGCGAGGGCGTCCGCGCCCGCGCCGCCGTACTCCTCGGGGACGTGCACGGCGTGCAGGTCGTTGGCGACCAGCGCGTCGAGCGCCTCCTGCGGGAACCTGGCCTCCTCGTCCACCGCGGCGGCGTACGGCGCGATCTTCGCCTCGGCCAGCGAGCGGACGGCGTCGCGGAGCATGTCGTGCTCCTCGGACGGGCGGTACAGGTCGAAGTCAGCCGATCCGGCCAAGGTCTCTCACGCTCCAAAGACGACGCACTGATTGACGCTAATTACCGTTAAGTAACTCAAATTTTAAAGGGCCACCCACGCCGGTGATACGTGAGCTTGGTGACAGCGTGGGGGATTGCCCGGCGAAGCGCCCCGGCAACCCCCGGCTATGCTCGTCCACCGCATCACCATCGTCCCTCCTGGAGCACCCATGAGCCTCAAGATCACCGTGATCGGCACCGGCTATCTCGGCGCGACGCACGCCGCGGCCATGGCCGAGCTCGGGTTCGAGGTGCTGGGGCTCGACGTCGTGCCCGAGAAGATCGAGATGCTCCAGCGGGGCGAGGTCCCGATGTACGAGCCCGGGCTGGAGGACCTGCTGCGCCGGCACGTGGCCGGGATCGAGGGCTCCACCGGGCGGCTGCGTTTCACCATGGACTTCGCCGAGGTGGCCGCGTTCGGCGACATCCACTTCGTCTGCGTGAACACCCCGCAGAAGCACGGCGAGTACGCCTGCGACATGTCGTACGTCGAGTCCGCGATCACCTCGCTCGCCCCGCACCTGACGGGGCCCGCGCTGGTCGTCGGCAAGTCCACGGTCCCGGTCGGGTCGGCGGACCGCCTGGCCCGGACGATCGCCGAGCTGGCGCCTGCGGGTGAGGACGCGGAGCTGGCCTGGAACCCGGAGTTCCTGCGCGAGGGCTTCGCCGTCCAGGACACCCTGCGCCCGGACCGGATCGTGGTCGGCGTGCGCAGCGAGCGGGCCGAGAAGCTGCTGCGCGAGGTCTACGCGACGCCGGTCGGCGAGGGCTCCCCCTTCGTGGTCACCGACTTCCCGACCGCCGAGCTGGTGAAGACCTCCGCCAACTCCTTCCTCGCCACCAAGATCTCCTTCATCAACGCGATGGCCGAGGTCTGCGAGGCGGCGGGCGGCGACGTCGCCCGGCTGGCGGAGGCGATCGGGTACGACGACCGGATCGGCCGGAAGTTCCTGCGGGCCGGCATCGGCTTCGGCGGCGGCTGTCTGCCCAAGGACATCCGGGCCTTCATGGCGCGCGCCGGTGAGCTGGGCGCCGACCAGGCGCTGACGTTCCTGCGCGAGATCGACTCCATCAACATGCGCCAGCGCGGCCAGATGGTGGAGCTGGCCCGGGAGGCGCTGGGCGGCGGGTCGTTCCTCGGCAAGCGGGTCGCGGTCCTGGGCGCGACCTTCAAGCCCGACTCGGACGACGTGCGCGACTCGCCGGCGCTGAACGTGGCCGGCCAGATACACCTCCAGGGCGGCCAGGTCACGGTCTACGACCCCAAGGGCATGGACAACGCCCGCCGCCTCTTCCCGACCCTCGGCTACGCCGACTCCGCGCTGGGGGCGGTCCGGGGCGCCGACGTCGTCCTGCACCTGACCGAGTGGCGCGAGTTCCGCGAGCTGGACCCGGCGGAGCTGGGCGAGGTCGTGTCCGCGCGGCTCGTCCTCGACGGGCGCAACGCGCTGGACCCGGAACTGTGGCGGCGGGCCGGGTGGACCTACCGGGCGATGGGCCGCCCCACCGCCTAGGGACCTGTCCGGGACGCGGGCCCGACGGATGACGCCGGTTCGGCCGAGGCTCAGTCGGCCGAACCGGCGTCTTGTCGCATTCTGCACCACCCGGGGTCCCCGTGGCCGGTGAACCGTCTGTGGGGGTGAACCGTCCGTGGAGCACGTCGCTCGTCCCCCTCAGGCCTCCCTCGCCCGGTAGCGGCGCATCTTGGCGCGCGCCCCGCACACCTGCATCGAGCACCAGCGGCCGCGGCCGGCCGGGCTGCGGTCGTAGTAGGCCCAGTGGCAGGTCACGGCCTCGCAGGCCTTGAGGCGGGTCCAGGTGCCCGCGACCAGCGCCTCGGCGACGGCCGCCGCGATCCGGGAGGCCAGCGGTCCCCCGTCGGCCGGGGCCAGGGCGGCCGAGCCGTCCCGCTCGTCGACCGCGACCAGCAGCGGGGCGCCCGCCAGCAGCTCGCCCAGGGGGGTCACCGTGCGGTGCGGCGGATGGCCGGCGTGGGCGAGGAGCGCGGCGCGCAGCGACTCGCGCAGTTCGCGCGCCCGCGGCAGCTCCGCCTCGGTGATCCCGAGGCGCGCCCGGCCGTCCGCCGTGTCGAGCGAGTCGGCGCCCGTCTCGATGTCCAGCGTGTTGACCAGGGACTCCAGCAGAGCCAGGCCCCCGGGCGCGGGCGATCTCTCACTCATGGCAGTGACGGTACCTCGCACATACGGTTGCGGCGTTACCTGCAATACGAGAGCATGCGGTAACGGTTACCGGTAGACCGATTCTACGGGTAACCGGTGTTCCGTCATTCCGTCACTGGGAGGAAGTCATGGCGCTTGCCAAGCTGGGTGTCGTCGTCCTGGACTGTCCCGACCCGCGCGCGCTCGCGGATTTCTACGCCGGGGTGCTCGGCGGGACCGTCGAGGGCGAGGGCCACTGGGTGGACCTGAAGGTGCCCGGCGGGCAGTCGATGGCCTTCCAGGCGGCGCCGGGGTTCGTCCCGCCGAAGTGGCCCGCGGCCGACGCCTCGCAGCAGTTCCACCTGGACCTGGTCGTCGAGGACCTGGACACGGCCGAGCGGGGGGTGCTGGCGCTCGGCGCGAAGCCGCTGGACAAGCAGGAGGGCCGCAACTTCCGGGTGTACGCGGACCCGGCCGGGCACCCGTTCTGCCTCTGCGCCTGCTGACAGGTTCCGCCGGGGCCGGCCGCCTCCGCACCGGCTGGCCGGCCACTGCCCCGATGACCGCCTACGCGCAGGCTGACCCCGGCGGGCTCGGGCCGGGACCCCGTCGCCACCGTCGCACGGCGCGGAGGAGCTTCCTGGTGGGCGGGTCGTTCGCGGATACGGCGCTACGGCGTCACGGGGCGCCGTGACGCCCCGCACCACCCCCGTGACGCCCCGCCCCGGCCCGCGGGCCGGTCAGCCGTCGAGGTCCTCGATGGTCGCGTGGGACGGGCCGCGCGTGGCCTGCAGGTCCCGCGCCACGTCCTCCGCCGCGCCCAGCACCCGGACCGCGTTCTCCCAGGTCAGCTTGGCCAGATCGGCCTTGGACCAGCCGCGGTCCAGGAGTTCGGCCAGCAGGTTGGGATAGCCGGAGACGTCGTTCAGGCCGTCCGGGGTGAAGGCCGTGCCGTCGTAGTCGCCGCCGATGCCGAGGTGGTCGATGCCCGCGACCTCGCGCATGTGGTCGAGATGGTCCGCCACCGTGGAGACGGTGGCGACCGGGCGCGGGACGCGCTCCTCGAAGGTCCGGTGGACCTTCATCGCCTCCGCGGTGGTGTCGAGGTGGTGGAAGCCGTGCGCGCGCATGTTCTCGTCGGCCGCGGCCGTCCAGTCGACGGCGGCCTGGAGCACGAACTTCGGCACGAACGTCACCATCGCCATGCCGCCGTTCGCGGGCAGCCGCTCCAGCACGTCGTCCGGGACGTTGCGCGGGTGGTCGCAGACGGACCGCGCCGAGGAGTGGGAGAAGATCACCGGCGCGGACGCGGTGTCCAGCGCGTCGCGCATGGTCGTCGCCGCCACATGGGACAGGTCGACCAGCATGCCCAGACGGTTCATCTCCCGGACCACCTCGCGGCCGAAGGCGGACAGGCCGCCGACGCCGGGCTCGTCCGTCGCCGAGTCCGCCCACGCCACGTTGTCGTTGTGGGTGAGGGTCAGGTAGCGGACGCCGAGCGCGTACAGCCCGCGCAGCGTGCCGAGGGAGTTCGCGATGGAGTGGCCGCCCTCCGCGCCCATCAGCGAGGCGATACGGCCGTCCCGGCGCGCCCGTGTCATGTCGGCGGCCGTCAGGGCGGGGGCCAGGTCTGCCTCGTAGCGGGCCAGCAACTGCCGTACGCAGTCGATCTGTTCCAGCGTGGCCGGTACCGGTTCGGACAGGTCCGCCGGCACGTACACCGACCAGTACTGCGCGCCGACGCCGCCCTCGCGCAGGCGGGGGATGTCGGTGTGCAGGTGGTCGGGCTGGCGGGTGGCGATGTCGAGGACGTCGAGGTCGTAGCGGGCCTTGGCGCGCAGGGCCCAGGGCAGGTCGTTGTGACCGTCGACGACCGGGAACTCGCGCAGGAGTTCCCGCGCGGTCTCCAGGGAGCTCACCGCGGTCACTTCCCCGTGCCGAAGCCGAAGCCGCCGGAGCCGCCGTCGACCTTGGCGCGCAGCCGCTTGCCCTTCTCGGTGGCCTGGTCGTTGAGGTCCTGCTGGAACTCCCGCATCCGGCCGAGGAGTTCCTCGTCGTGGGTGGCGAGGATCCGGGCGGCGAGCAGACCGGCGTTGCGGGCACCACCGACGGACACGGTCGCCACCGGGACCCCGGCGGGCATCTGCACGATCGACAGCAGGGAGTCCATGCCGTCGAGGTGCTTCAGCGGGACGGGGACGCCGATGACCGGCAGCGGGGTGACGGAGGCGAGCATGCCGGGCAGGTGGGCGGCGCCGCCGGCGCCAGCGACGATCACCTTCAGGCCGCGGTCGGCGGCCTGCGCGCCGTACGCGATCATCTCGCGCGGCATCCGGTGCGCGGAGACCACGTCGACCTCGTACGCGATCTCGAACTCGTCCAGGGCCTGGGCGGCGGCCTCCATGACGGGCCAGTCGGAGTCCGACCCCATGACGATGCCGACCAATGGGCGGGGGCGTGCGTCAGCGCTCGTTGAGGAGTGGTGGTCGGGCGACGGGTGGGCGGGGCTCATTCGGTGATGGTGCCTCTCAGGTAGCCGGCAGCGTGACGGGCGCGGTCCAGCACGTCGTCGAGGTCGTCGCCGTAGGTGTTGACGTGACCGACCTTGCGGCCGGGCTTCACGTCCTTGCCGTACATGTGGATCTTGAGCTGCGGGTCGCGGGCCATGCAGTGCAGGTACGCGGAGTACATGTCCGGGTAGTCGCCGCCGAGGACGTTGACCATCACCGTCCATGCCGCGCGCGGGCGCGGGTCGCCCAACGGCAGGTCGAGGACGGCGCGGACGTGGTTGGCGAACTGCGAGGTGATCGCGCCGTCCTGGGTCCAGTGCCCGGAGTTGTGCGGGCGCATCGCCAGCTCGTTGACGAGGATGCGGCCGTCGCGGGTCTGGAACAGCTCGACCGCGAGATGTCCGACGACGTCGAGTTCCTTGGCGACGGTCAGGGCCAGCTGCTCGGCGCGCAGCGCGAGCTCCTCGTCCAGGTCGGGCGCCGGGGCGATCACCGTGTCGCAGACGCCGTCCACCTGGCGGGACTCCACGACCGGGTAGGCCACCGCCTGGCCGTGCGGGGAGCGCACGACGTTGGCGGCCAGCTCCCGGACGAAGTCGACCTTCTCCTCGGCCAGGACCGGGACGCCCGCGCGGAAGGGGTCGGCGGCCTCCTCGACGGAGCCGACCACCCACACGCCCTTGCCGTCGTAGCCGCCGCGGACGGTCTTGAGGACCACCGGGAAGCCCTCCCCCTCGGCGGCGAAGGCCGCCACGTCCGCGGGGTCGGAGACGATCCGGTGCCGCGGGCAGGGCACACCGATCGCATCCAGCCTGGCGCGCATCACGCCCTTGTCCTGGGCGTGCACGAGCGCCTCGGGCCCGGGACGCACGGGGATGCCGTCCGCCTCCAGGGCACGCAGATGCTCGGTGGGGACGTGCTCGTGATCGAAGGTGATCACGTCGCATCCCCGCGCGAACGCGCGCAGCGTATCCAGGTCGCGATAGTCGCCGACGACGACGTCGTTCACCACCTGCGCCGCGGAGTCCTGGGGAGTGTCACTGAGGAGCTTGAACCTGATGCCCAGCGGGATGCCCGCCTCGTGGGTCATACGAGCGAGCTGGCCACCGCCGACCATGCCGACTACCGGAAACGTCACGCTCCTAGGGTATCCGCCGCGCCGACCGTGCCGGATCGTGCGCCCGCGCGCGCCCACCCCCCGGCCGTTTCGGGGTTTCTTTCCCGCCTTTTGCGGATCTCTTTCCGACCTGTTGCCCCTCGGTAGGCCCATCGCCGGGCGCCGCCACGGGCCGCTGGTTAGCATGGCTGGGTTGACGAAACCGACCGGACGGGGGCCTTTGCGACCATGGGACGTGGTTCCTCGGGGCTTCGACCGGCCCCCGCGACGCCCCGCAGCGCGCTGATGCAGCGTGTCGACAGACTCTGGCGGGAGCTCGCCAAGTTCGGCGCGGTGGGCGGCGCGGGCCTGCTGGTGAACCTGCTCGTGTTCAACCTGGTGCGGCACGTGACCGACCTCCAGGTGGTGCGGGCGAGTGTGATCGCCACCGTCGTCGCGATCGTCTTCAACTACATCGGCTTCCGCTACTTCACCTACCGGGACCGGGACAAGAGCGGCCGCACCAAGGAACTGACCCTGTTCCTGCTGTTCAGCGTGGTCGGCCTGGTGATCGAGAACGGCGTGCTCTATCTGGCGACGTACGGCTTCGGCTGGGACAGCCCGCTGCAGAGCAACGTCTTCAAGTTCCTCGGCATCGCCGTGGCGACCCTGTTCCGCTTCTGGTCGTACCGCACCTGGGTGTTCCGCGCCCTGCCGGTCCGGGGGGCCGTGGCGGACGCGGAGTCGATCCTGGAGGCGGAGTCCGCCCGGTCGCGCTCGCGGGCCTTCCGCTAGAGCCGCCCAGCGGGTCTTCCGCCCGGAACCGGCTCGCGGGTCTTCCGCCGGGATCGAAGTGAGGGCCGGGCCCGCCGGCGGTCAGCGCACCGTCAGGTGCTCGTCCGACTGCTTCCTGGGCGGGGTGCGCGAGAGGAACAGGCCGAACACCGGCGGCTGCGCCTGAAGCAGCTCCAGGCGGCCCCCGTCGGCCTCCGCGAGGTCCCGGGCGACGGCCAGGCCGATGCCCGTGGAGTTGCGGCCGCTGATCGTGCGCTCGAAGATGCGCGCGCCCAGATCGGCGGGGACGCCGACCCCCTCGTCGGTGACCTCCACGATCGCCTGGTTGCCGGTCACGCGTGTGCGCAGCGCCACCGTGCCGCCACCGTGCATCAGGGAGTTCTCGATCAGCGCGGCCAGCACCTGCGCGACCGCGCCGGGCGTGCCCACGGCCTGCAGGTGCCGCTTGCCTGAGCTCACGATCGCGCGGCCGGCGCTGCGGTAGGCGGGGCGCCACTCGGCGAGCTGCTGCTGGATGACCTCGTCGAGGTCGAAGGTGACGGCGGAGCCGGTGCGCGGGTCGCGGGCGTTGGTCAGCAGCCGCTCCACCACGTCGGTCAGGCGTTCCACCTGGGTGAGCGCGACGTTCGCCTCCTCCTTCACCGTGTCCGGGTCGTCGGTGAGGGTGATCTCCTCCAGGCGCATGGACAGCGCCGTCAGCGGAGTGCGCAGCTGGTGGGAGGCGTCGGCGGCCAGGCGCCGCTCCGCGGTCAGCATCCGGGCGATGCGCTCGGCGGAGGAGTCCAGGACGTCGGCGACGCGGTCCAGCTCCGGCACGCCGTAGCGCTTGTGGCGGGGGCGGGGGTCGCCGGAGCCGAGGCGTTCGGCGGTCTCGGCGAGGTCGGTCAGCGGGGAGGCGAGCCGGTTGGCCTGGCGGATCGCGAGCAGCACCGCGGCGACCACCGCGAGCAGCGCCACCAGGCCGATGATCAGCAGCGTGCGGCCGACCTCGCGGGTCACCGAGGAACGCGGCTCCTCGACGGTCACCGTCTCGCCCTGCTCGCCCCGGGCGGTGGAGCGGATCACCTCGCCGCCCGGCCGGGCGCCGACCTCGATGGCACGCTGCCCCGGGATCCGGATCACCGCGTAGGGGCTGTCGGTGACCTGCTCCTTGAGGATCTGCGCGTTGACCGTCTCGGCACCGAGCAGCCGGCTGTCCACGATGCTGGCGAGCCGCAGCGCCTCGGAGTCGACCCGTTCCTGGGCGCTGTTGCTGATCGTCCGGGTCTCCACGATCACCAGGGAGACGCCGAAGACGGCGATCACGACGAGCACCACGGCGAGCGTGGACTGGATCAGTCGACGGCGCATGTCCTCTTACCTGCGAATACCTGCGAGGCGCCCGGGAGGCGTGCTCAGCTCTTCTCGAAGCGGAAGCCCACGCCGCGCACGGTGGCGATGTAACGGGGGTTGGCCGCGTCGTCCCCGAGCTTCTTGCGCAGCCAGGAGATGTGCATGTCGAGGGTCTTGGTCGAGGACCACCAGGTGGTGTCCCAGACCTCGCGCATCAGCTGGTCGCGGGTGACGACCCGGCCCGCGTCCCGCACGAGCACCCGCAGCAGGTCGAACTCCTTGGCGGTGAGCTGGAGTTCATCGTCGCCCATCCAGGCGCGGTGCGACTCGACGTCGATGCGCACGCCGTGCGTGGCGGGCGGCTGCTGGGGTTCGGCGGCGCCGCGCCGCAGCAGGGCCCGGACGCGGGCGAGCAGCTCGGCGAGGCGGAAGGGCTTGGTGACGTAGTCGTCGGCGCCCGCGTCCAGCCCGACCACGGTGTCCACCTCGTCGGCGCGGGCGGTCAGGATGAGGATGGGCACGGTGTGACCGTCGGCGCGCAGCCGGCGGGCGACCTCCAGGCCGTCCATGCCGGGCAGGCCGAGGTCCAGCACGACCAGGTCGACGCCGCCCTGCATTCCGGCGTCGAGCGCCGTGGGTCCGTCCTCACGCACCTCGACCTCGTAACCTTCCCGGCGCAGTGCGCGGGCCAGCGGCTCCGAGATGGACGCGTCGTCCTCGGCGAGCAGTACACGGGTCATGAGCTGATGGTAGTCCGCCGATGCGGGGACCCGGGGCGGAGCTGCGGTGTGATCGTCGGCAGCCGTTCTTACCTTTCCGCCCGGCACCCCCGGCGGTACGGACCAATGACCGTGGGATGCGATCCTGGAGGGGACGACGTCACTCCACCTTCGAAAGGCTGTTCACGGTTCCCCCGTTCCCTGTGATCCGTGTCTCAAGTCCTTCCATATACGGCAGTGTCCTGCCGTATGGTGAGTTGAACGCCTGTAACACACCGGGGACCTTCGGCGCTCGTCCATTGGCGCTGAAGGTCTCATTTGTGTGCGGGGTTGGCTGATGCCCGCCCTGAACGGAATGACCTGGAGCCGGGCCTCGAGCGCGCATCGACGCGCGTAGAGGCGTGGATCCCGGCGACCGCAGTCCCCCGCTCCGCGACCCGGAGCGGACTCCCCCCGGGCGTGGGGTGGACGAACGGTCCTGCCGGTGCCGGCCGCCCCCACCGGGCGCGTACCAGCTCACCGCTGCGCGTCCCGACCAGCAAGGAACGACCATGGCGTCCAGCCTGACGAAGGACTCGGTCCACCCGGGCACCCCCGGTTCCGAGAAGACCTTCTTCGGCCACCCCCGCGGCCTGGCCACCCTCTTCATGACCGAGATGTGGGAGCGTTTCTCCTACTACGGCATGAAGGCCCTCCTCCCGCTGTACCTGGTGGCACCGGGCGGGATGCACATGAACGCGGCCACCGCGACCGCGATCTACTCGGTGTACCTCTCGCTCGTGTACCTGCTCGCCCTGCCGGGCGGCTGGTTCGCGGACCGCGTCCTCGGCCCCCGCAAGACGGTCGCCGTCGCGGGCGTGATCATCATGCTCGGCCACCTGATGCTGGCGCTGCCGACCTCGGGCACCTTCTTCGCCGGCCTCGGTCTGGTCGCCATCGGTTCCGGTCTGCTGAAGGCCAACATCTCCACGATGGTCGGCCACCTCTACGACGGTCCGGACGACCCGCGCCGTGACGGTGGCTTCACCCTCTTCTACATCGGCATCAACCTGGGCGCCTTCCTCGCGCCGCTGGTCATCGGCACCGTCGGTGAGAGCGTCAACTGGCACCTGGGCTTTGCGCTGGCCGCGCTCGGCATGGCGCTGGGTCTGATCCAGTTCCTGCTCGGCACCCGCCACCTGGACTCCCGCTCCGACCTCGTGCCGACCCCGCTGTCGGCCGAGGAGAAGCGCGCCACCCTGATGAAGGCCGCCCTGTGGGCGGGCGTCGCGGTCGTCTTCTACGCGATCGTCGGCTTCTCCGGCGTCTACACCCTGAACTGGCTGCTGGTCCCGATCACCCTGGCCGGACTGATCATCCCGGTCATGGTCATCGCCCGCATCAAGCGGGACAAGGAGCTCGACCGCGCCGAGCAGTCGAAGATGACGGCCTACATCTGGTTCTTCGTCGCCGCGGCCGTGTTCTGGATGATCTACGACCAGGGCGGCTCCACGGTCTCGCTGTTCGCCGACTCCTCCGCGAAGAACACGATCTTCGGCTGGAACTTCCCGGTCTCCTGGTACCAGTCGGTCAACCCGGTCATGATCATGGCGCTGGCCCCGGTCTTCGCCTGGGCGTGGCTGGCGCTGGCCCGGCGCGGCAAGGAGCCGAGCACCGCCGCCAAGTTCGCGATGGGCCTGCTGATGATCGGCGCGTCCTTCTTCCTCTTCCTCGTCCCGCTGGGCATCGCCGACGGCGGTCACAAGGCGGCCGCGATGTGGCTGGTGGCGATCTACTTCGTCCAGACCGTCGGTGAGCTGACCCTGTCCCCGGTGGGTCTGTCGGTCACGACGAAGATGGCGCCCGCGAAGTACGCCTCCCAGATGATGGGCGTCTGGTTCCTGGCCGTCACCGCCGGTGACGCCACGACCGGCCTGCTCTCCATCGCCGGTGTCGACCTGAACAAGACGGGCATCGTGGCCCTGCAGGCGGCCCTCGCGGCGCTCGCCGGCGCGGCGGTGCTGATGTACCGCAAGAAGGTCAGGGAGCTCATGGGCGACGTGCACTGACGCACGCCCCCGAGGTCCATGGAGGGCCGTCGCATCCCACGGGGTGCGACGGCCCTCCGGGCGTTTCCGGGATCGTAAGCGGGGTGTTTTCCGGATCGCAGCGGGGCGCTTCCGGGGGCGTACCGGGGCGTTCGGGGGCTCGTACCTGGCGTTTCCGGGCTCGTGCGGCTCTCTGGGGCCGCGGTGGAACGCGATACGCGCCGGATCCGTGGGATCCGGCGCGCGGTGAGGCGGTACGGGCGTCGGGGTGACCGGGGGCGGCCCGTGCGGGGTCCCGGTCCTTACGCCGGCGCCCCCAGCTCGGCCCACACCTTCTTGCCGGCGACGCCCGGCAGGCGCACGACGCCCCAGTCGAGGCAGAGCCGCTGGACGATGAACATGCCGTGGCCGCCGGGACGCCCGGCGCGGTGCGGGGTGCGCGGGGCCGGCTGGCCGGTGCCGCGGTCGGAGACCTCGACCCGGATCACCTTGTTGTCGCAGGTGATCTCCAGCGCGTCCGGGCCCTCGGCGTGCAGACAGGCGTTGGTGACGAGCTCGGAGACGACGAGCAGCACGTCCTCCGCGGCGGCCCGCCGGTCGGCGGTCGCGGCGGGCAGCCAGCCCCACGCGTACAGCGCCTGGCGGGTGAAGTCACGGGCGAGCGGCACGACGCCGCTCTCGCCGTCGAAGCTGAGCCTGCGGACCTGACGACCCCCCGAAGACACCGCAGGCACGGCCGACGCGCCCCCCTCGGACGCCCCGGTCGCGGACACGTCCCCCTCGGACGCCCCGGAAGCGCCGGTGGGCTCCGGGCCGCGGTCGCCCGGCGAGTAAGGCCGGGTGGTGCTCATCAGCGCTTCACCTCACCGATTCACCAGTTCACGATTCAGAAGTCAGTTGTGGACACGTGGTCAGTACGTCGATACAGACGCCGGCAAGGTGCTCGTCGGCTCCCCGTCGGGCGGGCGACTCGTTCAGGATGTCTCCTGCCCGACCGATCCCGCAGAACACCCCCGTTTTCGGCACGAACGGCGTGACGCCCGGTACGTACCGGTCGGGGGAGGACGGAAGAGGACACGTCGGCGGCCCGGCGACCGGATCAGCCGGTCTCGTCGGCCAGGGCGTCCTCGAGAGTGGGGTGCACGGTGAAGACCGCGTCCGCCCCCGTGATCTCGAACACACGCGCCACCACCGGCAGCATTCCGGCGAGGTGCACACCTCCCCCGGCCGCCTCCGCCTTGAGCCGCGCCCCCAGCAGCACATTGAGGCCCGTGGAGTCACAGAACTCCAGGCGCGAGCAGTCCACGACCAGACGCGAACGTCCCTTGTCGAGGCACTCTTCCAGAGGCTCGCGCAGCAGGTCGGCCGTGTGGTGGTCGAGTTCGCCCGCAGGCGTCACGACGGCACTGGAGCCCTCTTGCCGCACCTCCACCAGAAGCCGGCCCGACTGTGCGCTGCCGACCGTCCCGCGGTCCATGCCGTCTCTCTCTCCCGGGGTCTTGGCTGGTCTCTCACGTCTCTGACGCCCACGAACACTACGCCTTCCCTCACCACTTCGACACCCGAACAACCGCACACAAACGGACATATCCGTACAGAATGCACTTGCGGCGGTGTCGGGAAAGCGGGTAGGGCTAGTAAAGACACGTACCCGACACGGCCGGCTTTGGAGGCGCCGCACACCGCAGTGCACGTACCGGCTTCGGCAGCCTTATGCCGAGAACGATGGAGGACATCATGTCACCCCGGCTCGACGCCTCGCATACCCGGACGGCGACGTCGACACCCCCACCGGACCTTCTTGATCCCATCGAGCTGCACTGCGTGAGCGCAGAGCGGGACGATCAGGCCGACGCGCTCGCCGGACTTCCGGACATCCCCCCGTACGACGAAGTGGCCCCGGACGACGCCCGGGCCCTGTCGAAGTCCCTCTTCGAGCGACTGGAGTCCCTCGAGGAAGGCACCCACGAGCACGCATACGTCCGCAACACGCTCGTGGAACTCAATCTCGCCCTCGTCAAGTTCGCCGCCTCCCGCTTCCGGTCCCGCAGCGAGCCCATGGAGGACATCATCCAGGTCGGCACCATCGGCCTGATCAAGGCGATCGACCGCTTCGAGCTCGCTCGTGGCGTGGAGTTCCCCACGTTCGCGATGCCAACCATCATCGGCGAGATCAAGCGCTTCTTCCGCGACACCTCGTGGTCCGTGCGCGTCCCGCGCCGGCTGCAGGAGCTGCGGCTCGACCTGGCCAAGGCCGGGGACGAGCTGTCCCAGCGGCTGGACCGGGCCCCGACGGTGGCGGAGCTGGCCGCGCACCTCCGTCTCACCAACGACGAGGTCGTGGAGGGCATGGCGGCGTCGAACGCGTACACCGCCTCGTCGCTGGACGCCCAGCCCGAGGACGACGACTCCGAGGGCGCGCTCGCGGACCGCATCGGCTACGAGGACCACGGACTCGAAGGCATCGAGTACGTCGAGTCGCTGAAGCCGCTGATCGCCGAGCTGCCCTCGCGGGACCGGCAGATCCTCTCCCTGCGGTTCGTGGCCAACATGACCCAGTCGGAGATCGGCGAGGAGCTCGGCATCTCGCAGATGCACGTCTCCCGTCTGCTGACGCGCACCCTGGTCAAGCTGCGCAAGGGGCTGACGGTCGAGGAGTGACCCGCCGAGCGGGTTCCCCCTGCCCAACCGGACCGGGGGTGCCCGGCCCGACGTGACCAGGGACCTCCCCGAGCCCGCTCAGGGCCCGGGTCCCCGGCCCACCAGGGACCGGAGGTGCCCTCAGTCCACCCGGACCGGGGTTGCAGTTGCCCCTCAGCCCACCAGGGCCCGGGGTTGCCCGCCACCCCGGGGGGCGGGGTCTCGGCGCCCGGCCCGCGGGCCCCGGCGGCTCGTCCCGCCCTCGCGTCGCCTCGCGGTTACCCGGGGAAACCTCTTTTCCCCACAGGCCTCGTCCACCACTATGGTCACCCGCAAACCGGCCGGTACGGCAGGGCTCCGCAACCGACCCGGCCGGCCGCCGCACACGCGGCAGCGGCACGGGGTGCGAGGAGGCGGGTCGATGGCGCGGGCCGACGGGACCGACGAGGGCGTCCGGACCGGGGACGCGGAGGAGGGCGGCGGCGCACACGCGACCGCGTCCGACCCTCGGCTCATCGAGCTGCTGCGCGCCGACACCCCGGTCGTCTACCCCGCGCTGCGCGAGCTGCGGGCCCGCCACCACGCCGCGGTCCTCGCCTACGCACGGCAGTGCACGACGGGCGATTCGGCGGCACGGCAGCTCGCCGCGCAGGCCTTCACCCTCGCGGCCCGCGAGACCGCCCGCGGCGCCGACCCCGGCGTACCGCTGCGGCTGCGCCTGCTGCTGCTGACCGTCCGGCTGGCCGCCTCCTGGGCCCGTGACGAGCGGTCCGGCGGCCTCGACCCGGGGCTTCTGCTGGTGCTGAACACGGCGGTTCCCGGGACGCCCGTACCTTCCCTGCTCCCCGCCCTCCAGTCGCTGCCGACCCGGACCCAGGGCCTGCTCTGGTACGGCATCGTGGAGGGGGAGCCCGAGGAGCGGACGGCGACGCTGCTCGGCCTGAGCCGCGAGGACGTGGCCCACGGCACCCCGCAGGCGCTCCAGGCCATGGCGCAGGCGTGTCTGAGGGCCCGCCTCGCCGCCTCCGACGACCCGCGCTGTGGCGACTTCCGGCGGCTGATCGAGGAGGCGCTACGGCCGGACAGCCCCCGCCGCAGCGCCGATCTGCACGCCCACATGGCGCGCTGCGCGCACTGCACGGCCGCGTTCGAGGAGCAGCGCGCGCTGCGCGAGAGCCCGCGCGCCGTCCTGGCGGAGGGACTGCTGCCGTGGGGCGGCGCGGCGTACGGGGCCAGGCGGCCGGCCGAGCCGCCCGCTGACACCGGCGCGCGCGGGGCGCCCTGGCCGCCGTACCGCCGCTACGCGCTGGCCTCGGTGGCGGTCGGCGTGGCGCTGACACCGCTGGTGGTCCTGCTGCTCACCTCGGGCGGCGGCCCGCGGGACCGGCGCGGGGCGGCCTCGACGACCGCGCCCGCGGCTCCCGTGCAGGTCACGGTCACGGCGACGGTCCCGCCACCCACCCCGACCCCCTCGCCGTCCCCGACCTCCCGGCCCCCTTCGCCGAGGCCCACGCCCCGCCCGCCGCGGACCCCCCGCCCCAAGCCGACCCCGACTCCCTCTCCGACGTACCCGCCGGGCGCCGCCTACGCCCAGGTCGTGAACGCCGCCTCGGGCCGCTGCCTGGACGTGGCGGGCGACTTCGACGACGGCACGGACGTGGTCACGGCCCGCTGCACCTCCTCCCCCACCCAGCGCTGGCGGGTGGACTCCGGCCGCGGGGTCCTGCAGTCGGCCGCCGATCCGGACTTCTGCCTCGACAGCCGGGGCTCGGTGGACAACGGCGTCGGCATCTGGACCTGCTCCTCGGTCTACGGCGACAACGGCCGCAACCTCCGCTTCACCGTCGACCCGGACGGCCTGATCCGCCCCGCCATCGCCATCGAGACCGCCCTCACCCCGGACGAGGACGGCGCACTGTCCCTGGAGCCCCTGAACGGCGACACCGTCCAGCGCTGGCGGGAGGGGGCGGCCTAGCCGGGCCTGGGCTAAGGGCGTACAGGCGTGGGCTGCGCCGCCCGGCGGGCGGGCGGCGCGGCCCACGGCGGGAACGCGGGCCCGAGGCGGCGGCGCGAGGCCCGAGACGGCGGCGCGAGGCCCGAGGCGGCGGCGCGGGTCAGGACACCGGCGTGCCGCCTCGCCAGACGCGGCTCACCAGGGGCACACCAGGGCGGTAGGCCAGGTGGACATGGCTGGGGGCGTCCAGGAGGGTCAGGTCGGCGCGGGCGCCGGGGCCGAGGCGGCCGATGTCCGTGCGGCGCAGGGCCGCCGCTCCGCCGGCCGTGGCCGACCAGACCGCCTCGTCGGGGGTCATCCCCATGTCGCGGACCGCGAGCGCGATGCAGAAGGGCACCGAGGACGTGAAGGAGGACCCCGGGTTGCAGTCGGTGGACAGGGCGACCGTGACTCCGGCGTCCAGGAGGCGGCGGGCGTCGGGCCAGTCGGCGCGGGTGGAGAACTCGGCGCCGGGCAGCAGCGTGGCGACCGTGCGGCCGCCGGCCAGGGCGTCCACGTCCGCGTCCGTCAGATGGGTGCAGTGGTCGGCGCTGGCCGCGTCGAGTTCGACGGCGAGTTGCACACCGGGGCCGTAGGAGAGCTGGTTGGCGTGGACGCGCGGGTGCAGTCCCCTGGCGCGGCCCGCGGTGAGGATCGCGCGGGCCTGGTCGCCGTCGAAGGCGCCCTTCTCGCAGAAGACGTCGATCCAGCGGGCGTGCGGGGCGCAGGCGTCGAGCATCTCGCCGGTGACGAGGGCGACATAGCCGGCCGGGTCCTCGGCGTAGTCCGGGGAGACGATGTGGGCACCGAGGTAGGTGACCTCGTCGGTGTGGCGGGCGGCGATGCGCAGGGCGCGGGCCTCGTCCTCGACGGTCAGGCCGTAGCCGGACTTGGTCTCGAACGTGGTGGTGCCCTGGCGCAGGGCCTCGGCGAGGTAGCGGGTGAGGTTGGCCTCCAGCTCCGCGTCGCTGGCGGCGCGGGTGGCGGCGACCGTGGTGCGGATGCCGCCCGCGCTGTAGGCCCGGCCCGACATGCGGGCGTTGAACTCCTCGGTGCGGTCGCCCGCGAAGACCAGGTGGGAGTGGGAGTCGACGAAGCCGGGGATCACCGCCCGGCCGCCGGCGTCGACCCGATTGTCGGTGGCGGGTGCTTTGCTTGATTCACCGGTCCACGCGACGCGGTCGCCGTCGATGACGACGGCCGCGTCCCGGATCAGGCCCAGGGGGGTTCCGTCACCGAGGGAGGGGTCGTTGGTGACCAGCGTGGCGATGTTGGTGATGACGGTGGTCGTGCCGTTGCTGCCGGTCGTGCTGCTCATGACGTCCTCGGGGGCGGGGGCGGGGTTCGGTGGATCGGGGGTCGGTGCGGAGGCCGGGGCGGGGGTCAGCCGCGCAGGGCTTCGACGGCGGCCGCCAGCGCCCGCGGCACGTCGGGGACGAGCGTGTGCGCGCCGTCCCGGACGATCTGCCGCCCGGCGACGACCGTATGGCGGACGTCCGCTGCCGTGGCCGCGAATACCGCGGTCTCGGCACCGAGCCGGGGCAGTGTCCCCGCCGTCCTGACCGAGTCCAGCGCGATCGTCGTGAAGTCGGCGAGGGCGCCGGGCGCGAGGCTGCCCGCGTCGCTCCAGCCGAGGGCGGCGTGCCCGTCGGCGGTGGCGGCTCGCAGCAGGGCGGCGGCCGTCCAGTGGCCGCGGGTGCGGGTGCGCAGCCGCTCGTCCAGTTCCATCGCGCGCGCCTCCTCGAGCAGGTCGATGACGGCGTGGCTGTCGGAACCCAGGGAGAGCGGGGAGCCGGCCCGCTGGAGGGCGACGGCGGGTCCGATCCCGTCGGCCAGGTCCCGTTCGGTGGTCGGGCACATGCAGGTGCCGGTGCCGGAGCCGCCGAGCAGGACGATGTCCTCGTCGGTGAGGTGGGTGTTGTGCACCCCGGTGGTGCGCGGACCGAGGACGCCGTGATCGGCCAGGAGCCGGGTCGGGGTGCGGCCGTGGGCGTCCCGGCAGGCGTCGTTCTCGGCCGTCTGCTCCGACAGGTGCACATGGAGCGGGGCCCGCCGTTCCTCCGCCCACCGCGCCACCGTCGCCAGCTCCCGCGCGGGCACGGCCCGTACGGAGTGCACGGCCGCCCCGATCCGTGCGTGGTCCCGTTCCTTGAGAACTGCACAGCGTTCGGCCCAGGCCTCGGCCGTGGTGTCGGAGAAGCGGAGCTGATGGGTGCTGGGCGGCTGCCCGAATCCGGAGGACAGGTAACAGGTGTCGAGGAGGGTGATGCGGATGCCGGCCTCGGCGGCCGCGGCGATCAGTGCCTCGCCCATCGCGTTCGGGTCGGCGTAGCGGGTGCCGCCCGGGGCGTGGTGGACGTAGTGGAACTCGCCGACCGCCGTGACCCCGGCCAGCGCCATCTCGGCGTACACGGCGCGGGCGAGGGCGTGGTAGGTCTCGGGGGTGAGCCGGTCGGCCGTGGCGTACATGACCTCGCGCCAGGTCCAGAAGGTGCCGGAGCCGACCTGGACGGTGCCGCGCAGGGCCCGGTGGAAGGCGTGGCTGTGCGCGTTGGCGAGCCCGGGCAGGGTGAGCCCGCGGAGCACCTCGGCGCCGGGTGGCGGGGCGGTCACGTCCGTGCGGACGGCCGTGATCCGTCCGTCCCGGACGTCGAGTGCCACGCCCGGCTCCACGTGGGTGCCGAGCCAGGCGTGCTCCAGCCAGTACGTCCGCCCCTGCCCCTGCGCTTGCGTCTGCGTCACCTGCAGGCCAGCCCTTCCAGTACGTCGGCGAGTGCGCGCACCCCGGCCACGCAGTCGTCCTCGGCCGCGGACTCGGCCGGGGAGTGCGAGACGCCGGTGGGGTTGCGCACGAACAGCATGGCGGTCGGGACGCTCGCGGAGAGGATCCCGGCGTCGTGTCCGGCGCCCGTGCCGAGGACCGGCACCTTGAGGCCGGTGTCCCGGCCCAGGATGCGGCCGAGTTCGTCGCGCAGCGCGTGATCGAACTCGACGACCGGGGTGAAGGACTCGCGGACGACGTCGAGGTCGACCCCGTGCT
This sequence comes from Streptomyces sp. NPDC014864, assembly GCF_043081525.1. NCBI lineage: Bacteria > Bacillati > Actinomycetota > Actinomycetes > Kitasatosporales > Streptomycetaceae > Streptomyces > Streptomyces sp. NPDC014864. The sequence goes on from NZ_JBIBWT010000009.1 coordinate 57,918, forward strand.
CGGCGGCGTACGCGCGGGCCGCGTGCTCGATGCCGGTGACGACGGTGTCGAGGGTCTTCTGGTCGGCGGCCCGGGAGTCGAGCCAGCCGCGCACCAGGGAGGGGATGGCGTTCACGCCGTTCGGCTCCACGGCGATCTTGCCGAAGGTGGCGACGGCTCCGGCGAGTTCGGCCTCGCGCCGGGCGGCCAGCACGGTCTCGGCGTACGAGGGCATCGGGTCGCGCCGGTCGGCGAGCCGGGTGGTGCCGGCGTGGTTGGCCTCACCGCGGAAGTCGAACCGCCACCGGCCGTGCGGCCAGATGGCGCTGGCGATGCCGACCGCGTCTCCGGTGAGGTCCAGGGCGCGGCCCTGCTCGACGTGCAGTTCGACGAAGGCGCCGATCCGGGCGAGGCGCTCCGGGTCGGGACCGATGGCGTCGGGGTCGTGGCCTGCGGCCTCCATGGCGCGCGGCAGCGTGACCCCGTCCCCGTCGGTCAGCCGGTGCGCCTGCTCGACGGTGAGCTGCCCGGCGGTCAGCCGCGACCCGACACAGGCGAGGCCGAACCGGGCACCCTCCTCGTCACCGAAGTTGACGACGGCGAGGGGCCTGGTGAACTGCGCTCCCCTGTCGCGCAGTTCGTCCAGGGCGGCGAAGGAGGACACCACCCCGAGGGGGCCGTCGAAGGCGCCGCCGTCGGGCACGGAGTCCAGGTGCGACCCGGTGACGACGGCGTCGCCCTCGGAGGGATCGCCCAGCCAGGCCCACTGGTTGCCGTTCCGGTCGACCTCGTAGGTCAGTCCCCGGGTCTCGGCCTGCGCCCGGAACCAGGCCCGGCACTCGCCGTCGGCGCCGGTCCAGGCGAAGCGGCGGTAGCCGCCGGAGGCGGAGCTGCGGCCGATCGGCAGCAGCTCCGCCCACATGCCGTGGAAGCTCAACGCTGCTCACCCTCGCGCATCGGGACGCGGACGCCCCGCTCGGCCGCCACCGTCTCCGCGATGTCGTAGCCGGCGTCCACGTGCCGGATCACGCCCATGCCGGGGTCGTTGGTGAGCACCCGCCGGATCTTCTCCCCGGCGAGCGGGGTGCCGTCGGCAACCGTCACCTGGCCGGCGTGGATGGAGCGGCCCATGCCGACGCCGCCGCCGTGGTGGAGGGAGACCCAGGAGGCGCCGGAGGCGACGTTGACCATCGCGTTCAGCAGCGGCCAGTCGGCGATGGCGTCGGAGCCGTCGAGCATGGCCTCGGTCTCGCGGTACGGGGAGGCGACCGAGCCGCAGTCGAGGTGGTCGCGGCCGATGGCCAGCGGGGCCGCCAGCTCGCCCGACGCCACCATGTCGTTGAACCGCTCGCCGGCCTTGTCCCGCTCGCCGTAGCCGAGCCAGCAGATGCGCGCGGGCAGGCCCTGGAAGTGGACGCGCTCCCCGGCCATCCGGATCCAGCGGGCCAGGGACTCGTTCTCCGGGAAGAGGTCGAGGATCGCCTTGTCGGTCTTGGCGATGTCGGCCGGGTCGCCAGAGAGGGCGGCCCAGCGGAAGGGGCCCTTGCCCTCGCAGAACAGCGGGCGGATGTAGGCGGGGACGAAGCCGGGGAAGGCGAACGCCCGGTCGTATCCGGCCAGTCGCGCCTCGCCGCGGATGGAGTTGCCGTAGTCGAAGACCTCGGCGCCGGCGTCCATGAAGCCGACCATCGCCTCGACGTGCCGGGCCATCGACTCGCGGGCGCGGGTGGTGAAGCCGGCCGGGTCCTTGGCGGCGGCGTCGGCCATGTCCTCGAAGGCGACGCCGAGCGGCAGGTACGACAGCGGGTCGTGGGCGGAGGTCTGATCGGTGACGATGTCGATGGGGGCGCCCATGGCGAGGAACTGCGGGACGAGGTCGGCAGCGTTGCCGAGGAGGCCGATGGACAGCGGGCGGCGGGCGTCGCGGGCCTCGACGGCGAGTTGGAGGGCGTGGTCGAGGGAGTCGGCCTTCACGTCGAGGTAGCGGTGCTCGATGCGGCGCTCGATGGCGCGGGGGTCGCAGTCGACGCAGATCGCGACGCCGTCGTTCATCGTCACGGCGAGCGGCTGGGCACCGCCCATGCCGCCGAGGCCGGCGGTGAGGGTGATCGTGCCGGCGAGGGTGCCGCCGAACTTCTTCGCGGCGACGGCGGCGAAGGTCTCGTAGGTGCCCTGGAGGATGCCCTGGGTGCCGATGTAGATCCAGGAGCCGGCGGTCATCTGGCCGTACATGGTCAGGCCGAGGGCCTCCAGACGACGGAACTCCTCCCAGTTGGCCCAGTCGCCGACCAGGTTGGAGTTGGCGATCAGGACGCGCGGGGCCCACTCGTGCGTCTGCATGACGCCGACCGGGCGTCCGGACTGGACGAGCATGGTCTCGTCCTGCTTGAGAGTGCGCAGGGTGCGGACCATGGCGTCGAAGGAGCGCCAGTCGCGGGCCGCCTTGCCGGTTCCGCCGTAGACGACGAGCTTGTCGGGGTGCTCGGCCACCTCGGGGTCGAGGTTGTTCTGGAGCATCCGCAGGGCGGCCTCCTGCTGCCATCCCAGGGCGCTCAGTTCCGTACCGCGCGGCGCTCGGACTCCACCGGGAGGCGGCCCGAAGGGCCTCGTTCCAGGGTGGTGGCGGGAGACGGGCGGGCGGGGTCCTGACATGGTCTGCCTCCTGGTGGATTGCTCCCGGCGGAATATGCTGCGGTTATTCACATCCTGGCTCGCTGAATAGAACTAGTCAATACATCGGCGCGCCCGCGTGGGGGCACTCGCGGTGTTTGGCTTGATGCATGACCGCCGGCGGCGAGAGGACCAGGGACGCAATGGACACGGAACGCGCTGAGCGGCCGGGCGCGGCGGACGCGGGGCGGGCGGCCCGGCGGGACACGGCGGTGCGGGCCGCGGTGGAGCAGGGACTGCTCGGCCCCGGAGCGCCCCTCGTCGGCCTGCTCGACGTCGCGGGCATCCGGGAGTCGGCCGCGGCGCTGCGGGCCGCGTTCGAGGCGGTGGTGGCGCCGGGCACGCCGGTGCTGCACGCCTTCGCGGTGAAAGCGACCCCGCTGGTGCCGGTGCTGCGGCTGCTGGACGAGGAGGGCATCGGCGCCGAGGTGGCCAGCCCGGGCGAGCTGGCCCTGGCGCGGGCGGCCGGCGTCCCGCCCGCGCGGACCGTGCTCGACTCGCCCGCCAAGACCCCGGCCGAGCTGCGCGAGGCGCTGGCGCTGGGCATCGCCGTCAACGCGGACAACCCGCAGGAACTGGACCGCATCGACGCCCTCGTCCGGGACACCGGGACCCGCTCACCCGTCGGCATCCGGGTGAACCCGCAGGTCGGCGGAGGTTCCATCGACGCGCTGTCGACGGCGACGGCGACCTCGAAGTTCGGGGTGGCACTGCGCGACGAGGGAGCGCGCGAATGGGTGGTCCGCGCCTGCCTGGACCGCCCGTGGCTGACCCGGCTGCACGCCCACACCGGCTCCCAGGGCATCCCGCTGCCCCTGATGGCGCGGGGCGTGGCGGAGACGTACGCGCTCGCGGAGGAGATCAACACGCGGGCCGGGGGGCGGCGGATCGACACCCTCGACATCGGCGGCGGGCTGCCGGTGAACTTCGCCTCGGAGGAGACGGCACCGACGTACGGGGAGTACGCGCGGCTGCTGCGGGAGACGGTGCCCGGCCTCTTCGACGGGCGGTACGGGCTGGTGACCGAGTTCGGGCGCTCGCTGCTGGCCCGGCACGGCACGGTGGTGGCGCGGGTGGAGTACACCAAGAGCGCAGGCGGGCGGCCGGTCGCGGTCACCCATGCGGGCGTCCAGGTGGCGACCCGGACCGTCTACGCGCCGGGGGCGTGGCCGCTGCGGATCGCCGCGTACGACGGCCGGGGGCGGCCGAAGCCGGGGCCCGAGGTGGTGCAGGACATCGCCGGGCCCGCCTGTTTCGCGGGCGACCTGCTCGCCGAGGGCCGGGCGCTGCCGTCGCTCGAACCGGGCGACCTCGTGGCCGCGCTGGACACCGGCGCGTACTACTTCGCCCACCACTACGGCTACAACTCGCTTGCCCGGCCCGGCATTCACGGCTTCGCCCTCGACGGCGCCGGCAGCGCCTCCTTCGCGGTCGTACGGGAGCCGCAGACACTTCAGGACATCGTGGCCGAGTCGGGAGGGGCGCAAGCGAACGCGCTCACCACCCTGCGCGCCTCAGAAGGCGGTTGACGCACACCCGGAACACCCTGTGGAACTGGTGTGAATGCAGGGCCAGTTGACCAACACTAGCCGCTCGGTCGCATGTTCCACCGGAAAATGCCATATCCCTCACCGCCCGCGCACACGGTGCGTAGCGTCGGCATCACTCAGCCGAACCCCAGGCGGGAGGGGAACAACGGTGCCCGGAATCGACGAGTGCCTGCTGGAAGCCATGCGACTGCCCGGTGCCCGGGGCGCGTCGCTGGTCGACTGGACGAGCGGGCTTGCGCTGGGCACGGTCGGAGAGTCCCCGGGCGGCGACCACGAGACCACGGCCGCGGAGGCCGCCGAGCTGGCCCGGCTGGCCGCCGAGCACGGCGCGTTCGCCGCCGACGACGACCCGGAGGCCGAGCGCCCCCCGGTCGAGGACCTGATAGTCAGCAACCGGGACAGTTACCACCTGCTGCGCTTCGTGGACACGTCCTTCGACAGCAGCGTCTTCCTGCACCTGTGGCTCGCCCGCGCGGAGGGCAACCTCGCCCTGGCCCGCATACGCCTGGGCGAGATGGCCGAACGGCTGGTGCTGGGATGACCATGGTCGAGACCCCGCCGCCCCGCCTGCCGGTCCGGGACAGGGCCGGCGCCGCCGAGCGCTCCTGGGGCGGCCTGTCCCCCATGCTGACCCGGCTCGCCGAGGAACGGGCCACCGGCGTCCTCGTCCGCGCCCGCGGCTCGCTCTTCCTCGTCGACGGCCGGGTGGTGCACGCGGAGAGTCCCGCGGCCCCCGGCCCGGGCGCGCTGCTCACCGCCCACGGCACCCTGGCGGCCGGTGTCTGGCGGGACGCCGTCGCCCGGGCCGACGACCGGCGCGGCGCCGCGCGACTGCTGCTGGACGGCGGCCACGTGACCGCGGGAGCGCTGGAGCTGTGCCATCTGGCCGCGCTGTACGACGCCGCGTACTTCGCGCTCTCCCCCAGCAGCACTCCGGGCCGCTTCCGCTACGGCATCACCCACCGGCTCGGCCCGATCCTGTCGCTGCCCGTCGCCGCGCTGGAGCGCGAGACGCTGCGCCGCCGCGACCTGCTGCACGCCATCTGGCCCGACCCGGCGCCGGACAACGCCCCGCTGGCGCGGACGTACGCGAGCGGCGCCCCGAAGCTCACCGCCCGCCAGCAGAGGCTCCTGGCCCTGATCGACGGCGTCCGTACCGCCACGGACCTCGCACAGGCGCTGGGCCGGCAGGCCTTCCACACGCTCGTGGACGTACGGCGCCTGGTGTCCGCGGGCCTGGTGGCCCCCCAGGAGCGCGCCCCGGCGCCGGACGACGGCGGCGTGGCGGCCACCGTCGCCGAGCGGCTGGCCCACACCACAGACCCCCACATCACGCTGCTGAAGAGGCTCAGGGATGCGCTGGAGGCCCTTTGAGAGGAGACACCGGATGGCAGCCGAGCCCGAAATGCGGGAGGAGCTACGCCGGTTGCGAGCCCGCGTCCCCCAGCTCACCGGCGCCCTCGCCGCGAGTGTCGACGGCCTGGTCCTGGCCCACGACACCCCGGGCGTGGAGCCGGAGAGCGTGGCTGCCCTCACCGCGACCGCGCTCGGCGTCGCCGTGCGCATGGCGGACGTGACCGGTCAGGGGGATCTGCGGGAACTGCTCGTGCGGGGCGTCTACGGCTATGTCGCGACGTACGCGGCCGGCCGTACCGCCGTGCTGACCCTGCTCGCCCAGGACCGCGTCAACGTCGGCCGGCTGCACCTGGAGGGCCGCAGGGCCGGAGCCCGTATCGGGGAACTGATGGACGCCGAGGCGGCGGCCAGGAGCCCGGACAGGACGCAGACGAGGACGGCGAAACCGGCTCCCCGGACCATCGCCACACGGACCAGAAGCATGCGCGCGCCACGCACCACCGGCACCAACGCGCCTACCACCACCGAAAGTTGAGAGAAGGAGAACCACCATGGCCAACGTAGAGACCTGTCTGAAGGAAGCGCTCGCCTCCATCGAGGGCGCCACCGGCGTCGCGCTCGTCGACTACACCAGCGGCATGGCGCTGGGCACGATGGGGGGCAGCAAGACCTTCGACCTGAACGTCGCCGCCGCCGGCAACACCGATGTGGTCCGGGCCAAGATGCGCACCATGGAGCACCTCGGCCTCAAGGCGCAGATCGAGGACATCCTGATCACCCTGACCGACCAGTACCACCTGATCCGCCTGATCAGCGGGCGCGGCGGCAACGGGCTGTTCCTCTACCTCGCCCTGGACGCCAAGCGGGCCAACCTGGCGATGGCCCGCCACCAGTTGAGGAAGATCGAGGAGGACCTGGAGGTCTGATCCGCTCCACCCTGTCGGCCGAGTGCCGCAGGCGTGCCGGAAGCCAGACCTAGTGTCGTACGAGCGCCGCGGTGCGGCGGCGTGCCCCGCCCGGGGCCGCGTCGCCTGCCGCGATGCCCGTGCTGCGCCAGGCCCGGACCGCCGTGCCCGCCGGACGGCCGCCGCGCCCGTCCAGCCAGTCGACGCGCACCCACAACAGCGCGTCCGCCGCCCGTTCGAGTCGCCCGAGCCAGGCCGCCTTCAGGCGCAGCCCGGCGCCGGCGCCGGCCAGCAGCAGGCCGCCGGCCGCGGGCACGGCGAAGGCGCTGCCCAGCGCGGCCGCGAAGGCGAGCAGCAGCCACCAGCGGTGGCCCCGGCGCCAGACGCGGACGCTGACGGCGCGGTCCTGGAGCACGTCGTTCCGTCCGGCGCGGGCGGCGCCGCGGGCGAGGGCGGTGTAGCGCCGGCGACGGCTCACGGCCACGACGGCCGCGGTCGCCACGAACAGCGCGGCGCCCGCCAGGACGCCGACCGGGCGCCCGGTCAGTCCGGGCACCAGCACCCCGACCCCGGCCGCGCACACCCCGAGCCACCCCAGGGGAGCCGCCCCGGCCCGCACCACGACAGCCACCCTGGCCAGACCCTGTCCTCCGCGCCCTCCGCGTGCCACCTGCCGCCTCCTTCTCGTCCCGTCCGGCACACTCCGTTCGGGCCGGGAGGCTAGTGGCCTTTCGTGAGACGAATCTGAGAACGCCCGGCCGGCCGCACGGAGGCTCACCCCACCGGCCGCCCTCCACCGCGACCGGCAGGCCGACGAGGGCCGTCACGCCAGTACGACCGTCACGTCAGTACGACCGTCGCGCCACCGCGACCGCCGCGGGGGTAGGACCATCACGCCACCGCGGCCATCACGCCACCGCGGCCGTCACTCCACGAACAACCCGCGCGCCGCCGCCTTCGCGTCGAAGTCCTCCAGCCGCTTCTGCGCCTGCGGGAGGTTGTCGCACATCGCCTCCAGCAGGACCCGGCCGAGCAGCATCGGCGCGCACGCGGTGTCGAAGGCGAGCCCGGTGCCGACCGCGGCGGGCAGCAGCAGGTCGGAGTACTTCGCGACCGGCGCGAAGGCGGAGTCGGCGACCGTGACGACGGTCAGCCCGGCGTCCCTGGCGTAGGCGAGGGTGTCCACGACCTCCCGCGGGTGCCGCGGCAGCGCGAAGCACAGCAGCGCGCTCGCCCCGGCCCGGACGGCGCCGTCGATCCGGTCGTGGATCATGGTGCCGCCCTCGTCGAGCAGCCGTACGTCCGGGTGGACCTTGGCGGCGAAGTACGTGAAGCCGTACGCCTGGGAGGCCGCGGCCCGCAGACCGAGGACCGGCAGCGGACGCGAGGCGGCGAGCACGCGCCCGGCGTCCCGCACCGGCCGCGGGTCGGCCAGCGCCTCCGCCAACTGCCTCAGGTTCTCGATCTCGGTCTCGACCGCCTGCTGGTACTCGTTGTACGACGCCGAGACCGCCGCCGGTTCGGCGGGCGCGACCTCGCGCAGGTGGCGGCGCAGCGCCGGGTAGCCGTCGAAGCCGAGCGCGACGGCGAAGCGGGTCACGGAGGGCTGGCTCACCCCCGCCAGCTCGGCCAGTTCCACGCTGGACAGGAACGGCACGTCGGCGGCCCGCCGCACCATGCTGTGGGCGATGCGCCGCTGGGTCGGCGTGAGCCGGTGCCCCTCGAAGAGCGCCTGCAGCCGAGCGGCCGGGCTGTCGGTCACGCTCATGACGTACTCCCCCTCAGAAGTCTCGACGCCCCGGGAGAGTACTCCCCGACCACCTGCTATTCAGACACCAAGAACTCTGCATGAGGCCATACACCCGGAGCAAGGTTTCGGCCGGGTGTCTTGCCCCGTGAGAGCCGCGGGCCCGGGTCCCCGGGGGCCGGTCCCAGCGCCGAGAGGGGGGCTGGCACCAGTGCGCCGGCGGGCGGGCGTTCCTAGCCTCGCGGCATGAGCGGAATGGACGCGCGGGACCTTGAGCTGAAGAAGGAACTCGACGCCACCCTGCAGACCCGCAGGGAACTGGGCGAGGAGTACGAGTCCGCGCTGGTCGACTCGTTCCTGGAGAAGATCGACCAGCGCATCGACGGCGCCGTGGAGCGCCGGGTGCGGCGGCAGCTCGCCGAGCAGCGGATGACGGGGGCGCGGGACTCCCGGGCGCCGGGTGCCGCCGACTCCTGGGGCGAGCGCTTCGGCTTCGGCATCGTCTCGCTGGTGCTGGCGATCCCGCTGTCCGCGATCGGCGGCGGCGTCGCGCATCTGCCCGGCCTGCTGGTCGCCTGGGCGGGCATCGTCGGCGTCAACGCCTTCCAGGCCGTGCGCGCCAACCCCGGCCTGTTCGGCGGCCGTCGCCGCAGGTCACCCCAGGACGGTGACTGGGAGGACTGAGCGGGGCGACGGGGCCCGCGGGGGAACACGTCGGAAACGGAGAAGCGCGGGGGACGTCGTGCGCGGGGACCGCCGCAACCCCCGTTGCCGGGGGGCGGGACGACGGCGGTCCCCGCGAGGGACGCGGGCCGGGTCAGGACCGGGCGTGCGCGTCCATGGCGTCCGTGGAGGTCCGGGAGCCGCTCCGGAGGTCCTTGGCGCCGTTCGACGTCGATCGGGGGTGGGGAGCGTCCCCCAGGGCTTGACGCCTGGGCGGTACCCCACCACTCCCTCCGACACCCACCACTCTGCCGGACGCGTGTTAAGCGGGTGCTGCGTGAACGTGACACCCTCGTACCACTTCCGCGCCTCACCCTCAGCCGCAGGTCACCGCATGTTCCCCCCGGCCACGCCCGGTCACCGGACGTTCGCTACCGCACCCCGCCCTTGGCCAGGAAGGCCAGCAGGTCCTGGCGGCTGACCACACCGGTCGGCTTGCCCTCGACCAGCACGATCGCCGCGTCCGCCGAGCCGAGCACGGACATCAGGTCCGCGACCGGCTCGCCCGAGCCGACCTGCGGCAGCGGGGCCGACATGTGCTTCTCCAGCGGGTCCTCCAGCGAGGCGCGCTGGGTGAACAGCGCGTCGAGCAGCTCCCGCTCGACCACCGACCCCACGACCTCCGCGGCCATGACGTCCGGGTGACCGGCGCCCGGCTTCACGATCGGCATCTGCGAGACGCCGTACTCGCGCAGCACCTCGATGGCCTGGCCGACGGTCTCGTCCGGGTGCATGTGGACGAGGGAGGGGATGGCGCCCTCCTTGTCCCTCAGCACGTCGCCGACGCGGGCGCTCGGGCCCTCGTCCTCCAGGAAGCCGTAGTCGGCCATCCACTCGTCGTTGAAGATCTTGCTGAGGTAGCCGCGGCCGCTGTCGGGCAGCAGCACCACCACGACGTCGTCCGGGCCGAGGCGCTCGGCGACCCGCAGCGCGGCGACGACGGCCATGCCGCAGGAGCCGCCGACCAGCAGACCCTCCTCCTTGGCCAGCCGCCGCGTCATCTGGAAGGCGTCCTTGTCGGACACGGCGACGATCTCGTCGGCGACCGTGCGGTCGTAGGCGGTCGGCCAGAAGTCCTCGCCGACGCCCTCGATCAGGTACGGCCGTCCGGAGCCGCCGGAGTAGACCGAGCCCTCCGGGTCGGCGCCGATGACCTTCACCTTGCCGTCGCTGGCGTCCTTCAGATAGCGGCCGGTGCCGGAGATGGTGCCGCCGGTGCCGACGCCCGCCACGAAGTGGGTGATCTTCCCCTCCGTCTGCTCCCACAGCTCGGGGCCGGTGGAGTGGTAGTGCGACAGGGGGTTGTTCGGGTTGGAGTACTGGTCGGGCTTCCACGCGCCCGGCGTCTCACGGACCAGCCGGTCGGAGACGTTGTAGTAGGAGTCCGGGTGCTCCGGGTCCACGGCCGTCGGGCACACCACCACTTCCGCCCCGTACGCACGCAGCACGTTGATCTTGTCCGTGGAGACCTTGTCCGGGCACACGAAGATGCACTTGTAGCCCTTCTGCTGGGCCACGATGGCGAGTCCCACGCCGGTGTTGCCGCTGGTCGGCTCGACGATCGTCCCGCCGGGCTTGAGCTCCCCGCTCTGCTCGGCCGCCTCGATCATGCGCAGGGCGATGCGGTCCTTCACGGAGCCGCCCGGGTTGAAGTACTCCACCTTGGCCAGGACGGTGGCCCGGATGCCCTTGGTGACGTTGTTGAGCCTCACCAGCGGGGTGTTGCCGACGAGGCTGATCATCGAGTCGTGGAATTGCACCGTTGTCTCCGGTTGCTGCAAAAGATGTGGTCGTGGTGGTCCAGCCAGCCTAAGGCCAGGGAGGGGACGGACGACGGCCCTTCACTCGCCGTCGAGATTGGGCGACGGTCCGTACGGGGCAAGGAGTGGGTGTACGGCTAGGAGGAGGTGGCGGCGAGGCATGACGGGCATGTCGAGGGCGAGAGTGGCCCGGCGGATCGCGGCCGGCGCGGCATACGGCGGCGGGGGGATCGGTCTGGTCGGCGCGGCCGCCGTCGGGCTGCTGCTGGCCGAGGTGCGGCTGGCCAGACGCCAGGTGGCCAACGGGACGACGGACGGCCGCCTGCCGGTCGCCGACGGGCGGTACGGCGGCGGCTACGACATCCCGGGCGAGGAGCCCCTGCGGCTGGTTCTGCTCGGCGACTCCACGGCCGCGGGGCAGGGTGTCCACCGGGCCGGGCAGACGCCGGGCGCGCTGCTGGCGTCGGGGCTCGCGGCGGTGGCGGAGCGGACGGTGGAGCTGCGCAACGTGGCCCTTCCGGGCGCCCAGTCGGACGACCTGGACCGGCAGGTGACGCTGGTCCTCGCCGATCCGGCCCGGGTGCCGGACATCTGCGTGATCATGGTCGGCGCGAACGACGTGACGCACCGGATGCCCCCCACCCGCTCGGTGCGCCATCTGTCGGCGGCGGTCCGCCGGCTGCGCACGGCCGGCGCGGAGGTGGTGGTGGGCACCTGCCCCGACCTCGGCACGATCGAGCCGGTCCAGCAGCCGCTGCGCTGGCTGGCCCGCCGTGCCTCGCGCCAGCTCGCGGCGGCGCAGACGATCGGCGTGGTGGAGCAGGGGGGCCGCACCGTGTCGCTGGGCGACCTGCTGGGCCCGGAGTTCGCGGCGAATCCTCGGGAGCTGTTCGGCCCCGACAGCTACCACCCCTCCGCCGAGGGCTACGCCACCGCCGCGATGGCGGTCCTGCCGACGGTCTGCGCCGCGCTGGGGCTGTGGCCGGCGGAGGAGGAGCGCCCGGACGCGTTCCGGCACGAGGGCTACCTGCCGGTGGCCCGCGCCGCGGCCGAGGCGGCGTCGGAGGCCGGTACGGAGGTCACCGCGGCGATGCCGACGGGACCCCGGGGACCGTGGGCGCTGCTCAAGCGCCGCCGTCGCCGTCGCGTGCCGGAGGCGGCCCCGGCCCCGATCGAGACCACGACCTGACCCGGACACCAGGAGAAAAGCAAGCGCTTAGAAAATTGCGGTCAGGGTCACATCGCCGTTCCCGTGACCTCGACCATACGTACGGGTAACTTCCCAACCAGCCCTGCCCATCCCCGTATGCAAGCCACTGGAGCCGTGATGCCCGAAGCCGTCATCGTCTCGACCGCCCGCTCCCCCATCGGCCGCGCTTTCAAGGGCTCCCTCAAGGACCTGCGCCCGGACGACCTGACCGCCACGATCATCCAGGCGGCCCTCGCCAAGGTTCCCGAGCTTGACCCGAGGGACATCGACGACCTGATGCTCGGCTGCGGCCTGCCCGGCGGAGAGCAGGGCAACAACCTCGGCCGGATCGTCGCGGTCCAGATGGGCATGGACCACCTCCCCGGCTGCACCATCACCCGGTACTGCTCCTCCTCGCTCCAGACCTCCCGCATGGCCCTGCACGCCATCAAGGCCGGCGAGGGCGACGTCTTCATCTCGGCCGGTGTCGAGATGGTCTCCCGCTTCACCAAGGGCAACTCCGACAGCCTGCCGGACACGCACAACCCGCTGTTCGCCGAGGCCGAGGCCCGCACCGCCGCGGTGGCGGCGCAGGAGGGCACCACCTGGCACGACCCGCGCGAGGACGGCCTGGTCCCGGACGCCTACATCGCGATGGGCCAGACCGCCGAGAACCTGGCCCGCTGGAAGGGCGTCACGCGCCAGGACATGGACGAGTTCGGCGTCCGCTCGCAGAATCTCGCCGAAGAGGCCATCAAGAACGGCTTCTGGGAGCGCGAGATCACCCCGGTGACCCTCCCGGACGGCACCGTCGTCTCCAAGGACGACGGTCCGCGCGCCGGCGTCACCCTGGAGGGCGTCTCCGGCCTCAAGCCGGTCTTCCGCCCCGACGGCCTCGTCACCGCCGGCAACTGCTGCCCGCTGAACGACGGCGCCGCCGCGGTCGTCATCATGTCCGACACCAAGGCCCGCGAGCTCGGCCTCACCCCGCTCGCCCGCATCGTCTCCACCGGCGTCTCCGGCCTGTCCCCGGAGATCATGGGCCTCGGCCCGGTGGAGGCCTCGCAGCAGGCGCTGCGCCGCGCCGGCCTCACCATCGACGACATCGACCTGGTCGAGATCAACGAGGCGTTCGCCGCGCAGGTGATCCCCTCCTACCGCGACCTCGGCATCGACCTCGACAAGCTGAACGTCAACGGTGGCGCCATCGCCGTCGGCCACCCCTTCGGCATGACCGGCGCCCGCATCACCGGCACGCTGATCAACTCGCTCCAGTTCCACGACAAGCAGTTCGGTCTGGAGACGATGTGCGTCGGCGGCGGCCAGGGCATGGCGATGGTGATCGAGCGCCTCAGCTGACCCCCCGCCGGGGGCCATTGAGAGACCGTCAGTGGCCGCCTTAGCACCCATAGTGAGCGAACGGCCCGGAATCCAAGAAACACCTGGCTTCCGGGCCGTTTTGTGATCGAATCTCCCCCAGGATGTGACCTATCTCCCCCTGGGAGGGAATTCACGCAGGTCAACGGTGTTTCGCCAGGGAACCAGAGGCAGCATTCCTGTCCGTTTCGTGACGTTACGCACTGACAGCTGGTTAGTCCGCCCTTCAAGCTGATGTAGGAAGTCGGGGGTCGACCTTGAACCCGGGAGTACGTCAGTGAGCGCCATGCCGATCGCCTTGTTGCTCACCACGGCCGCCACCGGCGCCGTGGGCGTCGCGGTCCTGCGCACCCTTCTGGTGCTGCGCCGCCAGGTCGCCGCTCTGCACACCCAGCTCGCCGAGAGCCAGGCCGCCGCCACGCGCGCCCTGCTGCCCGCCGCCCGCACCGCGGAGACGGAGCAGATACGCGCCGCGGTCGCCCAGGCGCTCGCCGAGGAGCGGGAGCGGGAGCTGGCCGAGGCCCGTGCGTTCTGGGCCGCCCAGGAGGCCCGCGACGGGGGTGACGCGCCCACGCTGCTCGGCCTGCCCGACAGCGAGCTGTTCCTGCCGCGCCAGGCCGACTTCGCGGGCCTGGAGCCGCTGGAGGCCGTGGCCGAGACCGGCTCGGACGCGGACGAGTTCGCCGGGGAGTCGCCGGAGCTGGCCGCCGCCCGCCGCCGCCACCCCTCGCACCCCGACTTCACCCCGTCCCCGTCACCGGTGGTCAACGACCACGAGCGCACGGTCGCCACGCTCGAGGAGCTGGCCGATTCGGGCGTGGAGCTGGCCGACGTGCGGCCGGGCCCGCTGGGCACCCTCGACGTCTACGTCTTCGCGGACGGGACGACCCTGTGCATGACCCCGGGCCACCGCGAGACCGCGGAACGCCTGTCCACCGCGCTGCGCGCGGGCCGGGCCCCGGTGCTCCTCGGCGGCTCCGGCGTCTCCGGCGCGTACACCCTCACCTTCGCGTGCGGCGAGGAGAACGTGTACATCCTGGCGGACCGGGTCATCGCGTCGCTGTAGCCCGCCCGCCGGCCGCGCACGCCCCGCCGCTCCCCGCGCTCCTGGTGCTCCCGGCACTCGCCCTCATGGCGCTCCAGCCGCTCGGCGCACTCCCGCGGCTCACACTCCGGCGCGTTTCTGCGCCTCCTCCACCAGCCGGACCGCCTCCTCCACCTCGGCCTCGTCCCTGAGGACGAGGGCAAGGTCGTGTCCGGCCACGGTCAGCTGGTCGGCGGCCGCGAACATCCCGGCGTCGGGCATCTCGCGCGGTGCGCGGCCGGGTTCCTCGCGTTCCTGTGCCCGCCGCGCCATTTCCCTGGCCAGCCCCAGCGCCTCCGCCGCCCCGCTGCGCTGCAGCCGGCTCTGCGGCGCGGCCCGAAGACGGTCGGCGAAGTGATCCACTGCCCGGGTCAGTGATGTCGTGTCAACCACGCCGCGAGACTACGCGTCGCAGCAGGACTGTTGCCAATACGCGAACGCTCAGGCACGGTGACCTGAAGGACCGGCTTCGTCGAACGCGTCCGGAGGCGCCGATGTCCCAAGTCTTCTCCGAGGAGACCCATCGCAACCTGCTCGCCCGCATCCCCCACTGCACCGGTCGTGAAGTCTCCGACTGGCTGCGCACCGTCGAAGAAGGCCCCGCTCTCCGCTTCGAGGAGAAGGTCAGCTGGCTCCGCCACGAACACGACCTCGCGTACGGCCACGCCAAGGCGCTCATCCACGAGTACGACCTGAGGAGGGCCGCGCGCAAACTGCTCTAGGCGCGCACGCGCAAGGGCCCCGGGAGATCCCGGGGCCCTTGCGCTGTCCGTCGCGGTGCGGCTAGTCGTTCTGGTTGAGGATCGCGATGATCCGCAGGAACTCCATGTAGATCCACACCAGCGTCAGCGTGAGACCGAAGGCCGCGAGCCAGGCCTCCTCGCGCGGCGCGCCGTAGGCGATCCCGTCCTCGACCTGCTTGAAGTCCAGGGCGAGGAAGCAGGCACCGAGAAGGATGCCGACGACGCCGAAGAAGATGCCGAGCGGGCCGCTGCGGAAGCCGAGGCCGTCACCGCCGCCGAAGACGGCGAACAGCATGTTCACCATCATCAGCAGCACGAAGCCGAGCGCGGCCGCCATCACGAAGCCGTAGAACCGGCGGTTGACGCGGATCCAGCCCGCCTTGTACGCCACCAGCACACCGGCGAAGACCGCCATGGTGCCGATCACGGCCTGCATGGCCGCGCCGCTCGCGAGGTGCGTGTCGACGATGTTGGAGACGACGCCGAGGAACACGCCCTCGAACGCCGCGTACGTCAGGATCAGCGCGGGCGAGGCCTTGCGCTTGAAGGACTGCACGAAGGCCAGCACCATGCCGATCAGCGCGGCGCCGATGCCGATGCCGTAGGACCGGTTGATGTGGGCCACGTCGACGGGCAGCAGCGCCCAGGCGAGCGCGGCGGTGACGATCAGCGTGCCGAGCGTGGACGCGGTGCGCAGGACGACGTCGTCGATCGTCATCCGGCCGGTGGTGGCCGGGACCTGCGGCGGAGCGCCGTACTGCAGGTCCTGCTGGGCGTAAGGGTTCTGCGCGTAGGGGGCGCCGCTCGGCTGGGCGTAGGGGTTGCCCTGCGCGTACGGATTGCCCTGCGTGCCGACAGCGGGGCCCCCGGCCTGCGGCGCGGTGTTGAATCCCGCGTAGCCGTTGTCGCGGCTGAACCCCCGTCGCGAGAAGACCGGGTTTCTGCTCCTCATCTCACTCCTCCATGGCCACGCTGCGCGGCCTTGGCCTCAAGAGTAATGGAACGGCAAAGGATGGATCCTAATACCTGCGAAGGATCTTTCCCTCGTCCTGCTGGCGAACACGCTACGCGGCCGGGTGATTCCCGGCCACGGAGGGCCCCATTCATGACCAACCTGCGACATGGCCGGAATCAGCCGGAGATCATCGGCCCGGTCAGTCGAGGGAGAAGCCGGTGTACGCCTCGGCGAGGTCGGTCTCGGCGGCGCGGCCGGAGGCGATCCGGCGCAGCCGGGCCAGCTGGAGGCGGTCGTCGAAGCCTGTGGCGTCCGGCGCCCGGTGCAGCATGGTCGTCATGTCGTAGCTGAACCGCTCGGCCTGCCAGATCCGGCGCAAACAGGTCGCCGAGTAGGCGTCGAGCAGCTCGGCGGAGCCCGTCCGGCGCTCGTGCGTCAGCGCCCGCGCGAAGGTGACGACGTCCCCGACGGCGAGGTTGAGCCCCTTGGCCCCGGTGGGCGGCACGATGTGCGCTGCGTCCCCGGCGAGGAAGAGCCGCCCGTGCCGCATGGGCTCGTGGACGAAGGAGCGCATCGGGGTCACCGACTTCTGGGTGATCGGCCCGCGCCCGAGCGTCCAGTCGTCGGCGGTCTCGAACCGCCGTCCGAGCTCGTCCCAGATCTCCTCGTCACTCCACTCCTCCGCGTCGGTGCCGGCGGGCACCTGGAGATAGAGGCGTGAAACAGACGGGGAGCGCATGGAGAGCAGGGCGAAGCCGCGGTCGTGGCGGGCGTAGACCAGTTCGTCGTGCGAGGGGGGCACATCGGCGAGGACGCCGAGCCAGGCGAAGGGGTACGTCCGTTCGAAGACCCGTGAGAGCCCGGCGGGCACCGCCTTGCGCGCCACGCCCCAGAAGCCGTCGCACCCGACGACGTAGTCGCACTCCAGGACGTCCTCGCGCCCCTCGTACCGGAACGGCACGCGCGGGCGGTCGCCCTCCGCGTCCTCCACCGCGAGCGCCTCCGCCCCGAACAGCAGCGGACCGCCCTCCTCGAGCTGGAGCGCGATGAGGTCCTTGCAGACCTCGGTCTGCGCGTACACCATCACGGACCGGCCGCCGGTGAGGGCGGGGAAGTCGACCCGGTGCCGTGTCCTGGCGAACCGCAGCTCGATCCCGTCGTGACGCAGCCCCTCCCGGTCCATCCGCTCCCCGGCCCCCGCCGCGCGCAGCACGTCCACGGTCCCCTGTTCCAGGATTCCGGCCCGCTGCCGCTGCTCGACGTAGGCGCGGTCACGGCTCTCCAGGACGACCGAGTCGATACCGGCGTTGTGGAGCAGCCGGGCCAGGAGCAGGCCGGCCGGACCGGCTCCGATGATGCCTACGGTGGTGCGCATCGGTCGTTCCCTTCGGGTGGGCGTCGTTGCCTGGGGAGGGGCGTTCCCGGCCTTTCCGGGCCGTCGGGAGCGACGAGGGGCCGGGACACGCGGCGGGTGTTCGCGTAGTGAAGTTTATTTCACCGATTGCTCGCCTGAGTCTCCGCCCGGGCCCACCCGATGTCAATGGGCCCGTATCAATGGGCCCGTGTCCATGGATCCGCGGCCTGCGCACACAACCGACCGCCGTGCCCGCGCGATCAGGTCGCGGACACGGCGGTCGGCCGGGGAGCGGGGTACGCCGCGGCAGTGGTAGCGGCGTACCCCAGCGGCTCAGTGGCCCGGCCAGCCGTCCAGGTGACGGTGCAGAGTCACGGAGGGCTGCGCCTCGCCCTTCGGGGCGCGCGCCACGGCATCGTGCAGGACGCTGCTCACCTCGGCGGCGAGGCCGTCGACCCGCGACTTCAGCTCGGTGGCGGGGAGCGAGGAGCGGGTCAGCCCGTCGAGGCGGCGGTGGATGTCGTCCAGCCGGCCCCGGGTGTCGCCGTCGAAGGTGATCGGGGTGGGCGTGGAGACGACGAACTGGTAGGCGCCGGCCAGGGTCTGGCAGCCCGTGCACTTCTTGTTCGCCGCGTCGCTGAGGTTCACGGCGTTGAGGTGGGTGCGCGCCCCCGCGAACGTGACGATCTGGAAGGACAGCGCCACCGACCGGCACTCGTCGTCGGCGGAGCAGCCCGCGGAGACGGCGTTGGCCTGGTTGCGCACCCCGGCGGCGTTCACGTTGCCGTACTGGCGGATGGTGAAGGAGTCCTTTGCCTGCGTGTGGTGCGCCCGGTCCGCGTGGCTGAACACGTAGTCGGAGGCGACGGCCGCGTGCTGCGGCGCGGCGGTGGCCGCCTGGGCCGGTACGGCGGTGGCCACGCCGGCGACTCCGGCGGCGAGCAGGCCCGCGCGGACGGCGCGCTGGGTGAAGTTGTTGCTGGTGGGACGTGGTTTGCGATGACTGCTCATGGGATCTCCTGCGGTAGATGGTTCGTGAGCCGCGGGCCGGGGCGCCGCCCCCGGTGCCACGGCGGCCCGGCGCACCCCGGGGCGGCACGGGGTGGGCGCGGGTGGAGGCGGACCCGTACGCGTTCCGCCCTCTCGGGACGACGCCGCGTGCCGCGCTTCGGGACGAGCCGGGTTTCGCCGCTCTAGGACGGCACCGGGCTGGGTGACTCACTGACCGGCGGCGGGGAGGGACTGGCCGGGGGCGACGCCGGCAGGCTCTCCGAGGGCGTCGGCGAGGGCTCCGGCGCGGGCCCGCCCCCGGCGGACGCCGACGGCAGTGGCCCCTCGGCGCTCCCGCCGCTGGTCGGCACCGCCTTCTGCGAGGCGTTCGTCGGTCCCGACGCGGTCGCCGACGCGCCGGCCGAGGCCGGCGCGCTGCCCGTGGCGTCCACCGGCGGACTGCCGTCCGGCCCCGCGGACCCGGTCCCCGCCGTGCCCGACGGCTGCGCGGAGGCACCGCCGGACGGGTCGCCGGAGGCGGGTCCGTCCGGCGTCGACGCCTCCCGCGGCTGCGGCTCCTGCGTCGACACCCCCGGCTGCAGGATCGGGGCGATCGGCGGCCTCTTCGGCAGCGGCTTAGGAGTCATCCCGGACACCCACGCATAGCTCAGCCCGGTCAGCGCGGCCAGCGTCAGCGCGCACACGGTCACGCGCAGCACCGGCCGGCCCGTCGTGGACCGCTTCGCGGCCCGGAAGAGACGCCCGGTCAGCTTCACGGACAGGTAGACGACACCCGCCATGGGGCACAGCAGCATGACGCAGCCGATCACCCCGACCAGGCCCTCGACGACCTGCCCGTCCGCGAACGCCGAGCCGGTGCCGACCAGTTGCTCGGTCAGCGACCGGATCATCGTGGCGATGATCCGCGGCAGGTTCCACAGCGCGTAACCGAGCTCGCCGAGCAGGAGCGGCACCATCGTCAGCACCCAGGTGGCGACGATGGTCCGCGCCGACTTCTTCAGCCCGGCGACCTCCTTGCGGGCGGCCCGGCCCTTCGCACCGGGGACCAGGCTCAGCAGGATCGGCTTGATCTTGCCGTACAGGTCCGGCACGCCGGCCAGGTCGCCCAGGATGTAGTAGCCGTCCAGCCGGACGGCCGGCATCAGCTGCTCCAGGATCTCGAAGTGCCCGAGATAGACCGCGGCCAGGAAGAACTGCGCCCCGGTGGCGAAGTACGCCCCGGCCATGGCCAGCATGAAGACGACGTTGAAGTACACCCCGCCCAGGTCGGTGCGCAGCCGGCCGGCGCGTCCGATCCGGTAGACGTCGGTGACGTCGGTGTACATCGACGGCCAGATGAGGAAGAGCCCGCAGCCGATGCACCCGGGGCGGGCGCCGCCGTATCGGCAGGCGGAGGCGTGGCCGAACTCGTGGAAGACGAGCGAGGCCACGGTGAGGACGAAGACGATGAGGATGAGCACCGGCTGGTCGAGGACCTCCAGCACCGGCTCGATCGCCCCGAAGAAGCCGAACAGCCAGACGTCCATGACGACCGCCGCGGCCAGCACCACGGCGACCACGACCGGCCGGTGCAGCCAGGCGAACATCCGGGCGATCTTCGCCGTGCGGTGCTCGTTGAAGATCACCCGGTGGCCCTTGAGGGCGAGCAGCAGGTCGGACCTCGGCGCGTCGACCTCCTCGCCCTCCTGGCCGTCGGGCACGGTCACACCGAGCGGTTCGAGCTTCTCCTCCACCAGGAAGCGCACGTTGTCGCCGCTGACCTCACGGCCGAAACGCGCGCTGACCCGGTGGGCGATGGTCTCGACGTCCCGGACGCCGTCGATGGACGACGCCACGAGATACAGCAGCCGCGAGAGCTGCACGACCTGCCCGTCCCCCCGACGGGCGATGTACTTGGGGTCGGTGAAGCCCGACCCCTGGTACTCGCCGTGCAGCTGGAGCCCCGCGCTCAGCCGCGGGACCAGTGGCGCCTGCTCCACGACGGGCAGCTTGCCCGTCGTCACCTGCTCGTACGTCACCGGCCAGCCGCCGGGACCGGGCACCGGGCCCGTGTCGTGCAGCGTCGGCGCCCCGTCTCCGAGCACCGTCATGTGTGGTCTCCCCCCACGTCCTCCCCCGTCCTCCCCGCTCTCCCCCGGTTCGACTCCGGGGGCGGACCGCGCCGTACCCCCCGCGCGGTCCGCCCCCGTGGCCGTCGTCGCGGCGCGTGGCCGCGCCTGCGTGCGTTACTGCGTGACGTTGATGCTCTGGACGGCCTGCGACTGGGCCACCGACCACGACGAGTGGTCGTTGAGCGCCGCGGACTCGTTGTGGGCGGAGATGTTGGCGACGTGCTTGGTGACGTTCACCGTCTTGCCGAAGCTGAACTTCAGGCGACCCAGGGCCTCACGGCCCGGCAGCAGCTCCGCGGACTCGGCCTCGAGGTCGTGCATGTCCATGCTCATGATGGATGTCCTTTCTGTGTCTTCAGGTCGGGATCGGATGGGGAGCGTTACTGGGCGACGTTGATGCTCTGGCCGGCGCCGGAGTCGGCCACCGACCACGCGGAGTGGTCGTTCAGGGCGGCGGACTGGTTGTGGGCCGAGATGTTGGCGACGTGCTTGGTGACGTTCACCGTCTTGTTGAAGCTGAACTTCAGGCGACCCAGGGCCTCGCGACCCGGCAGCAGCTCCGCGGACTCGGCCTCGAGCTCGTGGGCGTCCATCATGATCGATTCCCCCTCAGGGATAGACATTTCCGGTCGGACCGAGTCAGGTTCCCCCCGGACTCTGTCCAACTTGGTCGGACGTGCTGTCCAACGAGATTGGACACTACGGCTTCGGGGGCGTTTCGCGCAACCCGTTCGGGGAATCGCCTCTCGGCGCCGCGCCCGGGCGCCCGTAGAATCAGGCGGCACATGGAGGGTTTCCGTGGGTTCAGCCAGGCGGCGAGCAGGAAGTGACGGTCAGTGGCCAACGCACTGCAGCAGTTGATCCGTGAGCGCCTCGACCGCAAGGGCTGGTCCTACGGCGATGTGGCGCGGCGCGGCGGCATTCCCCGCTCCACCGTCCACCACCTGGCGACCGCCGACCGCGTGGTCCGCATGCCCCAGCCGGCCACCCTGGAGGGGCTGGCCAAGGGGCTGGAGCTCTCCCTGGACGCCGTGCGCCGCACCGCCGCCGAGGCCTGCGGCATCCACGTCTACGGCCCCGCCGCGGGCGCCGGCGGCGAGACCCCCCGCCACACCGACCCCGACGTGGACCTGCTCATCGCCAGCGTCCAGCAGTTGTCGGCCGACGACCGCCGCCATGTCGCCGCCCTGGTGGAGTCCCTGCTCGACCGCTCCGCGCGGGAGAAGTGACCGCGCCCGGGACCGGACCGGCCGTCCGACGACATCGGACGACCGCTTCCCCGCCAACTCGGAAAAAGAATTCAGAGCACCCGAAAACCGGCGAGATCCGCCGCTAGTCTCTCGCTTGCCCGAGACGCGAGAGCCGCACGACCCGGGCTCCCAGGGGGGAAGTGTGTTGTTCGTGCATGGCGGCCCGACCACGGCCGTGGTCCGTGGCCCCGCCGGAGAATCGGTCGTCCTGCTGTCCGGCGAGTTGCCCGAGGTGCTCACCGACGAGGCGCTCGCCGAGCTCCTGGACCTGGCCGCCGCCATCCTGGATGCGGACGAACTGGTCCTGTTCCACCAATGTCTGCAGACCCTGCGCCGCAACGGAATGCGTGCGGGCCGCCGCATCGAGAGAGGCGGTCTCGTCCTCACCGTCTACGAAGGCTGACCCCATTCGAGGCACAGGCTTTCGAAGGGTGAAGACGGGGGGTGAACACAGGGGGAACACGCGCGCGCCGCCGCGGGGGACGGTGGCGCCGCGCGGTCGGTGGTGCCCGGAACCGGACTTGAACCGGTACGCCCGCGAGGGGCAGCGAGGTTTAAGCTCGCCGTGTCTGCATTCCACCATCCGGGCAGGCCATGGGCTCCGCATCGAGATCCCTGACCCTATCGGGGCGCCTCCCGCGAACAGTGGGCAGGCAACCCGATGTTGTCTTATTTTATTGATGTCTGAGGGAGCATCAGCAACCGGAACAGGCCATCAGCACTTGCCAAGAGCCTTCCGTGGAGCCGGCCGTCGCGCATGCGAAATGACGGAATTTCACCCTCTGAACAAGGACGCTCCACCTGTTCTTGACGACGGCCTCCTCAGGGGCGGCCGTCATCCCCAGGTATGACGCGGACGGTCCCGGTCCGTCCCCGGTCGCCCCCCGGAACCGGAGCAGCGGCTGACTACACCGGCGCGATCGGCGGACACGATGGACGACGTCCCTTCGAACACCGTCGTCCCGTCAGGAGCGCCCCCCGTGACCACCTCCTCCATCGCCGGCCGGACCACCGCCGTGGCCGCGCGCGCCACGGATCTGTCGAAGATCTACGGACAGGGCGAGACCCAGGTGGTCGCCCTCGACCGGGTCTCCGTCGACTTCCGGCAGGCCGAGTTCACCGCGATCATGGGCCCGTCCGGCTCGGGCAAGTCCACGCTGATGCACTGCGTGGCCGGTCTGGACACCTTCTCCTCCGGCTCGGTGCGCATCGGCGAGACGGAGCTGGGCTCGCTGAAGGACAAGCAGCTGACCCGGCTGCGCCGGGACAAGATCGGCTTCATCTTCCAGGCGTTCAACCTGCTGCCGACGCTGAACGCCCTGGAGAACATCACCCTCCCGATGGACATCGCGGGCCGCAGGCCGGACCGGGAGTGGCTGGACACGGTGATCCGGATGGTGGGGCTGTCCGACCGGCTCGGACACCGGCCCGCGCAGCTGTCCGGCGGCCAGCAGCAGCGCGTCGCCGTCGCCCGCGCGCTAGCGTCCAGGCCCGACATCGTCTTCGGTGACGAACCCACCGGCAACCTCGACTCGCGCTCGGGCGCCGAGGTGCTCGGCTTCCTGCGCAACTCCGTACGGGAGCTGGGCCAGACGGTGGTGATGGTGACCCACGACCCGGTGGCGGCCGCGTACGCGGACCGGGTGGTGTTCCTCGCCGACGGCCGGATCGTGGACGAGGTGCACGAGCCGACCGCGCAGGCGGTCCTCGACCGGATGCGGCACCTGCCCGGTGGAAACCCCCAAGCGGACACCGAGGGCCGCACCCGCTGATCACCGCCGACCCCGTACCCCTGGACTGAGACAACCCATGTTCCGCACCGCCTTGCGCAATGTCAGCGCGCACAAGGGCCGGCTCCTCATGACCGTGCTCGCCGTGATGCTCGGCGTCGCCTTCGTGTCGGGGACCCTGGTCTTCACCAACACCCTCTCCGACGCCTACCGGAAGAGCTCCGCCAAGGGCTTCGGCCAGGTCGACGTGGCCGTACGGCCCGCGTACCGGGAGAGCGAGGGCGACCGGCTCGGAAAGGCGCCCGAGCTGACCCAGGCCCTGCTGGACCGCAGCGCCCGCGTGCCGGGCGCCGCCTCCGCCGTCGGTGTCGTCGGCGGTTTCACGGCGCTCGCCGACAAGCACGGCAAGCTGATCGGCGGCGGCTTCCAGTCGCAGGGCGGCAACTTCTGGGGCACCGACGACCCCCGGTACCCGCTCAGGAGCGGCACCGCCCCGCACGGCCGCGACCAGGTCGCCATCGACTCCGAGACCGCGCGGCGGGCCGGCTACCGGGTCGGCGACACCGTGCGCCTCTCGGTCGACGGCCCGGTGCTGACCCCGACGATCAGCGGGATCTTCACCACCGACGACGGCAACGTCGCGGCCGGTGGCAGCCTCGCCCTCTTCGACACCGCGACCGCCCAGCGGCTGTTCGGCAAACCGGGCACGTACGACGAGATCGACGTGCGGGCCAGGCCCGGCACCGGCCAGGCGGCCCTGAAGGCCCAGCTCGACCGGGCGCTGCCGAAGGGGACGGCCGAGACCACGACCGGCGCGCGGCTCGCCGACGACCAGGCGCGGGCGATCTCCGCCTCGATGAGCGGGCTGCGCCAGGGCCTGCTGGTCTTCGCCGGGATCGCGCTCTTCGTGGGCACGTTCATCATCGCCAACACCTTCACCATGCTGGTCGCCCAGCGCACGAAGGAGCTCGCGCTGCTGCGCGCGGTCGGCGCCTCCCGCCGGCAGGTCACCCGCTCGGTGCTGATCGAGGCGTTCGTGGTGGGCACGGTGGCCGCCGTGACCGGGCTGGTCGCGGGCGTCGGCATCGGCGCCGGGCTCAGGTCCCTGATGGGCACCTTGGGCGCGACCGTCCCCGACGGGCCGCTGGTCGTCACGCCCGGCACGGCCGGCGCCGCCCTCGCGGTCGGTGTCCTGGTCACCATGCTGGCCGCCTGGCTGCCCGGCCGCCGGGCCGCGAAGATCCCGCCGGTCGCGGCGATGAGCAGCGTGCACGCCAAGGCGACGGCCAAGTCGCTGGTGCTGCGCAACACGCTGGGCGCGCTGTTCGCCGCCGCGGGTGTCGCCGTCGTCCTGGCGGCCACGACGATGGACGGCACCGACGGACAGGCGCCCATGGGGCTCGGCGCGGTGCTGCTGATCATCGGCGTGTTCGTGCTGACCCCCCTGCTGTCCCGCCCGCTGATCGCGGCGGCGGGCCCGCTGCTGCGCGGCTTCGGGGTCTCCGGCAAGCTGGCCCGGCAGAACGCGGTGCGCAACCCGCGCCGTACGGCGGCCACGGCGTCCGCGCTGATGATCGGCCTGACCCTGATCACCGGCATGACGGTGATGGCGGGCAGCCTGCAGACGTCGATCGACAAGATGGCGTCCGCCGCGATCCGGGCCGACTACGTGGTGTCGATGGCGAACGGCAACGCGCTCTCCCCCGGCGTGGACCGCAAGCTGCGCGCCACCGAGGGCGTGACGGCGACCAGCCCGATGCGCAACGCGCCCTCCCGCATCGACGACCGGACCGAGTACCTGACCGGTGTCGAGGGCCGCGCGTTCGGCGAGCTGACCGACCTGAAGGTCGACGACGGCTCCTTCACGGTCGCCGGCACCCGGGTCGTCGTGGACCACGACACGGCCGCCTCGCACCACTGGAGGGCCGGTTCGGGCTTCACGGTCGCCTACGAGGACGGCCGCAGGCAGCGCCTGACGGTCGCCGGGATCTACGAGGGCAACGACATGATCCGCGGCATCATGCTCGACAACGCCACCCTCGCCCCGCACCAGAGCGACCCGGCCGACATGCAGGTCCTGGTCAAGACGGCGAACGGCGCGTCCGCCGCCACCAAGGACCGGCTGGTCAGGGCGCTCGGCTCCAACCCGGCCGTCAAGGTCCAGAGCAAGCGGGACCTCTCCGACGACATCGCGAAGATGTTCACGCTGATGCTGAACATGCTCTACGGCCTGCTGGCCATGGCGGTGATCGTGGCGGTCCTCGGGGTCATCAACACCCTGGCGATGTCGGTGTTCGAGCGCTCGCAGGAGATCGGGATGCTCCGCGCGATCGGCCTGGACCGCACGGGCGTCAAGCGGATGGTCCGCCTGGAGTCGCTGGTGATCTCCCTGTTCGGCGGGGTGCTCGGTATCGGCCTGGGCGTGTTCTTCGGCTGGGCGGCCGGTGAGCTGCTCGGCACGAAGATGGCGACCTACGAACTGGTCCTGCCCTGGGCGCGGATGGCGCTCTTCCTGCTGCTGGCGGCGGCGGTCGGCGTCCTGGCCGCGCTCTGGCCGGCCCGGCGGGCGGCCCGCCTGAACACGCTTCAGGCGATCAAGTCCGAGTAGCGCCCGGGCGGCGGTACACGCGCCGGGGCCCCGTTCCTCCCGGGAACGGGGCCCTGTGGCGTGCCGGGGTGCTACGGCTGACGCGTCACCCAGGTGCGGGCGCGCAGGGGCAGACCCGACGCGCCCGACTCGGTACTCCGTACCGCCAGCACCTGGTTGACGCCGATGCGGTTGCGCTCGAAGGCGAGGGCGGAGGCGGCCATGTACAGGCGCCAGACCCGGGCGCGGCCGGGGCCGGCGAGCTGGGCGGCGCGGGGCCAGTGCGCCTCCAGGTTGGCGACCCAGCGGCGCAGGGTGAGCGCGTAGTGCTCGCGGATCGCCTCCACGTCCCGCACCTCGAACCCGGCGCGTTCCAGCTGGGTCACCGTGGTGCCGACCGGGGCGAGTTCGCCGTCCGGGAAGACGTAGGCGTCGATGAACGCGTCCACCTGGTACGCCGTCTCGTCGCGCTGCGGACGGCGGGCGATCTGGTGGTTGAGCAGCCGCCCGCCCGGCCCGAGCAGGGAGTGCAGGACGGTGGCGTACTCCAGGTAGCGGTCCGCGCCGACGTGTTCGGCCATGCCGATGGAGGAGATGGCGTCGAAGGGGCCGTCGTCGACGTCCCGGTAGTCCTGGACGCGGATCTCCACCCGGTCGGTGAGCCCCTCGTCGGCGACGCGTTTGCGGGCGTAGGCCGCCTGCTCCTGGGACAGGGTGATGCCCACGACGCGCACGCCGTGCTCGCGGGCGGCGTGGATCGCCATGGAGCCCCAGCCGCAGCCCACGTCGAGCAGCCGCTGTCCCGGCGTCAGATCCAGCTTGCGGCTGACGAGTTCGAGCTTGTCGCGCTGGGCCTCTTCGAGGGTGCCGTCGGGTTCCGGGGCCCGCCAATAGGCGCAGGAGTACACCATCGAGGGGCCGAGGACGAGTTCGTAGAAGTCGTTGCCCACGTCGTAGTGGTGGCTGATCGCCCGCTTGTCGCTGCGCCGGGTGTGCCGGCCGCCGCGGCGGCCGCGGACCTCCTCGGGAGGCGGGGCGGGCGGCAACGGGAGGCCTCCGAGCCGGACCAGGCCGCGGACGGCGGACCGCACCTCGGGGTCGCGCAGCGCCTCGGTCAGGGTCCGGGCGTCGTCGTCCCGCTCCCAGACGAGACCCGAGAGCAGTTCGAGCGCGGCGTACAGATCCCCCTCGATCTCCAGGTCGCCGGCGACCCAGGCGCGGGCGAGACCCAGCTCGCCCGGCTTCCACAGCAGCCGGCGCAGGGCCCGGCGATTGCGGACGACGAGCGTCGGCGCGTCCGGCGGGCCGGCCTGCGAACCGTCCCAGGCGCGGACACGCACCGGCAGCGGTACCCCCAGCAACTGTTCCAGCAGACCCTGCAGCCGCAGCGCGGCATCGGCCATGGCGCACACCTCCGTGACGAGTGATCCGGGAAGTTCCTCATCTGATCCGGGATGTTCCTCATCACGTAAACACCTGTGGGGCGACTATGCAGTCCCCCACGCGCGTTACGTCTGCGCAAACCCTCGCGCACACCCGCCCCTCCCGCCCGCCGCCGCGCCCCCGTGTCCCCCGGATGCCGGGGCCGGGACCGGCCGTCCGCGTACGACGAAGGGGGCCGCCCGCACCACGGATGGCGGGCGGCCCCCTGCGGGGTGTCGGGTGACCGGAGGTCAGGAGGCCTTGGCCTTCTCCTCGGTCTTGGCGGCGGCCGGGGCCCCCGCCTTCACGGCCGGAGCCGGAGCCGGCTTGGCGGCCTCGTAGAACTCCTCGCGCGGGTTCTCCATGGCGCCGAGGGAGACGACCTCGCGCTTGAGGAACATGGCGAGCGTCCAGTCGGCGAAGACGCGGATCTTGCGGTTCCAGGTCGGCATGGCCAGACCGTGGTAGCCGCGGTGCATGTACCAGGCGAGACGGCCCTTGAGCTTGATCTTCATCTTGCCCATGACGATCATCGCGACGCCCTTGTGCAGGCCGAGGCCCGCGACCGCGCCCTTGTTGGCGTGGCTGTACTCCTTCTGCGGGAAGCCCCGCATACCGGAGACCACGTTGTCGCCGAGGACCCTGGCCTGGCGCAGCGCGTGCTGGGCGTTCGGCGGGCACCAGGCGTTCTCCACACCGGCCTTGCGGGCGGCGAGATCGGGCACCTGGGCGTTGTCGCCGGCGGCCCAGATGTAGTCCGTGCCCTGCACCTGGAGGGTGGGCGCGCAGTCGACGTGACCGCGCGGACCGAGCGGGAGGCCGAAGCGCGACAGCACCGGGTTCGGCTTGACGCCGGCCGTCCAGACGATCGTGTTGGAGTCGACCTCGAGGCCGTTCTTCAGCACGACGTGGCCGTCGACGCAGGAGTCCATGGAGGTGGACAGGTAGACCTCGACACCGCGGCCCTCGAGGTGCTCCTTGCCGTACTGGCCGAGCTTCGGCCCGACCTCGGGGAGGATCTTGTCGGCGGCGTCGACGAGGATGAAGCGCATGTCCTCGCGGGACACGTTGGTGTAGTACTTGGCCGCGTCCCGGGCCATGTCCTCGACCTCGCCGATGGTCTCGGCGCCGGCGAAGCCGCCGCCGATGAAGACGAAGGTGAGCGCCTTGCGGCGGATCTCCTCGTCGGTCGTGGAGTCGGCCTTGTCGAGCTGCTCGAGGACGTGGTTGCGCAGGCCGATGGACTCCTCGATGCCCTTCATGCCGATGCCCTGCTCGGCGAGGCCGGGGATCGGGAAGGTGCGGGAGACCGCGCCCATCGCGATGACCAGGTAGTCGAAGGGCAGCTCGTACGCCTCGCCCACCAGCGGGGCGATCGTGGCGACCTTGCGGTCCTGGTCGATGGTGGTGACCCGGCCGGTGAGGACCTCCGCCTTGGGGAGCACGCGTCGCAGCGGGACGACGACGTGACGCGGGGAGATGCTGCCGGCGGCGGCTTCGGGGAGGAAGGGCTGGTAGGTCATGTACGACCGGGGGTCGACGACCGTGACGGTCGCCTCTCCGTAGCGCATCTTCTTGAGGATGCGCCGAGCTGCGTACAGGCCTACGTACCCACCGCCTACTACGAGGATCCTGGGACGCTCCGTGGTGCTCATGGCATCGAGTATCCACCCGTCCCAGGGGGGTCGCTCGTGCGCCCCTTCACAAGCTCCGGCGGCCCCTGTGTTAAACTCCGCGGCCCGCGTGACGCAGGTCATCTCGGCGGAGGGAACTCCTCGCACCTCACGGCCCGTTGTCCACGCCGTGTGAGCTGCCCGTCAGGCCCTCCCGGGGCCCCGGACCGGGCCTCTGCCGCACTCTTCCGGAACGCCCGCACCCCGCTCCCCCGAGCGGCCCTGAGGGCCCGTCGATGACCCGAAAGGACCAACGGAGGGCCTTTCGGCCCCTGGCGGTCCCGAAATCCTTGTGAAGAACTTCACGAACTTTTCCGGCGGAGCGTCGCCGAGGGGTGCGCGAGGCCCCCTCGGACGCGCTCATACGTTATACGGCCCTGCTCAGCCGAGGCTACTGATCGGTAGCAAAGGAGACCTAGGCCACCGACCACGCGATGCCGTCGAGGATGTCGTGCTCGCTGACGACGACCTCCTCGGCACCGATCCGCTCCATGATCGCCAGCAGGACCAGCGCGCCCGCGCCGATCACGTCGACCCGGCCCGGGTGCATGGACGGGATCGCCGCGCGCTCGGCGTGGGTGGAGTGCAGCAGCCGCTCGGTGATCTCGCGGACGCGGTCGTGCGAGACGCGGGAGTGGTGGATGGCGGCGGAGTCGTAGGCGGGCAGGTCCTGCGCGATCGCCGACACCGTCGTCACCGACCCGGCCAGGCCCACCAGCGTGCGCGCCTCGCGCAGCGGCACCGTCCGCTCGGCGAGGTCGAGGGCCGCCTCGACGTCCGCCCTTATCGCGGCGATCTGCTCCTCGGTGGGCGGGTCGGCGACGACCCCGTCCCGCACCAGGTGACGCTCCGTCATCCGTACGCAGCCCACGTCGACGGAGCGTGCCGCCCGCACGTGGTCGTCGCCGACGACGAACTCGGTGGAGCCGCCGCCGATGTCCACGACCAGGAAGGGCCTGGCCAGGTCCGCGCGCCCGGTCAGCTCCTTCGTGGCGCCGGTGAAGGAGAACTCCGCCTCCTGCTCGCCGGAGATGACCTCGGGCTCGACGCCGAGGATGTCCAGCACCCCGCGCACGAACTCGTCCCGGTTCTCCGCGTCCCGGGAGGCGGAGGTGGCCACGAAGCGCAGCCGCTCGGCGCCGTGCTCCTTGACGACCTCGGCGTACTCGCGGCAGGCCGCGAAGGTCCGCTCCAGCGCCTCGGGGGCGAGCCGCCCGGTGCGGTCGACGCCCTGGCCGAGGCGCACGATGGTCATGCGCCGGTCCAGTTCGACGAGTTCGCCCGTCCCGGGGTTCGCGTCGGCGACGAGCAGCCGGATGGAGTTCGTACCGCAGTCGACGGCGGCCACCCGGGTCACCGGTCCTCCTCCGGCACCGTCACGCAGGCGCCCTTCGCCCACCACTCGGGCAGCATCGCGAGCGCCTCGTCGCCGAGCGGGTTGACGCCCGGCCCGGCGGCCAGCGAGTGGGCGACCAGGACGTGCAGGCACTTGACCCGGTCCGGCATCCCGCCGGCGCTCGGGAAGCCCGTCAGCTCCTCGATCTCGTCCCGGCGCCGGATGTAGTCCTCGTGCGCGGCGCGGTAGGCGGCGGCGAGTTCGGGGTCGGTCCCCAGCCGCTCCGTCATCTCCTTCATCACGCCGTTGGCCTCCAGGGTGCCGATCGCGGAGGCCGCCTTGGGGCACGTCAGGTAGTACAGCGTGGGGAAGGGGGTGCCGTCGGGCAGCCGCGGGGCCGTCTCGACGACGTCCGGCTGCCCGCAGGGGCACCGGTGGGCGATCGCGCGCAGCCCGCGGGGCGGGCGCCCGAGCTGCTGCTTGAAGGCCTCGACGTCCGCGTCGGTGGGCTCGGTGCGCGGGGTCGTGGGCGGTGGCGTTTCCATGCCTTGCTTTCTGTGCGTCGGTCCGTTCACTGGTCGGAGGCGTCGGACTTGTCGACTCCGTCCCAGACGTTCACGTACCAGGGGCGGCGGGCCGCCGCCAGGTCGAAGCGCGACTGCCTGGCCCGGCCCGGGTCGACGACCACGAAGCCGGTCTCGCCGGGCAGCACGTAGTGCAGCCGCAGCCGGATCTGCTGCCGGGCGTACGCGTCGTCCTGCCAGCGTGCCTTGAGGTCGCGCAGCTGCTTCACCCGTTCCTGGGCCTGCCGCTTCTGCTGCTGGAGCTCGTCGATCTCGGCGCGCTGGGAGACGTACTGGCGCATCGGGTACGCCAGGGCGACCACCAGCGAGCAGACCACGAGCGCCAGCAGCGCCGCGCGCCCGGTGAGCCGGGAGCGGCGGGCCTGCCGCCGGGTCTGGGAGCGGTAGACGCGGGCCGCGGTCTGCTCGCCGAGCAGCCTGAGCCTGGTCGCGGTGGAGAACCGGTCCCGGTCGGTCACGTCCTCCCACCTCGACTCACTACGCCGGTCACCTCTGCCTCCTGCCGGGGGTCCGGGGGCCGTCCCCCGGGACGGCGCAGTACAGCCATCGTCCCCGCCTCCCGTGGGTCGGCACACACACGCGTACGTCCCCGGACACGGTACGGGACCGGGTACGGGGACGTACGTGCGACTGGCCAGGCCTCACCCGGGGTTGACCCCGGGCCGGGACGGGGTCAGACCTTGGAGACCTCGACGTTCCCCTTGAAGCGCGGGAACGCGCTGCGGCCGGCGTACACCGCGGCGTCGTCCAGGATCTCCTCGATGCGCAGCAGCTGGTTGTACTTGGCGACGCGCTCGGAGCGGGCCGGGGCGCCGGTCTTGATCTGGCCGCAGTTGGTGGCGACGGCCA
This sequence comes from Streptomyces sp. NPDC014864, assembly GCF_043081525.1. Taxonomy (NCBI): domain Bacteria; kingdom Bacillati; phylum Actinomycetota; class Actinomycetes; order Kitasatosporales; family Streptomycetaceae; genus Streptomyces; species Streptomyces sp. NPDC014864. The sequence continues at coordinate 89,863 of NZ_JBIBWT010000009.1, forward strand.
GGTCGGCGATGGTGACGTCCTCGGTCTCGCCGGAGCGGTGGGACATCATGCACTTGAAGCCGTTGCGCTGGGCCAGCTCGACCGCGTCGAGGGTCTCGGTCAGCGAGCCGATCTGGTTGACCTTGACCAGCAGCGCGTTGGCGGCGCCCTCGTCGATGCCCCGGGCCAGGCGCTCCGGGTTGGTGACGAACAGGTCGTCGCCGACGAGCTGGACCTTGTCGCCGAGCTGGTCGGTGATGGTCTTCCAGCCCTCCCAGTCGTCCTCGAACAGCGGGTCCTCGATGGAGACCAGCGGGTACGCGGCCACGAGCTCGGCGTAGTAGTCGGTCATCTCGGCGGCCGTGCGGGCCTTGCCCTCGAAGAGGTAGGAGCCGTCCTTGTAGAACTCGGACGCGGCGACGTCGAGCGCCAGGGCGATCTGCTCGCCGGGGGTGTAGCCGGCCTCCTTGATCGCCTCGAGGATGAGGTCCAGGGCCTCGCGGTTGGAGCCGAGGTTGGGGGCGAAGCCGCCCTCGTCGCCGAGACCGGTGGACAGGCCCTTGCTCTTCAGGACCTTCTTCAGGGTGTGGTAGACCTCGGTGCCCCAGCGCAGGGCCTCGGAGAAGGACTCCGCGCCGATCGGGGCGATCATGAACTCCTGGATGTCCACGTTGGAGTCGGCGTGCGAACCGCCGTTCAGGATGTTCATCATCGGCACCGGCAGCAGGTGCGCGTTCGGGCCGCCCAGGTAGCGGAAGAGCGGGAGGTCGCTGGCCTCGGAGGCGGCGTGGGCGACGGCGAGGGAGACGCCGAGGATGGCGTTGGCGCCGAGGGAGCCCTTGTTGTCGGTGGCGTCCAGGTCGAACATGGCCTGGTCGATCAGGCGCTGCTCGGTGGCGTCGTAGCCGACCAGCTCCGGGCCGATCTGCTCGATGACGGCGAGGACGGCCTTCTCGACGCCCTTGCCGTGGTAGCGGCCCGGGTCACCGTCGCGGAGCTCGATGGCCTCGAAGGCGCCGGTGGAGGCGCCGGACGGGACGGCGGCACGACCCGTGCTGCCGTCGTCGAGGCCGACCTCGACCTCGACCGTGGGGTTGCCTCGGGAGTCCAGGATTTCCCGGGCTACGACGACGTCGATGGACGGCACGAGCATCTCCTTCGTGGATGTGACGCTGGTTGTGCGGGGCTGGGTGCCTTGCGCCTAGAGCCTAACCGCCACGGGCCGCCGGCCGACCGACCGACCGTCCCGTGGACAGGCTGACCGTACCCATTGTTCACGCGCGGAACAAAGAGGCCGGGGAAACCGGGACCACGTGGAGAGACAAAAAGCCCCGCCCCGGGTGCGTACGGGGGAACACGCACCGGGGCGGGGAGCCCGTGAGGGCGGGAAGCGGCCCCTCGCGTGACCCCAAGGGGGGCGAGGTCACGCGCGGGAGGGGCCGGTGGTCCGGCTAGGGGGCCGCTGTCACTTCAGGTGCAGCTGCTGGCCCGGGTAGATCAGGTTGGCGTCCTGGACGATGTCCTTGTTCAGCTCGAACAGCTTCTTCCAGCCGCCCTGCACCTTGTGCTTCTGGGCGATGGTGCTGAGAGTGTCGCCGGCGACCACCTTGTACTCGCCGTCACCCTTCTTGACCTTCTTGCCGGTCGGGGTGGTGACGGTCTTCTTGGCGGCCGGACGCGTCGCGGAGCGGTTGGCGGCCTGCTTCTCGGTGGAGCGGGTGGTGGTGCTCTTCGTCGAAGTGCCGGTGCCACCGTTGTACGGGGTGCTGGACAGGTTCTTGCCGCAGACCGGCCAGGCGCCCTTGCCCTGGCTCGCGAGAACCTTCTCGGCGACGGCGATCTGCTGCGACTTGCTGGCCAGGTCGGCGCGGGAGGCGTAGGCGGTGCCACCGAAGGCGGCCCAGGTGGAGTTGGTGAACTGCAGACCGCCGTAGAAGCCGTTGCCCGTGTTGATGGACCAGTTGCCACCGGACTCGCACTGGGCGACCGCGTCCCACTCGGAGGCGGTGGCGGCGGAGGCCGTGCCGGTCGCCATCAGCGGGGCGGCGACGGCGGCGCCGGTGACACCGGCGAGGGCGATGGCACGGGTGGCCTTGGACGGACGACGGTGCTTGCCCTTGCTCGAAAACAGCATGGTGGATCCCCTCACCGACGCCTGCGAGGTGAGCTGTCGGGTTCGGGCCGGTTGAGTTGCCCGGCCGTGCCCCTTGCGGCGCACGGCTTCACCCCTAGCCGGTCCGGCTCAACCGCCGGACACGGCACTTACCTTGGGTCCCCCGCTCCTGCCTACGGCGCATGACGCGACGACTGGTCCCGGGCGGCCGCTGGCAGGATTCGGCGTTGCGACAGCCGGGGCTCGTGGTGACGAGCGGACACGACCGTAGGCACGCGATCCGGGGAATTTCAAAGACGATCAGGGCTTCTGAGACCCATCCCACACTTTCACCTAATCGGACATTAGGTGCTAAATGCTCCCCGAACTCCCCCTACTTTTGGGTGGTTTCGGTAGGGAGATCAAGGGTCTGACCGGCGAAAATGTGATTCGGGTCGGCGCCGATCGCATCCTTGTTCGCCGCATAGAGCGAACGCCATCCGCCGTCGAGGTCAAGGGAGTCGGCGATGGACGCGAGCGAGTCCCCGGCACGGACGGTGTACGAGTCGTCCACCGTGGCGCGCGCGTCGGCGTCGCCGCGCGAGGCGTGCCGGCCGGAGGAGGTGTCGAACCGGACGTCGGCCGGGTCCTCGGCCGCGCTGCCGCCGCGGTGCCGGCCGCCGCCGATGGAGCCGGTGTCCACCAGCGCGGAAGAACCGCCGACTTGGGCGTAGTTGTCCGAGTAGTCCACCTCGGGAGACATCGAGGGTGAGCTGCTGGAGTCATGCGATGCACCGGCATCAGCGGATGTGTCGGACTTGCCCGATTCACCCTTCGCGCCGGACGGCGAGGACGACGAGGGCGAAGTCGAGGGCGTAGCGCTGGACTCGTCGGAGCCGGACGAACCGGACCTGTCGCGCGAAGAGCCGGACGAACCGGACGAATGGGAGATGCCCGGCGCCATGTTGGACAGTCCCGAGTCGGTCGAACCGGACGAATCGGAGGAGTCGGACGAGCCGGACGAGTCACCCCCCAGGCCGGTGTCGACGTTCGCCGCGCCGGAGTCCTTGGTGAGGCCGGACAGCAGACCGCAGGTGGGCCAGGCCCCGGGACCCCGGTCGGCGAGTATCTTCTCGGCGACCGATATCTGCTGGGACCGGCTGGCCTGGTCCGCGCTCGGGGCGAAGGAGACGCCGCCGTACTTCTCCCAGTCGTCCTGGGTCAACTGCAATCCGCCGTAGTAGCCGTTGCCGTTGTCGGCGCTCCAGGAGCCGCCGCTCTCGCACTCCGCCACCTTGTCCCACGTGGTGCCCTCGGCCGCGCTCGCGCCGGAGGCGGCGAGCAGCGGAAGGGCGATGGCGGATCCGGTCACACCGGCCGCGACGAGGATGGCCGGGGCCTGGCGGGGGCGACGGTGACGGCCGTTCCCGGGGAGCATGCGGAAGCCTTTCGCGTGACAGCGGTGACCGGCGCGGCGGGAAACGCTCTCCGCCACGCTGAAGCGTGAACGTAGCGGGTGCCGATCACTTGTCACAAGTTCATGCCGCGCAGATCACGTGAAGATCACATAGTTGAGAGCGTGTCACTTTTCCTTCACCGGCGCACCGGCCGGGGGACGACACCTGCCGTACTCAGCCAAGGGGCGTGAACCGGACGGGCAGCGTGCGCAGGCCGCGCATGATGAGCCCGCCGCGCCAGCGCAAGTCAGCCGGGTCCGCGTCGAGTCGGAGGTCCGGGAGCCGGGTCAGGAGGGTGGCGAGCGCGGTCTGGCCCTCCAGCCGGGCGAGCGGGGCGCCGAGGCAGTAGTGGATGCCGTGCCCGTAGCCGAGGTGCTGGTTGTCGCGCCGGCCGAGGTCGAGCACGTCCGGGTCGGCGAAGCGCGCGGGATCCCGGTCGGCGGCGGCGAGGACGACGAGGACCGGGTCGCCGGGCGCGATGTCCTGGCCGCCGATGGTGAGCGGCCGGGTGGCGAACCGCCAGGTGGCCAGCTCCACGGGGCCGTCGTAGCGCAGGAGTTCCTCGACCCCGCTCTCCAGCAGGCCGCGTTCCCCGGCCGCCAGCGACTCCTCCAGCCGACGGCGCTGCCCGGGATGGGTGAGCAGGGCGTAGGTGCCGTTGCCGATGAGGTTGACGGTCGTCTCGAAGCCCGCGAAGAGGAGGATGAAGGCCATCGCGGCGGCCTCGTTCTCGGTGAGGTGCTCACCGTGGTCGGAGGCGCGGATGAGACCGGAGATGAGGTCCTCGCCCGGACCGGGCTCGGCCGGGAGCGCCGCGCGCTTGCGGTGGATGAGGTCGGCGAGATAGCCGCGCATCCGCTTCACCGCCCGGGCGACCCCGCCCCGCGGGCCTCCCCCGTGCCGGATCATCATGCCCGCCCAGTCCCGGAAGTCGTCCTGGTCCTCGCGCGGGACGCCGAGCAGGTCGCAGATGGCGTAGATGGGGAGCGGGAAGGCGAACTCGTGGATGAGGTCGGCGGTGCCGCGCTCGGCGAACCGGTCGATGAGGTTGTCGGCCAGCTCCTGCACACGCGGCGCGAACTCGGCGACGCGGCGGGGCGTGAACGCCTTGCTGACCAGCCGGCGCAGCCGGGTGTGGTCCGGCGGGTCGATGTTGAGCAGATGGGTCATCAGCTCGGCCTTGCGCTCGCCGGGGATGCCGGTCTTGCCCTTGGCGTGCGCGGGCTCGTCGTGGTGCGCCGGGTTCTTGCTCAGCCGCTGGTCCGCCAGGGCCTGTCTGGCGTCGGCGTACCGGGTGACGAGCCAGGCCTCCACCCCGCTGGGCAGCCGGGTGCGGTGCACCGGGGCGTGCTCGCGCAGCCAGGCGTACGCCGGGTAGGGGTCGCTCGCGAACTCCCAGGTGAAGAGCTCGGGGGCGGGGCCGCCGGGGTCGGGCCGCCCGGGCGCGGGCCGGTCCGGCGCGGGCTCGTCCGGAGCCGGACGGGCCGCCGTGGTCGGGCCCGGCGCGGGCTGATCCGGGGTCGGCCGGCCCTGCGCGGGATCGTCCGGGACCTGCCGGGCCGAGGCAGGCTCGTCCGGAGCCGGACAGGCCGCCGTGGACGGGCCCGGCACGGGCTGGTCCGGGGTCGGCCGGCCCTGCGCAGACCGGCCCGATGCGGGCTGATCTGGGCTCGGCCGGTCCGACGCGGGCTGGCCGGGCGGGGGCTGGGCGGGTCCGGGGTGGTCCGGTGGGGGCTGGGCGGTCACTCCTCGACGTTATCCGGCCGCGCGGCGGCCGCTCGCTCCGTCTCCCTGATGGCGTCGCGGTAGGCGCGGGCCGCCGCGCGCAGCGCCGCCTCCGGGTCGACGCCCCCGGCCTCGGCGCGGGCGGCCATCGCCAGCAGCTCGTAGCCGACGCCCTCCGCCTTCGGCAGCGGCACGTCCAGGCCCGCCGTGCGCACCCGGGACGCCAGCTTCGCGGCCAGGGCGAGACCGGGCTGGCCGAGCGGGACGCCCTCGGTGACGGAGGTCCGGCGCTTCTCCTCGGCCTTGGTGCGCAGCCAGTGCTCCTTGACCTCCTCGGGGGTGGCGGCCGTCTCCTCCCCGAAGACATGCGGATGGCGGTGGATCAGCTTGGCGACGATGCCGCCGGCGACGTCGTCGATGGAGAACGGCGCCTCGGGGTCCTCCTCGGCGATACGGGCGTGGAAGACGACCTGGAGCAGGACGTCCCCGAGCTCCTCGCGCAGCTCGGCGCGGTCGCCGTCCTCGATCGCCTCGACGAGCTCGTACGCCTCCTCGATGCCGTACTTCGCCAGGCCCTGGTGGGTCTGGCGGGAGGACCAGGGGCACTCGGCACGGATACGGTCCATGACCTGGACCAGGTCGAGCAACCGGGCGCCCGGCAGGTCGTAGGAGGCGGGCAGCAGCTCCAGCTCCGGCATGACGATCCGGCCGGAGCCCGCGAGACGGGCGAGCCCGTCGGTCAGGGCCGGTTCGCCCTCACCGGTCGCCACCACCACGACCGTGCGGCCGCCGGCACAGGCCGCGACCAGCTCCTCGGCGGTCGGCGCCGCCTCGTCCACGGCCACGCCCGCCTCGCGCAGGTACGGCAGCTGCGGGTGCGCGCCGTCCGCGCACAGCACCCGGTCGGCCGCGTGCAGCGCCTGCCAGGCGGGCCAGGACAGCAGGCCCGGGGCGACCCGGTGGCTGGTCGTGAGCAGGACGACGCGGCCGGGGGCGGCGGCCGGCGCGTCCGGAGCGGCGTCGATGCTGGTGGTGTTCACGCTCCGAACGTAACGCACGGGACCGACGGCCCCGCGAGCCGTCCACGGAGGTCCGCCGGGCCCCGCGGGGGCTCGCCAGGGGCCGGGCGGACACCGCCGCCGGACCGCGCGCGCAAGGCGTGGGTGTCAGGCGCCCGTGTCAGGGCCTGCGTATCGGGCGTGCGCGTCAGGCCGTCTGCTGCGTGGTCTGCGTGGAGACCTCGCGCAGCCACGGGGACTTCGCCTCGACACGGCTGCTCTTCTGCACGTCCCAGCTGCCGTAGCGCGGGTTGAGGTCGATGCGCAGCGACCGGGAGGCGTCGGACAGGGCCTTCCAGAAGGCCGGCTGGCTGGTGTCGGCGTGCAGCTTGGTCGCCAGCTTCTGGGCCTCCAGCTGGAGGCGGAGGTTCTCGTCCAGACGCTTGGGCGGCACCCCGTACTGCTGGAGCCAGGCCGTCTGCAGCCCCTTGCGGCCGCCCGCCTGCCGCTCGAGACCGGTGCGCATCTGCTGGATCTCCCGGCGGCTGACGGAGACGCCCGCGTCCCGGGCGGCCCGGTCGAGGACCCGGTTGAGGACCAGCTGGTGCAGGGTGTCCCGGGCGAGCGTGCCGGTCCGGGCGACCACCCGTTCGTACTGCGCCGCGTCGGGCACCGCGGCGCGCTGCGCCCGCCGTACCTCGTCCACCCTGCTCTGCAGCTGCGCGACGGTGATCCGCTGCCCGTCGACCACGGCGGCGGCGCCGGGGTGGGCGTCGTTCCCGCAGGCGGTGAGGGCGGGGGCCGCAGCGGCGATCACGGTGGACAGGACGAGCGCGGTGCGACGGCGGCGGTGCAAGGAAGCCTCCCGAGGAGAGATTGTGCGACGGTGCACAAAGTCTTGCGATGATCGATGGTAGGCAGCGGCCGGGCTCCGGCCAACCCATTGGACCAACGATTCACCACGAGTTCGGGCACCGCCTCGCCGCCCGGGCCCTCAGCTCGCTCGCGCACCGCGGCACCCCCGGTGGCTCAACCCCGGTGGCTCAGCCCGCTCGCGCACAGCCGCACGGCCGCACCGCCTCGCCGCCCCGCAGCTCAGCTCCGGTCGCGCACCGCCCGCTCGACGGCCGCGGCCACGTCGGCGCGCACCCCGTCGCCAGCCGCGACCGTGGTCACGTTCCCGCCGGAGCGGCCACCGCCGCCGACCAGGACGAAGCCGACCTTCGCGTACCGCGGTGCGGTCTGGGCCGCCGCCGTGGTCTCGGGCCGGCCGACGGCCAGGACGACGTCGCAGGAGCGCTGCAGCATCCCGTTGAGGAAGGGCCGCGCGTTGCCGACGCTCTGCTCGCCGCTCACCTGGGAGTAGCTGACCCGGGCGTGGGTGGCGAGGGAGGCGTCCTGCATGCCCTGCCAGACGCGGGCGGCGGTGGTGCCGGTGATGCCGTCCTTGCCGGTGAGCAGGCAGGCGTCGGTCTCGGTGTAGTGCCGGGCGCGGGTCTCGGGGATGGGCGGCCGGTCGTCGTGCCCGAGCAGCAGCACGCCCGCCACGACCAGCGCGGCAACGACGGCCACCGCGCCCGCCGCGAGGGCGATGGTGCGCCCGCGCAGCGAGCGCAGCCAGGTGCCGGCGGCCCGCCCCACCCCGGCGAGCCGCCCGCCCTCCGGGGTCCGCGCGTCCTTCGCCGGACGCGCCTGCGTCACCTGTCTGACCTGCTTGGCCACGAGAACCGCCCGCTCCTGTCCCAGTTCTTCTCTCGGATTCCGCGTCAGCCGGTGATGGCGACGGGCGCGTCCCACGCGTCGCGGTCGACGGTGAGGGTGATGCCGCCGTGCGACTCCTTGCTGTTCACCATGTACTGGTGGCCGCGGCTGTGGTTGGTGAACTGCGTTGAGCCCCAGGGCCAGTCGGTGGTGGTGGTGTTCTTCTTGTCCCACAGGGCGTACCAGAGGTTGCCCGGCAGGTCGGTCTTGTTGGTGGCGGTGGCGATGGCCTTGGCGCTGGAGCTGGTGAAGCCGTAGAAGCCGGCCCGGTACGTCTTGACGCGCAGTTCCTTGTCGAAGGCGCGGACGTAGGTGAGCACGGCGTCGTTGCACGACTTGTTGGTGATGTCGTACGGCTCCATGTCGAGGTAGATCGGGCTGCCGGCCTTCATGCCGAGCGCCGAGGCCTTGGCGACCGCGTCGTTGGCGTCGCTGGTGCCGAGGGTGGCGGCGGTGGAGGCGGTGAGCTTCTCCGGATTGGAGCTGGTCTGGCACGGCGGCTGGGCACCGACGTAGATCGGGATGAGCTTCCAGCCGATGGAGCTGACCGACTTCACCCAGGAGGCGGTGAGGTTGGGCTGGTTGCAGCCGCGGTTCTTGCCGCCGACGTAGACGGCGGCGGCGCCGTAGAACCCGGTGTGCCAGGCCTTCATGGTGGACAGGGAGGGCGCGGTGCAGGTGTCGAAGGCACGGCCGGTGTACGTCTTCTGCGCCGGCCAGGTGGTGGCGGCCATGGAGGTCTGCGCCGCGATCCCGGCTCCCGCGACGACGGCCGCCCCGGCCGCCGCCCACGTGACATACCTGCGCTTCCTGGACTGCCGGTGCTCGGCCATGCCCACCCCTTTTTATCTGTGCGTGCGCGCGCGTTCGTCCGCGCGCATGCGTGTGGAGCGGCGTACGACGACGGTCGGGCGTCGTGCGTCCGCTGAAAAACGTCGCTTGGTCCCCTGAAGTGGCTTACGGCGCACGTGAGTCCGTCTGCCGGCACTCTCCCCGGCGCCCGTAGCGGATCGCAAAGTAACCGATGGTGCCCCAGCACACGGGAAACGGAGCCCCTTGTTCAGCACATGATTCCCTCAAGCAACGGCAAAAACTTCCGTCTCGCTAGTGGCGGACGTGCGCGGCGCACGCCAACTCGCCGTTCTTGACCTGTTATTGAGCAACCCCATACCCGTACGTGTACTGTGCACGCGCTGGACGCCGTAGGGTCCGATGGCCGCTCCCCTGCCTCAAGCAGCCGCTCGTCCGGCTCAGTTGCTCTCCCCAGAAGGACTCAGATGCACATCCTGTCCCGCACCGCCCGCGCCGCCCGTGTCCTCGCCGTGGCCGCGCTCCCCCTGGCCCTGGCGGCCTGCGGATCCCAGCAGGCCACGTCCGCCAAGGGGTCGGCGTCCTCCTCCCCCGCCAAGGACCCGAACGCGGGCCTGCTGACCGGCGCGCAGATGAAGAAGGCGCTCGCTCCGGCGTCCTTCTTCCCCGCCGGCTTCGCGGTGGACCCGAGCGGGGCCAGGGACTCCGGCGACACCTACACGGCCCCGTCGACGGCCCCCGCGGCCAAGCCGGACTGCGCGAAGCTGGGCGGCACCGCCTGGATCGCGGTCACCGGGATCTCCGGGGTGTCCTTCGCGCAGAACGACTACGTCAGCAAGAACACCTCCGAGGACATCGCCCAGGAGGTCGACGCCTACCGCGGCACGACGGCGTCCGACGTCCTGAAGGCGGTGCAGAAGACGGCCGCGGCCTGCGACGGCTTCGCCGACTCCCAGACCCACTCGAAGGTGAAGGTGGCCGGCGCCGCGACTCCCGGCCTGGGCGACGAGGCCTACACGGTCACCCTGACCGACACCGCATGGCAGAACGGCACCACGCTGATCGCCGCCCGCGTCGGCACCAACGTCGTCAGCGTGATGTCGACGGACGGCCACGACAACGGGGCGGCGACGGCGAAGAAGCTGACGCAGCAGATCGTCGCGTCCCTGAAGAAGACGGCCTGACAGGGGTCTGGGCGGCGCACGCGGTGGCCTAGTCTTACCCCCTGCACTGCCTTGGGGGGTAAGCATGGAAAAGCGTCTGGAGGCCGGCTGGTTCCAGCGGATCGGCTGGTCGATCCTGGCGTGGGGCTCGCTGGGCCTGCTGATCTGGGTCCCGTTCCTGGTCGTGGCGATCCGCCGCGGCCGCGGCTCGGACTGGGGGGCGTTCGCGGCCTTCCTCTTCTACGAGTGCGTGACGCTGCCGTGGGCGTCCCTCACGTCCGGCGGCGACGGCGACCCGGTCCTGGGCGCCGTCGCCCTCCTGTGCCTGCTGGTGGCCACGGCCATGCTGCTCTTCGCCGTCTTCGACCCCCGCCCGCCCCAGGGCGCCCAGGGACCGCGGCCGATGTACGGGACGCCCCCGCCGCCCGCGCAGGGCCAGCCGTACGGCTACCCGTACGGGCGGTAGGGGCGGACCCGCCGACAAGAGGCGGGCCCGGACACGGTCACGCCGTCTCACGCACGGCGGGTGCGGCGCAGGATCCAGACGGCCGGCCAGGCCAGCAGCCCGGTGACGCCCCACAGGAAGCCCGCGATCGCGACCCATTCACCGGTGCTGGTCTCCGGATCGCCGCCGCCGAAGACGGTGAACACGAGGGCCAGCAGGCCGAACAGACCGCCGAGCAGCCCGAGGACGACCAGGGCCGCCGTCTGGCGGCCGGTCCGCCGGGTGGGCGCGCCCCGCTGCGGCGAACCGGCGCCGTTCACGCCGCTCCCGTCGGAGGCCGCCCCCGGTTCCGTCCCCCGTTCCGTCCCCGGTTCCGGAGCGGGCGTCCGCTGCCGCGGCGGCAGCCGCACCACCGCGGCCGGCGGCACGGCGGCCTCGACGACCGCCATCGTGTGTGCGTCGACCCCGTACAGACCGGGCTCCACGTCGACGACCAGACCGTCGGTGCCGATGAGCCGGCGACCGCCGTCCGGCCAGCTCAGCATGGCCGCGCAGGCGCGGTAGGGCACGGTCGCCGCGCGCTCCGTGCCGTCCCGCGCGCCCTCCGTCACGCTGACCCCCTCCTCCCCCACGACCAGCGTCGAACCGTCACGGTTGCGTGAGGCGAACCGCTGCCCGGTCACGGCGTACGACGAACTCGTCGGGGCCGCCGTGTACCCGGCCCAGTCCGCGCTGTGCCCGCCGGGCACCTGCATCAGCGCCGTTCCCGCCGCCTCCACGGCCACGGCGTGCAGATGCGCCGGCGTCACCGCCCACAGCTCGGACCGCAGTTCGTCGAGGGTGCGCGAGGGCCGTCCGGCGAGCAGGTCCTCCGCCGCGCCGGGCAGCCGCCGTACGGCCGCGTCGGACGCGGTCAGCGCGCCGTCGGCCCGCGTGCGGGCCGCGTCCAGGTCGGCCTGGCCGATCCGGCCCACCTGGAGCGCGGCGAGGACGTCGACGAAGCCGCCGAGCACCGCGTCCTGCTTGGCGGGCAGGGCGTCCGCGAAGGCCGTCACGAGGGCGAAGCCGTCACGGCGCGGGGTGTAGTCGGTGGCCGCCGTGTAGGAGTAGCCGCCTTCCTGGCGCAGGGCGCGGGACAGCTCCCGCTCGAGCACACCCGCGTACAGCCGGGCGGCGGTGCCGTCGGTGACGACGGCGTCCAGCAGCACGCCGCCCGTGCCGTCGGAGAAGTAGGCGGGGGTGTCGGGAAGGGCGGAGGTGACGACGGGCAGGGGACGGCGCGGACCGGCGGGCAGCCCGAGCGCGAGTCCGGCCGGCAGGCGCTCACCGGCGACCCACAGCACGGCGTTGCCCCGCGTGAACCGGGTCTGCGCCCAGTCCGCCACGTCCTGCGGACCCAGGCTCCGCACCCCCCACTCCGGGTAGCTGACCAGGCCGCGTCCCTGCGCTCCGTAGCGCCACAGCGGGAGTTGGGGATGCTCGCGCCGGGACTCCTCGGTGCGCAGGATCTCCTTCTCGGTCTCCAGACGGTCCATGGGCAGGGCGGCGAGGGAGGCGCAGACGCCCTGGAGGTAGGCGACGACCTCGTGTTCGGCGCCCTCCACGTGGAAGTGGGTGAAGGCGGCCTTGGTGGTGCCGTTGTAGTGGTAGTCGGCCAGACCCTGGCGGTGCAGGGCGAGATGCTCGACCAGGTGCGTGACACCGGCCCGGGCCAGCGTCTCGTCCGCGACTCCGACGCGGAACACGAGTCCGGCGCGCATCGGTCCGGCGGCGTGCGCGAAGAGGGTGGGTATGCCGTCGGTCTCGGTGAGGTGGACGGCGGCGGCTTGGGCGGCCTGCGCGGCCTGGGGGTTCATCTTCGGCCTCTGTTCGGCGTGTTCGTGGTCTGCTCGGTCTGCTCGGTCTGCATGGCCCGCATGGTCCCGGTGCTCTTCGGGGCGTACGGCGTGCGGGCGCGCCGGCCGCGACGAGGGGGCACCCGCGGCCGAAGGCCGCACGCGACGAGGGGGCACCCGCGGCCGAAGGCCGCACGCGACGAGGGGTCACCCGCGGCCGAGGGCCGCGTCCCGGTGCTTGACGTAGGCGTCGGCGGGGTTGCCGAGGTAGGCCCAGGGGTACTCCGAGGCGAGGTTGCCCAGCGCGCGGAAGTGCTCCGCGGCCCGGGCCCGGTCCCCGATCAGGGAGAAGAGGACGGCGAAGGACCCCTGGACGGTGACCCATCCGTAGGGACGCCTGAACTCCGAGTGGGAGACGGAGCGTTCGGCGGCTTCCACGAGCTCGGCGTGCACGTGGGGCTGGCGCAGATAGTCGGTACGTCCCTGCCGGGCCGGCAGATCGAGCCAGTGCTCGACGTGGGTCTCCGCCACCAGGCCGCCGTTCAGCGCCCCGGCCGGGGCGCCCAGCAGGCACTCCCGGGCGAAGCCGTGGGCCTTCTCCCAGCTCCCGCCCCACTTGGGGCACAGCTGCTGGAGCAGACGGGCCTGGCCGGTGAAGTGGTGCGGGTGGTGCGCCGCGAGGCGGTCGTACCGGCGCCGTGCCTCGTTCTGCCCGAGCTGGAGTCCACGGGCGGTGTTGAGCCGCTCGGCCCAGGCCGCGTCCTGGGAGGGGTCGAGCGCGGTGGCCCGGATGAGCAGCTTCTCCGCCTCCCGCAGGCGCTCGTGGAAGGCGGCGAACTGCTCCCGGCTCACCCGCTCGGCCCGGGCCGCGGTACGGATGCCCCACCCGACCTGGATCTCCCGGGCGCCGAGCACGGTCAGCGCGAACACGTCGTACGGAGCGGCGGCGACCAGTTCGCGCAGGGACTGCTCCACGCCCGGCACCTCCGAGATCACCCGCACCACGAACGCCCGGTCGGTGCCCGGCGGCAGGGAGTCGACGTACTGGCGCAGGGCCGTCCAGTCCCACGCGGCGGCGGCCTGCCGCACCCAGGCAACCTCGGGGTAGGCGGAGGCGAGCTCGAAGTCGGGCGGGGGCAGGGAGGAGCCCGAGGACGGGGATGACACGGGCGACGCGGAGAATGTGGAGGAACCGGGGGAGGCGAACGACATGGGCGGAGCCTAAGCGAGACCTCTGACAGTGTGACCGCCGGGGAATCCGCAGGTCATGCGTGCTTCTGCCGGAGCGACCGCGTACCTGACGGCGCGGCACAAAGATGACCGATACTTGACCGTTCACCTACCGACCGCACATACGGCGTTCATCTGACCTCCCTATTTTCCACCCGTCTTGATCGACGGGCGCGTCGCGCGTCGGCACCGGTCCCTCTCGTCTACGGAGTCCCATGGCCCTCAACGCCCGCCGCAACCGCCAACTGCTCGAGGCGGCCACCCCTTTGCTCCTCGAGGGTGAGCAGGTGCAGCTGACCTCCCTGGCCGGTGTCGGCTCGGTCTCCGTCCGCAGGCAGGCGCTCACGGCCGCCGTGGTCGGCGTCCTCAGCGCGGGCACCGTGATGGCCACGGTCACGCCCCGCCCGCTGTACATCGTCCTGACCGACCAGCGGGTGCTGTTCTTCGACGGCAACCGAGGCGGCAAGCCGGGCAAGCTGCTCATCAGCCTCCCCCGCGAGTACGTCACCGCGGGCAACTCCAAGAAGGCGTTCCTGGGCCTGCAGTACGTCACCCACCTGTCGGTGGCCGGCCAGGAGCAGGGGCTGAAGGTCACGTTCCCGGTCCAGCACCGCGGGGACGGTCCGCGGTTCGTGTCGGGCCTGCCGGTGACCCGCTGACGGCCGACCGTACCGGGGAATCCGCCGTCCCCGGTACGGTCCGGCGTCAGCTTCGCGCAGCCGGGGCCGCGTCCAGGAAGACGGGGTTGGTCAGGGCGGCCATCGGACCGAACATCAGCGCCTGCCCCATGGTGTTGCCCTGCCCCGGGCTGCCGTCCGCCATCGGGTGGCGCACCTCGGCCCGTACGTACGCCGCGAGCGAGGCGGTCGTCCGCCACACCACCGTGCCGGACCCGGAGGCGCCCACCGACTCCTGGTGCATCTGCCCCTCGTCGGTGATGAACCGGACCGTGCCGTTGGGCACGCCCTGGACGTCGAGGCGGACGTCCACCGGCGCATCGGCGGGAACGCTCAGCTTCTCGCCGATGCCGGCCTGGCGGCCGTGACCGCTCGCGGTGAAGGTCAGCTTGACGGAGGAGGACTCCGCGATCCAGCTACGGCCCGCGCGGATGCCCTCCATGAGGGAGTCGGTGGCCAGGTCGTCCGCGTGGACGACGTTGTGCGGCAGTCCGATGACCTGCGGATCGCTGTGCGCGTCGCTGTTGCCCATGGCCGGGAGCCAGCGCCTGCCGGTGCGGAGGGCCTCGCCGAGCTTCTGGTCCCAGGTGCTGACCGCGTGCTCGTCGTCGTAGGTCCACGGTCCGGTCCACACCTCGGTGGCATCGGCGTCCTCGAAGCCGAACTTCCACTGGCAGGCGACGTACGCGCAGTACATGTGCGCGGGAACCACGAGGCCACCACCGCGGCGCACCTGTCGCGAGAAGCGGCCGAACGCGTCGTCGCGCGAGCGGTAGCGCCAGTCGATCCACTCTCCCGCCGGAAGGCCGAGGGCCAGCCAGTGCCCGTTGCGGGTGGTGACCTCCTCACCGGGGATGATCAGCAGGTCCGGTCCGGCGTGCTCGCCCCACACCGCGTGCGAGGCGGGCGTGTTGTGGTCGGTGGAGACCATGAAGTCCAGCCCGGCGGCGCGCGCGCCGGCCGCGACCTCGCTCGGCAGGCGCTTGCCGTCGGAGTAGACCGTGTGCAGGTGGCAGTCGCCGCGGTACCAGTCGCGGCCGCGCCCCCTGGCCCGCTGCGGCGGGTACTTCTTCACGTAGGCGGGCCCGGGTTCGCCGTAGGTCAGCGTCACCTCGACCCGGTAGTTCATGCCCTGCGGCGCCACCTGGTAGGGGCCGAGCACGACGTTCCAGGTGCCAGCGCTGACCGGGCCGGGCAGGTATCCCGGCGTGGCGTCACTGTTGCTGATCTCGAACGACGTACGGAAACCACCGGACCAGCCACGGAAGCCGCGTCCGCCGAGCGCGGTTCCCCCCTCGTCGAACACACCGATGTCGCAGGCGTTGCCCGGTGTGCCGGCGGGCACGGCCGGCTTGTCGTAGGAGTACGAGACGGCGATCTTCCGCACGCCCTCGGGGACCTCGACGGGGAGGTAGACGAAATCCGCGGCCCCGGTCTCCAGGGACCCGGTGATGGTACGGGTCGCACTGCCACCGGCCGGGCTCGTGCCTTCGGAGGAGCCGTCGGCCGCCCGCGCGAACGAGACCGGGGACAGGGTGAGGACGGCGGCGCCGGCCATCCCCGCGGTGATGAGTCGCCGCCGCCCCGGTCCGGCGGCCGGGTCGCCGGCACCAGCGGCGTCCGCCGGGAGGGGATCCGCGTTGTGCTCGCAGTGTCCGTCAAGGCACATGTCGTCCTCAGCAAAGTCGTCTTGATAGGTGAACGGTGAACGCACCAAAGGCCCTCAGACTCTGATCCGCCTTCGTGGACGGCGGATGATCCCGGAATGAAGGCTTTACGGCATGCCTGCATCGACCTGGCTCGACGTGCTGACGGGCACTTTTCCGATCACGGTCGTCGAGCCGTTGCTGCCGGCTGGTTCCCCATAGGGTCGGGGCACCAGGCCGGCGCATCGGGTGCCGTCCAGGACCGGAGGATTCCTTGACCATCCCCGCTCGTCTCGTCACGACCGTCGCCGCTCCCCTTGACCCGGCCTCGGCGGAGGCCCCACGAGTGCTGCACTGGCCCGGCCGCAGGCTGCTCGTACAGCGCGGGGACACCGAAGTGGTGGCCCTCGACCTGGACGTCTCCCGCACGGACCGAGAGGCCGAGGTCCGTTTCCCCGCGCCCTGGCCGCGGCGGTTCGGATCGGTGACGGTGTCGCCGGACCGGGATACCGCGGTGTTTGCGGGCGTGCACGCAGTGCGGTCGGTGGAGGCGACCGGGGCGACGCGGTGGGAGGTGCGGCACGGCTGCTGGAGCGCCGGCTGCTCCCTGACGCACCTTTCGTTCGACGAGTACGTCCACGACGAGGAGCACTTCTACGCCGACGGCGGCTCGGTAGCCGTCAGCGCGGACGGCGGACTCGTCTGGACGCACGTCCTCGGCCCGCGGGGGAGCGACAGCGCTATGGAGGACGGCCGGGAACAGTGGATGGTCGTTGACGCCACGGACGGACGGGTTCTGGGGCGTGTGGACAGCCTGACCGTGGCCTCCGGCTCCGAGCACACACCGCACCCGGACCCCGCGCAGATCCACCTCCTGGGGATCGTCAGCGAGCTGCAGGTTATGGAACGTCCGATCACGCAGAGCCGTGACCGTCGAGAAATCCCGTTCCACGGTCACGAGGACGCAGTCGTCCTCATCGTCACCCAAAGTCAGCCCAAGAGACGCACCCACCGGAATCGGTCGATAGACGTCCGCGAGGTTCGGCAGAGGAACCTCCGAGCGGTGGTACGAGGGGTCCCACACCTCGACGGTCACTACGTTGCGCATTCGAACCCGCTCTCAGATCAGCAGGAAGGGCCGGCGCGGATCACCGATCAGGCGGCAGCCAGTTCGCACCACACGATCTTGCCCCGGTTGCCCTCCCGGGCCAGCGGCTGCCAGCCCCACAGATCGGCGCACGCCCGTACGAGCCCGAGCCCCCGCCCCTCCTCCAGCTCGGTGACCCGCTCCAACGGCACCGGCGGCTCCGGCGGCGCGGGGTCCGCGTCCCACGCCCCGATCCTCAGCACCCCCGCCGCCCACCGCACCCGCAGCGCGGCCGGCCCCTTGGTGTGCCGTACGGCATTGGAGACCAGCTCGGTCGCGAGGAGTTCGGCCACGTCGACCAGGCGGATCAAGCCGTGCATGGTGAGGATCAGGCGCAGGGTGCGGCGACTGACGGTGACCGCGCGGGGATCGTTGGGGATGTAGAGGCAGTACTCCCACGAGTCGGCGGCGGAATTGGCTTCAGGCATGGGGCAGCTCCGTGAGGCGAGTTGAGGGGTGCGTTGATAGGCGGCGGATGTGGGCGGTGGCCTGCCGCAGCCGTCCTGGCAGGACGGAGCGGTGCGCTTCCGGTGCCCCAGAAATCCGCAGCGTGTGCGTCGCGTCACCGAAGGTAGGGGTTACAGTTTCGGTTCAGCAAGCCAGCCGCGTAATCTGACCCCGAACGAGTCGCGCTCGCAGGCGCGTTGCACCGAGGAGTGATCCATGACGACGAGGCGCGCGCCAACGGCACGCCAGATGCGTCTGGCGGTCGAACTGCGCAGGCTCCGCGAAGCCGCAGGGCTCCCCGCCCGTGAGACGGCAGCGCTGCTCGGAGTGAGCCACGTTCAGATCAGCCACATCGAGTCCGGACTCACGGGCGTGAGTGGGGAACGACTCCGTCGGCTAGCAGCCAACTATGCGTGCTCAGATGACGAACTCATCCAGGCCCTGACGGCCATGGCGACTGATCGCACACGCGGCTGGTGGGAGGAGTACCGAGGGATCCTCCCTACGGCGTATCTGGATCTGTCCGAACTGGAGCACCATGCCAGCTACCGGTGGGACGTCGACTTCCTGCACATCCCGGGTCTTCTGCAGACCGAGGACTACGCCCGCGCGCTCTTCTCCTACGTGAACCCGGATTTCCCCACGGAGGAGGTGGAGCTTCGTGTGGAGCATCGGATGAAGCGGAGGGCCATCTTCAAGCGCCCCCACCCCACGCCGTACGAGGCCGTCGTCCATGAGGGAGCTCTGCGCATCAGAGTCGGTGACCGTTCCGCAGCACGTGCTCAGCTCGTCCGAGTCCTGGAGCTTTCCGAAGCAGAGCACGTCACCGTACGCGTCATTCCCTTTGACCTGGATGGGTTCGCCGGCGCTGGAAGCGCGATGTCGTATGCGGGTGGCCCTATCCCCAAGCTGGACACGGTGGTGCGCGATGGCCCGCACGGCACCATGTTCATCGATGCCGAGGCCCAACTCACACGGTTCCGAACACTCTTCCGTAGGCTGGAGGCAGCGTCGCTTGAACCCGAGCGTTCGCGGGACTTCATCCACAGGCTGGCGAAGGAACTGTGAAGCGATGATCACCCCCAGAACCTGGCAGAAGTCGTCCTACTCCGGAGGCGGCGAGGGCAACGCCTGCGTCGAGATAGCGACCTCGCCCACCCGCATAGCCGTCCGCGACTCAAAAGCGCCAACCGGAGCCACCCTCACCTTCCCGGCCGGGGCGTTCAGCACCTTCGTCGAAGCCCTGAAGGGCTACGCCAGGTCCCGCGTCTGACCGCCTCAACCACGCATTCCAGCGTCCTCGTCCGAGTAGCTCAGCCCGATGACGCGTGCGTACAGGTCGGCGAACTTCTCGCTTCGCTGCACAGCTGCACGCCTGTCCACAGGTGTCCCGCCGTCCGCTTCGCGGGCATCGGACTCCATCCCTTGGAAGTCGACCGTTGCCAGCTCATGGCCTGCCGACAGCTCCTCCCAAGCCATTTCATCGTGTGCCTCTGCCAGTTCATCGGCACGTTCGAGGACTTGGACGAGCGCGTCTGTTTCGTCCGGCGCGAGGAGGCAGTCGAGCACTTCGGTGGTGAACACCGGGTGGTCCGTGATTTCCGCTTCGAAAGGCGGACCGTCCGGATCACACGCACGCGGGCAACGTGATCCCGTGCTTCGCTCATGGCTTGAGCTTCCTCTCATCCCGTCCGTTCTCCGCCTGCATCCAGTCCTCGAAAGATCTCACCCACGGTGTACAGCGGTAGAGACCGGCCAGGGCTGGGGCCGCTCAGCGCCATTCGGAGTCCCTCATATGGTGGGGCCATCAGACTCGCGCACGTGCGTCATCCATGACGGAGGATTCCTTGACCATTGCCGCTCGTCTCGTCGACACAGTCGCCGCCCCACTTGATCCCGCGTCGGCCGAGGTTCCGCAGGTGCTGTTCCGGTCCGGCCGCAGGCTGCTCGTGCAGCGTGGTGACAGCGAAGTGGTGGCCCTCGACCTGAATGTGCCCGGCACCGATCGAGCGCACGAGGTCCGCTTCCCGGCTCCCTGGCCGCGCCGCTATGGATCGATGGCAGTGTCACCGGAAGGGGACGCCGTCGTGTTCGCCGGGGTGCACGCGGTGCGGTCGGTGGACCCGACCGGGGCGACGCAGTGGGAGGTGCGGCACGGATGCTGGGACGCCGACTGCTCCCTGACGCATCTCTCCTTCGATGAATACGCCGACGACGAGGATCACTTCTACGCTGACAGCGGCTCGGCCGCCGTCAGCGCGGACGGCAGGCTCGTCTGGGCTCATGTCCTCGGCCCGCTGGTCGGCGACAGCGACACGGAGGACGAGAACCAGGAAATGTGGATGGTCCTGGACGCCACGGACGGAAGGGTCCTGGGGCGGGTGGACACCATGACCGTGTCGTCCGGCTCCGAGCACACCCCCCATCCCGATCCCGCACAGATGGGGCTGAGCATCGGCGAGGGCGAGGAGGGATCGCCCGCGCTGTGGGGACGATGGGACGGACAGCACCTGACCGCCGAGCAGATCGGCATCGAGCGGATCCTCCTCACGGTGAGCCCGTCCGGCCGGCACCTCCTGTCCGTTCCCCTTGGACAGTGGTCCCTCTGCCTGCACCGAGCGGAGGACGGCTCACTCCTGCGGGAACTGGACGCCGAGCACACCGTGCCTGCACACCCGTCGAGCGCCGGCGAGGACCGGGTGTACTGGGACTACGACGCCGCCTTCGTGGACGAGGACACCGTCGTCGCCGGAACCTCCGAGTGCGACGCCCAGTACGGCACCGCCCGCCACTGGCTGGTCGACACGGGCGGGATGACCCTGCGCGGCGAGATCCACTACCCCTTCCCGGTCTCCGGGCCCGCCCGCTCCGTGGGAGACGGCACCTGGTACACGGTCTCCAAGGACCGCACGTCCGTCCATCTCTGGCAGCTGTCCGACGAGAACTGACCGGGTAACGCAGCGCGGCCCGCCAGTGGGAACTGGCGGGCCGCGTTCATGGGCCGGTGTTCAGCCTGTGATGTGTGGAGCTAATACCGAGTTGTCAGCCAGAACGTTCTGAACTGTGTCTTGTCAGCGGCTCCTCGGAAGACCTGCCCACCGAGATTCAGGGTTTTCCGCACCAGGGGTGCGCAGATTCCCTTGCACACATTCCTGGACGTACCTCCGTAGATGACCTCGTAGTCGGAATCCTTCGCCCAGTTGAAGACGGCCTCCTCGGCATGCTCGTAGGCGGGCTTGCCGTTGGCGGTGACCCTGCCAGGCACCAGCGACCCCTGGATGAACTCCTCACCGTCATTCAGGACGTTCTCACCGATCGCGGCGATGTTCTTGCCACCGGCCAGCGAGACCTTGTGGGAGATCTCGCCCGTGACCTTGTGACGCACTCCGACCACGGCGACCGTCGACCAGCCGTGCCCTCTGCCCCACTGCTTCTTCAGGTCGTCGGCGCGCTTCTGTGCGGCCTGTGCCTCCTCCTCATAGCCGCAGTTGTGGACGAGGACATGCGTGTCGCCGGCTGCCACGTAGTACGTGTGGAGGCTGCCGATGGTGAGGTCATAGGTCGTGGTGTTCGCGTGGTACAGGCGGACACCGGTGACCTGGGCCGTGCCGGACGGCGTCTGGAGGACGTCGCCAGACTCGAGGTCCTTGGCCTCGACGAAGGCCGAGCGGGTCTCGTCGTAGAACGGGTGGTGGAAGGTCGTCGTCAGGTGGACGCCCTGCGCGTCGGCCTTGGTGTCCTGCGCCGACGGCACCTTGCTGACCGCCGCCACCGGCGCCGTCGACGGCTGGTGGGCAGCATCGTGGCCGTGGCCGCCCGACAGGGCGCCGAGCACCGCAGCCGAGGCTGCCAGACCGAAGGCTGCCTTGCGGGCCGCCTTCTTCGCCACGGACTTGACCGCGGCCTTCGCGCCGGCCTTCACCGACTTCCTGCCCGCGGACTTGTCCGCGTCCTTGATCGTCAGATCCACGAAGTCGTGGTCCGTGCGCGTGACGATCACGTCGGTGACCTTGTGTGCCTCCGTGCCCTTCACGCCCGGCACCGAGTTGGTGATCGTGTCACCGATCTTGACCTGGTCGATGGCCTTAGTCGTGCCGTCGGCCATCAGTACCCGGGTCCCTGCGGTGAAGCTGTGGCACTGCGTCTCGGACTGCGACTGGCTGCGTGTGCCCGCCCCTTCCGACTCCGCCCGTGAGGCCGCCGCCTCCGTGGCGTCCGTGGCCGCAGTCTCCTCGGCCTCTGTCGCGCCCTTGCCGAAGAGGCCGCCGACGACCTTCATCGCCTTCGGGGCGACCTTCGCCAGGATCTTGCCGCCCAGGCTGCCCAGGGCACCGCCCAGGGCGCCCGTGACCGCGCCCGTCAGCGCCGACTCCCCGAAGGCACCCGCACTGCAGTCGCCGCCGCCGTTCTCCGCGCACTTGAAGCCCTGCTCCACCAGCGCGCCCGCCGCACCCGCGGCCGCCGCGCAGCCGATCGAGCCGACACCGGCCGTCACCGCCTCACAGCCCGCGAACACCGCCGTGGACACCACGAAGGAGGTGATCGCCGCGGCGTGGTGCTTGACGTACTTCGCCGCTGACTTCGCCGCCTTGACCGTCGCGTGGTAGGCCGTCCTCGCCGCGTGGGCGACCGCGTGCGCGGCCTTCTTCACCACGTGCGCGATCTTGTGCGCGGCCTTCTTCACCGCGTGCACCACCCGGTGCACGGCACGCGAGACCCGGTGGTACGCCGAATGCACCGCGTGGACGACCCGGTGATACGCCCGTCTCACATGCCTCGCGGCGTAGTGGTAGACGCGCCGGACGACCCGGACCGTGGCGTGGTAGTAGTCCCGCACCCGGTGCGCGACCTTGTGGGCCGCGTGCTTGACCGCGTGGACCACCTTGCGGGCCACGTGCTTGACCGCGTGGTAGACCTTGTGCGCCACGTGCCGGACGGCGTGGCTCACCTTGTGCACGGCCTTCTTGGCCCCGCACACCACGTCGTACCAGGAGCAGTTGCCCGACTCGTCGGTACCGGCCAGCGGGTTGTCGTCGACGTAGGCGAACGGGTTCGCCGCCACCGAGTTCGGCACCGGGTTCAGCGAGATGCTGTCCTTGTTCAGGAACACCCCGGTGTCCGGGTTGTACCAGCGCGAGGCCGTGCCGACGTCGCCCGTGCCCGGCTCCGTCCACCCGGACTGGAAGCCCAGGTGGCCGCTGATCGTGTTGGTCGGCGAGACCACCTTGCCCATCGGGTCGTACGAGACGGAGCCCGTGAGCGAAATCGCGCCCGAGGCGAACGTGCCGACCACGTCGTTGTGCTGGTCGGTCAGGGCCAGCACCCCGCTGCCGCCGCCGGCCGGCTTGATGCCGACGATGCCGCCGGACGGGTCGTAGGTGTAGTTGCTGTCGCCGTCGGAGGCGATCGTGTTGTCCGCGCCCGAGTAGGCGAAGGTGCGGGTGGTGCTGGACGCCCGGTCCCGGTCGGAGATGTTCCGGCCCATCGCGTCCTGCGTGTACGACTGCTGACCGGCGACGATCTGGCCGCCGAAGGCGTCCGTCTGGTACGCCACCGTGCCGCTCGCCGACGCCTCCTGCGTCATCGTGCCGCGGGCCGAGTAGTCGTAGGAGTTGACGCCGTCCGACGTGAGCTGGTCGCGCTCGTCGTACGTGAACACGTCCGAGCCGCGGCGGATGCGGTTGCCCGACGCGTCGTAGCCGTACGTCGTCGTCTTCGTGCCGTCGTTCCACGACGTGAGGCGGTTGGCCCAGTCGTAGCCGTAGGTGTTGGAGGACGCGCCCGACACGCCCGTCGTCGTCTTCGACGTCAGGTTGCCGTTGTCGTCGTAGCCGTAGGTGAAGCTCGCCAGCGTCGACGCGTCCTGGACCAGGACGTCGCTGGTGAGTTCGTGCGCGCTGTTGTAGCCGAAGGTGCGGATCTGGCCGGTCGAGCCGTACTTGACAGACTTCACCTCGTTCAGCACGCCGTACGAGTACGTCAGCTGCGTGCCCGTGGCCGCGTCGTTCAGGGACGACAGACGGCCGGCCGTGTCGTAGCCGTACGTGGTCGTGCCCGCGGCGTCGGTCCGCGAGGTCGTCGCGCCGTCGTCGTTGTAGGCGAAGCTGGAGGAGCCCGCCGAACCCGAGGCGGTAAGGACGTCACCGCGGTCGTCGTAGGTGAACGCGTCGTGCGTGGCGTCCTGGTGGTCCACCGCGCCGACCGTGCCCGCCTCCGCGGTGTCCGCCGAGAGCACCCGGCCGTCCGAGTCGTAGGTGAAGCTCCGCGTCGCCGTCGCAGCGTCCGCGCCCGAGCCGGACATGGACGTCAGCTGTCCCAGCGAGTCGTACGACATCGACGTCGTCACTCCGCCCGGAAGCGTCGCGCCGGTCATCTGGCCGTCGGAGTCGTAGGCGAAGGTCGTCGTCGAGTCGGCCGCCGAGGTGTACTTGGCGGTGGTCGGCTCGATCACCTTCTCCTGCTGGCCCCACGGCGTGTACGTGTAGCGCCAGGAGTTGCCGCGGCCGTCGGTGAAGCGGGTCCGGTTGCCGGACGCGTCGTAGCCGAAGGTCGTGGTGATCGACGTGGAGGCGTCGACCGGCTGGATCTCCTGCGTGATGGTGCCGGCCGCGTCGTAGGTGAAGCGGCTGGTGTGACCGTTGGCGTCCGTGGTGGCGGTCATGTTGCCGACGCCGTCGTAGGCCTGCGAGGTCTCCCAGAGCTTGGTGCCGCTCGCGTCGTAGGACTTGGTGGCCGTCGGGTCGCCGTCGGCGTTGTAGTCGGTCGTGGTGTAGGTGCCGTCCGCCAGCGTCGTCTTGGAGCGGTTGCCCTCGAAGTCGTAGGCGTAGCGGGTGGTGTTGCCGGCGCCGTCGGTGACGGAGGTGGTGTCACCGGCACGGTTGTAGCCGTAGGACATCGTCACACCACCGGGGGAGGTGGAGGAGGCGATGTGGGCGCCGTAGGGGTTGCCGGTGGTGACCGCGTAGGAGTTGGTGCTGGTCAGCGTCCGCGTCGACGGGTAGCGCTCCAGTGTCGTGTCCGTGAGCTGCCGGCCCAGGAAGTCGTACGTGGCCTGGGTCTGGGCCCCGGTCGGGTCCGTCAGCGACAGTTGCTCGCCGTCCGCGTCGTAGGTGGCGTGCGTCTTGGTGTCGTCCGGCGCGGTGGTCTGGGCGAGGTTGCCCATCTGGTCGTACAGGTACGACGTGGTCTTGCCGCCGGGCGAGGTGACGGAGGTCTGGTTGCCCTCGCTGTCGTACGTGTAGACGGTCGTGCCCGCGTTGGCCGAGGAGGCGCCGCTCGGGGTGTACGGCGGCAGGGTCTCGGAGACCTTGTTGCCCTCGGCGTCGTACACCGTGGTGGTGACCAGGCCGTTGGGGTCCTGCTCCTCGACGGCCTCGCCGAAGGTGTTGAAGCCGCTGGTGGTGACCGGGCGGACGGTGGAGGCGGTGGTGCCGTCCGGCTCCGCCTGAACGGCGGGCGCGGTGGTGACCGCGAGGTTGCCCGCCTCGTCGTAGCTGTAGTCGGTGGTGTGCTGTTCGGCGTCCGTCATGGACGTCGGCAGGCCACGCTTGTCGTAGGCGTACTTCGTGGTCTGCGCGTCGGAGGAGCCGACCGTGCCGCCGGAGCGGCCCTTGCCGTAGAGCGAGGAGATCTCGGTGGCGGACAGGGCGCGCTGGTAGACCTGCACGTTCCCGACCTCGCCGGCCACCACGTCGCTCGTGGTGCCGCCCGCGGTTTTCGTACCGCCGATGGACAGCGGGCCGGTGCCGGTCCACGGCGAGGTGTTGGTCGCCGTCGTCCCGGACTGCGCACCGTCGACGTACAGCTTCATCGAGCCGTTGCTCGCGTCGAAGACGCCGACCAGGTGGGTCCAGGTGTTCAGCGGCGCCGCGGAGCCGGCCGTCGCGTCGTAGTACGCGGACGGTGAGGCGGTGTCGGAGTTCGCCGCGTGGAAGCGGAAGGCGTTGTCGGCCTTGGAGTACTGGAGGTAGAACGAGGCCCGGTTGGTGCCGCCCTGCGCGACGAAGGTGCGGTAGGTGGAGGTGTCGGTCAGGTTCACCCAGGCCGAGACCGTGTACGAGGCGGTGGTGTCCAGGACCGGGCTGTTGGTGGCGATCACGTCACCGGTGCCGGTGCTGGAGCCCGCGAACTTCGCCGCGTCGTCCGCCCAGGTCACACCGGGGTCCGCGGTCGCGGTGTTGCCGGTGCCGGAGGAGTCCGTCACGGACCTGCCGGACGTCTGGTTCAGCTTCCACCAGCCCGCCGGGTGACCGGAGGCGTCCCCGTACAGCGTCTCGCTGAGCAGGTTGCCCATGTCGTCGTAGGTGTTGGTGGTGGTGCGGTCGTAGCCGGAGGCGTCGTGGTCGCTTTCGGAGGCGACCTGGTCGTCCGGGGTGTACGACACCGTGGTCACGCGGTCCACGCCGGTCGGGTCCAGCTCGGTGGAGGTGGTCCGGGAGGCGGCGTCGACGGTGTACTTGGTGACGGTCTCGCCGTTGTCGGACGTGGACTGCAGCAGGTTGCCGGCCGCGTCGTAGGTGTCCGACTCGAGCGTGTAGGTGCTCCTGCCGTCGGCGCTGGTGCGCTTCACCGTCGCGGTCAGGCCGTCGTCGGTGTACGTGTACGACGTGGTGTTGCCCATCGCGTCGGTGATCGACGCGAGCCGTCCGGCCGGGTCGTAGGCCCGGGAGGACTCGGTGAGCAGGGCCGCCGGCTGCGGGTTCGTCGGGTCGCCGGTGGACATCAGGCCCTGGGTGAGCAGGTTGCCGTTGTCGTCGTAGGTGTAGCGGGTCTCGTTGCCGGCGGTGGTGACCTCCTTGGTCTTGTTGCCGGACGAGTCGTAGGTGTACGTCGTGGTGTTGCCGTTGGAGGCGTTCTCGGCCGCGTTGGCGTCGGCCTCGGTCGCCACGTGGTCGTAGGCGTCGTAGGTCCACGTCTGCGTGCGGGACGTGTCGCCGCCGCTCGCGTCGGCGACGGTCTGCGAGGTGGTGTTGCCGTCCTCGTCGTAGACGGTGCTGGTGACCGCGGCGTGCGTGGCGCCGGTGACGCGGTCGGTGAGCTGCGGGTCGTGCTCCTCGACCACCTGGCCGGCGGCGTCGTACTTGTACGAGGTGACCAGGCCGTTCGGGTAGGTGTCGGAGACGACCTTCTGGGTGGTGACCTGGCCCAGGCCGTCGTAGGTGTACTGGGTGACCAGGCCGATGGCGTCGGTGGTGGAGGCCACGTCACCGTTCTTGAGGTAGGACACCTGGTTGACGGCGCCGCCCGGGCTGACCGTCTTCACCGGCAGGCCCTTGGGCACCGTGCCGCCGTCCGCGGAGGGGTAGGCGCTGGTGCCGTCGCTGTACTCGGTGGTGGTGGCGCGGCCGTTGGGGAAGCCGGGCACCGCCGGGCCGGTGACCTTGGTCTGGTTGCCGGCCGAGTCGTAGGTGAACGACGTGAGGTAGGTGGTGTCCGTCGCGGACGAGGACCGGCCGTCGCGCTCGGTCAGCAGCTGGTCGTTGCGCGGGTCGGCGGTGGTCAGCTTCGGCGTGGTGTCGTCCGGGTAGTACGTGTAGTACTCGGTGTTGCACTTGTTCGCCGGCTGGTCCTGGCAGGACGTGGAGGAGACCACGTTGCCGCGCACGTCGTGACCGGTGATCGTCATCGCCCCGTTGGGGTCGGTGACGGTGTGCTCGAAGCCGGCGGTGTCGTAGCCGAAGCTCGTCCTGTTGCCCAGGCCGTCGGTCTCGGTCAGCGCGCGGTTGTTGTTGGTGACGTCGTAGGTGTACGTCAGCGTGGAGTTGGTCGGCGAGGTGACCTTGATGGTCTTCACCGGAAGCAGCCCGGTGGAGTTCTTCGCCGCCTCGAACTGGTCGGCGACGTCGGCGTCGGACAGCTGCGAGCGGAAGAGGGCCACCTCGGCGATGGAGCCCTTGAAGTAGGTGGCGTAACCGGTGTTGTCGGTGGTGCTGTTGTGCGGCTCGTCCGGCCAGTAGCCGCCGAGGAAGCCGCCGCCGACGTAGGCGTACGTCTGGCCGGACATCGCGGCGGTGCCGGTCTGCGTGCCGACGAGCGCGCCGTCGAGATACAGCGACTGGCTGCTCGCCGAGGTGGACAGCACCACGTGGTGCCACTTGCCGTCGGTCACGGAGGCGGTGGAGACCAGGGGGTTGTCCGAGCCGCCGGAGAACCAGAACTCGCCGTGCAGCTTGCCGCTGCTGCCCACGTAGAGCACGGGGGTGTAGCCGGACACCGTGGTGCCGGCGGACAGCGGGTTCTTGGAGGCGCCGAGCAGCACTCCGTTCGGGGTCGACGTCTTGAACCACATGCTCGTCGACTCGGCACCCGAGCCCGGGACCGATCCGCCGGGCAGCGTCACCTGGGACGCCGTCCCGTCGAAGGAAGCGGCCTTGGCGTCGCTGAACGGGCCGGTGGCGCCGAGGGTCACGGTGTTGTACGTGCCGTCGCCGCCGCGCACCTGGTCCACGGCGGTCGTGGCGCCCGCGGCCTCACCGAGGCGGAAGTACTCGGAGGGGGCGCCGCCGAGCACGGCACCGCGGTAGGTGTCGCTGGAGCCGGCCACGGTCGGGGTGCCGAGCTTCCACACGCCGCCGTTCTCGTCGGTGAGCTGGGTCAGCGTGGTGGAGTCCGCGTCGTAACTCATCGCCGCGAAGGTCTTGCCGGACGGGCGGGTGACGGAGTTGAGCAGGCTGGTGCCGTGGGTGCCGTACGTGTAGAGGGCGTTGACGTCGGCGGCGACCAGGGGGCGGCTGTACCAGCCGACGTCGGCGATGGTGCCGTTGAAGTAGGTGGCGTAGCCGTCCTTCTCGGTGGTCGAGTAGTGCGGCTCGTCGGGCCAGCTTCCGCCGAGGAAGCCGGTACCGAGGTAGTTGAACGACTGGTTCTTGCCGAACGCGGTCGCGCTCTTGATGGAGACGGTGCCGGTGCGGGAGCCGACCTTGGCGTTGTCCAGGAACAGGGACTGGGAGTTGCCCGCGGCGGACAGCACGACGTGGTGCCATCTGCCGTCGGCGACGGACGCGGAGGACACGATCGGGTTGACGCCGCCGCTGTACCAGAACTCGGCGTTCAGCTTGCCGTCGGTGCCGACGTAGATCGACGGGGTGTAGAAGCCGGCGGCCTGACCGGAGCCGATCGGCTGGGAGGCGTAGGAGTAGAGCACGCCCGGGCCGGCCGAGGTCTTGAACCACAGGGAGATGGCGCCGGAGTCGGTGTCGTTGCCGAGGTTCTTCGGCAGCGATACGTCGGAGGAGGTGCCGTTGAAGGTGGCGGCCTTCGCCGAGGACCCGGTGAGCGGGCCGGTGGCCTGGCCGAGGGTGACGTTCTCGTACGTCGCGTCGGTCGTGCCCTCGTTGGCGAGGATCGTGTCCTTGGCGCTGGTGCCCGAGGTCTCCGACAGCGGCCAGAAGGTGTGCGGGTCGAGGTCGAGGGCCGCGTTGCGGTAGCCGGAGCCGGAGGCGTAGCCGTAGGTGGTGCACTTGGTGGTCGACAGCGGCGAGCAGACCTTGGTGAGCTGGTCGCCGGTGTAGCCGTAGGTCCACGTCTGGACGGTGGAGGTGTCGCCCGGGGTGACGGGGTCGGTGACCACGGTCGCCACGTGCGCCGCCTGCGCGCCCGAGGGGGTGCTCCAGGTCAGCGACAGGGAGCGGCCGGAGACGGCGGACGTCATCTTGGTGACGTGTCCGCCGGCCCAGGTGAGGTTGACCGCGCGGCCGTTGGCGTCGGTGACCGAGGTCAGGCCGTAGCCGCCGGATCCCAGGGACTGGGTGAAGGTGTAGACGGTGTCGTCCTTGTCGGTCAGCGTGTAGCCGCCGGTGACCGTCTTGAAGGTGGCGAACCGGCCGTTGCCGGGGGTGAAGGTGCCGTCGCTGTTCTTGCCGTAGCCGACCTGGGAGCCGTCGGGGTAGGTGACGACGGCGCTGGTGACCGCGCCGGAGGCGTTGTACTGCTCGGTGGCCCGGGAGTCGAAGATGCTCGACCAGCCGGAGCCGAAGGCGCCGGTCCAGCGCGGGTCGCGGGAGTTGTAGTCGCGCTCGACGTCCAGGGAGGGGCCGACGGTGGAGATCGAGGCGTCCGTGTCGGAGGTCGTGTAGTTGCCGATGGCCGCGTCGAAGCCGTGGTCGCTGCTGTTCTGCGACAGCCCGGAGGTGATCACGGGCTGCGGGACCTGCACGGACAGCGTGTACGGATCGGCCGGGGAGTACAGGTTGGTGGCGGAGTCGTACGCCTTGACGGTCCAGGTGTAGGACTTGCCCCAGGCGAGCTTGCCTGCGGGGACGGTCCAGTCCCCGGTGGCGACCAGGCCGGAGTCGGCGACCTTGGCGCCGGAGGCGTCGTAGACCTGGAAGAGGTACTGGTTGTTGCTGCCGCTGGTGGAGTTGGCGCCGCCCGCCCAGGCGGTCAGTTCGGGCTGGGTGGTGCCGACGACGGCGTTGTCCTGCGGGAACTGCTCGTACAGCTGCGGCGCGGTGTTGCCGGTGTACGTGACCGAGAGGACCGGGCCGAGGTTCGGGTCGTTGAAGGAGCCGAACTGCTTCCAGTGCAGGTTGTCGGAGGTCGCGGCGTAGACCGCGAGGCCGTGGTCGGCGGTGGTGCCGCTGAACCAGCCCTGGATCGCGGAGGTGGACAGCGAGACCGTCACCCAGTCGCCCACGGAGCGGTCGGCGGCGGTGTTGGCGCACGCGGTGGGCACGCTCGGGGTGAGGTTGCCGATGGAGGAGCCCTTGGAGGGGCCCGGGTAGGAGGTGACGGACTCGGGGGTCCAGGAGCTGGTCACCAGGGCGACGTCGAACCGCTCGGCGGTGCAGGTGGAGGCCCAGGTGTCGAAGAGCTTCAGGGACGCCGAGGTGACGGTGGCACCGCTGGCGTCCCAGGCGGTGTCCCAGTGGTTGACGAAGCTGTTGGCCGAGTGGGTGCCGGAGTCGTAGGAGCCGACCTTGATGGTCTGCTCGTAGGAGTGGTCGACGTTGTTGCCGGCGCCGGACTCGGCGTAGGTGGTGGTCCAGCCGTCGGTGACGGTCGGGTCGACGGTGACCGGGAAGACGCGGTGGGAGTCGTGCAGCCAGCGGCTGTCCAGGGTCACCTTCAGCGCGTAGCCGTCCTTGCCGTGGACCAGCTCGGAGGTGACGTCGTGGGTGGTGGCCGGGTCACCGGAGCGGCGGTTCACCTTCGAGTCGTACGCGTACGCCGGAGGGATGCGCTCGACGGTCTTGCCGGCGGAGTTCCTGAGGTCGATCCAGCCGTTCTTGTGCTGGACGGGGGTGAGGCCCTTGAGGGTGAGCGGGAAGGTCCAGGAGTTGGCGGCGTCCGCGGAGTGCAGGACGACCGACTCCTTCACGCCGGTGGCGGTGGGCGACAGCTTCAGGTCGGTGGCGTCGAGGACGCCGCCGTAGGTGACGGTTGAGCCGTGCGCGGTGCCCCGGACGGGGGCGGCGCCCTGAAGGGCGTAGGCGATGCCGTGCTTGTCGTCGAGTGTGAGTGATGCCAGGGCGGAGTCGGTGGCCTTGGCGCCGAGTTCGACGGTGAGGGAGTTGGCCTTCTCGTGCCAGCGGCCGTCGGGCCCGGCCCGTACGTCCACGTCGATGGGCGCCCAGCGGCCCTTGCGCACCTGGTAGTTGACGGGTGAGGGCGATATCTGGCGGGTGGTGGAGCCGTCGGCGTTGTCGTAGACGGTCTCGTTGCGCGTGGACTTGGCGGCGTTCCGCTTGCTGGTCTTGGCGTTGAAGGCACCGCCCGCGCTGCGGCCGTGCTTCACGGCGCTCGCGTGCGGGTGGTAGGCGGCCAGTTCGCCGCGGCCCTTGCCGGGGGCGTGGCCCGCGCCGCGGTGGGCGTCGGTGGCGTCGGCGGAGACGTGGTGCCGGTGGCCGGTGGCCGTGCCGGACTGCTGGTGCGGCAGCTTGCCCCAGTGCGGGTCGGTGAACCAGGACGCGAGCGAGGATGCGCTCAGGCTCGGCAGGTCGACGCGGCTCAGCTCCAGTCCCTCGGCGAGGGCCTGATCCGTCGTCAGCATCAGGGCGAGCGCGGTGAGCGCCACCGTGGCGACGAGGCGCTGCGTACGACGTGCGAGGAGGGATGGCCGCACGGGACGCGCGGTGCGCGTGGGGCGTGGGCGGCGGCTGAGCGGCCACAAAAGCACGGGTTCGACTCCAGCGGTCAAGAACGACACAGAAACGCGCTGATCTTGCCCTGTGGTGAACATCCTGTGGGCACGTCAGGGAACGATCTTGTGCAGACCTTGACCGCCTCTTGCTGAACCTGACCGGTTTGCTGCCCCGCGCCCCTTTGCGACTTGTGAACGCCTTTGCAGTTCCGTTACAGGACCCGTATCACTTGTTCATCCGACGGTGACTCACTTACTGGCAGGCCGTCACATTTGCTGCGTACGAGCGAACTTCAGCCGCCGCACTGCCGCAGCATCATCCGCTTGTCGGCCGCCGTCACCGGAAGGTCGTACTTCACCGACACCTGGGCGAAGCGCACCGAGTAGGCGCAGCGGATCGGCTTGCTCGGCGGCAGCCAGGCCGCCGGCCCGGAGTCGCCCTTCGCGCCGTTGGTCGGCCCGTCCACCGGGATCAGGTTGAGCGGGTCGTTGGCGATGTCCTCCCGCTTGCCCTTCGTCCAGTGCGACGCGCCCATCTGCCAGTCGTACGACAGCGGCATGACGTGGTCGATCTGGACCTTCGCGGCACGGGACTTGGTCCACTCGATGGTCCTGCCCGTGTACGGGTCGTGCAGGGTCATCGAGGCGACCACGCAGTTCGAGCCCGACCGGAAGCGGAGCCGCTCCCCGTCGCGCTTGAGGAGGTCGTTGCGCGAGTCGCACCCGTTGTGCGCGTAGGGGATGCCGCCCGGGGCCGAGTCCATCCAGGCGTAACCGAACTTGTCGCGCTCGTAGCCCGTCTTCGGACCGCGCCCCTTGGTCGCCACCTTCCCGATCAGCGAGCGCGCCCTCGCCAGGTCCGCGGGGGACGTGATCGCCGCCAGGCCGGGCTTCGTGCCGTCGGGGTTCTCCAGCGGGCTCACCGCGCGGCCGTCACCGGCGGTCGGCACGGCGGAGCCGGACGGCCCGCTGTCCACGGGCGGGGCGAGGTCCTTGCAGCCGCCGAGCAGCAGCCCGCCGGCCAGCAGCGCGGCCGACGTCACCAGGACGCTTTGGCGCCCGCCTCCGTGCCCCGCGTGCCCCTTCGCGCGCACGGCGGCCCCGCCCCTCAGACGCGTCACGATGCGCCCCTCCCCTTGCCTCCCGGTCCCGCCCCCGACGCGGGCGGCCGTTCTCCGGCTTCCCACGGTAGCGACGAAGATGTCCATGCCATATGGGGCGCGAAGAGGCACCCGGCGCATACCGGGCGTATCGTCGGTCGAAACGACCTCCGGAAGGAGCTCTTCCATGGGCATCTTCGACAAGTTCAGGCACAAGGCCAAAAGCGTGTCCGACACGGCCGAGCGGAAGGTCAACGAGAGGACGGGCAACAAGTACGAGTCCCAGGTCGACCAGGCCCAGCAGCAGGCGGAACGCCGCACCGGCATGGAGCGGGAACGCCGTCCCGACGAACAGCAGCCCTAAGGCCCTCTCTTTCGCATCTTGCCGGGGTCGCGCACCTCGGAAGGCACCGTCGCCCGGAGTCGGCCTGATCCGGAAGAAAGGCCCCAGCGGCGAAGGCGGGACGCGCCGTCGGCCCTGGGGGGGGCGGCGTCCCGACGGCGTGTCACGAACGGCGTGGCACGAACAGCGTGTCGCGAACCTGCTACGACCCCAGGACCGACGCGAGGAACTCCCCGACCCAGCCGAGCAGTTCGCGTCCGACCAGCGGCTTGCCACCGACCTTCGCGGTCTTCGGGCGGGGTACCAGGACCTGGTGGACGGTCGGCTTGATCACCGATCCCGGGTACAGGCGCTTGAGCCGCAGCTCCTGCGACTCGCGCAACTCCACCGGGGCGAAGCGGATGTTGGCGCCCTGAAGGACGATCTCGCCGACACCGCACGACCGGGCCAGCATCCGCAGGCCCGCCACCAGCAGCAGGTTCTCCACCGGCTCCGGCAACTTGCCGTAGCGGTCGGTGAGTTCCTCGCGGACCGCCTTCACGTCCTCCTCGGAGTTGGCGGAGGCGATGGCCCGGTAGGCCTGCAGTCGCAGCCGCTCACCGGGGGCGTAGTCGTGCGGAACGTGCGCGTCGACCGGCAGCTCGATCTTGACCTCGAGGGGGGCCTCCTCCTCGATCTCGCCGGTCTCCAGCTGCCGCCGGTAGTCGGCGACCGCCTCACCGACCATACGGACGTACAGGTCGAAGCCGACGCCCGCGATGTGGCCGGACTGCTCACCGCCGAGCAGGTTGCCCGCGCCGCGGATCTCCAGGTCCTTCATCGCCACGTACATGCCCGCGCCCATCTCGGTGTGCTGGGCGATGGTCGCCAGCCGCTCGTGGGCGGTCTCCGTCAGCGGCTTCTCCGGCGGGTAGAGGAAGTAGGCGTAGCCACGCTCGCGGCCCCGGCCCACCCGGCCGCGCAGCTGGTGCAGCTGGGACAGGCCGAAGTTGTCGCCGCGCTCCACGATCAGGGTGTTGGCGTTGGAGATGTCGATGCCGGACTCGACGATCGTCGTCGAGACCAGCACGTCGAACTTCTTCTCCCAGAAGTC
Source organism: Streptomyces sp. NPDC014864 (assembly GCF_043081525.1). Taxonomy (NCBI): domain Bacteria; kingdom Bacillati; phylum Actinomycetota; class Actinomycetes; order Kitasatosporales; family Streptomycetaceae; genus Streptomyces; species Streptomyces sp. NPDC014864. Next base: position 123,891 of record NZ_JBIBWT010000009.1, read on the forward strand.
GACGACGACCTGCTCCAGCGCCTGCTCCGACATCTGGCCGTGGGCGGTGGCGATGCGCGCCTCGGGCACGATCTCCCGCAGCCGCGCCGCAGCCCGGTCGATCGACTCCACCCGGTTGTGGATGTAGAAGACCTGGCCCTCGCGCAGCAGCTCACGGCGGATCGCGGCGCCGATCTGCTTCTCCTCGTACGGGCCGACGAAGGTGAGCACCGGGTGGCGCTCCTCCGGCGGGGTGGTGATCGTGGACATCTCGCGGATGCCGGTGACCGCCATCTCCAGGGTGCGCGGGATCGGGGTGGCCGACATGGTCAGCACGTCGACGTTGGCGCGCAGCTTCTTCAGCTGCTCCTTGTGCTCGACGCCGAAGCGCTGCTCCTCGTCGACGATGACCAGGCCCAGGTCCTTGAACCTGGTCTCGGAGGAGAACAGCCGGTGGGTGCCGATGACGACGTCCACGGAGCCGTCCTTCAGCCCTTCCAGGACCGCCTTCGCCTCGGTGTCGGTCTGGAAGCGGGACAGTGCGCGCACGCTCACCGGGAACTGGGCGTACCGCTCGCCGAACGTGCCGAAGTGCTGCTGCACCAGCAGTGTCGTCGGCACCAGCACCGCGACCTGCTTGCCGTCCTGGACGGCCTTGAAGGCGGCGCGGACCGCGATCTCCGTCTTGCCGTAGCCGACGTCGCCGCAGATCAGGCGGTCCATCGGGACCGTCTTCTCCATGTCCTCCTTGACCTCGGCGATCGTGGTGAGCTGGTCGGGCGTCTCCGCGTAGGGGAAGGCGTCCTCCAGCTCGCGCTGCCAGGGCGTGTCCCCGCCGAAGGCGTGCCCGGGGGCGGCCATCCGCGCGGAGTACAGCCGGATCAGGTCCGCGGCGATCTCCTTGACCGCCTTCTTCGCGCGGGCCTTCGTCTTCGTCCAGTCGGCGCCGCCCAGGCGGTGCAGGGTGGGGGCCTCGCCGCCGACGTACTTGGTGATCTGCTCGAGCTGGTCGGTGGGGATGTACAGGCGGTCGCCGGGCTGGCCGCGCTTGGCGGGGGCGTACTCCACCACCAGGTACTCGCGGGTGGCGCCCTGCACGGTGCGCTGCACCATCTCGATGTAGCGGCCGACGCCGTGCTGCTCGTGGACGATGTAGTCGCCCGCCTCCAGGCTGAGCGGGTCGATGGTCTTGCGGCGGCGGGCCGGCATCCGGGCGCCGTCCCGGCCGGACGCCTTCTGGCCGGAGAGGTCGGTCTCGGTGAGCACGGCCAGCTTCAGCGCCGGGTCGACGAAGCCGTGGTCGATGCAGCCGCAGGCCACGTGCACCAGGGACGGCGAGATCTCGCCGAGGTCGGCGTCCAGCCGGGCCGCGACGCCCTCGGCGCCGAGCACCTCGACCGTGCGCGAGGCCGGGCCGTGGCCCTCGGTGACGAAGACGGTGCGCCAGCCGTCGGCGAGCCAGCCCTTGGTGTCGGCGAGCGCCCTCGCGGTGTCGCCGCGGTACGTCTCGGGGGCGCGCATCCCCAGCTTGAGCGTGTCGCCGTCCCCGGCGGACTCGTCGGCGGCGAACGGCGACACCGACCACCACATCATGTCCAGCTCGCGGGCCCGGTCGCGGACGTCGGCGATGGACCACAGGGAGGCCGCGCCGACGTCGATGGGCGCCTCGCCCCCGCCCGCGGTGGCCGCCCAGGACGCCTGCAGGAACTCCTGCGAGGTCGCCACCAGGTCGGAGGCGCGGGTGCGCACCCGCTCGGGGTCGCAGACGACGGCCATGGCGCCCTTGGGCAGGACGTCGATCAGCAGCTCCATGTCGTCGACGAGGACCGGCGCCAGGGACTCCATGCCCTCGACGGCGATGCCCTCGGCGATCTTGCCGAGCAGTTCGCCGAGCTCGGGGTGGCGCTCGGCCAGGGCCGCGGCGCGGCTGCGGACGTCCTCGGTGAGCAGCAGCTCCCGGCAGGGCGGCGCCCACAGGCCGTGCTCGGCGACCTCGAGGGAGCGCTGGTCGGCGACCTTGAAGTAGCGGATCTCCTCGACGTCGTCACCCCAGAACTCGATGCGCAGGGGGTGTTCCTCGGTGGGCGGGAAGACGTCGAGGATGCCGCCGCGCACGGCGAACTCGCCGCGCTTCTCCACCAGCTCCACCCGCGCGTACGCGGCCGCGGCGAGGGCTTCCACGACCTCGTTCAGGTCGGCGGACTGCCCGGATCTCAGGGACACCGGCTCCAGGTCGCCGAGGCCCTTGACCTGCGGCTGGAGCACCGAGCGCACGGGCGCCACGACTACGGAGACCGGGCCGGTCTCGGGGTCGTCGGGGCGGGGGTGGGCCAGGCGCCGCAGGACGGCGAGGCGGCGGCCGACGGTGTCGCTGCGGGGGCTGAGGCGCTCGTGCGGGAGCGTCTCCCAGGAGGGGTACTCCACCACGCCCTCGGGGGGCAGCAGCGAGCGCAGCGCCGCGGCCAGGTCCTCGGCCTCTCGGCCGGTCGCCGTCACCGCGAGGACGGGGCGGCCGGTCTCGCGGGCCAGCGCGGCGACCGCGAAGGGGCGGGCCGCCGAGGGCCCGACCAGGTCGACGTGCATGCGGTTGCCGTCCGCGGCCGCGGTGATCGCTTCCGCTAGGGCGGGGTCCTTGACGACGGCGTCGAGCAGACCGTGCAGGCTCATGGAGGGCTTTCCGTCCGGGGTGGGCGAGGGGTGGGCAGGGCTGATGGACAACACGAAGAGCCCGACACGCGCCGCGGGCCGGGGGTCCCTCCAGCGTACGACGCCGCACCGACGACCGCCGGGCCTGTGGACGACGCCCGGCCAACCCCGCACCCCACGGGTGCCGGGGCGGGCGGCGCACAAAGGCCCGGTGCCGGGAAGTCGGGGACCTCCCGGCACCGGGCCCGCCCGCCCCCGCAACCCCCGTGTGCGGTGGTACTCGGCGTGCGGTGCGGCCGTGCGGCTACTCGGTCGCGATCGCGTTCAGGACGTTCATCCGGCCCGCCCGGAAGGCCGGGATCAGAGCGGCGAGCAGGCCCACGAGGGCCGAGCCGGCGAACACCCCGGTGATCGTCGGCCAGGGGATGTCCAGCACCTTCAGGCCCTCCAGCGCGAGCAGCTTCTGCGCGGTCGCCCCCCAGCCCATGCCCAGCCCGAGGCCCAGCAGCGCGCCGAACAGGGCGATCACCACCGACTCCAGGCGGATCATCCGCCGCAGCTGCCGGCGCGACAGGCCGATCGCCCGCAGCAGGCCGATCTCCCGGGTCCGCTCGACCACCGACAGGGCCAGGGTGTTCACCACGCCGAGGACCGCGACGACGATCGCCAGGGCGAGCAGGCCGTAGACCATGTTCAGGAGCTGGCCGACCTGGTCCTTCAGCTCCTGCTTGTAGTCGGTCTGGTCCCGCACCTGGTACTGCGGGTACGGCTTCATCGCGCTCTTCAGCGCCGCGTACGCCTGCTTCTCCCGGCCGTCCCGGGCCTTGGCGAACATGATCTGGTTCGGCGGGATCCTGTCCTTGGGGACGTACTTCTGCATGGTCGCGATGCTCAGGTAGCGCGCGCCCTTGTCGATGGCGGCGTCGTCGCTGGTGACGGCCGCGACCTTCAGCTTGGCCGTGCGGCCGCCCTTGAAGGCGACGGTGAGGGTGTCGCCGACGTGCACGCCGTGCTTCTTGGCGTAGTCGGAGCCGACCGACATGGCGTCGTCGCCGTAGGCGGCCGCCAGGGAGCCGGCGGTGGTGGTGCGGAGCAGGTCCTCGGCGTACGACGGGTCCGCGGCCGTCACCCCGTGGTCGTCGACCCGGCCGTCGGGCGAGGTCAGCGTGGCGTCGATGGTCTTGTAGCGGGTGACGTGGGCGAGGCCGGGCGTGTCTTGCATGGCCTTCTCCGCCTGCGGCACGATCCGCTGCTGCTGCCCCCGGACGATGAAGTCCGCGCCGACCGACCGGTCCAGCTCGTCCGTGGCCGAGGCGACCATCGAGGAGCCGACCACCGACAGGCACGCGACCAGCGCGAGGCCGATCATCAGCGCGGCCCCGGTGGCGCCGGTGCGGCGCGGGTTGCGCAGGGCGTTGCGCTCGGCCATGCGGCCGACCGGCCCGAACACCCGCAGCAGCACCGCGCTGATCACCCGCACCAGCCCGCCGGCCAGCAGCGGCCCGACGACGACGAAGCCGATCAGGGTCAGCACCACGCCGAGCCCCAGGACGAGCGAGCCCTCGCTCGCCTTCTTCGCCCCGGCAGCCGCGAACAGGGCCGCGACACCGGCGCCGGTGAGGACCAGGCCGATCACGCCCCGCACCAGGCCCGCCCGGCCGTCGGCCGGAGTGCCCGCGTCGCGCAGCGCGGCCATCGGGGAGACCTTGCCGGCCCGGCGCGCCGGAAGGTAGGCGGCGAGCACGGTGACCACCACACCGAGCAGCAGTCCCGCCACCGGCGTGGTCGCCTTGACCGTCAGGTCCCGCGTGGACAGCTCCATGCCCATCGCCGACATGAGCTTCATCAGGCCGACCGCGATGCCGACGCCCGCGCCGACGCCCAGGATCGAGCCGATGACACCGAGCAGCAGCGCCTCCACCAGCACCGAGCGGTTGACCTGCCGGCGCGAGGAGCCGATCGCCCGCATCAGGCCGATCTCCCGGGTGCGCTGGGCGACCAGCATCGAGAAGGTGTTGATGATCAGGAAGATGCCGACCAGGAACGCGATCCCGGCGAAGCCGAGCATGGCGTACTTGATGACGTTCATGAACGCGCCGACGCTCTCGCGGTTCTCGTCCGCGTTCTCCTTGGCGGTCTGGATCTTGTACGGTCCGGAGCCGGTCCCGGCCAGGGTGCGCGCGACGTTCCGCTTCAGCGTCCCGTCGGGGACGCCGGATGCGGCGGTGATGTTGAGGTGGGTGAACCGGCCGGTGGCGCCGAGCAGTTCGCGCTGGGCGGTGGCGGTGTCGAAGTAGACGATGGCGGCGCCGGGGTTGGTCACCTTGAAGGTGGCGATGCCGACGATCCGCGCCTTGAAGTCGCCGGTCTGCGCGATGGTGCGCAGCTCGTCGCCGAGCTTGAGGTGGTGCTTGTCGGCGGTGTCGGCGTCGACCATCGTCTCGGTCGGCCCGCGCGGGGCGTGCCCGGAGGTGATCTCCATCGAGCGCAGCTCGTTGCCGTTCCAGTTGCCGGCGATCGTCGGGGCGCCGGTCGAGGAGCCCATGTTCTCGTTGTCGGCGTTCACGACGGTCACGTTCGCCGACACCACGCCGCCCTCGACCGACTTCACGCCCTCGGCCTCGCGCGCCTTCGGCACCAGCGAGGCCGGGAGCGACTCGGGCACGCCGCTCTGCGGGGTCTGGTCGTTCCTCGCGCCCTTCGGCGAGACGGTCACGTCGGCCGCGGTCACCGCGAACAGCTTGTCGAACGTCGTATTCATGGTGTCGGTGAACACCAGCGTGCCGCACACGAACGCCACCGACAGCAGCACCGCGACCGCGGACAGCGCCATGCGCCCCTTGTGCGCGAAGAAGTTGCGCAGGGAGGTCTTCAGGACGGTCATGACGTCCGCCCGCGGGCGTCGAAGTCCTTCATGCGGTCCAGCACCTGGTCGGCCGTCGGCTGGTGCATCTCGTCGACGATCCGGCCGTCGGCGAGATACAGCACGCGGTCGGCGTAGGAGGCGGCCACCGGGTCATGGGTGACCATCACGATGGTCTGCCCGAGCTCGTCCACCGACCGGCGCAGGAAGCCCAGCACCTCGGCGCCGGCCCGCGAGTCGAGGTTCCCGGTCGGCTCGTCACCGAAGATGATCTCGGGGCGGGCGGCGAGCGCCCGGGCCACGGCGACCCGCTGCTGCTGGCCGCCGGAGAGCTGGCTGGGCCGGTGCCCGAGCCGCTCGGCGAGCCCCACGGTCTCCACCACCCGCTCCAGCCACGCCTTGTCCGGCTTCCGCCCGGCGATGTCCATGGGCAGGGTGATGTTCTCGATCGCGTTCAGCGTCGGCAGCAGGTTGAACGCCTGGAAGATGAACCCGATCCGGTCCCGGCGTAGCCGCGTGAGCTTCTTGTCCTTCAGGCCCGTTATCTCGGTCTCGTCCAGGTAGATCTGCCCGCTCGTCACGGTGTCGAGCCCGGCGAGGCAGTGCATCAGGGTGGACTTGCCGGACCCCGAGGGGCCCATGATCGCGGTGAACCGGCCGCGGGCGATGTCCACGTCGACGTGGTCGAGGGCGACGACACGGGTCTCCCCGGTCCCGTACGCCTTCACGACCTGCCGCGCCCGCGCGGCGACGGCCGTAGGCCCTCCAGTACCCCCGTGCCTGGGAATGGTCACAGCCGAAGTCACGGTATGTCTCCTATGTCGGTCGACGGTTGAGTCGCACGAGCCCACGAGCCCACGAGCCCTACGAAGTGGTACGCCGGTGAGTCTGGCCGGGGTGCCTTCCTGGCGCGCTGGTGCTCAGCACCCTCTTCCCCGGGGGAAAACCCCACCGTCGCCGGTGCGGTGCGCCGCCCCCCAGCGGCGTAAAGCCAGGTTAAGGAGGAGGCCCCGGTCTTCTCCTCCTCCGCCGGTACGAACCCTCCCCGACCTCAGGTACAGAGGTACCCCTAGGGGCCGTCCACCGACGGGTGGAGGCCCTCTCAGGGTCGCCTCCACCCTCCGGCCCACGCAGCCTCCACCCTCCCGCCGCGTCAGGGGCAAGCGGGAAGCCGCCGGACGGGCCCCACCCCCCTCACCGCCCGGCGGGTCCCCCCTCACCGTCCGGCGGTCAACTCCGCCCGCGGCCCTCGCACCGGGGGCACTCACAGGGCGGGAATCGCCCCGCCGACTCCAGCGGCGCGCTCTCGCGCGACGGGCGGTAGACCGTGGTCGGCCCCCAGGTCCGCCCGCCGTCCCGCGAGACACGCAGCGTGATGTGGGCCCCGACGAGCCCGTCCTCCTCGTCGTGCACGACGTCGTCCACTGCCTCCGCCTTTCACTTTCCGTGCCGATACGAACACACGGTGACGTGACGGCGGGTAGTCTCGGAAGGTGGCTGAGCGTGACAACGCGGTTGGCACCAGAGGGAGTTCCACGTGGCCATCGAGGACAATCCGCGCTCGCGGGAGCAGTACGGACAGGAGCTGAAGCGGCGCCGGGAGGCGGCAGACCTCACCCAGGAGGAGCTGAGCCAGCGTGCGGTCATGTCCCGCACCCACATCGCCCACATCGAGGCGGGACGGCGCCGACCGGACGTGGAGGACGCGCGGCGCCTGGACCAGGTGCTGGAAGCGGGGGGCTTCTTCGAACGGTTTCTGCCGGCGCTGGACGGGCGGGCGGTGGCGGAGCATTTCGCTGAGGCCGCGGAGCTGGAGCAACAGGCCGTCGTCATCAAGGAGTACGCCAACCCGCTGGTACCCGGGTTCCTCCAGACTCCGGACTACGCCCGCGAAGTCCTCGGTTCCGGCCATCCACCCGGTCAAGATCATGCGCTTTGACGAGCTACCCCCCGTCGCCTACGTGGAGGGGCTGAAGTCCGGCCGTATCTGGGAGGTTCCGGCGATGGTGTGCCAACTCGACGATGTCTACGATCAGGCGCTGGGCGATGCCTTGTCGCACCGTAAGTCCCTGGCAATGCTCAGGTCGGTCGCGGAGGATTATCAGCATGAAGCGCAGCGAGAGCAGCATCCCTGACGCCTCGGTCCTGACCGGGTGGCACAAGTCGAGCTACAGCGACGAGAGCGGCGGCAACTGCCTCGAAGTGACGGCTTGGCGCAAGTCGACGTACAGCGGCGAGAGCGGCGGCAACTGCCTCGAAGTGAACGACGCCTCCCGCCCCGCCCACGTCCCCGTCCGCGACAGCAAGAACCCCACCGGCCCGGCGATCGTCTTCTCGGCGCCGTCCTGGACGGCGTTCGCCACCTGGGTCGCCCGCTAGTCGAAGCCGATCCGGGCCAGCAACTCGACGATCCGGTCCCGCACCTCGCGGCTGTTGGCCCGCTCCGCGACGTACAGCACCGTCTCGCCGGAGGCCAGCCGTGCCAGGTCCGTCTGCTCGACGGCGGTCGTGTAGGCGACGATCGGGGTGCGGTCGAGCAGCCCGTACTCGCGCAGCCAGTGCACGATCCTGTAGCGCTCCTGGTGCACCTGCATCAGGCCCATCAGGACCAGGTTCGGCCGCAACTCGCTCGCCAGGATCATCGCGTTCGCGGCGGTCGCCCGCATCACCCTGATCCCCCGCAGTTCCAGCGCCGTGGCCAGCGCCTGCGCGATCCCCGCCCGCTCCTCGATCAGCAGCACACGCTGTCGGTGCTGCTCGCCGTCGCGCGGCGCAAGCGCCTTCAGCCATACAGCGGGGTCGGCATCATAGGCCGCCTCGCGTGAGGTCTGCCCGAGCCCCGCGGTCACCAGCATCGGCACCCCGGCCGCGACCGCGGCCTGCCGCAGCGACTGCAGCGCGGTGCGCGTGATCGACCCGGTCATCGGGTCGACGAACAGTGCGGCCGGGTGCGCGGCGAGCTGCGCCTCGACCTCCTCTCGCGAGTGCACGACGACGGGCTGGTAGCGGTGCCGTATCAGCGCCTCCCGCATGACCGCTTTCGGTTCCGGCCACACCAGCAGCCGACGGTTGTCCCGATCGCGGGCAGTGATCTGCGACTCATCGTGATCGATGAACATAGGGTGGGCGTCCACCCTCACCGGGCCCTCTGCCGACCACCCGACGACGGAACACAGTCTGCCGTCCGCGTCGATCAGCACCGCGCCCGGAGGAGGGTGCGGCTTGGACGACGCAGGACGCAGGGTGAGCACCGGCGCTCCCGTGCGCGCGTGCAGCTCGTACCACGCGGCGACGACCGGGCTGCTGTCAGGGCGAGCGGGTGGCACGGCAGGGAGTGCGCCTTCCACGAGATCCAGCCGCATCAGGCTTGGACCCGCGCTTCCGACCCGTCCCGTGACGGCGGCGAAGTCCGCGCCATCCTGACGATGGACGCGCACATGGCCGCCCACGAGGGGATCGCGCCGGGCCGCGAGTACTACGTCGGGCCGCACGGCGATCCCGGTGACGAGGAACTCCCCGTCCCTGCTGATCCAGACGAGTGAGCGCAGGAACTTGTCCCCCACGCGGCGCGCGAGCACTTCATGGACATAGTGGCCGACCGGTCGGCGCGCGGCCGTGAGCATCGCCCCGATCTGCAACAGTCGCCGCGGGTTCCCTCCCTCGACATCGACGATGTCCCCCAGTTCGGCGAGGTTGTGCCACAACTCCCCATGCTGAGACTCAAGGGATTTCGCGAGGTAGGAGATCGCCTTGTCTCGGTTCAAATCCGCCAGCTTCAGGCTCCCACTCATCGGGTCCGGCCACCGCGCTCCCTCCGACAGGGTCACCAGCAACGCGCCGTACCCCTGTGGCGGCTGGCTCAGAGCCCAGGTCTCCTTATACGCCGGGCCGCCTGATCGGATGGTCTGCGGGGTGACGCCGTCGTAGATCAGGAGCCAGCCGGGATGGCTTCTCAGATGCGCCCGGAGCTCCGCCAGGCGTCGCAGTGGACCGGCCTCGGGGTCGGCTGGGGGGATGCCGAGATCGTCGGCAAGGGCGTTCAGATCCTCCAGCAGGACATCGAAACTGTGGGCCCGGATCCACCGGACCAAGGTGAAGTCATCGATCACTCGATGTGCGCAGTCAACGGCCAGCGTGGTCTTGCCGACGCCTTGGCCACCCTCGATCACCCACGTCGTCGGGCGTTGAAGCGGGTAGCCTCTGCCCACAGCCCGACGGCTGATCGCGAGCAGCCACCCCACAACGAGACCGACTTCATCACTGCGGATGTGGGTGCGCAGAGCCGGCAGGTCGGGCAGGTTCGTCGGGCAGCCGGCCACGTGGACACTGCCGGCGGCCGAGACACCGATCGAGTCGCCGTCGGCAGTCACCTGACGCCGCCGATCACGCCGCCAAGGCAACCACCGCGACCTCCGTCCCTCGACCACCTCCGGATCCGGTTCCGGCTCCGGCTCCGGATCCGCAGGCGCCCCCCGCGCCCCCGTCCCGCTCCCCCGCACCCCCAGCCGCGCCGCCACCTCCTTGTAGTCCCCGCCGACCCCGCCGATCACCGCCACCGCGACCTCGGCGAACGCCCGGCTCTCCTCAGGAAGTTCGAGGCCGTCCAGGGCGCCGTCGCCCTCCGCCCCCACCGCCGCCACCAGCGCACCGAAGTCGGTCACTCCGCCCAGCGTCGCCGCCACGCGCTCGCTGACGCCGTCGAGGACCCGGCGCAGCACGCGCAGCGACTCCGTGCGGGTGAGGCGGCCGAGCAGCGCGTCCCGGACGCCGGGCCGGAAGTCGTAGAGCACGCGGTCGGGGTCCTCACCGGGTCCCGGCGGGGTGCGGCGGACGAGGAGGCCGGAGAGGAAGATCTCGGCGAGGTGCATGGGCGTGGACGACGGGAGCATGGCGCGCTGGACGAGCCGCATCACCGGCAGGCTCAGCGGGGCGGCGGCCAGCAGGCGCAGCAGGCGGAAGGCCTCCGGTGAGTAGCCCTCCTCGAAGTGCTCGACCCAGGCTGCCGGGGTGGCCGGTTCCTCGGACGCGGTGAGGGGGCGGGGCCGTTCGACGACGGTGAGCGGGGCGGCGTGCAGCGGGACCCAGTCCGTCGTGCGGCCGGAGACCAGCCGTGCCCACGGGGCGAGCCAGGCGTCGTCGGCCTCCATCACCGGCAGCCAGCGGATGCGCTCCCGGTCGGCGGCGCCCGCACGGCCCCGGGCGATGCCGGGCAGCGGGCCCGAGGAGCGGACCTCGATCGTGGCGGAGGCCGCTTCCGTGCCCCGGGCCCGGACGGGGGACGTGCCCAGGGCGGTGCGGTGCCACAGGCGGCTGGGCAGCACCTGGAGCGCGGCGACGGGGCGGCGGCGCGACCAGTCGGCCAGGGTGGCGGGCAGTTCGGTGCCGTACCAGGCGGGCCCGACGGCGTCGGTGAGGACCAGGACGGCGCGGCGGCCCGCGGGATCGGCGAGGGCCTCGCGCCAGCGGCGGGTGGGCGAGGCGGCGCGGGTGCCGGACCTGAACGGTGCCAGCGTCGGCTCGGGGCCGTCGGTGTGCAGGGCCCAGGCGCGGACGTCGGCGAAGGCGCCGTGCCGGGCGAGCAGGGTGCGCAGTTCGCCGGCGAGGCGGTGCCAGACGGTCATGGTGGCGCCGGTGTCGATCAGCAGATCGACGGAGAAACGGCGTTCGATGGCGGGGCGCAGAACGGGCAGCAGCAGGCCGGTCTCCCCGGAGGCCGCCGCCGTGGCCTCGACGTCCAGGACGCGGGCGTGGGCGGAGGGCACCCAACGGCGCAGGGGGCGCAGCGCCCGGGTCAGGGAGAGGGGGTCGGAGAGGGCCGGCGGCTGGGCGACGCGGATGGCGTGGGCGCCGCCCGGACGGGCCGGGGCGGTACCGCCGGTGCCGCCGGGCAGGTGGAGCTGGGCCGTCGGCTCTTCGGGCCGGGGGTGGGGGGCGGGCCGGTCGTCCGGCGGGGACGGGGGCAGCGGGTCGGCGGGCGGGGAGGGGGCCGAGGTGTCGATGCTTGGGCCGAGGTGTGACCAGTCGACCGGATCGAGGCCGCTGAGCCGGGCGATCCACAGCACGTCGAGGGCGTCCCTCGCTTCCGGCGCGCGCTCGGCGGCGAGGAGCCGGGCGAGTTCCGCGCGCAGGACGGCGTCGGGCGCCGCCGCCCGCTCACCGCCCGGCCCGGCCTGCTCGTCGCCGGGTGTGTCCCCGCCGTCCGGCCGGATGCCCTTCCCGGCCCGCGCCCCGGGCCGTCCGCCGCCGGGCGCGGCGCTCGACCTGAACCTCGACACCCCCGTCACGGCACGTTCAGCCCCGGTCCAGCGGCCGCAGCAGGTCGTCGCCGAGCAGGGCCCGCCCGGTCTCGTTGTCCCACAGCCCGCGGTCCGCCATGAGCAGCGCGTTGAGGAGCTGGTCGTTGGCGAGCGCGCCCAACTCGCGCTGCCGGGAAAGGAACTGGTCGATGATCTCGGCCCGCACCTCGGCGGAGCCGTTGCCGCCGGGAGCGGGCGGACCGAGGTGCGCCGCGACCATGCCGGTGAGCCGGTCCCGGTCCGCGGCCCCGATCTCGAGCCGGACGCAGCGGCGCAGGAACGCCATCGGGAACTCCCGCTCCTCGTTGCTGGTCAGCACCACGAAGGGGAACTCCGTGCAGGCCACCGCGCCCCCGCTGACCTCCACCTCCCGCCGGTCGGCGGTCATCACCCGCTGCGGCCTGCGGCCGAGCCGGGCCAGTTCGGGGATGACGAACTCGCCCTCCTCGAAGACGTTCAGCAGGTCGTTGGGGAAGTCCATGTCGGACTTGTCGATCTCGTCGATGAGCAGGACCCGGGGCCGCTGCCAGGGCAGCAGGGCCGTGCCGAGCGGCCCGAGCCACAGGTACTTGCCGATGTCGGGCGGTTCGGGCGTCGCTCCGGTACCGGTCGCCAGGGCGCCCGCGTTGCGCAGCCCGGCGTCGTAGAGGCGGCCCACGGCGTCGTACTCGTAGAGCCCGTCCTTGAGGGTGGAGCGGCTGGTGATCGCCCAGCGCAGCACCGGCCCCAGCCCCAGTTCGTGCGCGACGGCGTAGGCGAGGGTGGACTTGCCGGTGCCGGGCTTGCCGGTCAGCAGCAGCGGGCGGCGCAGGTGCAGGGCGAGGTTGACGAGGTGGATCTCGCGGTCACCGGCCCGGTAGGCGGCTCCCTGTCCGGCTCGCCCGAGGTGGCGCTGGACGGCGTCGTCGCCGGCCGCCGACGGCGGGGGGAGCCGCCGTGGGGGTGCGTCCTCGGCCGCCCCGTGCCGGAAGGCCCGCCACGGGGGTGCCGGGGGCAGCCGGCGGATGCCGTCGTGCGGCCTACCGCTGCCCTCGTAGACCCACCAGTCCTGCTTCTGCGTCATGCTGCTCCTTAACCGGCCCCTTGGGTGCCGGACATTCGGCCGTCCTGTCCGCGGAAGACACATGTGGGGTCGTCCCACAGCAGGGTGATCTGCTTGCCGACGCTGAGCGGGTTGTTCCGTTCGCGCTTGCGCGCCTTGAGGACGCTGTCCGGCAGTTCGGCCAGCAGGGCGGGCGGCCCGTCCGCGCGCAGGGCGTCCACCAGATGGGCGGGGTCGCCGGCGTCGCGGCGCCAGACCATCACGGGGATCCCGTCCTCCAGCAGGGCGTCGAGCACTGCCTCCCGGATGAGGGGGTCGTGATAGTCGTAGGGACTGCCGAGGCCCAGACAGGCCAGGTCGGTGTGTCCCTCCAGCCACCGCTGCACGTCGGCGAGGTCGGTCAGCCGCAGGGGCGCGTAGGCGCTGTCGGGCCAGTCGAAGCCCTCCGGCGGGACCTTCGCGTCCTGCGCCGCCGCGCCCCCGCCGTCGGTGCTCATCCAGCCAATGCGCTTGAGCGCGTCACCGGGCGGCCGGTCGGCGTCGAGCATCCGCCAGCGCCGGCCCCACTCCTGGTGCAGCGAGTCGTCCTTGTAGCGCCGCAGGGACCGTACGACGACCTGGCAGCTGCGGCTGAGCGGCCGGCCGGCCGATCCGCTGGGCCAGGCCTCGGCCGGATAGCCGAGCAGCGAGTCCGGCAGCAGGAACTCCACCCGCTTGTCAGGCCCCCATTCGACGGCCTCGTGCGCGCTCCAGTCGGCCAGGAAGCCGTCCCCGCAGCGCGCCAGTTCCTCCCCGGTGAGCGGGCCGGGCCAGTCCCACGCGCAGTGGAACTCCGGCCGGGCGTTTCCCGTGCCCTCGTAGTGGAGACCGCGCAGCGAGTAGCGGCGCTGGGTGTACGGCAGGTCGCTGGGGGCGTCCTCCTCCTCGACCCGTATCTGGATGATGACCCGGCGACCGGTGCCCGCCTGTCCCCCGGCGCACGCGGACGCCCCGGCGGCCGCCGGGGCGAGTGCCTTGGTCTCCTCGCCCGGGATCCGGGCGAGGAGATGGGCGAGGCGGGGGCTGCGGCCGGGCTCGGCGTCCAGCCGCCGCAGAAAGCCGACCAGCTCCCGGCGCCGGGCGTCGGGGGAGGGCGCCCATGCGTCGTAGAGGTGGAGCAGCACCAGCGGCAGCGTGCGGCCGTCGACCGGGTGTCCCGCGGCGCGGCGCTCGGTCCGGTAGCGGGATGTCGCGGCCCTTCCGAAGTCCCGCGGCAACGAACGGAATTCGCTGATCAGGCCGAGTATGAACCTGGCGGCCAGCGGGCCTTCGGTCGCGGTCAGCGCCGTGACCGCGAGCCGGAACCACGCGGCGTCGATGTCGTCCGGGACGATGTCCTCCAGCGCGTCCCGCAAGGCCTCCAGGGTGGCGTCCTCCTGGGCGGCGGCGCGGACGACAGCGCGCAGATGCTTGCGGGCGTCGGGGTTGTCGGGCACGGAGAACGGCTCGTCGAGGTCCAGGTGTTCGCCCATCAGGTCCAGGAGTTCGTGGCGGGTGTCCTGCTGGTGCAGTTCACGGACACTCAGCAGCATCCCCACGAGCTGCCGGTGCAGCTTCCACGTGTGTCTCTGCCGCCGGTGGCCCCCGCGGGTGGCGGGGCCGCCGAACAGCGGGCGCCGACCGAACACTCACTCCTCCCCGAGGGGAAGCCCGGAGGCGACCAGGAGGTCCCGCACCCGCTTGGTGCCGATGTCGTCCGGCGCGATCTCCTCCAGCGCGAGGTACATCGCCTTCAGCGCCGCGTCGGCCGTCAGGGTCGTCCGCTTGATGCGGCGGTACAGGCCGCGTAGATGGGTCCGGGCGTCCGGGGACTCGGGCACCCCGTCGAAGGGCCGGTCGAGCCCCAGTAACTCACCCATGAGCAGGAGGAGTTCGTGGCGCCTGGCGAGCTGGTGCAGGTCCGGGCAGGCCAGGAGGGCATCGAGCAGGTCCTTCTGCTCCGGCAGGACGAAGGCGGCGGGCGGCGGCTGCGGGGGCGGCACCGGCTGCGCGACCGGCGCCAGGGGGGTGACGGGCCCGGGCGGGGCCCCCTGTGCGTTCTCGTCCCGCGTGGGCAGCCGGGACGCCGACCCCAGCTCGGGAACCGTCTCGTACGGCTGCCCGGTCAGCAGCCGCAGCAGCTTCTCGGCTCCGTCGACACTGAAGTCCCGGACGGGGTAGTGGGTGGTGGTGGAGCCGCCGAGCCACAGCGGCAGGTCGGAGGCGGAGCCGCCGGGCAGGACGACGGGGACGATCCGCTCGAGCGCGGCGGCCGGGTCCGCGTACACCAGGTTCCGCAGCAGCAGGGCCTCCCACTGCACTCCCGCACCCTCGCCGGGAAGGGCGTCGCCCTCCGCGCGCCGCTTGTACGCGGGCGAGGCGACGACGATCACCCTCCGGCTGTCGCGGATGCCGCGCAGCATCCACAGCGCCCAGTCCTGGCGGCGCTCCCCGGCGGGCAGGTCGAGGTCCGCTTCGACCCCCTCGGAACGCAGTAAGCGGTACAGGTCCCGGACCTTGTCGACATGCCCGTCGTCGTCATGCGCGTACGAGATGAACACCCGGCCCGGTGACGGCACCCCACTCATGTGGCCTCCCCCTTGCTCCCCCGCACCACCACGAGTGAATCCATGATGGCCCACCGGCGACGGGGGGTCAGCCGTTTGCCCCCGGAGCACCCTGCCACACGGCCCAAAAGACTGACTTAACGCGGGTAACCCCCGAGCCAGGACCCCGGCGCCGTGCAGAAAGCGCATACCGACCGGACAGTTTGACGAAAGGCTCGCGACCGCCCGGTTGGCCGAGTAACGTGCGGGCACCACTCACCCCCCTCCCTGCAGTCCGTCGCACCGGACCCGAGCCGCGCAAGGAATACCGGGATGTCCTACGACTCGTCCCCGCCGTACCCATATCGACCACACGACGCGTCATCGTCGTACCCGTACCGGCCGCACGACACGTCCCCGTCGCGTCCTCATCCCTCGCACGAGGCCTCACCGCCGTACCAGGCCTACGCGCCCCACCCGGCCGACGCGGGCCGCCCCACCTACCCCTGGCAGCCGTCGCCGCCCGAGTCCGAACCCGGACCCGATCACCGGCGGCAGCCGCCCCGGCCCGCGCTGGGGCACCACAGCGACCTGCGGATCCTGCGCGGCGCCTACCGCCTGCAGCGCCGGGTGGCCACGCTCACCGCGCTCGGGTACTTCACGCTGTTCCTGGTCTTCTCGGCGTTCGCGCCGTCGCTCATGACCACCACCGTCACCGACGGCCTGCCCCTCGGGCTGCTGCTCGCCCTGCTCCAGCTCCCCGTCACCTGGCTGGCGATAGCCCTCTACGAGCACACCGCGCGCCGGTACGTCGACCCGATCGCCAGCCGCATCCGCAAGCAGGCGGAGCTGGACGCGAAGCGGGAGGCCACCCGATGACGACGCAGTTCAGCGGGTCGGCCCAGACGATGTCCCTGGTCGCGTTCACGTCCGTCGCCACGGTCACGCTGCTGCTGTGCGTGATGACCGGCCCGGACCGCGACGACCTCGACGAGTTCTACACCGGCTACGGCTCCCTGTCCCCCGTACGCAACGGCCTGGCGATCGCGGGCGACTACATCTCCGCGGCCTCCGTGCTCGGCACGGGCGGCGTGATCGCCCTGTGCGGCTACGACGGGATCGTGCTGGCGCTCAGCACGGCCCTGTCGCTGATGCTGATGATGTTCCTGCTGGCCGAACCGCTGCGCAACGCGGGCCGTTTCACCATGGGCGACGTCCTGGCGCGCCGGATGCCGGGGCGGTCGGCGCGCATCGCGGCGTGCGCGGTGACCATCGCCGCGCTGGTGCCGCTGATGCTGGTGCAACTGGCCGGCACCGGACAGCTGCTGGCCTTCATCCTCGGCTTCTCCGGCGACTCGCTGAAGACGGGCTGCGTGATCGGCCTCGGCGTGCTCATGATCAGCTACGCGGCGATCGGCGGAATGAAGGGCACGGCCCTCATCCAGATCCTGAAGATCGTGATGCTGCTCGGCTCCGGCGCGGTCGTCGCCGTACTGATCCTGGGGCGGTTCGACTGGGACCCGGGCGCGCTGTTCGCCGCGGCGGCGCAGCGCAGCGGGGTCGGGCCCGCCTTCCTCCACTCGGGCCTGGAGTTCGCCGGCGGCGCCAACCCCCGCCTGGACATGATCAGTTCGGAGCTGACGATCGTCCTCGGCGGCGCCTGCCTGCCGCACATCACGATGCGCATGTACACCGCCTCCAGCGCCCGGCAGGTACGCCGGTCGATGTCCTGGGCGGTGTCGAGCGTGGCACTGTTCGTGCTGGTGGTCACGGTCGTCGGGTTCGGCGCGACGGCGCTGATCGGGCGCGGGGCCATCGCGCAGGCCGACCCGCAGGGCAACACCGCCTACCTGCTGGGCAGCCGGGCGGTGTTCGGCGCGGAGGTGTCGGCGGCGGAGAGCTTCCTGTTCACCACCGTCACGACGGCGCTGTTCCTGACCCTGCTCGCCTCCGTCGCCGGGATGATCCTGGCCTGTGCCAACTCCCTCGCCCACGACGTGTTCGCGGCCCGGGTGCGGGAGATGTCGGCGCGCCGTGAGATGACCCTGGCCCGCGTCTCCGCGCTGGCGGTCGGCATCCCCACGATCCTGCTGGCCGTCCTGGTCCAGCACCACAGCCTGCAGCCGCTGGTGACGCTGAGCTTCTGCCTGGGCGCCTCCGCCATCGCCCCCGCCCTGGTATACAGCCTCTTCTGGCGTCGCTACACCCGAACGGGCCTGCTGTGCACGCTCATCGGCGGCTCGCTGGCGGTGCTGGTGCTGATGCCGGGCACCAACCTGGTCTCCGGCTCCCCGGTGGCGGCCTTCCCCGACGCCGACTTCAACTTCTTCCCCTTCACCACGACCGGCCTGGTCTCCATCCCCCTGGGCTTCCTCTTCGGCTGGCTCGGCACACTGGTCTCGGGCCGCGCGAAGGCCGAGGAACAGCGCCGGCAGTACGAGGCGGTCGAGGGCTGGATCCTGGCGGGCGCGGCACGCAGGGGCGGGTGAGCGACGGGCGGCGGGTGCCCCGGGCCGACGGACGGCCGGAGGGACGGTCCGGGGCACCCCCGCCGAACGGGCCCGCCGTCCTCTGCTCGGCTACTCCGCCCACGCCCGCCCGGTGAGGGTGGTGATGCTGTCCTGCACCGAGTCCATCTGCGCGCGCACGTCGTCCCATCTCTCGCCGTGCTCCCGCAGCACCTCCTCGGTCTCCCGGCCGATCCGCTCCTCGTGCGCCCGGGCCTCGGCCAGCACCTCCGCCGCCCGCGCCCCCGCCTCCTCCGGTGCCCGCCGCGCCGCCTCCTCCGCGGCGGCGAGCGCCTCGGCCGCCTCGGCCAGCGCCGCCTCGGCGGCCACCACGCGCCCGGCGTACTCCGCCTCCAGCGCGGCCTGCCGCCCGGCCAGCTCCCGCTCCGCCTCGGCCCACCGCTCGGCGTGCTCGCGGGACTGCTCGGCGAGCATCCCGCAGACACGGTGCCGCACCTCCCGCAGCGCGGCCAGCGCCTCGCCCCGGCCCTCCCGCACCTCGCGCCGCACCGAGACCCGGATCTCGTCGGCCTCCGCGCGCGCCGCCAGCAGCCGCTGCCGGGCGGTCTCCTCGGCCGCCGTCCGCACGGCCTCGGCGTGCGTCCGGGCCGCTTCGAGCACGGCCTCCGCGTCCGCCCGCGCCTCGTCCACCACGTGCCGCGCCTCCCGCCGGGCGCGCTCCCGGACCTCCTGCGCCTCCCGCTGCCCCAGCTCGAAAAGCAGCCGGGCGCCCTCACCGAGGGCCGCGTACGTCTGCGGGGCGAGCCGCGCCACGGTCTCCCTCAGGGCGAGGGCCTCCGCCTCCATGTTCCTGGCGAGGACGGTCAGCCGCGCGGCGCGCTCCCAGGCGGCGTCCCGGTCGTCGGAGAGGGCCGCCACCCAGGCATCGGCCTGCTCCGGCCGGTAGCCGCGTCCCCGTACGGCCGCGAAGCCGTGAGGTGACACCGCTGTGCTGCCCATCCTGGAACCCCTTCCGCCGGACCCCCGCCGCACGGACGCCGCCAGCCGACGTCGCGCACATCTTGAGGTATCGGGCATAAATGTCCATAACGCGACACTCCGGGCAAGGGGTAATGCCGGATACGGGCGAGAGCCGAGCTGCGGTGAACAAAAAGGGGCCGGGCCCGGTCATCCGACCGGGCCCGGCCCTCGCACCCGCCTCAACGGGTCACAGCAGCCCGTCCCACATCTGCTCCAGCAGCACCGACCACCAGCTCTCCGGCGAACCCAGCGCCGCCGGGTCCAGGGCGGCGAGCTGGGCCTGGAAGTCGACGGTCCAGCGGCCCGCCTGCTCCTGGTTCAGCCCGTACCGCAGCCGCCACATCCGCCCGAGCAGCGCCAGGCAGCGCGCGAACTCGGGCAGACCCGTGTTCACGAACTGCGGCGGTACGGACGTACCGCCCGGCCCCGCCTCCACGGGCACCGCGACGATGTTCGCCGTGCCGTACTGCACACAGATCGCCCGGCCGAAGTCGCTGCCCATGACCAGGTACGAGCCCGCGTCCGGCGCCGGTTGCACCCCGCGCTCGGCCGCCAGCTCAGCCAGCGTCGGCACCGGACGGCCCGGCTGGGCCTGCGCCCAGAAGAACGGGCCCATGTCCACCGGCAGACCGGCCGCCACCAGCGTGTGCGCGACGATCGGCGGCACACCCTGCCGGGAGACCGCCGCCTGTTCGAACCGGAACACTCCCGGCCCGAAGGCACCGGCCAGCTCCTGCCCGATCGCCTCCGGCGGAACCGGCGGCGCGGGCTGCACCGGCGGCAGCGGCGCCCGCACCGGCCCCGGCCGCGCCGGACCGTCTGCGACCTGGTGCAACTCACCCTGGTGCGCCAGCAGTTGCTGCATCCCCTGCTGCCGGCTCGCGTGATCCGTGCCGTACGGCGCGATCGACGCGATACGCGCCTGCGGCCACTGCTCGCGGATCATCCGCGCGCAGTAGGCGCCGGGCAGCTCGCACGACTCCAGCTCGGTGTGCAGTTCCAGCACCTGGTTCGGCGGCACGTTCATGGCGCGCAGCTCGTGGAAGATCTGCCACTCCGGGTGCGGCGTGCCCGGCGCGGACCGCCGGATCAGCTGCTGCTCCGACCCGTCCTGCGCGCGGTAGCGCAGCACGGCCTGATAGCCGGGGCCGACGATCGGCTGCCCCTGCTGCGGATAGCCGTACGCCGGAGGCTGCTGCCCGGGGACGGGCGGCTGGCCCGGCACGGGCTGACCGGGCACCAGGGGCTGACCGGGCATGGCCTGACCGGGCACGGGCGGCTGGCCCGGCGGGGGCATCGCACCGGGCGGGGGCATCGCACCGGGGGGAGGCATCGCACCAGGCGGGGGCATCGCACCAGGCGGGGGCATCGCACCAGGCGGGGGCATCGCACCAGGCGGGGGCATCGCACCAGGAGGCGGAGGCGTCGCACCGGGCGGCTGCGGGGCGCCTGGGGGCATCCCGGGTGCGCCCGGAGCACCGGGGGCGCCGGGCGGGCCGGGGGGACCCGGAGGCTGCGGCGCACCACCGAGCTGACTGGGATCGGCCAGCATCGTGGCCGCGTGGTGGACCCCGCCCGGAGGCGTACCACCAGGCGTGTTCGGCGCGCCCGGAACACCCGGAACACCGGGTGGGCCGGGCGGCTGCGGGGCATGGGGAGCGCCCGGGGCACCGTGCGCTCCCGGCGCGCCGGGCGGGCCCGGCGGACCCGGAGGCTGCGGCGCACCGCCGAGCTGACTGGGATCGGCCAGCATCGTGGCCGCATGGTGGACCCCGCCCGGAGGCGTACCACCAGGCGTGTTCGGCGCGCCCGGAACACCCGGAGCACCGGGCGGCTGCGGGGCACCCGGCGGCGGAGGCGTGCCCGGACCGGCGGCGCCCTCGGGGCCGTCGGGACCGAGCGAGGACACGAGCTGGGTCCGCACGTACCCGCCCGCGGGGGCGCCCGGCGGCGGAGGCGTGTCCGGCGCGGGCGTCCCGCCCGGCCGCGCGCCCGGCGTCCCCGGGGCACCCGGCGGCGGAGGCGGCGCCGACCCGCCACCGTGTCCACGGCGCGGCGGAGGCGCCGCCTTGCTGGTCGCGGCGTCGGCGATGTCCCCGGCGTTCGCGGCGAGCGGGCGCCCCGGACCGGCCGGACCACCCGGAGCCGGCGGCGCGGCCGCGGCCCCGCCCGGCCCCTGCGGATACCCGTACGAGGACGCGCCGGGCGGCGGAGGCGGGGGCGTGCCCTGCGGACCGCCCGGAGGCGGAACCGGAGCGCCGGGCGGCGAAGGCGGCGTACCGCCCTGGGACGCGCCCGGCCCGCCCGGTGTGTGCTGTGCGGCCGGGTCGTCGAGCGCCGGCGCCATGGCCGTACGCGGAAGCCGGCTGCCACCGGCCATCAGCGCCGTCTTCGCGTCCGGCACGGACGACGGCGGCGGGGTGCCGTCGCCGGAGTCGCTCAGCTGCGGCGCGAACACCGTCGCGGGCAGCGGCACGGAACGGTCCTCCCCCGCGTCGGCGTTGGTGTCCGTACCCGCCCACGGCGTGGCCCCCGCCGGAGTCCCCGGCGCACTCGCACCCATCCCGGCCGGAGCCCCAGGCGCACCCGCGCCGCTCCCGGACGGCGCACCGGCGTCCTCCGCACCTCCACCGGCGGCCGGCCACGCCGCGCCGCCCGACACCGGGGAACCGGCCGGCACCCCGGCCTGCGTCTCGGGCAGCGCCCCGCCCCCGGCCACACCCGAAACCCCACCGGCACCGGAACCGGCAGCCGTCCCGGAAGCGACACCGGCATCAGAAGCCGGCCCGGCACCACTGCCGGCCCCGGCCCCGGCCCCGGCCCCGGCTCCCGTCCCGGACGCGGCCCCGGACCTCCGGTCAGGAATCCCCAGCTTGTCCGCCGCCTCCTGCAACCACTCCGGCGGACTCAGCAGGAACGACGTCTGATTCAGATCCACCCGCGCCGCAGGCGCCGGCGCCGGCTCGGCGGGCACGTCCGGACGGCCGTACTCCTCCTCGTACCGGCGGATCACCTCACCCACCGGCAGCGACGGCCACAGCGTCGCCTCCCCGCTGTCCCGCGCGATCACCAGCCGCTGCGCGCCCCCGTCCGAACGCGGCCCGTCCGCACGGTCCTCGGCCCACACCACGAAACCGAGCTCGAACTCCCGCACCCGCACCTCGCGGTGCTGGTACGAGGGCACGTCCCCGTTGATCCACTCCTCGGCGCGCTCCTGCGCCTGCGCGAAGGTCACCATCGCTCAGCTCACTCCCCCACCGACGACACGGAAGAGACGGGCACGACCCGCGCGAAACCGCCGTCCACCATCAGATTCGCCACCGTCTCCAACTCCGGCGGAGAACCCGCCAGTCGGGACAGGAACGCGTCGAAGTCCGCGGCGCACGGCAGCAGCAGCCGCTCCACCCGCTCCGCGGGCGACCACGACGGATCCACGTCACGCGCGTCGTCGTACGCGCAGAACCACACCGAACCCTGCCGGTCGCCCCGCACCTTCACCGCGAGCAGACCGCCCTGCACGAACGCGACCCCCAGATAGTCCTTCGTCAGATGGTCGCGCAGACACTTGTTCACATACACCAGGTCGTTGACCGCCGCCTCCTCACGCACGGTGAAGAACGGCTGGTCGACCAGCAGCCCCAACTCCGCGTCCAGCGCCGTCCCGACCGGCGCGCAACCGCCCGCCGCCTTCAGGAACGAGCGGTACGGGCCAGGCAGCCGGTACCCCAGGTCCTCCTCGACCCCCTGCACCGCCTGCTCGGAGACCGCCACACCCGACTTCGGCAGCCCGAAGTGCGCCGGACGCGTCTCCTGCAACGGCCGCGTGCCCCGCTTGGTCTGGTCGACCTTCGCGGTCGCGATCCCGCCGTGGTGCCGCAGCAACGCCTTCACCTCGACCGGCACCAGCTCCAACCGGCGGCCGCCCGGCACGTGGTGCCACGTCCAGCCGTGCGGCGTCGCCACATCCGGCACGGTGTCCCACAACTCGTGCCCCGTCGCGGCCAGCGCCGCGTTCGCCGACACGTAGTCCGTCAGCCGCAACTCGTCGACACCGAAACCCTCCGGCGGCTCCGCGATCTCCGCCACCGCCCGGGCGTACGGCGAGAAGTCGGGATAACCGCGCTCGTCCATCCGCACCCCCCTCGGGTGGCGGGTGGCCCGGACCGGATC
The DNA here is from genome assembly GCF_043081525.1 of Streptomyces sp. NPDC014864. Lineage (NCBI taxonomy): Bacteria > Bacillati > Actinomycetota > Actinomycetes > Kitasatosporales > Streptomycetaceae > Streptomyces > Streptomyces sp. NPDC014864. The sequence continues at coordinate 146,939 of NZ_JBIBWT010000009.1, forward strand.
CGGGAAGTGCACGACCTGCCCTGCATAGGCCGCGTTCGGCGGCGCGGCTTGCTGCCCGAGCCGACCTGTCGTCATGGCGGTTGCCCCCTGCGGCACTCTGTACGGCCCGCGGCCGCCGGCTCCTGCGCCGGCCCACCACTGCCCGTATCGACTACTTCTCTCCAACGCGTTGACCGCACCGATCGCGGTGCCGACAGCCTATGCGGTACCGCTTCACCGGTCACCGGGCCTCCACCTCCGTGACCAGCCGTCACCCCCGCGTGACGGACCGATCCTGCCCGGGCGTGTCGCACCGCCCCAGCTTCCGCACCGGCCAAGGCATTTGGCAGTCTGTCTTCTTCCGGGGGATGCTCGGGAGGGGATGATGATCATGAGCGCGACACAGACGGGACCGCACACCAACGCATCCGGCGACCCGCGAATCGGCTGGAGCAGCGCCGAAACCCCCCACGCGCCCGCCCTGCGCCACCGCCGCGACGGCATACTCCCCACCGTCGCCGCCGCCCTCTCCGTCCGCGGCGCCACCCTCACCGGCACCGCCGCCCGCGGCGACCAGCCCCCCGCCCTCCACCCACTCGTCCAGGACTTCCTCGACACCCTCACCAGCGCCCAACGCGACCGCTTCACCGGCCGCTGCGCGGAGACCATCCTCATCTCCCGGCACATCACGGGCGCCGACGCGGCCCGCAGCAAACGGGCCGCACGCAAACCCATGACCAACGGCGAAGCCCGCAGAGCACTCAAGCAGGCCAAACTCACCGCCCGCCGCATCCGCGAGGCCGGCGACCCCCTGCACGGCAGCTTCGCCACCCCCTGCCGGGCCTGCACCGCACTCAGCGCCCACTTCGGCGTCCGCATCGTCGACCCCACCGCCACCGACGACTGACACCCGGAACCCACGGGCGAACCACGACGAACAAGCGAACAGACGCACAGTTCCACCGACGCACAGGCACACACAGGCAAGAACGGGCCAACATAGGGCAGATGCACACCGACCGCACCTCCACCACCCGCTTCGCCGTACCCGTCGACGCCGCCCTGCGCGCCGCCGGCTGGCAACCCGGACGCTGGGACATAAGACAGGCCGAGAGCTGGGCCGACACCCTGCGCGACCACACCTCACCCGCCGGACACCGCCACACGGTCTTCCCCGCCGCCGTCGAAGCCTGGGCCGAATTCGGCGGCCTCCGCATCACCCCCACCGGACCCGGCCGCCAGATCGCCCCCGCCGCCCTCCACCTCGACCCCCTGCACGGCCTCCACCTGGCCCGCACCCTCGGCGACCTCGGCCGCGCCCTGGACAGCGAGGTCTGCCCCCTCGGCACCGAGACCGAGACCCGTTCCCTCCTCGCCATCGACACCGAAGGCCGCGTCTACGCCCTCGACCACACCGGCGACTGGTACCTCGGCCCCGACATCGACCAGGCCCTCACCGCCCTCGTCTCCGGCACCCAGCCCACTCGCCTGACCGGAGGCTGACGCACCAACCGGCACTACGAAGCCGGAATCACCGCCGACACCCGAAAACCACCCGCATCCGTCGGCCCCGACACGAACACTCCGCCCAGCGCCGCCACCCGCTCCCTCATCCCGAGCAGACCGTTCCCTCCCGACGGCAGCCGCGCGGCCGACGCCGACCCCGGCTCCGGCGGCGGCTCGTTCTCCACCTGCATCGCGATCTCCGACACCCGGTGCGCCACCCGCACCCGCGTCTTCGCCCCCGCCGCATGCTTGTGGACGTTCGTCAAGGCCTCCTGCACCACCCGGTACGCCGTCTGCTCCACCTCCGCCGCATACGACCGCGACTCCCCCTCGACCGACAGGTTCACCACCATCCCCGCCGCCGCCGACTGCCCGATCAACTCGTCCAGCTCCGACAACCACGGCCCCTCGGCACCCGGCTCCTCACCCGCACCCCGCGACGCCGCCGCGGCCGCCGCCACCCCCACCGCGACAAGCGGGACCGCCACCGGCTCACGCCGACCCTGGCCCTCCCCACTGCGCAGCACCCCGAGCATCTCCCGCAACTCGGTCAACGCCTGCCGCCCCATGTCCCCCACCAGCGCGGCGTTCTTCACCGCCTTGTCCGGGTCCTTGCGCGCCACCGCCTGCAACGCCGCCGCGTGCACCACCATCAGACTCACCCGATGAGCGACCACGTCGTGCATCTCCCGCGCGATCCGCGTCCGCTCCTCACCCCGAGCCCACTCCGCCCGCTCCTCGGCCCGCTCCGCCAGCAACTGCAACTCCCGCTCCAGGCTGTCCGCCCGCTCCCGCAGGCTCTCCATCAGCCGGCGCCGCGCGCCGACGTACAACCCGAGCAGCACAGGAGGAGCCGTCAGCCCCAGCGAGGTGGTGACGGCGGCGAACGGCACGAACCAGTCCCCCAGTGTCAGATCCCCCCGCGCCATGTCCTGCCGCGCCCGCACGAACGTCACGATCATCGTGCCCAGCAGCGACATCCCGGCCAGCGCCGCGATGACCCGGCGCGGCAACTCACACGCCGCCAGCGTGTACAGGCCGACGATGCCCATCAGGAAACCCATCTGGGCCGGCGTGACGGCGATCGACACGAGCACGACGGCGATCGGCCACCGCCGCCGGACCAGCAGCACGGACCCGGCCACCAGACCGAACACGATCCCCGCCGACACCGGGATCCCCGCGTCCCGCGCGAAGGGAATCCCCTCCGCCCCGCACTCCAGAGCGGACACCAGCGCGAGACTCCCGTCCAGCGCCGCACTGCGCCACCGCGCCCACCACCACGGCCCGGTCACGGCCGCCGCGCGGTCTTCCCCCGTCGTGGTCATGACTCCAGCCTACGGGCGCCGCCCCCGGCTTTTCCGGCGAGTTTCCGCTACTGGCCCACACCACACTCCGTAATCGAATAGCAGCAAAACCAGCTGATATCCCTCGAACTACTGAACCAGCCCCCGTTCAACCCCGGACCACTCCATTCCGGCCGGACGGTATGCCCATGGCACATTCACACAGCAAGTACGCGGACTTCGAGAGCCTGCGGGAGCGGGCGGTGACGCTGCGGCGCGAGGGGTACAGCCTTCGGCAGATCCGCGACGAACTGAAGGTCTTCAACAACGACATCCTCAATCAACTGGTGAAAGGGGAGGCGCCGCCGGCGTGGACGAAGCGCCCGCGAGCCAAGGACGACCTCCGCGCAAAGGCACGCGAGCTGCGCCTCCAGGGCTGGACCTACGACCAGATCGAGGCGGAGCTGGGCTGCTCACGGAGCTCGGTGTCACTGTGGGTGCGGGACCTGCCGAAGCCGGAGCGCAAGCGCAGCCCTGGGGAGGCGGCAGCCATCGCCCGGAAGGGCTGGGAAGCGAAACTGCGCATCCGCGACGAGGAGCGGCAGCGCACGAAGGCGATGGCCAAGCAGGCGATGGCCAAGCAGGCGATCGGCGGCCTCTCGCCCCGCGAGCTCTTCCTGGTGGGCGTGAGCCTGTACTGGGCGGAGGGCAGCAAGGACAAGCCTTACGAGCGCCGCGAGAACGTGACGTTCGTCAACAGCGACCCGGGCGTGATCAAGGTATTCCTCGCCTGGCTCGACCTGGTCGGCATCGAGCGCGAGCGTCTCCGCTTCACCGTCATGATCCACGAGAGCGCGGACGTGGCCGGAGCCGAGCGGTACTGGGCCGAGCTCGTCGGCGCCGACTCTTCGGCGTTCAACAAGACAACACTCAAGAAGCACAACCCCAAGACGGTTCGCAAGAACATCGGCGCCGCGTATCGGGGCTGCCTCGTGATCAAAGTCCTGAAGGGCGCGGACTTGTACCGTCGCATCGAAGGGTCTTGGTGCGGCATAGTGTGGGGTGCCGACTCGACGGACTGACCAAATGTCCGGTTCGGGCGAGTTTCATCCCCCATGGTGTAATCAGGCAGCACTGAGGGTTTTGGTCCCTTAAGTTCAGGTTCAAATCCTGATGGGGGAGCTGTCACGATGCGGGCCCTGACTTCCCAGTCAGGGCCCGCTCTCGTCTCCCCCACGAACCACCCCGGTATCCTGCGGATGTCCACCCCACCCAAAAGCCGAAGGGCATCCCGTGAGCTCCGTTCGCCCGGCAGCCGTCGTCGTTCTCGCAGCGGGTGAGGGCACCCGTATGAAGTCGGCCACACCCAAGGTCCTGCACGAGATCTGCGGCCGTTCCCTGGTCGGTCATGTGCTGGCCTCCGCCCGTGAGTTGAAGCCCGAGCACCTGGTCGTGGTGGTCGGGCACGCGCGGGAGAAGGTCACCGCGCATCTCGCCGAGGTCGACCCTCAGGCGCGTACCGCGGTGCAGGAGAAGCAGAAGGGCACCGGGCACGCCGTCCGGATGGGGCTGGAGGAGCTCGGCGGGTCCGTGGACGGGACCGTCGTCGTCGTCTGTGGGGACACCCCGCTCCTGACCGGCAGGACTCTCCAGAGCCTGACCGCGACCCACGCCGAGGACGGCAACGCCGTCACCGTGCTGACGGCCGAGGTGCCGGACGCGACCGGTTACGGCCGGATCGTCCGCGACGGGGCCTCGGGGGCCGTGACGGCGATCGTGGAGCACAAGGACGCGACGGAGTCGCAGCGGGCGATCCGGGAGATCAACTCCGGGGTGTTCGCGTTCGACGGGCGGTTGCTGGCCCAGGCGCTGGGCAAGGTGCGGACGGACAACAGCCAGGGCGAGGAGTACCTGACGGACGTCCTCGGCATCCTGCGGGAGGCCGGGCACCGGGTGGGCGCCTGTGTGGCGGAGGACCACCGGGAGATCGCGGGGATCAACAACCGGGTGCAGCTGGCCGAGGCGCGCCGGACGCTGAACGACCGGCTGCTGACGGAGGCGATGCTGGCGGGTGTCACCGTCGTGGATCCGGCGACGACGTGGGTGGATGTGACGGTGGTGTTCGAGCAGGACGTGACGGTGCTGCCGGGGACGCAGTTGCACGGGTCGACGCAGCTGGGTGAGGGCTGTGTGGTGGGGCCGAACAGCCGGCTGACGAACACGCGCGTGGGCAGGGGGGCGCGGGTGGACAACACGGTCTCGGACGGTGCGGTGATCGGTGCGGAGGCTTCGGTGGGGCCGTTCGCGTATCTGCGTCCGGGTACGCGGCTGGGGCTGAAGTCGAAGGTGGGCACGTACGTCGAGACGAAGAACGCGTCGATCGGTGAGGGCACCAAGGTGCCGCATCTGTCGTACGTCGGTGACGCGACGATCGGTGAGTACTCGAACATCGGCGCCGCGAGCGTGTTCGTGAACTACGACGGGCAGGACAAGCACCACACGACGGTGGGGTCGCACTGCCGTACCGGTTCGGACAACATGTTTGTGGCTCCTGTCACGATCGGGGACGGGGCGTACACCGCCGCGGGGTCGGTGATCACGCGGGACGTGCCGCCGGGTTCGCTGGCCGTGGCCCGTGGCCAGCAAAGGAATATCGAGGGCTGGGTGGCTCGTAAGCGGCCCGGGAGCGCGGCGGCGAAGGCGGCCGAGGCGGCGTCCCGGGAGCCGGAGGGCGAGGTCTGAGGGGAATCACGCACGTCCGGGACGGCGTACCGTGATAAGTGCACCACCCGCACCCCACCAGCTGAGACGGCTTCGCGCAGACAGCTGACGAGGCTTCTCGACATCCAGCTGTGAATACCTCTGAGGAGACAGTGCTGTGACCGGGATCAAGACGACCGGCGAGAAGAAGTTGATGTTCTTCTCCGGCCGCGCCCACCCCGAGCTTGCCGGGGAGGTCGCTCACGAGCTGGGTATCGGGGTTGTCCCGACGAAGGCCTTCGACTTCGCCAACGGTGAGATCTATGTGCGTTATCAGGAGTCGGCGCGTGGCGCGGACTGTTTCCTGATCCAGAGCCACACGGCCCCGATCAACAAGTGGATCATGGAGCAGTTGATCATGATCGACGCGTTGAAGCGTGCGTCGGCCCGCTCCATCACGGTGATCGTGCCGTTCTACGGTTACGCGCGGCAGGACAAGAAGCACCGGGGGCGTGAACCGATCTCGGCGCGTCTGATCGCCGATCTGATGAAGACGGCGGGTGCGGACCGGATTCTCGCGGTGGATCTGCACACGGATCAGATCCAGGGTTTCTTCGACGGTCCGGTGGATCATCTGTTCGCGCTGCCGCTGCTCGCGGACTACGTGGGCAACAAGGTGGACCGTTCGAAGCTGACGGTGGTGTCTCCGGACGCCGGCCGGGTGCGGGTGGCGGACCGCTGGTGCGACCGGCTGGGCGCGCCGCTGGCGATCGTGCACAAGCGCCGGGACAAGGATGTGGCGAACCAGGTCACGGTGCACGAGGTCGTGGGTGATGTGAAGGGCCGTATCTGTGTGCTGGTGGACGACATGATCGACACCGGTGGCACGATCTGTGCGGCCGCGGACGCGTTGTTCGCGCATGGTGCGGAGGACGTGATCGTGACGGCGACGCACGGTGTGCTGTCGGGTCCGGCGGCGGACCGGTTGAAGAATTCGAAGGTGAGCGAGTTCGTGTTCACGAACTCGCTGCCGACGCCGGGTGAGCTGGAGCTGGACAAGATCACGGTGCTGTCGATCGCGCCGACGATCGCGAGCGCGGTGCGTGAGGTGTTCGAGGACGGTTCGGTGACGAGCCTGTTCGACGAGCAGTGACGGTCACTGTGGTGGGGCGTGACTGATCGCCGTCGGTCGCTGTAGATCGCTGTAGATCGTTTTGGGTTCGGCCTCCTTTGCCGAGTAGACTGCTCCAGTTGCTCGGCGAGGGAGGCCGTTTCCGTTGTTCCGGCGGATGCGGTGGTCCGTAATCGACGCGCTCTTCGTAGCAGGCCGTTCGTGTGGCCGGGTGACCAGTCCCCTTAATTTCTGCGAGGAGTGAAGAGCATGTCCGAGGTGAAGATCTCCGCCGCGACGCGCACCGAGTTCGGCAAGGGTGCCGCGCGCCGTATCCGTCGTGAGGACAAGGTTCCGGGTGTGCTGTACGGGCACGGCTCGGACCCGCTGCACCTGACGCTGCCGGGCCACGAGCTGCTGCTGGCGCTGCGTACGCCGAACGTCCTGATCTCGCTGGACATCGACGGCAAGGCGAACGAGCTGGCGATCCCGAAGGCCGTGCAGCGTGACCCGCTGAAGGGTTTCCTGGAGCACGTGGACCTGCTGCTGGTCAAGCGCGGCGAGAAGGTCACGGTCGAGATCCCGGTGCAGGCCGAGGGTGAGCTGGCCCCGGGTGGCAACCTGCTGGAGCACGTGCTGTCCGCGCTGCCGGTCGAGGCCGAGGCCACGCACATCCCGGAGCAGGTGACGGTCTCCGTGGAGGGTCTGGAGGCCGGTGCCTCGGTCCACGCCAAGGACATCAAGCTGCCCAGCGGCGTGACCCTGGCCGTGGACGAGGACGCCGTGGTGCTGCAGGTCCTGCAGGCCCAGATCGAGGAGGCCCCGGAGGGCGAGGGCGAAGAGGCCGTCGAGGGCGAAGAGGCCGGCGCCGAGGCCTGAGCCTGACCGTCGTCGTTTCTGTCAGCCGCTGTTCCCGTCGGGGGCAGCGGCTGGCGCGTATCGAGGAGATGTGGACGTGACCACTCCCGCCAATGTCCCGTGGCTGATCGTCGGCCTCGGCAATCCGGGGCCGGAGTACGCCATGAACCGGCACAACGTGGGGTTCATGGTGGTGGATCTGCTGGCCGAGCGGATCGGGGGGAGGTTCAAGCGGGCGCAGAAGGCGCAGGCGCAGGTGGTGGAGGGCCGGATCGGGCCGCCGGGGCCGGCGGGTCGGCGGGTGGTGCTGGCGAAGCCGATGTCGTTCATGAACCTGTCGGGCGGTCCGGTGAACTCGCTTCGGGACTTCTACAAGGTGCCGGTGGCGAACGTCGTGGCGGTGCATGACGAGTTGGACATCGACTACGGCACGCTGCGGTTGAAGCTGGGGGGCGGCGACAACGGGCACAACGGTCTGAAGTCGATGACGAAGGCGATGGGTGCGGACTACCACCGGGTGCGGTTCGGGATCGGGCGCCCGCCGGGCCGGATGCAGGTGGCGGACTTCGTGCTGAAGGACTTCTCGTCGGCGGAGCGCAAGGAGCTGGACTACTTCGTGGACCGGGCGGCGGATGCGGTGGAGTGTCTGGTGTCGGAGGGGCTGGAGCGGGCGCAGAGCTCGTACAACTCCTGACTTGTCCGCCTTGTGAGTTGACCGGGTGCGACGGTATGGCCAATGATCCCGGCCATGCCCGCCACCCTCACCCGCTCCCGTCAGGCCTCGGCCGCCGCGCTCCGGCTCGGTCGGGTCGCGGCGATGGGCACGGTCGCGGTGCTGATCCTGATCGCGGGTGTGTGGGCGTCCTGGGGGACCGCGCAGCACGTGATGCTGACCAAGGGGCGGGAGCACGGCACGGTCACGGTGGTGCGCTGCGGGGAGGGTGCGTGCACTGGCCGGTACACGCCGGTGTCGCCGGGGTCGACGCCGCGGGGCCGGGTCGTGATCACGCAGACGGTGACGGTGCGCAGGGGCGGTACGTACGCGGTGATCGTGAAGCCGGGTACGGACGAGGTGGTGCGCTCGGGTCCGGCCGGGGTGCTGTATGCCTGGGTGCCGCTGGGCGGGGCGCTGCTGCTGGCGTCGGTCGTGGTGGCGGGCGGGCTGCGGCGGACGCGGGTGGCGTGGGCGCTGGCGGGGGCGGGGTTCGCGTTGCTGACGGCGGCGTTCGTGGCGCTTTGACCGCGTGGGGGCGACCTCCACGTGTGTGCGGGTTCCAAGCGTTCCCGGTTTGTGATTGACGCATGGTCAGTGGCGAGTGGAAGCTGAACCGCCCCCTCCACACCTTCCTTTCGCTTCCCGAAGAGGGCCTTCTCCATGCGTACCCTGATTCGCGCCGGCGCGCTGACCGCCGGCGTCTGCGCGGCGGTCGTGGCCGTTCCGGCCGCTCACGCCTCGCCCCGCGGTGACAACGGCACCGTGAAGATCCACGACGCGGCGACCGGCGCCGAGGCGCGCCGCAACGAGCCGCACGTGTGCTCCTTCTACCTGGACGCCTTCGGCTTCGACGGTGGGCAGCAGGTGGCCTGGCACATCGAGGCGTGGGCTCCGACGGCCGCGGCCAAGGGCGTCGAGGTGAAGTCCGGGTCGATCGTGCTGGACGCCGAGGGCGCCGGCCGGACGCCGGACCTGTCGCTGCCGGACGGGCACTACAAGCTGTTCTGGAACTTCGACGGCGAGAAGGGTGCCGCGAAGCAGAAGGTGTTCTGGACGGACTGCGCGGCATCCGGCGGCCCGTCGGCGTCCGTCTCGGTGGGCGCTTCCGTCTCGGCCGACGCGTCCGTGTCGGCGGGCGCTTCCGTGCCGGCCGGTTCCGCGGCCTCGCCGTCGGCGTCCGCCGGTGCGGGGGCGGCCGTGTCGTCGTCGCCGTCGCCCCAGGGCGGCGCGGGCGATCTGGCCGAGACCGGTGCCGGTGCCCCGGTGGGGGCGCTCTCGGCCGCGGCGGCCGCGCTGCTGGCGGCGGGCGGTTATCTGGTGTTCCGGCGGCGTGCGGTCCGCCGGGGCTGACGGGCTCCCGTAGGGCGAAGGCCCCCGTTCCGTGTCGGAGCGGGGGCCTTCGTGCGTCAGGGTCCGGGTCAGCCGGTGTTGCGCAGGCCGGCGGCGACGCCGTTGACGGTGAGCAGCAGGGCCCGGGACAGCAGCGGGTCGGCCTCCTCGCCGGCGGCCGCCGCGTCGCGCTGCCGCTTGAGCAGGGTGACCTGGAGGTAGGAGATCGGGTCGAGGTACGCGTCCCGGATGGAGAAGGTCTGCCGGAGCGCCGGCGTGGCGTCGAGCAGTTCCTTCTCGCCGGTCACGCGCAGGACCTCGCGGACGGTGAGTTCGTGTTCGGCCCGGATGGTGTCGAAGACGTGCTTGAGGTGGTCCGGGACGAGGGTGTCGACGTAGTGCTGTGCGATGCGCAGGTCGGTCTTGGCGAGGGTCATCTCGACGTTGGAGATGAAGTTGCGGAAGAAGTGCCACTGCTCGTGCATCTCGTCGAGCACGGTGTCGAGGCCGGTCTCGCGCAGCGCCTTCAGGCCGGAGCCGACGCCGAACCAGCCGGGGACGATCTGCCGGGACTGGGTCCAGCCGAACACCCACGGGATGGCGCGCAGACCGTCGAGCGAGACGCCCGAGCCGGGGCGGCGGGAGGGCCGCGAGCCCAGGTGCAGCTCGGCGAGCTGGTCGACGGGCGTGGAGGCGAGGAAGTACGTCGGCAGGTCGGGGTCCTCGACGAGCCGGCGGTAGGCGGCGTGGGCGGCGTCGGAGACGACGTCCATGGCGGCGTCCCAGCGGGCGAGGGCCTCGTCGGACTGGCGGGGCGCGGTGTGCAGGGCGGAGGCCTGCAGAGTGGCCGCGACGGTCAGTTCCAGGTTCTCGCGGGCGAGGGAGGGGATGAGGTACTTGTCGGAGATGACCTCGCCCTGCTCGGTGACCTTGATCTCGCCCTCGAGGGTGCCCCAGGGCTGGGCGAGGATGGCGTCGTGGGAGGGGCCGCCGCCTCGGCCGACGGTGCCGCCGCGGCCGTGGAAGAGGCGCAGGCGGACGCCGTAGCGGTGGGCGACGTCGCGCAGGCGGCGCTGGGCGCGGTGGATCTCCCACTGGGAGGTGGTGATGCCGCCGAACTTGGAGGAGTCGGAGTAGCCGAGCATGACCTCCTGGACGTCCCCGCGCAGCGCGACCAGGCGCCGGTAGGACGGGTCGGAGAGCATGTCCTCGAGGATGGTGTCGGCGGCCTTGAGCTCGTCGGTGGTCTCCAGCAGCGGCACGATGCCGATCTTGGCCCAGCCGGCGTGCAGGTCGAGCAGTCCGGCCTCGCGGGCGAGGACGGCGGCGGCGAAGACGTCGTCGGCGCCCTGGCACATGGAGATGATGTACGACTCGATGACCTCGGGTCCGAAGACCTCCAGGGCGCGCTTGACCGTCTGGAAGACGCCGAGGGTCTTGGCGCCGGCCGCGTCGACAGGGGCGGGGCTGGGGGCGAGCGGCCTGCGGGAGCGCAGTTCCTTGGCGAGCAGCTTGGCGCGGTACTCGCGGGGCATGTCGGCGTAGCGCCAGGACTCCTCGCCGAGCCGGTCGAAGAGCTGGCCGAGGGCGTGGTGGTGGGCGTCGGCGTGTTCGCGGACGTCCATGGTGGCGAGCTGGAGGCCGAACGCGGCGAGGGTGCGGATGGTGCGGTTGAGGTGGCCGTCGGCGAACAGTTCGCCGCGGTGGGCGCGCAGTGAGGTCTGGATGACGCGCAGGTCGTCGACGAGTTCGGTGGTGCCGAGGTAGTCGCGGCCGGGCTCGTGCGGGGTGCCCTTGGCCAGGCGTTGCTTGGTGTTCTCGAGCTTCTGCCGGACGCAGGTGGCCTTGAGCCGGTAGGGCTCCTCGGCGTTGAGGCGCTTGTAGCGGGGGCTGATCTCGGGCAGGCGTTCGAGGTCGGCGTCGAGGGAGGTGAGGAGCTCGTCGGTGGCGCCGGTGTAGCGGATCGACTGGGAGAGCAGGCCGCGCAGCTCGTCGATCATGTCGAGGGCGTCGTTGATGCCGTGCTCGTGCTGGAGGATCAGTACGTCCCAGGTGACCTGCGGGGTCACGTTGGGGTTGCCGTCGCGGTCGCCGCCGATCCAGGTGCCGAAGGTGAGGGGGCGGACGTGGTCGGGCAGCTTGACGCCCACCCGCTCCAGCTCGGCGGTGAGGTCCTCCAGGACGTCGCCGACGGCGCCGGCGTGGAGTTCGTCGAGGTAGTAGATCGCGTTGCGGGCCTCGTCGGCGGGCTCGGGGCGGACGACGCGGAGTTCGTCGGTCTGCCAGACGAGGTCGATGTTCTCCGCCAGCCGGACGTCGTGGCGGCGGCGGTCGGAGTCGATGACCGGGGTCTCCAGGAGCGCGGCGATGCGCCGGAGCTTGTTGAGGACCGACCGGCGCGCGGCCTCGGTGGGGTGGGCCGTGAACACGGGGCGGACGTTGAGGTGCTCGACCGTCTGGCTTACGTGTTCGGGGTCGGCGTCCTTGAGGCGGTCGACGGTGCGGGAGAGCAGGCCGCCCTCGGCGGCGCGCCGGGCGCGCAGCTCGCGGCCGCGGTGGACCTGCTCGGTGACGTTGGCCAGGTGGAAGTAGGTGGAGAAGGCGCGGACCAGCTTGGCCGCGGTCTCCAGTTCGGTGCCGCGCAGCAGCTCGGCGGCGGCGTCCCCGTCCTCACGGGTGAGGCGGCGGACCTTTTCGACCAGGTCGAGGAGCTCGGGGCCCTCCTGCCGGACGAGGGTCTCACCGAGGAGGTCACCCAGTCGGCGGATGTCGGCGCGCAGCTCGCTGCTGGTCGTCGTCTGGTCGTCGGCACTGCTCACAGGTGCGGCTCCTTGCAGTGTTGAAGCTCGTCCGGGAGGGGAACCCGGTGGCCACGCCCGCGCGGTGGGTGCCGCATGAGAGGGGGGCATCCGGGAAGAAATCAGAGCGGACCGCGCTGTCCGACTGATTCCAAGTCTAGGTGTCGACCGGGAGGCGCAGGCTCGCGGGCTCTTGCCGCGCGGCGAGGCGCTGCCATACTTACGACGCCGTAGGTTACGGAACCGTAGGGAGCCGGCTGGTTCCGCGCCCCCTTCGACACCTGAGCCTGTCTCTACCCTCGATCCCACAGGGGACGCCCATGACCACAAGCTCCGATGTGATCGACGACGCCCCGAAGGCGACCGACACCGCGCTGTCCGCGACCCTGGGTGGCGAGCAGAAGCGTTCGATCGAGCAGATTACGCTGCTGCTGTTCATCATCGTTCCCTTCCTCGCCCTGCTGGCGGCGGTGCCGCTGGCCTGGGGCTGGGGAGTGAGCTGGCTGGACCTCGGCCTGTTGGTCTTCTTCTACTTCCTGGGCTGCCACGGCATCACGATCGGTTTCCACCGGCACTTCACGCACGGTTCCTTCAAGGCGAAGCGGCCCCTGAAGATCGCGCTGGCGATCATGGGCTCGCTGGCCGTGGAGGGCCCCCTGGTCCGCTGGGTCGCGGACCACCGCAAGCACCACCGGTTCTCCGACCACGAGGGCGATCCGCATTCGCCGTGGCGGTACGGCGAGACGGTCCCGGCGCTGATGAAGGGCCTGTGGTGGGCCCATCTCGGCTGGATGTTCGACGAGGAGCAGACGCCGCAGGAGAAGTACGCGCCGGACCTGATCAAGGACCGGACGCTGCGTACGATCTCCCGCCAGTTCGTGCTGTGGACGGTGGTGTCGCTGGCGCTGCCGCCGCTGATCGGCGGTCTGGTGACGATGTCGTGGTGGGGCGCGTTCACCGCGTTCTTCTGGGGCTCGCTGGTGCGGGTCGCGCTGCTGCACCACGTGACGTGGTCGATCAACTCGATCTGCCACGCGGTCGGCAAGCGCCCGTTCAAGTCGCGGGACCGCTCGGGCAACGTGTGGTGGCTGGCGGTCCTGTCGTGCGGTGAGTCCTGGCACAACCTCCACCACGCCGACCCGACCTCCGCCCGGCACGGGGTGGAGCGGGGGCAGCTGGACTCCTCCGCCCGGATCATCCGCTGGTGCGAGCGGCTCGGGTGGGCGTACGACGTGCGCTGGCCGTCACGCTCGCGTATCGATTCCCGCCGCAAGGACCGGGAAGGCGGCTCCCGGCGCCGGGAGGAGACCGCCGAGGCGGCATGATGGTCGCCGTGGCGACCGACTCCAGCACCCCCAGCAATGACAAGCCGCGGCGCGCGCGTCGCACCCGGATGACCGGTGCCGAGCGCCGCCAGCAGCTGCTGGAGATCGGTCGCACCCTGTTCGCGGCGAAGGGCTTCGAGGGCACGTCGGTGGAGGAGATCGCGGCGAAGGCCGGGGTGTCGAAGCCGGTGGTGTACGAGCACTTCGGCGGCAAGGAGGGCCTGTACGCGGTGGTGGTGGACCGCGAGATGCGGCGCCTGCTGGACATGGTGACCGGCTCGCTGACCGCCGGCCACCCCCGCGAGCTGTGCGAGCAGGCGGCCTTCGCGCTGCTGGACTACATCGAGGAGTACACGGACGGTTTCCGCATCCTGGTCCGCGACTCCCCCATTCCCCAGTCGACGGGTTCCTTCGCCTCGCTGATCTCCGACATCGCCACCCAGGTGGAGGACATCCTGGGCCGCGAGTTCAAGAGCCGCGGCTTCGACCCCAAGCTGGCCCCGCTGTACGCCCAGGCCCTGGTCGGCATGGTCGCGTTGACCGGCCAGTGGTGGCTGGACGTCCGCCGCCCGAAGAAGGCGGAGGTCGCCGCCCACCTGGTGAACCTGGCCTGGCACGGCCTGGACGGCCTGGAGCAGAAGCCGCGCCTGATAGGCCACCGCAAGAACTGACGTCACTCCACCGAGTGAAATCAATAGACCGCGCCGCCCACAGCCGCGAGACCATCGCGCTCACCGACCATGGGCACGTGGCCGCGCTGCTCGTGTCTCCGCAGGTGATAGAGGATCTGGAAGACGCTCTGGCACTGGCTGACTACGAGCGACGCAAGGCTGAGGGCACGCTCGGCGAGGGCATCCCCCACGCGGAAGTCGGACGCATGCTGGGGCTGCGCCCGTGACCCACCGCATCGTCTGGGAGCCGAACGCCACCGATGCCGCGCTCCGCGTCCTCAAGGACGATCCCCAGGGCCTCGCAGCCGTCTACGAAGCCGTCGACGCACTGGCGGAATCCCCGCGCCCCGCCGGCTCCAGTGTCTACGGGCCGGAGGCCCGGCGCCTGCGAGTCGGCCGCTACCGGGTGCTCTACCGAATCGACGACGACGTGATCCGCATCCTGGTCACCCACCTGGGCCGCACCCCCTCCTGACGTCAGCCGGCCGGCTGGAGGAACTCCAGCCGGTTGCCCACTGGGTCCTCGGAGTAGAAGCGGCGGTGGCCCGGCAGGCCGTCGTCCCAGGTGACCTTCGCCCCCCGGGCCTCCAGACGGGCCGCGTACGCCTCGATGTCCGTCACCCGCAGCCCCGGGTGGGCCTTCCGGGCGGGGCGGAAGTCCTGCTCGACGCCCAGGTGCAGCCGGACGGTCCCGGCCTGGAACCAGCACCCTCCGCGTGCCGCCAGGACCGGCGGCTTGGGAATCTCGGTCATGCCGAGGACGTCGGCGTAGTACGCCCTCAGCCGGTCCTCCCAGCCGGGCGGGGCGGCGAGCTGGACGTGGTCGACGGCGGCGATCATCCGCTACGCCTCCTTCGTGGCGACCGCGAAGATGCGGCGGAAGGGGAACGGGGTGCCGTGCGGGCCGGTCGGGTAGGCCTCGCGCAGGGCCGAGCGGTATTCGGCGAGGAACTGCCCCCTGGCCTCCGGGTCGTCGGCGAGC
This sequence comes from Streptomyces sp. NPDC014864, assembly GCF_043081525.1. Lineage (NCBI taxonomy): Bacteria > Bacillati > Actinomycetota > Actinomycetes > Kitasatosporales > Streptomycetaceae > Streptomyces > Streptomyces sp. NPDC014864. Next base: position 162,199 of record NZ_JBIBWT010000009.1, read on the forward strand.
GCGGTGAGGACCGGGCGCAGGCCGGTGCCCTTCACCCAGTCCAGGACCGGGTCCTCGCCCTGGAGCAGATGGACGTACGTCGTCTCCCACACGTCCGCCGCGCAGCCGAGGCCGGTCAGCCTCTCCAGGTAGGTCCGCGGTGCGAGCACGGCGTCGTCGTGGCGCAGGGTGCCGGCCAGGCGGTCGCGCCAGCGGGCGGAGTGCGCGAGTTCGCGCATGAGGGTGTGGCTGGGGGCGGAGAAGTTGCCGGGCACCTGGAAGGCGAAGGTGCCGCCGGGGGTCAGGGCCGCGATCCAGTCGGCGAAGCGGCCGGCGTGTCCGGGCACCCACTGGAGCGTGGCGTTGGAGACGATCAGGTCACAGGGCTCGGCTGGGGTCCAGGTCCGGGCGTCGGCGGGCGCGAAGTCCAGACGGCCGCCGCCCGGGGTGGGGCCCTCGTGGTCGACGTGGGCCCTGTCGAGCATCTCGGGCGCGTTGTCGTAGCCGGTGATGCGGGCGGTGGGCCAGCGGTCGGCGAGGAGCGCAGTGACGTTGCCGGGCCCGCAGCCGAGGTCGGCGATGCGGGGCGGGTCGCCGGGGAGGCCGGGGACGCGGGCGAGGAGGTCGGTGAAGGGACGGGCGCGGTGGCCGGCGTGACGCAGGTACTGGGCGGGGTCCCAGCTGGTGGCGTGGGCGGGCATGGCGTCTCCTCGAGGTGCTGGGCGTCCGCGGCGCGCCCGGCGCGGTACGCCCGGTGCGCGCACCACGACGATCACCACTCTCCCCGGAATATATCTCGACGTCAAGAGGATCGACATCAAGAGACTTCACGTCGACACAACCACTACACTGATCGCCATGGAGGACGAGGTCGATCGGCTGGTCGCGGCGTGGCGCCGGGAGCGCCCGGACCTCGACGTGGAACCGCTCGAGGTGCTCAGCCGGGTGAGCAGACTGGCCCGGCACCTGGACCGAGCGCGTCGGCTGGCCTTCTCCGAGCACAGCCTGGAGCCGTGGGAGTTCGACGTGCTGACGGCGCTCAGGCGCGCGGGATCGCCCTACCAGCTCTCGCCCGGACAGCTGCTGACCCAGACGCTGGTCACCTCGGGCACGATGACCAACCGTATCGACCGCCTGGCGAAGAAGGGCCTGGTGGAGCGGCTGCCCGACCCCAGCGACCGGCGCGGGGTGCTGGTCCGCCTCACGCACGAGGGCCGCGACCGCGCCGACCAGGCGCTGGCCGGGCTGCTCGCCCAGGAGCGGGCGATCCTCGGTGAGCTGTCGACCGCCCAGCGAGCCGAACTGGCGGCACTGCTACGCCAGTTGACCGCCCCGTTCGACAACATCCCCGGCTAGGTCGGCCGGACCGACCCCGGCCCGGCGGGCGAGGGCGACGGCGGCGAGGGTGGAGTGCACGCCCAGCTTGCCCAGCACGTTCTGCATGTGGGTGCGCACGGTGTGCGGGGACAGATAGAGCCGCTCGGCGACGGCCTTGCGGCCGAGCCCGGCGACCATGCAGCGCAGCACCTCCCGCTCCCGCGGGGTGAGCGACTCCACCAGGCGCTCGCTGTCGGTGCGGTGCTTGCGCGCAGCGGTCAGTTCGCGCAGTACGCCGGTGAGCAGTGCCGGGGGCAGATGGGTCTCGTCGCGCAGCACGCCCCGGATGACCGTCAGCAGCCGGGACAGCGAACAGTCCTTGGCCACCCAGCCCGAGGCGCCGGCCTGCAGGGCGAGCGCCGCCCGCCGGGGGTCGTCCTTCTCCGCGAGCACCACGGTCCGCACGCCGGGCTGAGCCCCGCGCACCCCGGCCACCAGGGAGATCCCGTCGACCAGACCGTCCGCGTTGCCCTCCTGCACCGGGACCGCGGGCCGTCCGCCGGGCACGTTGCCGCCGAGGTCGGCGTCGACGAGCAGCACGTCGAACCGGCGGCCCTCGGCGGCCGCCCGCTCCATGCAGCGCAGCGCCGCCGGGCCGGAGCCGGCGGCGGAGACGTCGACGTCGGGCTCGGCGGCCAGAGCGGCGGCGAGCGACTCGGCGAAGATGCGGTGGTCGTCGACGACCAGGACTCGGATGCGAACCACTGAAAACCCCCTTCCCCACGCTCCTCGCAGAGCAGGGGATCCCCAACGTCCGGAGAACACCGACCGGCGCGGGCACGACGCCCGGGGGCGGCCACGACCGCACGGCCGCCGCCGTGCGGAACAGTTACCCCCACTTCGGGCGTCGTACCCGACTGTCTCGCCCCCTGATCGGCACCGGCCCCCACCGGTGCTGCTCCTCAGAGTACGGACGGTGGCCAGGAGGGGAAGGCAATTCGCAGAACTGGCCACCGAGCGCGTTTAGGGTGTGCCGCATGTTTCGTATTGAGGCAGAAGTCGACAAAGACCGGCGCGATCTTCTCCGCTCCCGCCTCCGGGACACGAACACGGCGGCGTCCCCGGTACTCGCCGCGCTGCGCGGGACGGCCGGCGGGCGCGAGGTGCCGCTGCACGTCTGGGCGTCGGACGACTCCGGCGCCCTCGCCGGCGGCCTCGTGGGCCACACCTGGGCGACCTGGCTGCACGTGACCTACCTCTGGGTCGACGCACGCCACCGCGGCGCGGGCCTCGGCTCCCACCTCCTGTCCCGCGCGGAGCACCTCTCCCGCACCGAACGCGGCTGCACGGCGGCCCGCCTGGAGACCTGGGACTTCCAGGCCCCCGACTTCTACCGGCGCCACGGCTACGACGTGGTCTGCGTGATCCCGGACTATCCCCCGGGACTGACGGAGTACACCCTGACGAAGCGACTGGGGTGAGCACCCCGCTTCACCGGCTGTGGAACACCGCGTGGTCGATTCGGCCGGTGGCGCTACGGCCTCAGGGCGCCGCGCACTGGGTCAGCCGGTGACACGCACCCCGGCGCGGCGGGCCATGACCACTGCCTCCGGCGAGGGGTTCCACTCGCTCTCCGCGGACGAGTTGCCGGAGGAGAGCTGATAGAGCAGGAAAAGACGCCGAGGCCCCGGCACCGCGACGACACCGACGAACCGCGGATCGCCCGCGAACCACACCTCGGCCACCTGAGAGGTCTTCTCCGTCTCGTAGCCACGCCCGAGGCGGCGCCGCCACCAGACGGATCGCGCATGCCCGTGAAGGATCATCCGGACGACGCCGCCGGGCTGGTCCGGGTCGGGGAACGCCAGCCAGACGTCACCGGATTTCGCTCGGGGGATCTGCCCGATGCCGCTCTCCGGAGTCGTGTGCGCCTGCCACGGATACACCTTGAGGATGCGACGCGTCTGCAGGGCCGCAACGATGTACTGCCGCTGAAGCAGCGTGCGGTAGAGGGCGTACAGAGCCACGGGCAGCAGGAACCACATCGACCAACGCCCCGTGAGAATCATGAGGACGAAGGCACCGACCGCCACCGCGGGCCAGAGCGCCTGCCCCAGAACGGCGAGGCCGAGCAGCTTCCCGCAAGCACGACGCGTGCCAGGGTCGTCCCAACCCGGCCGGGGGCCTCTGGGGTGCTGAAGCGGTTCCAAGGTCACGCCTCCCCTTGCAGGTTCACGGGCAATGGGTTCTCGAAGGTGACCATGCGGGCTGTCTCCCGGAGCAGATCACAGTAATGGTCGGCGCGGTGTGCGGCCGGTGTGGAAAGCGTCAGAACAGCCAGCTTCGTGGCCTCGGGGTACGGAATGTGCACGGCGACCTGAAGCAGGTCGCGCGGCAAGCCGGCAGCCGACGCGTCCAGGGTGGTCACCACCAACGACGCGGGGCCGCAGGGCAGTTCGAGGACCTCCGCGTGCCGTGCATCGTGTGTCCCGGCGGCGATGCGCGCGACGGTCACTCGGCGCGGCGCCCAGGCGATCTCCTGCCAGCCGAGAGTGAACAATGACGGCAGCAGGGCTCCGTCTGCTTCGTCATCACGATGCAGCCCCAGCGAGCAGTGCAGCACGCCGTTGTGTGCAAGGACCTGGAACAAGCGCCGGACAGGCAGAAGGAATTCGAGGGCCCGTTGGGAGTCCCCGAGAGCATGAAGCATCGGCATGGCTTGGGGCCAGCGCGGGGCGGTGTCCGTACCAGCGGAAGCCTTCTCGGACTTGAGAAGTTCCCTGAAAGGCAGCGGAATGAAGCCCGCCGGCAGGGCGAACCAGATGTCCGCGTCCGGCGTCCTGGCGGACGGATCGATGACGAACGTATCCGCGGTCATGAAGCGGCAGCCACTCCTTTGAAGAGGAAATGGAGAACGCCGGCGGCGGCAGGGGCATCGACCGCTCCGGTCCGCACCCCGTCCACCACGGACGTCACGGTCTTGGCGCCATCGCTGTCCAGTGTGTCGTAGAGGCTGCCGGCCACCCCGTACACGGCCGTACCGGCCCCGAGCCACGTCGAGGCGGTCTCCACCTTCGGCAGGACGTCTTCAGTGCGCGCGCCGAAGACGTTGACTCGTTCAAGCAGACTCGGTGCTTCGTCTATTGCCGAGGCCTCTTCACGGATCGAAGAACCAACCGCGGCGGCTTTCTGCCCGAAGGTGAGGGCTTCATCCGCTGACCGGGCAGCGGCGCTCCACACTTCAGGCGTCTTCAGGAGCCCCTTGGTGACCGCACCGAGTCCCGGCACGACGCCCAGCGCGTCCCCGGCTACGGAGATGGCGTTGCCCCAGAAGTCCGAGTCGAGCTCGCCCTTGGTGATTCCGTCACGCAAAGAGGCCCACGTCTCGTCGTCCTGAAGCCGCAGGACGAGGGCAGACCCGCTCAGCACCCCAGCGGCCAGCATGAGGAGCGGAACCGCGAGCGGACCTGTGGCGAACAGGGCGAAGACACCCAAGATCGCGGCGACGCCGCTGAGCAGGTCGGGCAGGTTCTCGTCCAGCCAGTCGGTGAACTTGTCCCACGCTCCCGGCTCCTGCGGTGCCAGTTTCTTCGTCGCGTCGCGGATCTTGGCTGCTCGGTGGCGGGCGCGGTCCTCGTGTTCCTCGGCCAGTTTCCTCGCCTTGGCGATGATCTTGTCGAGGTCGGACTGCGCCTCTTCCACCGCTGTGTTCGCGTGGGTCAGCGTCTTCTGGGCCGCGTCGTGGTCGGCGCCCTTCCTGTGCAGGTCGGGGCTGTTCTTCGCCCTGTGGGCGCGGCCCCTGGCCGCGTCGACCGTGGCCTGCGCCTCCTTCGCCTGTTCCTCCAGGCGCTTGGCGCGGCGCTGGAAGTCGTCGAGTTCGGTCTCCCAGCGGTCGAGTTGACGGGCCGCCTTGCGCAGCGAGTGGGCGGCGTTCTTCAGGTTGAGCGGGAGCGGGCCGCCGTCGAGTTGCTCCCGGAAGGCGACGGCCGCGTCGCCCTGCCAGTAGCTGCCGTCCATCAGGCGGGTGACCAGGCCGTGGGTCTCCTCCAGCGCCTTCGCGCAGTTCGCGAGCTTCCTGCCCAGGTCGTGGACCGTGTCGGTGCTGCCGGGGACGGGGTTGAAGCCCAGGTGGGGATAGCCGGGGTTGGGGATGTGCGGGGCCGACTTCAGGCCCTGCGGAAGGTCGCCGTTGCGGCGGGCGGCGGAGCCGGGGTAGGGCGAGGGTTCGACGCCGGGAGTGACGGTCACTTCCTGTCCGCCCCCTTGCCGTGCCCGCCCTTGCGCAGCGCCTCCTCCAGCGCCTTGTCCACCTCGCGGTAGCTGTCCTTGCTCTGACCGATGATCTTGGCCAGGTCCTCCGTCTGCTCGCCGATCTGCTCCGTGCCGTACTTCCAGTCCTCCTGGAAGTCCTCGCACGCCGAGTCCAGATCGTCCGTTCCCAGACCGGTGACGCTCGCGTCGCCGAGTGCCTTGCGCACCCCCTTCAGCGAAGTGCTCGACGCCTTCAGCATTTTCATGAAGTGCGCGAGTTCGTCGCCGTCGACGACCAGGCGGTCCGCCATGCCCTTGCCCCTCTCCCCGTTCACCGGCCGACGTCCGGAGCAAGTGATGGTATCGGTTCCGGTTGGGTGGGGGTCCGGCACCTTTCGCGGGCCGTGTACGGGACGGCGTCGGCCCCGGGGCGTGAGCGGTCACGTGTCGTCCGGGGCCGGTGGTGCGTCGTGGGTCAGGTGAGGCGCCGGGCTCCCGCGGACGGCACTGCCTCGAAGACGCGCGGGGTGGTGAAGCCGGCCGCGGCGAAGGCCTCTTCGATCGCCTTGGTGATCGCCGGGACGTCGGTCTCCTCGGCCAGCACGATCGCCGAGCCGCCGAAGCCGCCGCCGGTCATGCGGGCGCCCAGGGCGCCGGCGGCGTTCGCGGTGTCGACGACCAGGTCCAGCTCCGGGCAGGAGATGCGGAAGTCGTCCCGCAGCGAGAGGTGGCCCTCGGTCAGGACGGGGCCGATGGCGCGGGTGTCGCCCGACTCCAGCAGGGACACCACCCGCTCGACCCGCTCGTCCTCGGTGACGACGTGCCGCACCAGGCGGCGGACCTCCTCCTCGTCGCCCAGCCGGCCGAGCGCCGCGTCCAGTTCCGCGTACGGCACGTCGCGCAGGGCGTCCACCCCGAGCAGGGCCGCGCCCTTCTCGCAGCCCGCGCGCCGCTTGCCGTACTCGCCGCCGCTGTGGGCGTGCTTGACGCGGGTGTCGACGACCAGCAGGCGCATCCCCTCGGCGGCCAGGTCGAAGGGGATCTGCTTCTGCGCGAGGTCGCGGGTGTCGAGGAAGAGGGCGTGCCCCTCGGCGCAGCAGGCGGACGCCGTCTGGTCCATGATCCCGGTGGGAGCGCCGACGTAGACGTTCTCGGCGCGCTGGCACAGGCGGGCCAGCTGCCAGCCCCGCAGGCCCAGCTCGAACAGGTCGTTCAGGGCGAGGGCGACGACGACCTCCAGGGCCGCCGACGAGGACAGTCCGGCGCCGGCCGGCACGGTCGACGCCAGGTGCACGTCCGCGCCGGTCACCGCGTGGCCTGCCTCGCGCAGCGCCCACACCACGCCCGCCGGGTACGCCGTCCACTCCCGGTCGGACTCGGGGGTCAGCTCGTCGACGCGCAGTCCGACGGGGGCCGCCGCCCCGCCGCCGACGTCCGCCGAGTGCAGCCGCAGCAGGCCGTCGGTGCGGCGGGAGACCGCGGCGACCGTGCCGTGCGGCAGCGCGAACGGCATCACGAAGCCGTCGTTGTAGTCGGTGTGCTCGCCGATCAGGTTGACCCGGCCGGGCGCCGCCCAGACTCCCTCCGGTTCGGCTCCGTACAGCCCGACGAAGCCGTCCCGCACCTGCTGTGCCCCCACTACTGCTCCCTTGCGATCTTCTGTGCGAACTCCCAGGCGTCCGCGACGATACCCGCGAGGTCCGCGCGGGACGGCTTCCAGCCGAGCTTCTCGCGGGCGGCAGCCGCGGAGGCGACCAGCACCGCCGGGTCGCCGCCGCGGCGCGGGGCCACGACCTCGGGGACGGGGTGGCCGGTGACCCGGCGGACCGTCTCGATCACCTCGCGGACGGAGAAGCCGTTGCCGTTGCCGAGGTTGCAGATCAGGTGCTCGCCGGGGGTGGCGGCCTGCAGGGCCAGCAGGTGGGCCTCGGCGAGGTCCGCGACGTGGATGTAGTCGCGGACGCAGGTGCCGTCCGGGGTCGGGTAGTCGTCGCCGAAGACGGAGATCGCGTCGCGGCGGCCCTGGGCGACCTGGAGGACCAGGGGGATGAGGTGCGACTCGGGGTCGTGCCGCTCGCCCTGCGCGCCGTAGGCGCCCGCCACGTTGAAGTAACGCAGCGACACCGCGCCGAGGCCGTGCGCGACGGCCTCACCGGTGATCATGTGGTCGACGGCGAGCTTGGAGGCGCCGTAGGGGTTGGTCGGCCTCGTCGGCGCGGTCTCGACGATCGGGACCTGCTCCGGTTCGCCGTAGGTGGCCGCCGTGGAGGAGAAGACCAGCGTGCGCACGCCCGCCTCGCGCATCGCGCCGAGCAGCGCCATGGTGCCGCCGACGTTGTTGTCCCAGTACTTCTCCGGCTTGACGACCGACTCGCCGACCTGGGAGAACGCGGCGAAGTGCAGCACCGCGTCGTAGGAGGGGTCCAGCCACTTGCCGGCGTCGCGGATGTCGCCCTCGACGAAGGCGGCGCCGGCCGGGACGCCCTCGCGGAAGCCGGTGGAGAGGTTGTCCAGGACGGTGACCTCGTGGCCGGCCTCCAGCAGATGCTGGGCCACCACGCTGCCGACGTAGCCCGCGCCGCCCGTCACCAGGTACTTCCCGCTCATCAACTCGCTACCTCTCGCAGTCGCTCGGCCGCGCGCTCCGGCGGCACGTCGTTGATGAACACGTTCATGCCGGACTCGGAACCGGCGAGAAACTTCAGCTTGCCGGAAGTGCGGCGGATGGTGAAAAGCTCGAGGTGGAGCGCGAAGTCGTCGCGGCTCACCCCGCCGTACCCCTGCGGCGTGCCGAACGGTGCCTGGTGCCAGGCCGCGATGTACGGGGTCGGAGGCTCACCCGCGGAGCTCTCCCCTCCATCCCCCCCGTCGAAGATCCGGTCGAAGCGCCGCAACAGTTCCAGATAGACCTGGGGGAACTCTGTGCGCGCGGCCTCGTCCAGCCCCAGCAGGTCCGGCACCCGGCGGCGCGGGTAGAGGTGGACCTCGTAGGGCCAGTGCGCCGCGTACGGCACGAAGGCCACCCAGTGCTCACCCTCCAGGACGATCCGTTCCCCGGCGAGTTCCCGCTCCAGGACGGCGTCGAAGAGGTTCTCCCCGCCGGTGGCGTCCTTGTGGTCGGCCAGGGACCGGAGCATCCGCGCGGTGCGCGGGGTGGTGAAGGGGTAGGCGTAGATCTGACCGTGAGGATGCTGCAGCGTCACACCGATCTCGGCCCCGCGGTTCTCGAAACAGAACACCTGCTCGACGGAGGGCAGATGCGACAGCTCCGACGTCCGGTCCGTCCACGCGTCCAGCACCAGTCGCGCCTGCTCCTCGGTCAGGTCGGCGAAGGAGGCGTCATGGTCGGACGTGAAGCAGACGACCTCGCAGCGGCCCGAGTCGCCGGCCAGCGACGGGAAGCGGTTCTCGAAGACCACCACGTCGTACGACGAGTCCGGGATCTCGCTCAGCCGCTCGCCCCGCGACGGGCACAGGGGGCACTCGTCGGCGGGCGGATGGTAGGTGCGGCCCTGGCGGTGCGAGGCCACCGCGACCGAGTCGCCGAGCAGCGGGTCCCGGCGGATCTCGGAGGTGGTGACGGTGGGGTCCAGCGGGCGCCGGTCGGGCACGCCGCGCACCACGTCGTCGCGCAGGTCGTAGTAGACGAGCTCACGACCGTCGGCCAGTCGGGTCGAGGTCTTCTTCACAGCAACTCACCCTTCTTCACACCCGGCACCCCAGCGAGTCGGCCGGGGGTCCGGGGGTCGCCCCCGAAAGATGCGGCACAGGGGACTGCCTGGCGCCGCACTCCATCACTCAACACAATCAAACATAACACGCCACAACCAACCAACCAGTCCGCACATCACAATCAAACAAAGATCACCAACAGAAGTGTTCATTTACTGAACACAGAGGCGTAGGTTCCCCGCTGGATCAGTTCGCGCAACGAAGCGAGTTCTCATGCAAACCCCCACACATGCGCCTGCCTACCTGGCAGTGGAGCTACGGCTCCCCACCAACTGGCTCGACTACACGATCCTCGGGATCTACTTCGTCGTGGTCCTCGGCATCGGCTTCGCCGCCCGCCGCTCCGTACGGACCAGCCTCGACTTCTTCCTCTCCGGGCGCTCGCTGCCCGCGTGGATCACCGGTCTGGCCTTCATCTCCGCCAACCTGGCCGCCACCGAGATCCTCGGCATGGCGGCCAACAGCGCCCAGTACGGCGCCTACACCGTGCACTGGTACTGGATCGGCGCCATCCCCGCCATGGTCTTCCTCGGCCTGGTGATGATGCCCTTCTACTACGGCTCCAAGGTGCGCTCGGTCCCCGAGTTCCTGCTCCTGCGCTTCGACAAGGGAGCCCACCTGCTCAGTTCGATCCTGTTCGCCTTCGCCGCGATCCTCATCGCCGGCGTGAACCTCTACGCCCTCGCGATCGTCGTCGAGGCGCTGCTGGGCTGGCCCCAGTGGGTGGCGATCGTGGTCGCCGGCTTCTTCGTGCTCGCGTACATCACCCTCGGCGGTCTGTCCTCCGCGATCTACAACGAGGTGCTGCAGTTCTTCGTGATCCTCGCGGCCCTCATCCCGCTCGTGGTGCTCAGCCTGAAGAAGGTCGGCGGCTGGGACGGCCTGACCCACACGCTCACCCAGCAGCACGGCAGCAACTTCGTCACCGCCTGGGGCGGCACCGGCATCGGCAACGCCAACCCGCTGGGCGCCAACTGGCTGACCATCGTCCTCGGCCTCGGCTTCGTGCTGTCCTTCGGCTACTGGACGACCAACTTCGCCGAGGTGCAGCGCGCGCTGTCCGCCCGGAACCTCTCCGCCGCCCAGCGCACCCCGCTGATCGCCGCCTATCCGAAGATCTTCATCGTCTTCCTGGTGATGATCCCGGGCCTGGTCGCCGCCGCCCTGGTGCCGAATATCGGTACCTCCGCCTCCGGCCTCCAGTACAACGACGCGATCCCCTACCTGATGCAGGAGCTGCTGCCCAACGGCGTCCTCGGCATCGCGGTGACCGGTCTGCTCGCGGCCTTCATGGCCGGCATGGCGGCCAACGTGTCGTCCTTCAACACCGTCTTCACCAATGACATCTGGGCGAAGTACGTGGTCAAGCACCGCGAGGACTCCTACTACGTCCGCTTCGGCCGGCTGATCACGGCGGTCGGTGTGCTCGCGTCGATCGGCACGGCGTTCCTCGCCTCGTCGTTCTCGAACATCATGGCCTACCTGCAGACGCTGTTCTCCTTCTTCAACGTGCCGATGTTCGTGGTCTTCATCGTCGGCATGTTCTGGAAGCGCGCGTCGATGAAGTCCGGCTTCTGGGGCCTGCTCGCCGGCACCACGGCGGCGATGGTGAACTACTTCGTCATCTACAAGCAGGGCATCATCGACATCCCCACCGACCAGGGCGCCAACTTCGTCTCCGCGATCGCCGGCTTCGTCGCGGGCGCGGTGGTGATGGCCGCCGTGTCGCTGTTCACCCGGCCCAAGCCGGATGAGGACCTCCAGGGGCTCGTCTACGGCACCCGCTCGCCCGGCGTGGCCGAACCGGCCGCCCCCGGGGACGAGGCCTGGTACCGCAAGCCCGCCCTGCTGGGCTGGGGCGCGGTCGCCCTCGCCGCCCTCTGCTACATCCCGTTCTCGTTCTGACGCGGGAGGATTGAGAGACCATGTCCGAGAACCACGGATACTCCGAGAAGGACGTCCAGCGGGAAGTCACCGACCTGGAGGGCAAGTCCGCGACCGCCGCGCGCATCTTCGACCTGCGGCGCATCATCGGCGGCCTGTTCGTCCTCTACGGCGTCATCGTCACGATCACCGGCATCACCGACTCCCAGGCCGCCATCGACAAGGCGGAGGGCGTCAACATCAACCTGTGGACCGGGATCGGGATGCTGCTGCTCGGCATCTTCTTCCTGGTGTGGCTGAAGCTGCGGCCGGTGGTACCGCACCTGCCCGAGGAAGCGGCCGAAGAGCAGCGGCCGGAGTGACACGGGCCGGCCGCCCCCGGCCGGTCCGGCCGTACGGCGGCCGCGGCGCGGCGCGTGGGTGAAGGGTGGCCCGCCTCCCCCACAGCGGGCCACCGGGATCCTCGGGGCCGGAGTGGCCCTCCGGCCCCGCGCCGGTCCCGGCCGAAGCGTCCGGCCCCGCGTGTGCCCCCTGAGCCCCTACTGGGGTCCCGCAGCTCCCGTCCCCGGCCGCGCGGGCGGGGCGGGCGGCGTGTGCGGGAGCGGGCCCGCGCGCTCCAGCAGGCCGGTGCGGGCCGCCAGGGCCGCCGCCTCCAGCCGGGAGCCCACCCCGAGCTTCATCAGCACCCGCTGCACATGCGTGCGGGCCGTGCTCGGCGCGATGCCCATGCCCGCCGCGATCAGCCGCGTGTCCTCGCCGTCGGCCACCCTGACCAGCACCTCCACCTCCCGCGGGGTCAGCAGCTCCAACAGCCGCTGCCCCTCGTCGTCGGGCTGGGCGGCGGGGTTGAGCAGCTCGCCGAAGGCACCCTGCAACAGCTGCGGGGCCACGGCCGCCTCCCCCGCCCGCGCCTTCATGATCGCCCGCTCGACGCCCTCTATGCGCTCGTCATGGCGTACGTATCCGGAGGCGCCCGCGGCGAAGGCCGCCGCGATCCCGCGCGGCGACGGGACCGGGCCCAGCACCACCACCGCGACCTGCGGCCGCTCCCGCTTGATCCGCGCCACCGGGTCGAACGTCCCCGGCTCGGCCGGTGTCGCCGTCCCCAGCAGGCACACCTCCGGCGCACGGCTGATCACCAGCTCCGCCGCGCCGGCGGCGGGTGCCGCCGCGGCCAGCACGCGGTGTCCCCGCAGTTTCAGCGCCGAGGCCAGTGCCTCGGCGAGCAGTCGGTGGTCGTCGACCACCATCAGCCGCACTCCCATCGAGCAACCCCCCAGTCCTCCCAACGGACGCCCCTCCTGGATGCCCACCGGATCCCACGGGCAGCCCTACGCGCGGTGCGCCCCCCGGCACACCGCCCTTTGCATCCCCCGGAAGCTACACGCTTGTTCGACGTCGCGCTGCCCCTACCGGCGAGAAGTGCCCCGGATCGACGGAATTCCCGGGATTCCTCGCATTCGAGGGTGATGCGCGGTACGCGCACGGCCCCGCCCCTGAGCAGGGGCGGGGCCGTGCGGGTCGCGGCCGTGGCGGGCTCAGCCGCCGGTGCCGAAGGCCAGCAGCAGGTACTCCTTGCCGAAGGACGAGCTCGACTTGTGGGCGAAGACGGCCGACATGTACAGGTGGCCCTGCGCGTAGAGGATCTCGGCGTACTCCGGGGACATCGAGGTCTCCGCGTCCCGCACCGCCTCCGTGGCGGGGTTCTCCAGCAGCTCGGTCTCCTTGAAGGAGCCGCCGTCGATGCTCACGATCTGGCCGCCCTTGTCGTAGGGCGGGCGCTTGTAGGCGATGACGTTGCCGCCGTCCATGCGCAGCGGGGTGATCGTGTAGCCGTCGCCCGCGTCGGCGCGCTGGCCGGTCTGCCGGCCGGTGGCGAGGTCGAAGGCGACGATCTCGTTGGTCTTGCTGTACTCGCCGGTGCCGTCGTGCTCCTCGGTCGGCACGTACAGCTTGTCGTCGCCGACCGCGAGGCCGGTGCAGTACTCGATCCTGGTGATGCCGTCACAGCGGGCCGCGTACTTGTCGCCCGGCGCGGAGATGTGGGCGCGCAGCTTGCCGGTCTTGTCGTCGATGGAGAAGAAGTCGGAGATGCCGCTGCCGTCGCCCGCGCTGTCGCCGACGTCGGCCGCCACCACCAGCGGGTCGGTGGACACCACGGCCGCGTACTCGATGCCCTGGGACATCTTGTACTCCGAGATCACCTTCCCGGACTTCGGGTCGATGGTCTGGACGCGCAGCTCGCGCTGGCCGTACTGGCCGCACTTGCGCAGCGCGACCAGCTTGGGGCCGCCGCCGTAGCCCGCGTCGTAACAGGTGTCGGTCGGCTTCGGGGACCACAGCGCCTTGCCGGTGGCGATGTCGAAGGCGGCACCGCCGCTGGTGCTGCCCACGGCGACCGTGCCCGCGCTGACGGTGACGTTGTCCAGGGAGACCAGACGGTCACCGGACTTGACGGTGTTCGTCCACAGCTTGCGGCCGGCGTCGAGGTCGATCGCCGCGACCTGGCTGCAGCCCTGCGAGGGCTTGGCCTTGGTCGGCATGGCCGGCTGGTAGAGGATCGCCGTCCGGTTGTCCGCCGTGGTGTGCTCGGTGGCCTGGCACACCGGGCCGGGCAGCTTGATCGTCCACAGCTTGGTGCCCTTGTCGGGGTCGTAGCCGACGATCTCGGCGACCCCGCTCTTGGCGTACACCTTGTCGGTGAGCCAGGAGCCGGTGGTGACGAATGTGTCCTTCACGTCGGGCATCGGCACCTGGTAGAGCACCTTGGCGGCGGGGTCGGAGGGGACCTTCTCCCTGCCGCCGGAGGAGGTGCCGCCGGAGCCGCCCTGGCCGCCGTCGCCGCTCTTGCCGCCGGTGCCGCCGCTGGAGCTCGCGGTGTCGTCCTTGCCGCTGCCGCCGGAGGATTTGGCGTACCAGACGCCGCCGCCGATGATCAGCGCGATCGCGACGACGGCCGCGACGATGATGGCCAGCTGCGCGTTGATCTTCCGCCCGCCGGCCGGCTGCCCGGCCTGCGGGTGCATCGGCATGGTGGGCCGGCCCGGGTAGCCGTAACCGGACTGCGGGGTGCCGTAGGGACCCGGCTGCTGGCCGCCGTAGGGACCGGGCGGCGGGGTGCCGTAGGAACCCGGCTGCTGGGCGTACGGGCCCGGCTGCTGGCCGGGATAGCCGTAGCCCGGGGGCGTCTGCGGGGCCTGAGGCGCCTGCGGGTAGCCGTAGCCGGGCGGGGTCTGGGGCGGCTGCGGGGCCTGCGGATAGCCGTACCCGGGCTGGGGCTGGGGCGGTCCGGCCGGCGGGGGCGTCTGCGGGGTGCCCTGGGGCGGCTGGGGGGCCTGGGGTGGCTGAGAGCCCTGCGGGGCCTGCGGGTAGCCGTAGCCGGGCGCCGGGGTCGGGCCCTTGGTCAGGTTCGGACCGCCGGCGGGGGGCGGGGTCTGCGGCGGCTGCTGGGGCTGGGCGGCCGGGGGCTGCGGGGCCTGCGCGGGCGGCTGCGCCGCACCGTCCTGCTGCGGCGGCTGGTCCTGGGGCGGGCCGAAACCGCTCGGCCGCGGGGGCTGGTTGGGCGGCGGCGGAGGCTGGGTCATGACGGGTGCACCTCGGGAATGCGGGGGACGACGGGGACTGCGGAGAAGCCGGGTGATCGAAACGGCGCGGGAGCGCCGGCCGCCCGGGAGCGGCCGACCGGCCTCACTTGCCGAAGGCGAGCATCAACTTCTCCTTCGTGTCGTCGTTGCCGTTCAGCCGGGTGGTGGAGATGTAGAAGCGCCCGTCGACCCAGTCGACGTCCTTGGAGTAGAAGCCGTCCTCGATCTGCGCGGTGCCCTGCGGGTTCTGCAGCAGCTTCGTGGTGGTGTGGCTCGATCCGGCGGTCGGCACGGAGACGATCTGGCCGCCCGCGTCGTAGGACGGCTCGACGTAGGCGACGAGATTGCCGTCCTCCACCCTGACCGGGACCATCTTGGTGTCCGCGGGGGACTTGACCCGCCACTTCTCCTTGCCGGTGGCGAGGTCGAGCGCGACGATCTCGTTGGCGCCGCTGGTGGCCTCGGTGGGCAGGTAGAGCGTGCTCGCGTCGACGGCGACCGCCCGGCAGCCCTGGAGGTCGCGGTCGAGGATGGCGAAACCGCACTGGGCGTCGAAGGAGGCCTTGGTGTCGACCTGGGAGCGGATGGAACCGTCGCTGTTCAGCGTCGAGATGTTCCAGTGCTTCTTGTCCTTGTCGGTGGAGTAGATGACCACCGGGTCGACGGAGTAGGCGCGCTCGACCGTCCAGCCCTTCGGGATCTTCTTGGTCCACCGCGCCTTGCCGGTGGCCGGGTCGAGCTCCTGCACCTCGTCGTGCGCGTTCGAGCCGCCGACGCCGCAGGAGGAGACGGCGATCAGCCGGGTGCCGCCCGCGAACCCGGCCGGGTAGCAGGCCGCGCCGTAGTGCTTCTTGTCGAACAGCTTCCTGCCGGTCTCCACGTCGTACGCCACACCGGACTGCGAGCGGCCCACCATCAGGGTCTTGCCGGTCAGGGACAGCTCGATGGTGATCGTGCTGTCGAACAACTGGCCGTCGGCGACCTGGGTGGTCCAGCCCTTCCTGCCGGTGTCCAGGTCGATCTCCTGGAGCTGGTTGCACTTGGCGCGGTCGCTGCTGCCGCTCATGTACGCCACGACGACCTTGCCGTCGGCCGACTTCTCGGGCGTCACCGCGCAGATCTTCTGCGGGAAGGTGAGGGGCGCCCAGGTGGGGTTGCCGTCGCCGACGTTGTAGGCGACGACCTGCTTGTAGGCCGCCTTCACCGCGGTCTTGCCGGTGATCCACATGCCGGGCGCGTCGGCGCCGGAACCGGGGGCGTCGGGCGCCTCCTTGTACCAGAGCACCTTCGCCTCGCCGGGCTTGCGGCCTGCGTTGAGGTTCTCCGGGTCCTTGCTGCCGTCGCCGCTGCCGTCGCCGGGGTCGGCCGGACCGTCGGAGGTGGTGTCCTTGCCGTCGCCGCTCGGTCCGGCGACCGGCTTCTTGCCGCCGCCGTCACCGGCGTTGACGGCCCACACGGTGCCGCCGACGACGAGCAGCACCGCCACCACGGCGCCGACGACCAGCGCGGGCCGGCCCTTGAAGGGGTTGCGGGAGCCGCCGGGCGGCGGGGTGCCGGGCGCGCCCGGGAACTGCTGCTGCGGGTAGCCGTATCCGGGCTGCTGTCCGTACGGGCCGGGCTGCTGCGGATAGCCGTACGGCCCCGGCTGCTGCGGCTGCCCGTACGGGCCGGGCGCCGTGGGCGCGCCGTACGGTCCCGGCTGGGCCGGGGGGCCGGGCTGCTGCGGGTAGCCGTAGCCGGGCTGCGGGGCCTGCGGCGGCTGGGCGGGGGGCGGGGGCGTGCCCTGGCGCGGGTCCTGGGGAGCGCCGAAACCGCCCTGCGCGGGCGGCGGTTGCGGGGCACCGAAGCCGCCGCCCGGCGGTGGCTGCTGCGGAGGCTGGTCCTGCGGTGCTCCGAAGCCGCCCTGCGGCGGCTGATTGGGCGGCTGAGCCATCAGCGCGTTCCCCCTAGTTCACTGATTTTCGGCCACGCCCTGAGGTTCGTGACGGACCCGAAGTGATACTCAGATTGTTCTCAGACGGCCCTTTCTATCACTCACCCCCGACGGCCGACCGGCTCGGATCAACCCCTGTTCCCAAGGGAGAACCGGCCCGTGATGCCCTCGTTACGCGCCTTCACGCCCCCTTCACGCGGCGCACGCGACGCCGCCCCACGCCCCGGTTTTC
Source organism: Streptomyces sp. NPDC014864 (assembly GCF_043081525.1). NCBI lineage: Bacteria > Bacillati > Actinomycetota > Actinomycetes > Kitasatosporales > Streptomycetaceae > Streptomyces > Streptomyces sp. NPDC014864. The sequence continues at coordinate 179,111 of NZ_JBIBWT010000009.1, forward strand.
CGGCCGTGGGGCGGGGGCGGACGTGGGACAAAGCCGGAGGCGGCCCGGAACGGATGTGTGGCGGACGTGGGCGGGATGTGCCGGTGGGGGTGGCGTGATGCGCGGGTGGGGCCGAGTCCTAGGCGTCCTCGGCCAGTTCCAGCCAGCGCAGTTCCAGCTCCTCGCGCTCGCCCGCCAAGTCGCGCAGTTCGGCGTCGAGTCGGGCGACCTTCTCGAAGTCGGTGGCGTTCTCGGCGATCTGGGTGTGCAGCGTGGACTCCTTGTCGGAGATGCGGTCCAACTGCCGCTCGATCTTCTGGAGTTCCTTCTTCGCGGCACGCTGTTCGGCGGCGCTCTTCTCGGGCGCGGCCGACCCGGGCCGCGCCGCCGCCGACGCGGCGGTCGCGGCGGCCGCCGCGGCCTGCTGCTCCATCCGCTGCCGCCGCTCCAGGTACTCGTCGATGCCGCGCGGCAGCATCCGCAGCCCGCCGTCGCCGAGGAGCGCGTACACGGTGTCCGTGGTGCGCTCGACGAAGAACCGGTCGTGGGAGATGACGATCATCGAGCCGGGCCAGCCGTCGAGGACGTCCTCGAGCTGGGTGAGGGTCTCGATGTCGAGGTCGTTGGTGGGCTCGTCGAGGAAGAGGACGTTCGGCTCGTCCATGAGCAGCCGCAGCAGCTGGAGCCGGCGCCGCTCACCGCCGGACAGGTCGCCCACCGGCGTCCACTGCTTCTCCTTGTTGAAGCCGAAGGTCTCGCACAGCTGCCCGGCGGTCATCTCCCGGCCCTTGCCGAGGTCGACGCGCTCGCGCACCTGCTGCACGGCCTGCAGGACCCGCCACTCGGGGTCGAGTTCGGCGACCTCCTGGGACAGGTACGCCAGCTTCACGGTCCGGCCGACGGCGATCCGGCCGCCCGCCGGCTGCTCCTCGCCCTCGGTGCGGGCCGCCTGGGCCATCGCCCGCAGCAGCGACGTCTTCCCGGCGCCGTTGACGCCGACCAGGCCGATCCGGTCACCCGGGCCGAGCTGCCAGGTCACGTGCTTGAGCAGCACCTTCGGCCCGGCCTGCACGGACACGTCCTCCAGGTCGAAGACGGTCTTGCCGAGCCGGGAGGAGGCGAACTTCATCAGCTCGGAGGAGTCCCGCGGCGGCGGCACGTCCTTGATCAGCTCGTTGGCCGCCTCGACGCGGAAGCGGGGCTTGGACGTGCGGGCGGGGGCGCCGCGGCGCAGCCACGCCAGCTCCTTGCGGACGAGGTTCTGCCGCTTGACCTCCTCGCTCGCGGCGATCCGCTCCCGCTCGGCGCGGGCGAAGACGTAGTCGGAGTAGCCGCCCTCGTACTCGTGGACGACCCCGCGCTGCACGTCCCACATGCGGGTGCAGACCTGGTCGAGGAACCAGCGGTCGTGGGTGACGCACACCAGCGCCGAGCGCCTGTCGCGCAGGTGCTGGGCGAGCCAGGCGATGCCCTCGACGTCGAGGTGGTTGGTGGGCTCGTCCAGGACGATCAGGTCCTGCTCGTCGATGAGCAGCTTGGCGAGCGCGATCCGCCGCCGCTCGCCGCCGGACAGCGGCCCGATGACGGTGTCCAGGCCCTTGGGGAAGCCGGGCAGGTCCAGCCCGCCGAACAGCCCGGTCAGAACGTCGCGGATGCGGGCGTTGCCCGCCCACTCGTGGTCGGCGAGGTCACCGATGACCTCGTGCCGCACGGTCGCCGTGGGGTCGAGGGAGTCGTGCTGGGTGAGCACGCCCAGCCGCAGCCCGCCGGAGTGCGTGACGCGCCCGGTGTCGGTCTCCTCCAGCTTGGCCAGCATCCGGATGAGGGTGGTCTTGCCGTCGCCGTTGCGCCCGACGACCCCGATCCGGTCCCCTTCGGACACGCCGAGCGAGACACCGTCGAGCAGGGCACGCGTGCCGTACACCTTGCTGACGTTCTCGACATTGACCAGATTGACGGCCATTTCACTCCTGCCCGGGGGACGCGATCGACCCTCCAGGGTAGTCGGAGACCGACGTACGCCGATCGGGTGACACCCGACGACGGCCCCCACTCGCCCTCCGGGCCCCTCGCGACTCCACCGCCGTAACCGTGGACCGCCGGCGCGCCCGCCCCTACGGCGCTCCGCTCACCACGGTCGCCCCCGGCACCGGGCCCGCCGCGGTGCGGGCCGTGCGGCAGGTGCCCGTCGCCCGGAGGTCCCGGGCGATCCGGGCCGCCGTCCCGGCGTCACGGGCGAGGAAGGCGGTGGTCGGGCCGGAGCCCGAGACCAGGGCGGCCAGGGCGCCCGCGGCGCGGCCCGCCGCCAGGGTGCCGGCCAGCTCGGGGAAGAGGGACAGCGCGGCGGGCTGCAGATCGTTGGAGACGGCCGCTGCCAGCGCGTCCGCGTCGCCCTTGGCCAGCGCGTCGAGCAGGTCCTGCGAGGCGACGGGCTCGGGGATGCGCGTGCCCTCGCCGAGCCGGTCGAACTCGCGGAAGACCGCCGGGGTGGACAGCCCGCGGTGGGCCGTCGCGAACACCCAGTGGAAGGTGCCGTCCACCTCCAGCGGCCGGAGCAACTCGCCTCGCCCGGTGCCCAGCGCGGCCCCGCCCACCAGGCTGAAGGGCACGTCGCTGCCCAGTTCGGCGCAGATGCCGAGCAGCTCCTCGCGGGAGGCGTTCGTCCCCCACAGCGCGTCGCAGGCCACCAGCGCTGCCGCCCCGTCGGCGCTGCCGCCCGCCATGCCGCCGGCGACCGGGATGTCCTTGGCGATGTGCAGGTGCATGTCCGGGTCGCGGCCGTGACGCTCGGCGAGCGCGATCGCGGCACGGACCGCCAGGTTCGTACCGTCCAGGGGGACCTGGCCGGCGTCCGGGCCCGCGCAGGTGACCCGCGGCCCGTCCGGCGACGCGGTGGCCGTGACCTCGTCGTACAGGCCGACCGCCAGGAAGACGTTCGCCAGGTCGTGGAAGCCGTCGGGCCGGGCGGGACCCACCGCCAGCTGGACGTTGACCTTGGCCGGGACGCGTACCGTCACGCTCACTTAGTCGGACTCCTCTTCCGCGGCCGCCCGCACCGGAGCGGTCCCCCGGGACGCGGCCGCCTCCGCGATCCGCGCGAACTCCTCGACGGTCAGCGACTCGCCGCGCGCCTGCGGCGAGACGCCCGCGGCGACGAGGGCCGCCTCGGCGGCCGCCGCGGAACCCGCCCAGCCCGCGAGCGCGGCCCGCAGGGTCTTGCGCCGCTGCGCGAAGGCCGCGTCGACGACGGCGAACACCTGCTTCTTGGTGGCCGTCGTCCTGATCGGCTCGGCCCTCCGGGTGAGGGAGACCAGCCCGCTGTCGACGTTCGGCGCGGGCCAGAAGACGTTGCGGCCGATGGCGCCGGCCCGCTTGACCTCGGCGTACCAGCCGGCCTTGACGGACGGCACGCCGTACACCTTGGAGCCGGGCCCGGCGGCGAGCCGGTCGGCGACCTCCGCCTGCACCATCACGAGGGTGCGCTCGATGCTCGGGAAGGTGTCGAGCATGTGCAGCAGCACGGGCACGGCCACGTTGTACGGCAGGTTCGCCACCAGCGCGGTCGGGGCCGGGCCCGGCAGCGCGGTCACGTGCATCGCGTCCGAGTGGACCAGCGCGAACCGGTCGGCGCGGTCCGGCATGCGGGCGGCGATCGTCGCGGGCAGCGCGGCGGCGAGGACGTCGTCGATCTCGACGGCGGTGACGCGGTCGGCGACCTCCAGCAGCGCCAGGGTGAGGGAGCCGAGCCCCGGCCCGACCTCCACGACGACGTCGTCGGGACGGACGTCGGCGGTGCGGACGATACGACGGACCGTGTTCGCGTCGATCACGAAGTTCTGACCGCGCTGCTTGGTGGGACGCACGCCGAGGGCCGCCGCCAGTTCGCGGACGTCGGCGGGGCCCAGCAGGGCTTCGGGGGTGGGGCTGCTGCTCACGGAGCAAGGGTACGGGGCGCCCTGCCCGGCTCCCGCACCGCGCTCAGCCGTGCAGCCGTCCCCCGCACTGCGGCCAGGGACTGGTGCCCCGGCGGACGTACAGCTTCTTCGCCCGGTAGGTCTGCTCCTCCGGCGAGGCGTCCTGCGGGCGCCCCTGGCCGCCGAGGCTGTGCCAGGTGTGGGTGTCGAACTGGTACAGCCCCCCGTAGGTCCCGGAGGGGTCCACCGCGTCGGCCCGGCCCCCGGACTCGCACTGCGCGAGCCCCCGCCAGTCGAGGTGGTCGGCTCCCCGCACCGACGGCGGATGCGCCCGGGTGCCGACCTTCACCACCTGCGTGCGCGGCTCGCGCACCACCTCGGAGTCGACGCGCCGGGGCTGCTGGCGCACCCCGTTTACGGTCCGCAGCGCGTACGTCACCCGGCGCACCCCCGGCTGCCCGGCCCGCTCGACGATCTCGGTGCCCCGGAACAGCGTGGGGTCGTCGGTGCGCCGGACCGCGAAGGGGATCGGCTCCTCCCGCACCTCGCGCGACCCGGTGATGCGCAGCACGGTGACCGTCTGCCCGTCGCGCGGGAAGCTGTCCGGCGCGACGGAGGTGGCGTCCTGGCCGCTCAGGGTGACCCCGGCCGCCTCCACCGCCTCCCGCACGGTCGCCGCGTTGGTGCGGACGGTGCGGGCCCGGCCGTCCGCCATGACCGTCACCGTGCGCTCGGTGCGCACGTCGAGCGCGAGCCCGGCGCGCCCGATGGGCCGGGAGCGCGCGGCCGACAGATAGGCGCCCTCGGCACGCACGCCGAGCTGCCGGAGCGCCCCGTCCACCGTGCGCGCCGTCGTCCACACCTCGTGCCGTTGCCCGTCGAGGGTGAGCCGCAACGGCCGCCCGAAGCGCACCGCCACCTCGTCCCCGCTGGCCAGCGCCGTGTCGGCGCCGGGCGCCACCACGTCGTGCGCCCCGACCTCGACGCCCTCCTCGGTGAGCAGCTCGGAGACGTCGTCGGCGAAGGTGTGCAGGGTGCGCGGGCTGCCGTCCACGTCGAGTTCGACGGCCTTGTCCTGGGCGACGAAGGCGGTGGTGCCGCCGGCCAGGAAGGCGACGACCAGCGCCTGCGGCAGCAGCCGCCGCACGTTCTGCTCCGGGCGCTCCGCGGGGCGGGCCCTGCGCCGGCGGGCGCCGCGCCGCCCGGTGGTGTCCGGCCGCCGGCCGACGGCCGGGTCCCGCGCCTCGCCCGCCGGAGCGCCGCGGCCCTGCCGGGGCAGCACCGGCTCGGTGATCTCGTACGCGGGCCGGTAGGTGTCCGCCCAGGCCCCGGGCAGCCCGTCCACGACGGTGGTGGCGGAGGCGCCGAGCCCGGCGGAGGCGCCGAAGCCGTCGAGCGCGGTGGGGGCGCCGGGCGGTGTGGGGAGGCCGGGGGCGTCCGCGGTCCGGAAGAACATGTCGCCGCCGTGGCCGCCGTAGCCGCCGTGCACCCCGCAGGCCACCGTCTCGGCGCTGTGCACGTCCGGCGGCGGTTCCGGGGCGGGGACCACGCCGGGGCCGTACCGCTGGTACGTCTCGTACGACGTCCCGTGCGTCTCGTACGGCATCCCGCACAACTCGTACGACGTCCCGTACGGCCCGTCCGACCTCCGGTACGGCCCGTCCGACGTCCCGTACGGCCCGTCCGACGTCCCGTACATCACGTACGACGTCCCGTGCGTCTCATAGGTCTCGTACGGCGAGTTGCCGTTGCTCACACCGACACGCTCCAGAGGGCCGAGGGTCCGAGGGTCCGGATCGGGCCCCCGCAACCTAGCGGAGCGTCCGTCACTCTCCAAAGCGGTGTGAATACACAAGGTCACGATCGGGCTCGATTCGAACCCAGGTGAGCGTTATCGGTCGGTCATGAGTCAGTAGCCGAAGGCGCGTGCCGTGTTCGCCGCCAGAGCCGCCGCCAGCGTGTCCTCGTCGATGCCGCGCACTTCGGCCATCGCCCGCACCGTGACCGGAACGAGATACGGCGCGTTGGGCCGTCCGCGGTACGGCGCCGGGGTCAGGAAGGGCGCGTCGGTCTCCACGAGGACCAGCTCCAGCGGCGCCACGGCGAGGGCGTCCCGCAGGTGCTGGGCGTTCTTGAAGGTGACGTTGCCCGCGAAGGACATGAAGTACCCCGCGCCCGCGCACTCCTCGGCCATCTTCGCGTCCCCCGAGTAGCAGTGGAACACCGTCCGCTCGGGAGCGCCCTCCTCCTTGAGGACGCGCAGCACGTCGGCGTGGGCGTCGCGGTCGTGGATGACCAGGGCCTTGCCGTGCCGCTTGGCGATCTCGATGTGCGCGCGGAAGGAGCGCTCCTGCGCCGCCTTGCCCTCGGGCCCGGTGCGGAAGTAGTCGAGCCCCGTCTCGCCGACGCCCTTGACCTGGGGCAGCGCGGCCAACCGGTCGATCTCGGCGAGCGCCTCGTCCAGGCCCGGGTCGCCGCCCGGCTCCCGCGCGCCCTGCCGGGACCATCCGTCGGGATCGCCGTGCACGATGCGTGGGGCCTCGTTCGGGTGCAGGGCGACCGTCGCGTGGACGGCGTCGTACGCCGCGGCCGTCTCGGCCGCCCACCGCGACCCCGCGAGGTCGCAGCCGACCTGCACCACCGTGGTCACCCCCACCGACGCCGCCTTGGCGAGGCCCTCCTCGACGGTGCCGGACTGCATGTCGAGGTGGGTGTGGGAGTCGGCGACCGGGATCCGGAGGGGTTCCGGGAGCGGTGGCGCCGCGTTCTTGTCGGCGTTCGAAGGCATGCCCCGATCCTACGAAAGGGGCAGGCCCCGACCGCTCCGGGCGGGCGTCAGCCGGCCTTGCGCTGAAAAGGGTGCAGCAGGTCGGACAGGTGCCAGTGGTGGCCGTGCCGCTCCCGGTCCGCCGCCTCCTCCCCGGACGGGGACTCCGGCGCGGGCGGCGCGGGGTCCATGACCGGGCCCGCCGGGCGCTGGTTGCGGTGCAGGTGGTACTGCACGGACGACACCTGCCCGGCCCGCATGATCCGTACGACGTGGCCGTCGCAGTTCTGGCAGCTCGGGCGGCTCAGCGGCGACGGGACCACCCGGCCGTCCGCGACGTACAGCACGAAATCGCCGCCCTCGGCGTCCGTGTGGTGCTCTATCTCGTACGACTGCTCCCAGCCGTGTCCGCAGCGCATACAGGCGAACGCGTACGACTCGTTGACGACGGCGGTGGCCCCTTCACGCAGGCCGGTCTGCCCTGAGGTCTCACTCATGCCAGCTCCTCTTGTCCGCTGGACAAGCGCCCCCGACGCGGGGATTCCCCCGGAATCCCGTCAGGGGCGAGGGACGGGTGCGTCCCTCGTCCCAGTGGACGCCTCCACCAGCGCGAACGCATCAGTCCTGTCGAACGTTGGAGGCGATTTGGCGGACGCTTGCCCCAGGGCACCCGAACGGCGGGTGGCTGCTTTGCCTTGCATGACGCGGCTTTACCGCCCGATGGGGCGCACGCTCACCAGAGATGCTCCCTGCTCAGAGGGGGTGTGGCCGCTCTCGCACCGGCAGGCCCGCGCGTCACGGTGACCTGAAGGTCAGGGCGGCACGCGCGTCAAAGCGGCCGCACGTCACTGCGGCACGCACCGCCGGGCACTCGGCCCGGCGCCGTGGGGGTCACACCGAAGGGCGCCGCCTTCGCCGGGGCCGGCTCAGCCCGCGTGCTTGGCGGCCACCACGGCGTCGAACACCTCGCGCTTGGGCACGCCCGCTTCCGCCGCGACCGCCGCGATCGCCTCCTTGCGCCGCTCCCCGGCCTCCTCACGGACCCGCACCCGCCGCACCAGCTCCTCGGCGCCGACCTCCTCGGGCCCCTTCTCGGGCGCCCCCTCCACCACGACCGTGATCTCGCCGCGCACGCCCTCGGCCGCCCAGGCGGCCAGCTCCCCGAGCCCACCGCGCCGTACCTCCTCGTACGTCTTGGTCAGCTCCCGGCACACCGCGGCCCGCCGGTCGGCGCCGAACACCTCGGCCATCGCCGCGAGGGTGTCGTCGAGCCGGTGCGGAGCCTCGAAGTAGACCAGCGTGCGCCGCTCGTCCGCGACCTCCCGCAGCCGGGACAGCCGCTCACCGGCCTTACGCGGCAGGAACCCCTCGAAGCAGAACCGGTCGACCGGCAGCCCCGACAGCGCCAGCGCGGTCAGCACGGCGGACGGTCCGGGCACCGCGGTGACCCTGACGCCCCGCTCGACGGCCGCCGCGACCAGCCGGTACCCGGGGTCGGACACGGACGGCATGCCCGCGTCCGTCACCAGCAGCACCCGCGCGCCGCCGGCCAGCTCCTCGACCAGCTCGGGCGTACGGGCGGACTCGTTGCCCTCGAAGTACGACACCACCCGCCCCTTGGTCTGCACTCCGAGCGCCTGGGTCAGCCGGCGCAGCCGCCGGGTGTCCTCGGCGGCGACCACGTCGGCGCCGGCCAGCTCCTCGGCGAGCCGGGGCGGCGCGTCCTGAAGGTCGCCGATGGGGGTGCCCGCCAAAACAAGGGTTCCAGTCACGCCCCCCATCCTCTCAAGGGCGCCGGCCCGGGAGCGCCGCCTCCCTCCCGGCCCCCGCCACCCCCGCCATGGCCCCCGCCACCGCCGCCACCGCCACCGTCGCGGAGGCCGCGTCGCGGCCGGAACCGCCCATGCGCGGGACTCACACAGAACCGTTCCCTACGATGGCGCGGTGACCAGTACCGCGTCCTCCACGGACACCCGGCAGGGACCGGCCCCGCACGACCGGCGGCCGTCGTGGCAGCAGCGGCTGCGCCGCTTCGGCTGGCCGGCGGGGCCCACCAGCGACGTCGGCGGTGTCACCGACCGGCTGGTACCGCCGTACGCGCAGCCGAGCCCGAGACTGTGGGCCGCCCTCGGTGCCCCGGGGACCCTCGCCGACCGCCTGACCCGCTGGTCGGGCTGGGGCGGGCCGCTGCTGGTGACGTTGCTGGCCGGCGTGCTGCGCTTCTGGAACCTGGGCAGCCCGAAGGCGGTGATATTCGACGAGACGTACTACGCCAAGGACGCGTGGGCGATCGTCCACCGCGGCTTCGAGGTCAACTGGGACAAGAACGCCAACGACCTGGTCCTCAAGGTGGGCAGTCACATCGGCATCCCCACCGACGCGGCCTACGTCGTGCACCCGCCGGTCGGCAAGTACGTGATCGGCCTGGGCGAGCTGGTCTTCGGCTTCGACCCGTACGGCTGGCGCTTCATGACCGCGCTGCTCGGCACGCTGTCCGTACTGATGCTCTGCCGCATCGGGCGCCGGCTGTTCCGCTCCACCTTCCTCGGCTGCCTGGCGGGCGCGCTGATGGCGGTGGACGGGCTGCACTTCGTGATGAGCCGTACCTCGCTGCTCGACGGCGTGCTGATGTTCTTCGTACTGGCCGCCTTCGGCTGCCTGCTGATCGACCGGGACCGGGCCCGCGCGCGGCTCGCCGCCGCGCTCCCGGCCGACGCCGACGGGCGGATCCGGCCCGACGCGCACACGGCGGAGCACACCCGGCTGGGGTGGCGCCCCTGGCGCTGGGCCACGGGCCTGCTGCTGGGCCTGGCGATCGGCACCAAGTGGAACGGCCTGTACATCCTGGCCGCCTTCTGCGTGATGGCGGTGCTGTGGGACGTCGGCTCCCGCAGGGTGGCCGGGGCCCGGCACCCGTACGCGGCGGTCCTGAAGCGGGACACCGGCATCACGTTCCTGGCGACGGTCCCGGTGGCGATCGCCGTCTATTTGGTCTCGTGGACCGGCTGGATCCTCTCCCCCACCGACGGCACCGGCGGCTACTTCCGCAACTGGGCCGCGACCGACGGCAAGGGCGGCAACTGGACCTTCCTGCCGGACTGGCTGCGCAGCCTGTGGCACTACGAGCACGAGGTCTACAAGTTCCACGTCGGCCTGTCCTCGCCGCACACCTACCAGTCCAACCCGTGGAGCTGGCTCGTCGACGGCCGCCCGGTGTCGTACTTCTACGAGTCGCCCTCCCCCGGCGCGGACGGCTGCCCGGCGGACGCCGGCGAGAAGTGCGCCCGCGAGGTGCTCGCCCTCGGCACGCCCGTGCTGTGGTGGGTGGCGTGCGTCGCCCTCCTGTACGTGCTGTGGCGCTGGTTCTTCCGCCGCGACTGGCGCGCGGGCGCCATCGCCTGCGGCGTCGCGGCCGGCTACCTGCCGTGGTTCCTGTACCAGGAGCGCACGATCTTCTACTTCTACGCCGTGGTCTTCGTGCCCTTCCTCTGCCTCGCGGTCGCCATGCTGATCGGCGCGCTCGTCGGCCCACCCGGCTCCACCGACGCCCGCCGCGTCACCGGCGCCACCGCGGCGGGCGTCCTGGTCCTCCTGATCGCCTGGAACTTCATCTACTTCTGGCCCCTGTACACCGGCACCGCCATCCCCATAGACGACTGGCGAGCCCGGATGTGGCTGGACACCTGGGTCTAGCTGGGCAGACGAACCTGAGGGGCGCGACAGCGGTCGCGCCCCTCAGGTCGTTGTTGGTCCGTGTTGGTCGTCCCGGGTCGCCTTCAGACGGCCCGGCGACGGCCCGGCAGCGGAGGTCGCCATAGGCTTCGCGACCTTCTGGGGGAATCCCCCCAGTGGCCCGACCGGCTCCGGCTTCCCGTCCCCTGGTGGCGTCGACGCCACCAGGGGACGACGCCACCAGGGGACGGACGGCCTCCGCTAAGCCGCCAGCTGCCCAGTCGGCGGCTCCGGACCGCCCCACCGGGCAAGCAGGTACGCGCCGTAGGCGCCCAGGATGCTCGCGAAGTACGGCTCGAGATTCAGCGGGAGCCAGACGTCGATGAGCGCCAGGACAACGGCAGCGCACAAGAGTCGGGCCGCGACCTGCATCACCGTCGCCAGCTCCCCAGAGTCGTCGAACGCGAGGTACCCGCCCTGGTTGTCGGGCGGGGGCGGATTCATGTCTACTGGCATCGGTCCCCTTTCGAGGGCTGTGGGTGGGGCCGCGTTTCGACTTTCGACGGACGGGATCGCGGCTCCCCCAATTGCTTCTGATCTCCTTCACGGCCCGCTGTGGACGGGTTCGCCCCACAGTGACCACGTCAGCGTGAGCTCCAACGAGATGCCGGTGAGGGTTGTCCGACTCCTCGTTTTTCGCCTGGCGATTTTTTCGACAGCGGCGTGGCTCACGGGTGGAGCGTAATCACACGGAGTGAGGTGCCGCAACTACCCAGGCTCGTAGTCCTCCACCCTCCCGTCCGCCCTGGCGCGGTCCGACCCGACGCCGCCGGGACCGCAGGGACCACCCGCACCACGAGGGCGACGACTTTTCGTGATCGCGCTGGGTACGGCGACGCGGCCGCTACAACCTCCTGAGCTGCACATATCCGTCAGCGCTGGCCAACATGAAGTGCCCCTTGCCCGCCGACGAGCCCCAAGCTGGTTGCAGATCGGCACGGAGCAAGATTACGCTCGCGACGCGCGCGCGTGGCGAGCCGAAAAAAATTTGCCAGGCAAAATTCGAAGGAGGTAAGCCGATGACATCCGAGGCCGACATGCAGGCGATGGCCGAGGGCATGGACATGCGTCCGGTCTCGTTCAAGACTCCAGCGTTCCGGACCATGATCGGGAAGATGCCGTCGTTCAACTTCATGCACCCGTTGCCGGCTCTCGTGGAACTGCGCGCACGCACAGAGTCAGGGGTGATCGTCCGGAAGGACTTCGATCTTGATGACGAGGAGTACGGCAACCGTCCCATCGACTTCAAGCACGTCGAGAAGATCGCGAACGGGCTCTACGACCGCCCCGACACCCCGATCCAGCAGATCCAGCTCGCCATCCCCGGCGACATCGATGATCAGGAGACGTACCGCTGGAAGCGGTATAACAGCATCTCTCCCGGCGTCGAGTTCGGCATGCTCACGGTCTATCAGGGCACGCCCATGCACATCGAAAATGGGCAGCACACGTTGGAGGCGCTTGCGCGGGTCTGGGACCGTGTGAAGGGTTCCTCGTTCGGTGAGGACCAGGATAAGGAGAGCACCCTGAAGGCGAGTGCCGCTCCGATCCAGGTACTCGTGCAGAGCAACCGTGACGAAGTCACGAGGATGTTTGTGGTGGCGGGGCTGACGAAGCCGATCTCGCCCGCACTCATGACAGCGCTTGACCAAAGCTCGTACGCGAACCGGTTCGGCACCCAGGTTGGGCGGCGTGCACGGCTGCTCACTGACGAACCTGCTCGCCTGGTCTACCTACGCTCAGCCGCGCGCGAAGAGGCCCTGTACTCGACCGCGCACATGCGAGGGTTCACTACCGCCACCTTGGTCGGCTTCAAGGACCGAACCCCCGATGCGCGCGAAGCAAATGTGCGCAGAGCCCTCGAGGAGCGTGCCGGATCAAGCGGCAACATCAACGACGAGCTGGAAAAGGTCATCGAGGAAACCGTGGCCTCTCTGGACTACGCATACGAGCGGATTCCCGGCTGGAAGGACCTTCGCCGCTCCCCAGAGGGAGCCGGCCTGTCCCCTAAGCAGTTCCGCGCGGAGTACCTGCACGGGTCCCCAGCTGGCCTGTACGTGATCGGTGGCGTCCTTGGTGCTGCGCGGTTCTGTGGGGTTCCACTGAACGACGTCGTCGACGCACTCGCAGGACTCCCGTGGGGGCGATCCGAAGGCAAGATCCGCAAGGTGGACGGTGTCGAGCAGATGCAGCATCTCCTCTTCGAGGGCACGCTCGTCCGCTTCGAGAAGGGGACCGCCCAAAACGGTGACGTCACCTGGTCTCCGACCACTGCCGGCGGAGCCCGAACCAACTACGAAGCCGCAACAGAGAAGGTCTTGAAGGAGCTCGCGCGCGACGCAGCCTTCAAGGAGATGTACCACCAGAAGACGCTCGTGCACCTGGGCCTACGTTCAGCCAAGGGTCGTGGCCGGCCGCGCAAGACGACTGACGGTAGCGCCTGATCCTGGGCAGTCCTGCACTAGGCCTTCAGGACTGCCCAACTTCCCTGCACTGCCTGCCGTGGGGGCTGTGTCAGTGGTCAGGCATAGCATCCGCCGTATGGAACTTGGGGACTTCCTCTACGAAATTGGCTCCACGTACGTCATCAATGACAACAAAAAGGTCAGTAAGGGCGTCGCAGATCTTCTGCGAGCCGCTCCCGAGAAGATCGGACACCTGGTACCGCCTGGCTACCTCGTTGAGGGAAGCCCGGGCAAAGGCAACGCCGCCACATGCCCATGGGTTTCCTTCTTCGACCCTGATGAGACCAGGACGGCACAGCGGGGCATGTACCTCGTCTACCTCCTGGCTGAAGATAGGAAGACCTTCGCACTCAGCCTCAACCAGGGCGTCACCGAGATCACGGAGACCCTCGGAGCTCCTGAGGCACGAAGGCGACTGGCTGCCGAAGCCGCTGCGGTCAGGGATGCACTTCCTTCAGCTTCTAAGAAGGGATTGAGCGCGACGATCGATCTAGGCCACCGGCGGGGCCTGCCCCGCTCCTACGAAGCGGGCAACCTGTTGGCCATCACCTACGAGGTCGCAGCGCTGCCCGACGAGCAGACTTTGCGGGCTGATCTGAGTCGCATGATCGGCCTCTACCAAGATGCTTTGGCCGTCCGAGAAGAGGTGCGGCAGACTACCCGCGACACCATCGTCACGGTTCTCGAAGAACCGCCCTCGCAGGCTTCGGAGCTCTTGCTGCACTTCGCGCCGAAGAGCGACGATGAGTACGAACAAACCCTCACGGCACGGAAGCTACGCAAGAGCCGAAGCCACGAAACGCTCGTGCGACAGTACGGCGAGTTCCTCCTTAGCCAACAGATAGAGGTTGGTACCGAGGTCCATCCCCGCGACATGGTCGTCATCAAGTCCGCCGTGCACTGGCTTGTTGAGGCTAAGTTCATCCGACGCGGCAACGCGACGGAAGCCGTGCGCGAAGCACTGGGCCAGTTGGCCACCTATGCCTTCTGCCTGTACCCGTCAGACGCGCAGCCGCGCCAACTGGGCCTCTTCTCCGAGCCCATCGGGGACGTGTACACCCGCCTTCTGGAACACCACGGAATCGCGTCAGTGTGGCGCACAGACTCGGGTTGGACTGGATCCCCGTCCGCACTTGCTGCAGGACTTGCGTGAAATACGCCCTTCCGGACACTCGGGCACGTCATCCACAGGCGCCCCGGGCACACGCCAGGAGGGCGCGGCGGTCCGCCGCGCCCTCCTGGCGTTTGTTGATCGTTAGTCGCTGATTGGTCACCCGCGGAGGGAGCGGTGACGATCCAACGCCGGTACTGCAGCGGATTTACAGTCCCCACGCACGTGCCCTCCTGCGCTTCTCGTGGCCTGCGGAGACTCGCACAGGCTTAGGTGAACAAGCTCTCCCCGTCCACACCTCGTCCACAGAGAACCGAGAAGGCCGCCCCTACGCCTTGCCGAACAGCGCCCCAGACTCAGTCAGTGACCTCCTCCCAGACTCTCGGAGCGGGGTTCGCGGGTCGACGGCTTCAGACGGCCCCTTCAACTTATCGGACCTATCAATATCGCGCTCTTTGCCTCAGAAGACCTATAGTCCACTCGCCACCCGTTGCCGCGCTGTGGAATTGGGAACTTGCGCGTCTTGGTGGAGTGGACGACTGGGCCGAGCACAGTCGAACTCAGTGCATCAAGTTCCTCATCCCCCGGGGGCGCTAATCAGTAGGCACCCGCACCACCCGGCAGGCGAAGCATGGCCAGGGAGCCGTCCACTCAAAGCTGAACCAGCCAGAATGGCAGGGACGGAACTAATAAGCCCCTCTTCCATTAATGACTGCACGCAGCGTACGAGCCAGAATTCTGAAGTCGTGAGGGAGGGACCAATTGTCCACGTAGTACAAATCCAGCTTCACGCACTCATCCCAAGAGAGGTCAGAGCGGCCACTTACTTGCCAGGCTCCGGTGATCCCTGGCTTTACCTTCAAACGCCGGAGCTCTGTCTCGTCATACATTTCGACCTCCTCGGGCAGAGGAGGGCGGGGGCCAACGAGCGACATCTCCCCCCGCAGGACGTTCAAGAGTTGCGGAAGCTCATCAAGAGAGAGGCGCCGCAGCAATCCACCCACCCTAGTAATCCGCGGATCTCTTCTCATCTTGAACATCCGGCCACCAACACTGGCATCGGCGTTGACCACTGGGCGCCGATCTGAGCCCAGAGCCATAGTCCGGAATTTATACATGACGAACGGGCGGCCGTATTTACCCACCCTCACCTGGAGAAACAGAATCGGCCCCCTACTCCCAAGCCAAATTGCGACCCCAATACCCAGAAGCAACGGAGCCAGCAAAACGATCAAGAGCAGTGCACCAATCCAGTCAATCAACTTCTTCAGGGCGGCTTGAATATAACCAGAAGGAGGCAAAACATGGAAAACGGTGAGCCCAGCGGCAGTGCGCATGAGGAGGCGATGCGTAGAAACGTCCTCGGGCGGAGTAAGCATGACGAGGGGAAATCCCGCGTCCTGCAAGCCCCAGATGACCCGACGTAGGCGACGCCCCATCAGGTCACTACCTTGCGTAAGAAGGACGAGGTCCGCATTTACAGCTGCTGCACTCGAAATAATGGTCGTAGCGTCTGCCGCACTCGGTAGCTGCCCTCTTGGGAGTCGCCCAACTGCTGCTGGGAAACAGGTGATATCGCCACCAATAGCCACGACACCGACGACGCCGTATGGGTGGTCCGTGAGAGATGCCAGGCGCCCCACTACGTAATCGGCTGCGGCGGACTCACCGACAACCAACACTCGATGCACTCTACGCGCCTCGCGGCGGTCTGTCAGAAGTCGCCTACCAAGAAGAAGTCCTGACGAGTACGAAACGACAAGCCCTGGCAGCACTGCAACTAGAACAGCTTCGAAATCAGTGGCGAAGCCGAATATGGGGCGCACCAAGCTAACTAGCGCAATAAATACGAGCCAGTCAGCAACAAGGGGGGAAAAGTGATAATTCTCACCCAGCGTCTCGAACCGATATCGACGTCGAACTGATCGCACCAAAGGCCAAAGCAATCCCCACCCAGTTGCTTGGAGTGCGACGTACGGCTGACGCAACGCACTGAGTACCAAGCCGACCTGAATTGCCATGCCGAGGAGATCGACAAAAACGATCACGGCCAGATAGCCCCACGGCTTGTGAAATTTAGGGGAAGGTGCATTTAGCCGAGGCGCGACCGAGTCAGCTAACTCCTCTACGCGTTGACTTCCCGGCCCCACAGACACCAGCACAGGCGAGCGTACGGGCACTGGCCGGGGCTCTGGGGGCGGTGAGTATCCGGTTCGAACAGGAACACCAAAGAGACCGGCTAGGACTCTTCGAGAGAGGCTCAGCTTGCTCGTTGGCGGTTCAGTGGTAGACCGAACTGGAGTCTGAAGCAGACCGACGAGGACCCGATGACCAAGAGACCGGTTATTCATTAGCCCCTCCCCCGGTGAGTTCAACGCTACCGCGGGAACTCGGACGTTTTTCAGACGCAGGCTCTCCGACCGCGTCAGCGATCTGGGGAATGTTTCCAAGTTGAGCCAAGAGCGATGGCGCCGAAAAACCGAGAGCCACTGCTGCCGCGACGCCATTAATGGAACCATTGGCGCCAAACGCGCAGGCAGTGCCAGCACCAAGAAACGTCCGGAAAAAAGTCATCCAGGCATGGGCCGGCATGTCCAAATATACCCTTAAAGAGGGTGGTTTAGTCCTAATTTTTCCAGTAGGGGTCTTTCGAGCCTCTTGCCAGAGTGCTAGACAGTTGAAGATGGAAAGTAGCTCCACCAGGGCACCCCCTGCCGCGCCTAAAAGGGCGTACTTCCACCACTCCATACTGTCCCCACCCGTCGCCCACACCACACGTCGCCCCGGCGACCGTCCATGCGTATGGCAACGATAGGGCGTGACGGCCGTCTGCGCGCACTGTTCGTCAGGCGAAACCTCCATCTCATAGCGGGTTCGCACTCAGCCAGCCCGCCGCGAGGTCTGACCCGCGTCCTCGTCTTCACTAGACATGGGAAGCTTTGGTAAGACGTTTGACCGACTGAGAGGGAGAACGCGTGGCGCAGCAGGCCAGCCCTCGGGGGACCTTCCTAAAGATCGCCGATGCAGTGAAGGCCCGGATCGAAGCAGACCCGCACATGACGCAACTTCCGCCTGCTGCAGATCTCATGCGCGACTACAAGATTTCGCGGGGGGTCGCCCTACGCGCCTTCGGCGTACTCCAGCGCGATGGAGTTGCGGAGCCGGTACCCGGAGGACGGTGGCGGGTTGTAAGGGCCAGCGAGAGGTCCGACCGGCGTCCTCTGGACGAACGGATCGCCGCCATCATCACGGATGAAGGTCTCGAAGTAGGGGCAGCGTTCCCGAGTGCTTCCGCTCTGGCTTCTCGATTCGGGGTGTCACGCCCCACCGTGACAAAGGCACTCGACAGGTTGGAGGCCGCCGGCCTGCTGGCCAACGGAGGGCAAGGCAAGGTGCGGACGGTCCGCGCCCTGCCGATACGAGAGGAGCGTTAGTAGCTTGTCGGAGCTGACAGAGTGGGCCTATCCCCTCGCGGAGTCCCTACTCGCCGAGCCGCTGCCGCGCCGGTGGCAACACTGTCTGGGAGTGGCCGAGCGGGCGCGCACCATCGCAGTCGTCCTCGGGGAGGACGCCGAGCTGCTGGAGGCCGCGGCCGTCCTCCACGACATCGGGTATGCACCGGACCTCGCGAAGACCGGCTTTCATCCTCTCGACGGTGCCCGCTACCTCCGCGACGTGGCGAACGCGGACGAGCGCGTTGTGCAGCTGGTAGCCCACCACTCCTGCGCGTGGATGGAGGCAGACGCGCGCGGCCTGCGCGAGGAACTGGAGGGTGAGTTCCCCCGCCAGAGCCCGCACCTCAATGACGCGCTCTGCTACTGCGACATGAACACCACGCCCGATGGCACCCCCACGAACCCCGTGGACCGGATCAACGAGATTGCCGGCCGCTACGGCCCAGACAGCCTGATCGGTACGTTCATCCGCCGCGCCGAGTCCGAAATTCTGGCGTGCACGGCACGCGTACTGGAGCGGGTCGCCGGCGCGAAGCGTCAGCCGATGTAGGGCACCGTCCGCGTCCGATCCATCGCGTGCTCGATACGCAGCCGCATCGTGGGGTGGATGTCCAACTCCCGCAGGTCCGCTGGGTCGACCCAGCGGACCTGCATCGTCTCGTCGCTCGTGCGCACCTCGCCCCCGACCGGGCGCGCGCGGAAGCAGATGCTGAATTGCTGGCGCACCTCGCCGTCGTCGTACTGCATGACGTGGCCCGGGTCCGTGTAGATCCCGGACATGCCCTCGACCTCAGCCTTGATACCGGTCTCTTCCCAGACCTCGCGGACCACGGTGTCGCTGATGGATTCCCCCACGTCGTGACCGCCTCCGGGCAGTGCCCAGCGTCCGTTGTCGGAGCGCTGAATCATGAGCACCTGGCCCGCGTCGTTCCGGACCAGGGCGACGACCGACGGAACTACCGAGTTGGCCGGCGGAGCGTCCGGGTCGTGAAGGTAGTCAATGCGTCCCATGATCAGGCTCCCGAGAAGTCGGTGTCTGTGACCGGGCGGGCGGTCTCCCAGGTGTGCTCGATGCTATGCGCGTACGTGTCGAAGATGCCGCCGCCAGGGAGCCGGCGCAGGTGCAGTACGGGGGCCATGTATGCGCCGATGCCGTAGACGTGCGGGTTCACGAGCATCTCGTCATCAGAGCGGTAGATGGAGTTGTAGAGCGTCGAATCGTGCAGCCGGAACCCTACGTCGGGGTGGCTCTTGATGAGCGGCCGGTAGAGCACCAGCGCGTTGCGGATCTTGCCACCCATGATCCGGTGACCCTCATCCACGCCACGCTGCCTCACCGCTGCACAGTCCGGGTCCCCGAGCAGCAACCTAACCCGCACGCCGGCCTCGACTTTCGCCCTGAGCAGGTCATGGAAGAGCGGATCCTCGGCGAGGAACAGGCCCGAGTAGACCAGGACATCTAGGCTCTTCTGGCTACGTCCGAAGATCTCTCGCCAGAGTCCCGGCGGCACCATGTGTCGGTGCGGGTAGACCGTGCTGATCTCTGCCTTTGTGAGGTCCGCCGTGCTGTCGACGTTGCGGTCGTCTTCCCACAGCGTCGTGACGTCGACCTGCAGCGCTGTTGCCGCCGCGTACTGGTGCCGTCGGTAGGGCACTTTGCCCTGGGTGATCCATCGCTCAACGGTCTTCGCGTTCACCTGGAGCTCGTCAGCGAGGCTCTGAACGGTCATGCCGCGGGCTAACAGGGCAGACCTCAATCGCTCGTTGGGCATCTGCCCCCCTTCGAGGGACGTCTAGGGACTTCTTCACGGTAGCCAGATGTCCCAGAGCTGTCCATGCGCGGGGTGACCAACTCCCCTGACCTGCAGCAATTCTGAATGTGCGCCAAGAAGTCCCGGCGGCAAAACCAAGAGGTACCGAGTCGGGACTTGACGGGGCATCATGCAGTACCTGTAAAACAGATACTGCATGGACAACGCCCGGAGGAAAGCCCGCGGGGGTGAGTACGAAGGCAGCGTCTGCGCCTTGAGAACTCAACAGCGTGCCGAGGAAAGCCCGTCCCACCTCCGCAAACAAGAGGACGGGCGCGCGCAGGTCCTGCCCCTGCGCGCGGTACAGCGCGACCTCAACCTCTCCGCAACGCTCCGGCGCTGCGGCCGGTTGCCTCCCCCGCCCGTCCGCCCTGCTCGCCAGGGTCCGTACGGGCGGGGGTGCAGGGAGCCGGGGCCGGTTCCGCCGGCCTGGTCCATCACCTTCGACATCAGGAGTCCCTATGTCCGGCAAGCAGACGCAGCAGTCGACCGACCTGACCAGCCAGGACAACGTCCAGAAGGGCGAGCAGGTCTACGACCGCATCGCATCCGGTCAGTGCAAGGACGTCACGGCGGAGCTGGACGCCGCCTACGGCCGCAGCACCGAGCGCGGCTGACCTCACCCACCTCGCAACGGCGCGCGCCCCCGGAGCGGTAACTCCGGGGGCGCTGTTCGGGCCGTTCCACCTGCTAGGGAGAGCACGACCCATGAGCGACATCGTCACTGTTCAGAACGCCGTTACCGCGTTCGCCGACTGGATCGAGCCGACGGCCGCGGAGCTGGACGCGATCGAGGAGGAGATGCCCGCGATCCTCGCAGACGTCGACCTGCTCGACGCGCAGATCATCAGGCTGGACCGCACGCCCACCGTGCTGGACGCCCAGCGCATCCGCCGCGCCCGCCGCCGGCTGCTGGTCGCCCGCCGAGAACTGGCCAACCGCGCCGCTGGCGCAAGCCAGCCGGGTGGTGCGGCATGACAACTGGGAGCATCGAACGGCCTACGGTGCCCCCGCTGACCCGTCCAGAGATGGGGCTCGCCGGGCTCGGAGCGCTCGCGGCGGCCGGCGTCGGGGCCCTGGGGCTGGTGTCTTCGTTCGACGCGGTATCCACCGCTGCGGCGCGATGGGGGTTCGGTGAATCGTGGATGCTGCCGGTCGGAATCGACCTGGCAATCCCGGTGTTCACCGTGGCCAACCTGCTGTTGATCAGGCTGGACATGGCTTTGGCGTGGGTGCGGTTCGTCCCGTGGGTGCTGACGCTGGTCACCTGCGGGCTCAACATCGCGGCCGGACACAGCATGTGGGCCAAGGTCGCACACGGCACCATGCCGCTGCTGTGGGTCGTCTTCTCGGAAATCGGTGCGCACGTCTACGCCGTCCGAATCGGAGCCGTCACCGGCCGGAGGATGGAGAAGATCCGCCGGTCCCGCTGGATGCTCGCCCCCGTATCGACGTTCGCTCTGTGGCGCCGCATGACGCTGTGGGAGGTCACCTCCTACAGCGCGGCACTCGCGTGCGAGCGGGAACGACTGCTGACCCACGCGGAGTTGCGAGAGCGCTTCGGCCCGCTGTGGCGGTGGAAGACCCCCCGGCGCGAGCGCGTCATGCTGCGCATGGGCGACCTCACCCCCGCCGCCAGGTCGCAGACGCCGACCGCACCGGCTGAGACAGACACCGCGCCGTCCCTGTCGGCCGACGAGGCGAAGCAGCGCCCGCGGCGCCGCAGCTCCAGCAAGGCCAAGACGAAGCCGCAGCGCACGTTCGAGGACGCGCTGCGCGAGGCCCGCACCCTCACCGCTGACTGGGCGGGTGCGGAGTTGACCGCAGACCGGCTGCGCACCACGCTGCGTGTCTCGCAGGCCAACGCGCGCCGGCTGCGCGACGCCCTCAAGGCCGACCGTGCCGACGACGACGCCCCGTCGACGACCGTCGAGTCCGCCCCGCCGATCGCGGACCGCAGTGCGGAAGAGGTGGCCGCATGAACACTCTGGTCACGGTTCTGCTGTCCGCGCTTCCGCTGGCCATGGGCTGGGCGGTGCACGTGCACTGGCTGCACCGATGCCTGAACACCGCACGGCGCGACCCTCTCACCGGCCTGCGTACCCGCGACGGCTTCACCCGCCGCGCCACCACCCTGCTGCGCGACCCGCGGGCGGTCGTGGTGCTGGCGGATGTCGACCGCTTCAAGCAGATCAACGACACGTTCGGACACGCCGCCGGGGATGCGCTGCTGAGGGCGACTGCGGGACGGCTCGCCTTGTATGTCGGCCGGTCCGGGGTGGCAGGACGGCTCGGAGGGGATGAGTTCGCCGCCGTCCTGCTGGACGACGACGGCACTGCCGCCGATCTGCTCGCCGTCCTGCACGGAGTGCTCGCCCGCCCGGTCGACGGCCACGACCCCGCAGTACGCACCACGGTTTCGCTCGGGTGGGTCCGTGCCGCGGACTTCCCGGGCGAGGACCTGTCGACCTTGCTGCGGCGCGCGGACGAAGCAATGTACGCGGCCAAGCAAGCGCGCACCGGCACTCGCCGCGCGGGACTCGGCCGACTGTTCGCCACGCTCGCCGGCCGCCGAGCCGGTCGTAGCGGAGCCCGCGCCGACATACCCGTCGGCGCGGTGCCGGCGTGAAGCGGCTACGCGCCGCCTGAACCGCACGTCTCTGCCGCGGGGTCCGTCCGCCCACCTTCCACAGCGTCGGCCGGACCCCGCCTTTCCTCCCAGATTCGGAAGGGACTCTCAGTGAAGCACCCCGACGACGACCACGAACTCTTCAACCGCCTCGAAGCCGAGATGGTCACCGACTCCCCTGCCGGTCCCGCAGCCGACGTGGTCGACCTCGACAAGGCACGCTCCGCCCGTACCCGGTCGGTCGACCCGACCAGCCGACCCGACGCCGACCCCTCGGCCGACCCGAGCGCGGGTCGGTCGGATACCGAGTCGGCCGACCCGACCGCCGCCGTGATGGTCGACCGCCCCACCCCGACCGCGACCGGTCCCGGCTACCTCGGTCGGCTCGCCCAGGCCCGACGCCGCGCGGTCGTCCCGATGTGGATGAAGTCCTCTGCGGAACTGCGGACGGCGTCGGCGTGGGTCGCCCGCCACTACGCCCACGCCACCGGCTACCACGCGCTTCGGACCCCGGTCTACGCCGCCCGGCTCGCCCTGCAGGCCCCGGCGGGTGCCGCCCGGTTCGTCGGATGCACGATGCGGTGGGTGGCCGACCGTGAGGGCGAACCCGTCCGGCTCGCCGCGGTCCGCCGCGAGGACGCAGCCGAGTACCTGAAGCTGTCACGGCAGCGCGACGGTCGCGTCCGACTGCGCACCCTCGTTGCGGTGCTGGGCATGTTCGTCGGTCTGGTCACGGCACTCGCCCTGTACTTGCTCGCCCCGGCGTGGCTTCAGGTGGTGTCGGTGAGCGCTGTCGTCATGGCGCTCGGTTTCGCCGGCCGCCGGGCGGACGAGCCGGTCATCCACCGGGCGGTGGAACTGCCCAAGGCGACCAAGCTCACCAGTGACATCGTGCTCCGGGCGCTCGGAGCACTCGGTATCCCCGCGGTCAATCAGGCCCAGTCCAAGGGGCGGGACGGTTTCGAGTTCACCGCCCCGATCACGCGGGACGGCCCCGGCTGGCGCGCGGAAGGCGACCTCCCCTACGGCGTGACCGTGACCGACATCATCGAGCGTCGTGAACGGCTCGCCTCAGGCCTGCGTCGGCCGCTCGGGTGCGTATGGCCCGAAGCGGTGCCCGACGAACACACCGGGCACCTGGTGCTGTGGGTCGGGGATCAGGACATGTCCCACGCCCCACAACCGGCGTGGCCGCTACTGAAGTCCGGCAGCGTCGATCTGTTTAAGCCGGTCGCCTACGGCACCGACCAGCGCGGGCGCTGGACCGAAGTCACGCTCATGTACATCGCTGGCGTCATCGGGGCCATCCCTCGCATGGGCAAGACGTTCCTTCTGCGTCTGCTGCTGCTCATCGCCGCCCTGGACCCGCGCGCGGAGCTGCACACCTACGACATGAAGGGCACTGGCGACCTGGACCCCGTCGGCAACGCCGTCGGCTACCGGCACGCCGCAGGCGACGACGACGAACCTGTCCTGTACGCCCTGGACGACTTCCGCGCACTGCGCGAGGAACTGCGCCGACGCACCAAAGTGATCCGGTCGCTTCCGCGTGACATCTGCCCGGAGTCGAAGGTGACCAGCGCCCTTGCCGACAAGCGCTCGCTCGGGCTGCACCCGATCGTGGTCGGAGTGGATGAGTGCCAAGTGCTCTTCGAGCACGCCGACCACGGCAAGGAGTTCGAGGAGATCATCACCGACCTGGTCAAGCGCGGTCCGGCCACCGGCATCGTGGTCCTGCTGGCAACACAGCGCCCGGACGCGAAATCGCTGCCCACCGGCATCAGCGCGAACGCCTCGGCCCGCTGGTGCCTGAAGGTCATGGGCCAGTTGGAGAACGACATGGTGCTCGGCACGTCCGCCTACAAGCGCGGCGTACGCGCAACCATGTTCGCCTGGGGCGACAAGGGCATCCACTACTTCGTGGGCGAGGGCTCCGACGCGCGGATCGTCCGCTCGGTCTACGTGGACGCCGGCGGGGCCGAGGCCATCGCCGCGCGTGCACGTAGCGCCCGCGAGAAGGCCGGGCTGCTCGCCGGTCACGCGCTCGGGGAGGCCCCGGAGCCGACCGCTGCCGCCTACGACCTGCTGACGGACATCCTCGCCGTGATCCCGGCCAAGGAAGCCAAGGTGTGGTCGGAAACCGTCGTCGCGCGGCTCGCCGAGCTGCGCTCGGATGTCTACGACGGGTGGGACCCCGACGCGCTCGCCGCAGCGCTCAAGCCGCACGGGGTGAGCACGATTCAGGTGGGCCGTCGGATGGACGGCAAGGTCGTCAACCGGCGCGGCGTCGACCGCTCCCACATCACCACCGCGATTGCGGAGCGTAACGGAAATCGGGACGTGGGCTGACCACTCGGGGCCGCTAGCGCTAGCGGCAGACCCCGCTAACGTTAGCGGCCCCGCTAGCGCCCCAAAACCACCTTGATCAGGCCGCTAGCGGATAGCGGCCCACCTGCGGAAACCCCTGGAATCCCGCCCGGAGGGCCCATCATGACCCCCGCTCTACTCGCTGTCACCTGCCTGCTCGCCGTCACACTCGGTTACATCGGACTGTGTGCGGCCTCGCCGTTCGGTGACTGCCGCAAGTGTCGCGGCATGGGCCACGCACTGAAGACCGACCACAAGGGACGGCCCAAGCGCGGCAAGGACTGCCGCCGCTGCCACGCCAGCGGCAAGCGCATCCGCCTCGGCCGCTGGCTCTACAACCGCTGGGCGCGCATCTATCGCGCCGGCATCCGCTGATGACGGCAGACGGCTCACTTCGTGCCGAACGCGACCTCCATGAGCTCCTGCCAGTCTGCGCGGGCGAAGCCGGTGGCGATCAGGGCATCCCGGAAGTCGACATACGCCACTTCGAGCAGCGCCATCACCTGCTCCACGTCACCCGCCGCATACAGCACGATCGCGGACTGGACGCGGTCGACCTGCCAATCGGGCCACGTGTTACCCCACTCCTCCAGCAGCTCGACCACCACCGCGGCGATTTCAGGGTCCGGGAAGTCCCGCTGAACCCGTTCCACAACCCGCGCGCTGACCTGGATCCGTCCCCCCACCGCTTCGCCTCCCTGCCCGCCTTGATGTGAAGGAGAGCCTCTCATGGCCGTGACCGTCTCGATGGTCCTCCTGTCCGGGCTTGTCCTGCTCTTCCTGCTGCGCTCGAAGGCCCTCGGCTACGGCTCAGCGTTCGTCGCCGTGATGTTCGGCTTCTACCTCGCGTCCACCGGCGCCGCCGACACCGTCAACGCCCTGATGAGCGCCGTCGTCAACGCACTCCCCAACCTGTGAGGAGCACCGCCGTGAACGAACCGCCGCTGCCCACACCCACGCACTCGGTGCCCACCGAGCCGTACGCACCCGAACTGGCGCGCGTCGAACTGGCCGCGGAACGCGGACCGATCGTCTGGGTGCCCGACGCCTACGGGCGCATGGTCCCCATGCCCAAGGACCTCGCCCCACCGCCGACGCCGCGCCCCGAGCCGCGCGACCTGACCCCACTCCCCCTGCTCGACCCCATCGCGCAGCGCTTCATGGGCGCCGGCATCGGGGGCGGCGCCCTGGCGGCCGGAGTCGGCTACGGCGTGGGTGAAGCCCTCAACGCGATCGCCGGAGCCGGCTCGGGAGCCCTGGTTTGGGTCGCCCTCGCCGTGCTCGCCTGGCGCGCCCCAGTCCGCGCCGTCGCCGGCGGCCGCGGCAGCACCGTCAACATCCGCAAGGCCGTCATCAAGCGCAGCCAGTTCCACGGCTGAAGACCCCGATAGGAGAGACGTGTTCGAGATCCGCGTCATCTGCGAACCGGACGACACCGACCGGATCACCGCCGCGCTCAGCGGTGTGTTCACCGCTGGCGCCGTACGCCAGTACGCCACACGCGACGGCGGGCGCACCCGCCTGTACGTGACGGCCGACCATCGCCCCGAAACGGGATCGTGGCCGACGCCGGACGACGCATACGCGCTCGCGCCGAGCATCATCCGCGAAATCGGATGGACCGCCCGGGCCGCCGCCGACAAGCCGTTCGGCGAGCACCTGGGGCGGGAGTTCTGGCTCCGCAAGGCCGCGCTGCTGGACCGCATCGCGCTGTGCGACGAGCGAGACGGCGTTACCGGTGACGCGGCGGAGATGGCCACGAAAGCCGCCCACCAGCTCATGGCGCACGACTGCGACCACAGCGAGTGCCACGGCAACCCGTACCGGGCGGAGCACCCGGCCACAGCCACCAACCCGCGCGGCTACGTCCGCCAGGAGTACGCCCACTGGGCCAAGAACCAGTAGCTACGCCAAGGGCGGCCCCCCACTCACGCCAATGAATCGGGGCCGCCCTTGTCACCCAGCACTGCCAAGAGAACTGGAGACCCCCAGCATGACCCATGCCCCCCGGTCTGCGCTGCTGTCCGCAGCGCTGAACGCCGCCGCGCGCGGCTGGCACGTCTTCCCCCTGCGAACCGGCACCAAGCGCCCGGCCCTGCACGGCGAGAAAGCCTGCACCGGCACCGGACCGTGCGAGCGCGGCCACCAGAAGTGGGAGCAGCGCGCCACCACCGACCCGGACCGCATCCGCGCTGCCTGGTCACGGGCGCCGTTCAACGTCGGCATTGCCACGGGCCCCTCCGGGCTGCTGGTCGTCGACCTGGACGTGCCCAAGGACAAAAGCAGTTCGGACGCGCCTTGCGGCGCGACGACCTTCGGGGCGCTCTGCGAGCGCGCCGGCCACACCGTCCCCTCCACCTACCGGACCCGGACCGCGAGCGGCGGACAGCACCTGTACTTCACCGTCCCGGACGACCTGCGGCTGTCCAATACGGCTGGCACCGTTGCCGATTCCGTCGACACTCGTGCGTGGGGCGGCTACGTCGTCGCCGCCGGCAGCATCACCCCCACCGGACTATACGAAGCGCTGTGCGGCGCTAAAACGGCCGCACTGCCCACGTGGCTGCGAACCATCCTTCAACCCGCCCCCACCCGCCCCGCAGGTCCTCTCAGGCCCCCTGCAGTCGACGGCAGCCGTGCTGCGCTGGCCGCCCTGGACGCCGAATGCGCCGTCGTTGCGGCGGCCCCGGACGGGCTGCGCAACGTCACGCTGAACCGATGCGCCTTCAAGGTGGGGCGCTTCGTCGCGTGGGGCGACCTGCCCCGGCACGTGGCAGAGGAGGCCTTCCAAGGGGCGGGTGAGGAACGGGGACTCACCGCTGCCGAGTGCCGCGCCACCATCCGCAGCGCCCTGGACAGCTCCATCCGCAAAGCCCGACCCCGGGACGCGGCATGAACACACCCCGCCGCTCCCCCTTGGAAGGCCGACCCCATCAGCCCACCGGGCTGCACGCCGCCGAACCGGCCGTCGCACCTCCGGCAGTGGGCGAGCCCAAAGGCGCCGCCCGTAAGGGCGTCCGAACTGCTCTTCGCTCTGAGCCGCACCGTGGCGACGACCGCTACCCCATCGCGTGGCTCCACATCGTCACGCCGCCCGGCGCCGTACCCACGGCTACCTCGAAGTGCGAGTGCGGCCGGGACCGAAGCGCCGTCGGCAAGCAACGGATTCTCGCCCTGCTCACCGACCACGAAGCCCACCGCAACGCCTGCCCTCTCCGCAGCTCCCAGGAAGGGAGGGCCGCCGCATGACCGACGTGGAAGAACTGCCCCCACCGTCCAACCCCTTGGCCGTTGCCCGACGACTGCTGCCTGACTGGCAGACCGAGGACGGACAGCTTGTGTGCCGACGCTGGCGCGGCTCGTGGATGCGCTGGACCGGTACCTGCTGGCGCGAGGTGGACGAGGCGCAGATGCGCGCGGCTATGTACACCCGGCTGGAGCACGCCAACTTCAGCATCCCGGGCAAGGATGGACGGCCCGAACAACGCGACTGGGCGCCGACGAAGCAGAAGATCAGCAACCTTCTCGACGCGCTCGGGGCAGTCACCCTCCTGCCCACCGAAGTGGACGCCCCCGTCTGGATCGACCGGGACCGGGAGGACGCGCAGGACCGGTGCCCCATCGTGGCGTGCCAGAACGGATTGCTACGGATCCGGGACCGGGCTCTGCTGCCGCACAGTCCGCGATTCTTCAACCTCGTCTCCGTCCCGTACGACTACGACCCGCAGGCCACCGCCCCTACCTGGGAACACTTTCTGCGGCAGATCTGGCCCACCGACCCCGACGCGGTCAACGCCCTGCAGGAGTGGTTCGGCTACGTGCTGTCCGGCCGCACGGACCAACAGAAGATCCTGCTCATCAAGGGACCGTCCCGCTCCGGCAAGGGCACCATCGCCCGTGTCCTCAAGGAACTCGTCGGGCGCGACAACCTCGCCGGGCCCACCCTCGCCGGCCTCGGCAGCAACTTCGGGCTCTCGTCCCTGCTGGGCAAGCCGCTCGCGGTCATCTCCGACGCGCGGCTGTCCGGAAAGGACGGCGGCCAGGTCGTCGAACGGCTCCTCACCATCTCGGGTGAGGACACCATCGACATCGACCGCAAGTTCCGCGACCCATGGACCGGCAAGCTGCCCACGCGACTGATGATCCTCACCAATGAGCTGCCGAACTTCGGCGACTCCTCCGGGGTCATCGCCCGCCGGTTCGTGGTGCTGAACATGACCGTCTCGTGGCTCGGCAGGGAAGACACCGGGCTCACGGAGCGGCTCGCCGCTGAAATGCCCGGCATCCTCAACTGGGCCCTCGAGGGGCTCGCCCGGCTTCAGCGCATCGGCCGCATCACCGAACCGGCATCCTCGCGGGAATCGGTCGTCATCATGCAGGACACCGCGTCCCCAACGAGCGCGTTCGTCCGCGAGCGCTGCACCATCGGGCACGACTGCACGGTGCCCGTGGACACGCTGTGGGCGGTCTGGCGCGAGTGGGCCGAGGACAACGGCGTGCGCGCCGTCGGCACGAAGCAGATGTTCGGCCGCAACCTGCAATCCGTCGTCCCGCAGCTGCACCGAGCCCGTCCCCGCGACCAGTACGGCCGGCAGGTGCCGACGTACACCGGGATCACCCTCAGCCTGTCCGACCCGCAGTAGCCCGTGTCGCGACTCAATCGACTCACACCGCCCCGCAACGGTCCCTGAGTCGATTGAGTCGCGACACACGGCAATGCGGACTCAATACGTGGAGGACGTCTTGAGTGCCCCCGCCCTTCCCCACGCCGACGCCCGCACCACTCTCCGGGGTGGCCTCCCCGACCGCTACCTCACTCCCGACGACATTGCCGAGATGTTCGAGGTGCCGAAAGAGACCGTCTACCAGTGGCGCAAGAAACGCGTCGGCCCGCCCGGCTTCCGCATCGGCAAGCACCTTCGCTACGACCCCGTCGACGTACGCGCCTACGTGACCAGCCGCAAGAACACCGACGTCGACGCCGCCTGACGCGGTCAGGCACCCAGTCAATTCGTCCGGGGAGGGTCACACCGTGGCCCTCCCCGTCCCATGCCCAGAAGGGACCAAGCCCTACATGGCAGGTCACATCCAAGACCGCTGGTTCAAGACCGTCACCGGCCCCGACGGCAAGCCCGTCAAGGTCAAGACCGACCGCCACGGAACGGGTCTGCGGTACCGGGCCCGGTATGTGGGGCCGGACGGCACCGAAAAGAGCAAGTCGTTCCGGGACAAGGAACTGCGGCTGGCCAAGCAGTGGCTCGCGCAGATCGAAGCGGACATGTCGCGCAGTCAGTACGTGGATCCGCGCACCTCGCGGACGACGTTCCGGCAGTACGCGGAACGCTGGGTCAAGGCACACACGGGCGAAATCAACAGCCGTGAGGCCGCGGAGCGACGGCTACGGCTGCACGCCTACCCCCACATCGGCTCACGCCCGCTCGGTTCGTTCAAGCCGGAGCACATCCGCACATGGATCGCCGCCCTGGAAAACACGGTGCCGGCAGAGTCCCACCGCCGCATCATCGTCGGTACCGTCTCCGCTGCTCTGAGCGCGGCAGTGGATGACGGACTGCTGAGCAAGAACCCCTGCCGTGCGCGTACGGTCCAGCTCCCCAAGCCGGGCAAGCCGCGGGTCACCCCGTGGACCACCGTCCAGGTCTTCGACGTACGCGCAGCGCTTCCCCGGCGCTACCAGGCCGCCGTGGATGCCGGGGCAGGGTGCGGATTGCGGCAGGGCGAGATCTTCGGCCTGGCCGTTGATGAGCTCGACGATGCGGGCGGTTGGCTGACCGTCGGCCATCAGCTCAAGCGCATCCGGGGCAAGTACGTCTTCGCGCTGCCGAAGGGTGGCAAGGTCCGGGACGTGCCGCTTCCCAAGGCCGTGGCCACCGCGCTCCGGGACCACTCGCAGGAGTTCGAGCCGATCGACGTGACACTCCCGTGGCGCACGCCCGACGGCCCGCCCGTGACGAAGCGGCTGCTCTTCAGCGGGCCGGAGGGCAATCACGTCCGCGTGAGTAACTTCAACGACCACCACTGGAAGCCCGCTCTGGCCGCCGCCGGCATCATCCCGGCGCGAGAGGCGGGCGAGCGGTACGCGTCGGCCCCCGAGCATGGCATGCATGCGCTGAGGCACTTCTACGCGTCCGTTCTCCTTGACGCTGGCGAGAATATCCGAGCCCTGAGCCAGTACCTCGGACACAGCGATCCGGGGTTTACGCTCAGGACGTACACACACCTCATGCCGAGCAGCGAAGGACGTACTAGGAGTGCCGTCGATGGCTTTTTCCTGGAGGCACCAAGGATGCAGACCTTTGATACAACCGATGAGCCACAGGGACAGGCGGGCCCTTAGGAGGTGACCTGTCGTAGCGAAGGTTGAGCCTTCTCACCGAAGATTGAGCACCCAGCTCGCGAGACCGAACGGATGGGAGCGAGTGGGCCTCTGAGGCTCGTCCCTCCGTCTCTACGGCAAATCGCCGCTCAGAACACGATTGAGCGCCGCCTGGCCTGCGAGTCCCCATGCCGGCTTGCCGCCAGGAAGGCCCCGGTCTCCGTTCTGGCCCATAACCATGAGGAACAGGCTTTTCAGAGCCGCCAGCCCGCGGGCACGCCGGATCGTCGCCCCGTCCGCATGCGCGTACACGTCGAAGAACCGTGAGGCGGCGCCTGCGGGAAGGACCACCCATGCAGCCGCGAGGTCCCACGCCGGATCGCCGGCGAACATGTCACCGAAGTCGATCACGCCCGACAGTGTGCCGTCCGAGACGACGACATTTGCGGGGTGAAGGTCACCGTGCACCCATACCGGCGGGCCCTCCCACTCGGGGACCGCAACGGCATCCTTCCAAACGGCCCGGACCTCGTCGGCAATGCCTCCGGGAATAACAGCTTGAAAGAAGTGGTCGAAGCCGTCCGTGCACTTCTTGGGATGAGCGCCACGGTCCGAACTGTTCGGCGCCTCGGCGGGCGCCTCCACATGGAGCGCCCTGAGGAAGCCCGCCAGAGTGTCGGCCGCGTGGGCGCCGCGACTGATCGAGGTGTGGTCCAGCGGCTCGCCGGGAACCCACGTCATGATGGTCCAAGGCTTCGGAAAGCGTGCGGACGGTTCACCAGTCCGTACAGGGTTCGGGACCGGGAGCGGCAGGCGCGGAGCCAGGACGGGAAGCCATCGGCATTCTTTGCGCTGGAGGTCCGGGGCACGTTTTGTACGCGGCATGCGCACGGCCAACTCGTCGCCAAGACGCCACTGTTGGTTGTCCCATCCACCCGCCACCTCACGAATGGCCAGCCCTGCAAGGTCCGGATGCTGCTCCTGCAGCAGGTCATGGACCAGGGTCGTGGTGATCTCGATCTCGGAGTCGGTCATACGAGGCCACAGTACTGGGGGAGACGAAGCGGCTCGCGCTCACCGGAAAACCGCGTCCCCAGTCAGCCAGGCCCCAAAGCCACTCAACCTTCGCCGAGGAACCTAGCGGGTCACCACCCTTCGCTGACACCGTTCGCGCTTCGCTGCGAGAGGTCAGGAGGACAAGCGACATGCCGGGCGGAGTAGGCCCGGCCGTCGAATCGATCAAACGATCGAGACAACAATACCTACCGATACGCCCGCGAATACGACTCCTAGAACCTCAAGAACAATGGCCGCACCCAACAAGCGATGCCTAGTGAAGTTCGCCTCTCGCTCATCAGCGAGAACACCCGCCTCATCGAGAGCGATACCACGCGTTACATCTACCGGCGGAGCGTTCCAAACCTCGGCATACTCGAAAACCACACTAAGTCCCTCATAGCTGAGCTTCCTAACCTCACTCTTGATGTCTGCGTTCAGAATCAAACCAACCACTGCAGCGGAAACCAAAAAGAGCACAGCAAGGATCCATGCTGCCTTGAGAAACCATGGCACGCTCGGGAGCGCACGCTCCTGAATACTCAGGGTCGCAAAGCCCAGTAGCAGAGTAACCAGAGTGGCGGACGTTGTCACAACAGTCAGGGCTCGCGCCATCATCGCTGTGCTTGCAGACCTCTCCTTGTCCAGGAGGCTGTCCACCATCTTGGCCACTTCTGGGCCGGATACCTCGCCAGTGAGAGCTTCGTCGTTGGACGTTTCAACTTCATTCTTGCGCTGGTTGGATACGCGGCGTAATACTCGCATCCGCCAACTCTGACTTTTAGGCCTCATCTCGCCCCCATGCATCGAATGTGACACTACCCTTTAGGCATTGCATCACCTTTAAACACCCGCGCCAACGCACCCCTTGTCACGGTCGCTTTCGCTTTAGAGTCCTGTTGCATGCTACGAATCCCTCTGGCTTTAATAGTGCCCGGGCGAAATAGTGGCTGTCGATTATCCGGCTGCGGATACTCGCCTTCTCGACTCTCTGGACGCGGCATCGCAAACCCTCCATCAGCCTAGTTTCTGACCATGTCCATTATCGTCCGAAAGATGAGATTTGTCGCGACGCCCAAGGGTCGCCCAAACCGTAATACTGGTGGACTGGATTGCCCACCTGAAGGCGGCCTGATACCGCTCGCGGCCCAGAGATGGCCGGCCGGGGCCTTCCGCGTTGAGATGGCCTTCGGCGTGACCGTCAGAAGCAGGGCCTAGTCCCGGCAGGCTTCGGCATGAGGCCAATCTGCTTGAACAACGCTACGGCCCCAAGACGGCCCACGCACGCTGACGTGACTACGGCTAGAGGCAAACGCCCTGGTTGGGGCCCTACGGGGCCGGATCGCGCAGACTTCATCTACTTCTGGCCCCTCTACACCGGCACCGCCATCCCGATCGACGACTGGCGGGCGCGGATGTGGCTGGACACCTGGGTCTAGCTGGGCGGACACACCACGAGGGCACGGCGATCGGCCGCGCCCTCGTGGCCGTTGGTGGTGGTCGGCGGTGGGTGCCGGCCACCCTCGGACGACCCGGAGACGGCCCGGGCAGGGCACCGCCCGCCCAACGTCGCTGATCCCATCGGCCGTCGGAACACCCATGGGCCCCGTTAGTCTCCGATCATGGCCTTGCGACCCGATGAGTTTTACGACCACGCACGTGCGGCCGCGGATGGTGAGCTCCGGCTTCCGTTGGCACGGATGACCGGCTGGGAGATAAGCCCGTTCGAGCCCGACGGGCTTCGCGTCGCGCCGCTGCGCCCGCCCGTTCTGCCCGAGCCGGATCGGCATGGCGAGGACCCGGCGGACTGCGACGTGTGCCGCGCCCGAGACGAAGGCATCTGGTTCGACGACCACTGGCGACTGGCCCGGGTCACGGGCGTCGGTGTGCCGCTGGTGCTGATGCTGTACCCCCGCGACCACTACGACATGGCGGATCTGCCCGACGAGATGGCCGCCGAACTGGGGGTGCTCACCACTCACATCGTCCGCCATGTGCAGGCACTGCCCCATGTCTCCCGAGCCCACGTCCACCGGATCGGGGACGGAGCCGCACACCTGCACATCTGGTTCTTCGCCCGGCCCGAGGGGCAGGTCCAGCTGTACGGCTCGTGGATGCCCGTCTGGGACGACCTGCTGCCGGAGTACCCGGCGGAGGTGGCCGAAGCGGACGCGGCGGCCGTCGCCGACGCATTGGTCGCCTCGTACGGAGGCCGTCGATCGGCCACCGACGAACAGACGCAGGGCCCGGTCCGGTCCGCGGGCTAGCGTGAGCTGCCCCAGGCACGCACCCGCTCACCTCGGTACCGCGGCGAGGCCGGCGCGCGGTCCGTCGTACCACTCCCACTCGGTACACACGCGCTCCAAGCCGCAAGTTCGGCCAACATCCGAAAACAGCCCTCACAGAAGCCCCTCCCGCCACTTACAGTGCGGGAGAGAAACGGGGAGGGAGCGCTTCCATGCGCAAGGGGGTCAAGGCGGCGATCGTCGGCGGGGTGGTCGTCGTGCTGGTGGGCGGGGCCGGGTACGGGGCGTTCAACGTGGTGTCCGCGCTCAGCGGTGCCGGCGGGCCCGCGCCCGTGCGGACCGGGCCGCCGAGCGGGGACGAGGTGAAGGACACCTCGGCGAAGTTCTTCGCGGCCTGGGAGAAGAGGCGGGCGGCGACCGCGGCGTCGTACACGAACTTCCCCGACGCGGCCCAGCGGTTGCTGTCGGCCTACGGGCGGGACGCGCACATCACGGACGTCAGGATCACGCCCGGCGCGGCCACCGGCGCCACCGTGCCCTTCTCGGTGCGGGCCACCGTGTCCTTCGGCGGCAAGTCCGAGCCGCTCGCCTACCGCAGCCGGCTGACCGTGGTGCGCGGCACCAACACCCACCGCCCGCTGGTCGACTGGCAGCCGTCCGTCGTGCATCCCGCGCTGAAGAAGGGCGACACGCTCGCCACCGGGGAGTCGGCCGCCCCGCCGATCGAGGCGGTGGACCGCGACGGCAAGGTGCTGACGAAGGACAAGTACCCCTCTCTCGGGCCGATTCTGGACGAACTACGCGCCAAGTACGGGGACAAGGCAGGGGGCACTCCCGCCGTCGAGCTGAGCATCCGGCACGAGAGCGGCGAAGGCGCCGACGCCGCCGAGACCCCGCTGGTCACCCTCGCCAAGGGCCGCCCGGGCAGACTGCGCACGACGCTCCGTGCGAGCGCGCAGGCGGCGGCCGAGCAAGCGGTGCAACGGTACGCCGAGTCGTCCGTGGTCGCGGTCAAGCCCTCCACCGGCGAGGTGCTCGCGGTGGCCAACCACCGCGCCGACGGCTGGAACGCGGCCTTCCTCGGCCGGCTCGCCCCCGGCTCCACCATGAAGATCGTCAGTGCCGCGACCCTCATCGACACGGGACTCACGACGGCGAGCGGCGCCGCGCCCTGCCCGCCCGACGCGATGTGGGAGGGCCAGACCTTCCACAACCTCAAGGACATGGCCCCGGACCCCCGGGCGACGCTCTCGGAGAGCTTCGCCCGCTCCTGCAACACCGCCTTCATCAAGTTCGCGGACTCCCTGAAGGTCGAGTCCCTGAACGAGGAGGCGGAGCGGCGCTTCGGGCTCGGACGGGACAACTGGAAGACCGGCATTCCGTCCTTCGACGGCTCGGTCCCCGCCTCCGGCGGCCCGGACAAGGCGGCCGACCTCATCGGCCAGGGCCAGGTGCAGATGAGCCCCCTGAACATGGCGTCGGTGACGGCCACCGCGATGACGGGCGCGTTCCGGCAGCCCGTCATCGTCCCGCAGGACCTCGACGACCGTGAACTCGCCCGGGCCGAGGGCCTGTCGGCGGGCACGGTCGCCCAGCTGCGGCAGATGATGAACCGCACCGCCACCAGCGGCACCGCGGCCGTCGCGATGTCCGGGCTGACCGGGCGCATCGGCGCGAAGACCGGCTCCGCCGAGGTCGACGGGCAGGCGAAGTCCAACAGTTGGTTCACCGGCTACCGGGACGACGTGGCCGCCGCCGCGATGACCCAGGAGGGCGGGCACGGCGGCGACGCGGCGGGCCCGATCGTGGCGGCCGTGCTGCGCGCGGGCCGCTGAGGCGGCCCCCGGCCACGGGACCCCGCCCGTCCACCACCCCGAGCCGAGCCCCCGGCCACGGGACCCCGCCCGTCCATCACGCCGTGCCCCCGGGCTAATGTCGCAGGTCTGCTACGGACAGGTGTCCGAAGTCGCGCACGCGGAACGGGCCTCTAGGGTAGGAGCCGTCGTTGGGGTGCGTGAGGGTGGCGGGGGCCCTGGGGAATCGTGAAGGACGGAAGGCAGTGGGCAAGAGAAGGCGCGTCACCGAGCAGCGGAGAACGAATCCGGCGGTACTCGGCGGAGTGATCGCCGTGGTCGCCGTCGGCGGCGCCGGTTTCGGCGCGTACGCGCTGTGGGGTGGCGGACCGGCGGCCGAGGACGGCAAGGGGGCCACGTCCGCGCCACGGCACCACGACTCGGTGAAGACCGGCCCGCTGACGGCGGCCGAGGTGCGGACCACCACCGAGCGCTTCCTGACGGCGTGGCAGCACGGCAGGCCCGCCGAGGCGGCGGCCGCCACCAACGACTCCGCCGCGGCCACCGCCCTGCTCACCGGCTACACCCGGGACGCCCACCTGGAGCAGATCACGCTGACCGCGGGCACGGGCACCGGCGGCAAGGTCCCGTTCTCCGTGCGGGCGACCGTGGCGTACAAGGGGCTGACCAAGCCGCTGGCGTACGACAGCGCACTCACCGTCGTCCGGCGCGCCACCGACGGGAAGCCGGTGGTCGACTGGCACGCCTCCGTCGTCCACCCCGACCTGAAGGACGGCGACACCCTGGTGACGGGCGCCTCCGGCACCCCACCGGTGAAGGCGCTGGACCGCGACGGCGACGAGCTGACCACGGCCCACTACCCGTCGCTGGGCACCGTGCTGGACGGGCTGCGCGAGAAGTACGGCAAGACGGCCGGCGGCAAGGCCGGCGTCGAACTGCGGGTGATCCGCGGCAAGGCGTCGCAGAAGGCCGAACTCTCCGACAAGACGCTGGTGGAGCTGAGCAAGGGCACCCCGGGCACGGTGCGGACGACGCTGAGCCCGACCCTCCAGGCGGTCGCCGAGAAGCAGGTGGCCAAGCGGAAGCGGGCGTCGGTGGTCGTGGTGCGGCCGTCGACCGGCGAGATCCTGGCGGTGGCGAACACCGACCACGGCTTCAACACGGCGTTCCAGGGTTCCCTGGCCCCCGGCTCCACGATGAAGGTCATCACCTCCTCGCTGCTGATCGACAAGCACCTCGCGTCGGCCGACAAGCAGCACCCGTGCCCGAAGACCTTCACCTACGGCGGGTGGAAGTTCCACAACGACGACGACTTCGAGATCAAGAACGGCACGTTCAAGGCGAGCTTCGCCCGCTCCTGCAACACGGCCTTCATCAGCCAGGCCGGCAAGCTCGACAACGCCGACCTGACGCGGCAGGCCCAGCAGGTCTTCGGTCTGTCGATGAACAACTGGGCGATCGGTGTGCCGTCCTTCGACGGCGCGGTGCCGGTGCAGAGCGCGGCCCAGATGGCGGCCTCGCTGATCGGCCAGGGCGGGGTGCGGATGAACCCGCTGAACATGGCGTCGGTGGCCGCGACGGTCAGGACGGGCAGCTTCCACCAGCCGTATCTGGTGTCCCCGAAGGCCGACGGCCGCACGCTCGCCACGGCCTCCCGCACGCTGTCCGCGTCCACGCTGTCCCAGCTGCGGGAGCTGATGAAGTTCACCGCGGACTACGGCACGGCCGCCGAGGCCATGTCCGGTCTCGGCCCGGACTACGGCGCGAAGACCGGCTCGGCGGAGGTCGACAGCCAGAAGAAGCCGAACGGCTGGTTCACCGCCTACCGCGGCGACCTCGCGGCCGCTGGCGTGGTGCAGCAGGGCGGCCACGGGGGCGACACGGCGGGCCCGATCGTGGCGACCCTGCTGAGGACGGGGAGCTGAGTCCCGCCCGCGACGCGACGTCCCCGGTGTCCGACGGGCTCCGCGACGTCACCGGTGTCCGACGGGCTCCGCGACGGGCTCCGCGACGGACTCCGCGGCTGCCCGGTAGGTCCGCTGCAGGAAGCGGATGAGCGTCTTGGTCTCGAACTGGACCACCGCGACGCCCCCGGCGGAGTGGAACTCGATCACTGCCTGCACCCGGCCGCAGGGCCACACCCGGACGGCGCCGGTGCCGGTCGGGGCGCGCAGGCCCTGTTCCAGCAGCGTCCGGGGGAACGCCCACTCGTGGGGGCCGGGAAGTCCGATGCGCACCACACGCGGGTCGGCCTCGGGGTCGTAGCGCAGGACGACCGGTACGGCAGCGTTGTCATCCTGCAGGTCGTGGTCCGTGACTATGTGAGCTCGTGCGTACTGTTCGACTACCGACATCGGACGACCCCTCACGCTGGGTGACCTATCCGAAAGATATGCTTCCGCTTCCCCTCCAGCGTCGCACATTTTCCCGAGGGCGCCCGTCGAGGGCCCGGCATCTCACACCCCTCGCGCGCCTCCCGTCCGGCACGCACGACCTTCTCGCTCTTGCAAGGAGTTCGCAACAAGCCTCTATCATCGAACCGTGCATGTGCCTGACGGATTCATCGACGCCCCTCTGTCCGCCGCCACCGGAGCCGTCGCCGCGGGTGCCCTCGCGGTCAGTCTCCGCGGGGCCCGCCGGGAGCTCGACGAGCGGACCGCGCCCCTGGCCGGCCTGGTCGCTGCGTTCATCTTCGCCGTGCAGATGCTGAACTTCCCCGTGGCGGCCGGGACCAGCGGCCATCTCCTGGGCGGGGCGCTCGCCGCGATACTCGTCGGCCCCTTCACCGGTGTCCTGTGCGTCTCCGTCGTCCTGCTGATGCAGGGCATCCTCTTCGCCGACGGCGG
The DNA here is from genome assembly GCF_043081525.1 of Streptomyces sp. NPDC014864. Classification (NCBI taxonomy): domain Bacteria; kingdom Bacillati; phylum Actinomycetota; class Actinomycetes; order Kitasatosporales; family Streptomycetaceae; genus Streptomyces; species Streptomyces sp. NPDC014864. Next base: position 217,637 of record NZ_JBIBWT010000009.1, read on the forward strand.
GCTGACCGCGCTCGGCGTCAACATCACCGACATGGCGCTCGTCACGACGGTCGTCGGGTACGCCGTCTTCCGCGGCCTGGTGAAGGTGCTGCCGCGCGGGCGCCGCTCGGTCACCGTGGCCTCCTTCGCCGCCGCCCTGCTCTCCGTCCCGGCCGCCGCCGTCGCCTTCACCCTGATCTACGCGCTCGGCGGCACCACCGACGTGGCCATCGGCAAGGTCGCCACCGCCATGATCGGCGTCCACGTCCTCATCGGCCTCGGCGAGGCCGTGATCACCGCGCTGACCGTCGGCGCCGTCATCGCCGTACGGCCGGACCTCGTGTACGGCGCGCGGGGACTGCGGCAGCGGCTGAAGCTCCGGGTGAACGGCGAACTGGTCGACGCACCGCCCGCCCGCCCGGTCCCCGCCACCGCCCTCCCCCAAGCTCTCGGCTCCGCTCGAGCAGGGAGGTACCCCCACCACCGCAAGATGTGGCTCACCGGCCTGATCGCCTCCCTCGTCCTGGCCGGCTTCGTCAGCTTCTACGCCTCCGCCAGCCCGGACGGGCTGGAGAAGGTCGCCCACGACCAGGGCATCGACAAGAAGACCGGGCGGCACGCCTCCGACGGCTCCCCGCTCGCCGGCTACGGCGTCAGGGACGTCTCCGACGCCCGCCTGTCCGGCGGTCTCGCGGGCGTGATCGGCGTCGGCGCGACCGTCGTCGCGGGCAGCACGGTGTTCTGGGCCGTGCGCAGGCGCCGTGGCGCCGCCGAGTCCGCCGCTTCCTCCTCGCGGGGCGTCTGACATGGGCGCCGGGCACGCGCACAAGCTCTACCGGCACGGGCACTCGCCCGTGCACGGCCTGCCGCCGCACACCAAGCTCGCCGCGGCCTTCGCCTTCGTGGTCGTGGTCGTCTCGACCCCGCGCGAGGCGATGTGGGCCTTCGCCCTGTACGCCGTCCTGCTGGCCCTCGTCGCGTACGCGGCCCGGGTGCCGGCCGGCTTCCTGCTGCGGCGGCTGCTGATCGAGGTGCCGTTCGTGGCGTTCGCGGTGCTCATGCCGTTCGTCGCGGAGGGCGAGCGGGTGCACGTCCTCGGTCTGTCGCTGAGCGTGCACGGCCTGTGGGGCGCCTGGAACGTGCTGGCCAAGGGCACCCTCGGCGTCGCCGCCTCGGTCCTGCTCGCCGCCACCACCGAACTGCGCGAACTCCTCCTCGGCCTGCAGCGCCTCAGGGTCCCGCCGCTGCTCGTGCAGATCGCCTCCTTCATGATCCGCTACGGCGACGTCATCACCGACGAGATGCGGCGGATGCGGATCGCCCGGGAGTCGCGCGGCTTCGAGGCGCGCGGGATCCGGCACTGGGGCGTGCTCGCGAAGTCGGCGGGCGCGCTGTTCATCCGCTCCTACGAGCGCGGCGAGCGGGTGCACCTGGCCATGGTCAGCCGCGGCTACGCCGGTGCCATGCCGGTGATCGACGAGGTGACCGCCTCCCGGGCGCAGTGGTCGTACGCCCTCGCCCTCCCCTTCGCCGCCCTCGTCGTCTGTCTGCTGGGATGGATCCTGTGACTGCCGCTCCCCCCGCCTCCCTGGAGGTCTCCGGCCTCGCCTTCGCCTACCCCGACGGCCACCAGGCCCTGTTCGGCGTGGACTTCCGCATCGCGCGCGGGGAGCGGGTCGCCCTGCTCGGCCCGAACGGCGCCGGCAAGACCACCCTCGTGCTGCACCTCAACGGCATCCTGAGCGGCGGGACCGGCACCGTCACGGTGGCCGGACTGCCCGTCGGGCGCGCGCACATGGCCGAGATCCGGCAGAAGGTCGGCATCGTCTTCCAGGACCCGGACGACCAGTTGTTCATGCCGACCGTGCGGGAGGACGTGGCGTTCGGGCCGGCGGCGGCCGGAGTGAAGGGGGCGGCACTGGAGGAGCGGGTGCGCACCGCGCTGGAGCGGGTCGGCATGGCGGACTTCGCCGAACGCCCGCCGCACCACCTGTCGTTCGGCCAGCGCCGCCGGGTGGCGGTGGCGACCGTGCTCGCCATGGAACCGGAGATCCTGGTGCTGGACGAGCCGTCGTCCAATCTCGACCCGGCCTCGCGCCGCGAACTTGCGGACATCCTGCGCTCGCTGGACGTGACGGTCCTGATGGTCACCCACGACCTGCCGTACGCACTGGAGTTGTGCCCGCGCTCGCTGATCCTCAGCGACGGTGTGATCGCCGCGGACGGCCCGACCGGCGAACTCCTCTCCGACGAGGCGCTGATGGGCGCCCACCGGCTGGAGCTGCCCTTCGGCTTCGACCCGCGCTCCGTGACAATGGGCGCGTGACGAACCGGGACGAGAACCAGGGGGCGGCCGGGTCGCTGCTCCTGGACCACCAGCTGTGCTTCGCGCTGTACGCGGCGCAGCGCGCGGTGACCGCCGCGTACCGGCCGCTCCTCGACGAGCTGGGGCTCACCTATCCCCAGTACCTGGTGCTGCTGGTGCTCTGGGAGCGCGGCGAGACGACGGTGAAGGAACTGGCCGCGGCCCTGCGTCTCGACTACGGCACGGTGTCGCCGCTGCTGAAGCGCCTGGAGGCCGCCGGCCTGGTGAGCCGGGAGCGCTCGGCGCGCGACGAGCGGTCGGTGCTGGTCGCGGTCACCGGGCGGGGCGAGGAGCTGCGGGAGCGGGCTGCGCGGGTGCCGGGCACCATGCTGGCGGCGGCGGAGCTGGACGCGGCGGAGGCCGAGCGACTGCGCGAGGAGCTGTGGCGGCTAGCGCGGCGCGCCGACCGGGCGGCGGACCGGGTCCGCTGACCGGGGCGGATCGTCGGGGTCGTCGACCGGAGCGGGCCGCCGAGCACCGGGGCCGGGACGGCTGCGCCCCGGCCGGGTCGGCAACATCGAGGTAACGATCGTGCCCGGGGGGTGCCACCCAGGAATCGCAGGCTGGACCACCGTGTTGCGCTCGAGGTCGTAGGCGAGGCAGAGGGAGGGACGCGGGCGTGGACGTGCACGGCACAGTGGCCGGGGGCTTCGAGCCGGTCGGGGAGGCGTTCGCGGCGAACTTCGACCGGCTGGGCGACCGGGGCGCGGCGGTGGCCGTGTACCGGGACGGGCACAAGGTCGTCGACCTGTGGGCCGGCACGAAGGACGTGGATGGCTCGGCTCCCTGGGGGCGGGGCACCGCCCAGATCGTGCGCTCGGCGACCAAGGGCGTCGCCGCCGCCGTACTCCTGCTTCTGCACCAGCGCGGGGAGCTGGACCTGAACGCGCCGGTGGGGGCGTACTGGCCCGAGTACAAGACGGCGGGCAAGGAGCGCACCCGCGTCCGCGACCTGCTCGCGCACCGGGCCGGTGTGCCGGTGCTGGAACGCCCGTTGACCCCGGAGCAGGCCGCCGATCCGGTGCTCGGTGCCGCTGCCGTGGCGGCGCAGGCCCCGCTGTGGGAGCCGGGCACGGACCACGGCTACCACGCGCAGACGTACAGCTGGCTGACAGGCGAGCTGGTCCTGCGGGTGACCGGCCGCCCGATCGGCGAGTGGATCGCGCGCGAGATCGCGGAGCCGGTCGGGGCGGACCTGTGGGTCGGGCTGCCGGAGCGCGAGACCGGGCGTGCGGGCCGGGTGGGGCAGACCGAGGCCCCGCGGTCCGCGGGCGCACTGCGGACCCGTCCCAAGCGGTCGGTGGCCGAGGCGTACGCCGACCCCGGGTCGCTGACCCGGCGCGCGTTCGCGGCGATCAGCCCGCTGCCGGACGAGAACGACCCCGCCTACCGGGCCGCCGCGCTGCCCGCCTCCAACGGCATCACCACCGCCGACGGCCTCGCCCGCTTCTACGCCGCGCTGATCGGCGAAGTGGACGGCGGGCGACGCCTGTTCACCCCGGCGACCATGAAACTCGCCCGGGCGGAGCACTCCTTCGGGCCGGACCGCGTGCTCGTGGTGAACACGCGGTTCGGCCTCGGGTACATGCTGCACGGCAGCGCCTCTCCCCTCCTCGGACCGGGATCCTTCGGCCACCCGGGCCGGGGCGGCGCTCTCGGCTTCGCCGACCCGGAGTCGGGCATCGCCTTCGGCTACGTCACCAACGGCTTCCGCACGAGCGTGACGGCGGACCCGAGGGCGCAGGCGCTGATCGGAGCGGTACGGGCGTCCCTGACGTCGCCGGCGTAGGGCCTGCCCGGACCGGTCAGACGTGGATGGGGTGCGAGGTGTGCCCGGACGCCTGGTCGATCTCCCCGTGCGCCTTGGTCAGCAGTTCCATGGCGAGGTCGTTGAGGGCGCGGCCTCCGGCGATCTCCTCGCCGACCCGCGGCTGATTGGTGTCGGTGTAGTGCCGGCTGGCCCGGCCGTGGCCCCGTACCTCGGACCCGTCGGGCAGGCGCACGAGCGCCGCCGCCCGCGTGTGCGTCTCGTCCTCCTCGAACTCCAGCTCGACATGCCATCCCACAGTCGTGTGCATCATGACGGTCACCTCCGGAACATCTGCTTCCAGGGTGCCCCTCGCACGCCACCCGCGCACCCAAGAGGACGGGCCCGCTCCGGCGCGGGGCCGCCCGGTCAGCCCGCGTGCAGCATCAGGCCGATGCCGACGACCAGCAGCCCCGCCGCCGCGATGCGCGGCGCCCCGAAGCGCTCCTTGAAGAACACCGCCCCGATCGCCGCGCCGACGAGGATCGAGGACTCCCGCAGCGCCGCGATCGGAGCGAGTTCCGCCTTCGTCTGCGCCCACAGCACCAGCCCGTACGCCGCCACGGACAGCGCGGCGCCGAGCAGTCCCACGGCGGCGAACGGCCGCAGCAGGGCGGTCGTCCGCCCGCGCCACCGCCAGGCCGCGTACACCGGGATCACGACCCCCTGGATCGCCATCAGCCACGCGACGTATCCCAGGGGCGAGCCCGAGGCCCGTACGCCGAGTCCGTCGACGACCGTGTACGCCGCGATGGTCAGCCCCGTCGCCAGCGCCGCGCCGATCGCCGCCCAGTGCGGCCGGTGCCCGCGCAGCCCCCACAGGGCGACGCCGGTCAGCCCGGCGCAGGACACCGCGATGCCGGTGGCCGCCCAGCCGTCGGGCACCTCGTGCGCGAAAACGGCCGCGAGCGCGGTGACCACCAGCGGGGCGGAGCCGCGCGCGATGGGGTAGACCTGCCCGAAGTCGCCCAGCCGGAACGATGTCATCAGCAGGGCGTAGTAGACGACGTGGATGGCCGCCGAAGACAACAGGTACGGCCACGCCCGGGCCGCGGGCGTGGCGGCGAACGGCGCCAGGGCCAGCCCGATCAGCACGCCCCCGCCCGCGATCAGCGTGAAGCCGACGAGCTTGTCGGTGATGCGGTGGGCGATCGCGTTCCAGCCGGCGTGGGTGACGGCGGCCAGCAGGACGGCCGCGGTGACGACGGGTGTCACGAGGTGCGCTCGCGCACGTCCACCAGGGTGCCGCCGGCCTGGGCTACCAGCTCCGTCGGCGCCATGGGGAAGACGGCGTGGGGCGTGCCGGCGGCGGCCCACACAACGTCGTGCTCCAGCAGCGACCGGTCGGCGAGCACCCGGGTCCGCGTGCGGTGCCCGAAGGGCGGGACGCCGCCGATGGCGTATCCCGTCGTCTCGCGGACGACGTCCGCCCTCGCCCGGGTCACCCGCTCGGCGCCGAGTTCCCGCCGCACCCGCTCGACGTCCACGCGAGAGGCACCGTCCATGAGGACCAGCACCGGCACGGAGTCCGCGGCGAAGATCAGCGACTTGCAGATCCGGCTCAGCTCGCAGCCGATCGCGGCGGCGGCCTCGGCGGCGGTCCGCGCGCCGTCCGGGAACCGCCGGACCTCGTCGATCAGGTCCGCGAGTCCCCGCTCCCGCAGGGCCTCGGCGAAACGCGGGTGGGCTCCCGACTCGGAAGACGTGCTCATGACCGGCAGGCTAGCGGCCGGGCCCGGGCCGTCACGAGCGAATTCCGCCACGTGGGACGGACTCGGTCACGCCTGTCGGTTTTCCATAAGTTGCTCCGTCCCATGCCCCGGCGAAGCATGGGGAGGTGAGCTATCTGCGCCTGCCGCACCTCAGCGGCGACCTGCTGTGCTTCGTGTCCGAGGACGACCTCTGGCTCGCGCCGCTCGACGGAACCGAGCGCGCCTGGCGGCTCACCGTGGACCGCACCAAGGCCGGCCACCCCCGCTTCTCCCCCGACGGCAACGCCGTCGCCTACACGAGCTGGCGCAGCCTGGTGCCCGAGATCCACCTGGTCCCCGTCGAGGGCGGGCCGGCCCGGCAGCTGACGTACTGGGGCAGCTCGGACACGCGGGTGTGCGGCTGGAGCGCGCCCGACGAGAAGGGGCACAGCCACATCCTCGCCGTCACCTCCCACGGCGAGCCCTTCTCCTACTTCACCTGGGCCTACAAGGTGCCCACCGACGGCGGCCCCGGCGACCAGCTCCCGTGGGGCCCGGTCTCCGACATCCAGGTGGCCGACATCGCCGGCGAGCGGAAGACGCTGCTGCTCACCGGCACCCCGCCGCACGAACCGGCCTCCTGGAAGCGCTACCGGGGTGGCGCCATGGGCCGCCTCTGGCTGCACGGGCGGCGGCTGCTCGCCGACATCGGCGGCCATCTGCACTCCCCCATGGCGGTCGGCGGGCGGATCGCCTTCCTCTCCGACCACGAGGGCGTCGGCAACCTCTACTCGTGCGCACCCGACGGCTCCGACCTGCGCCGCCACACCGACCACGACGCCTTCTACGCCCGCCACGCCTCCACCGACGGCACCCGGGTGGTGTACCAGTGCGCGGGCGACCTGTGGATCGTCGACGGCCTCGCCCCCGACTCGGTGCCGCGCCGGCTGGACGTACGGGTGGGCGGGCCGCGGGCGGGCCGCCGCCCCTACCAGGTGCCGGCCGCCCAGCACGTGGACGGCATCTCGGTCGACGACACCGGCCGGGCCAGCGCCGTCGTCGTCCGCGGCTCCCTGTACTGGCTCACCCACCGCGACGGCCCCGCGCGCACCCTCGTCGAGACCCCGGGCGTCCGCGTCCGGCTGCCGGAGATGCTCGGTGAGACCGGCCGGGTCGCCCATGTCACCGACGCCGAGGGCGAGGACGCCGTCGAGATCACCTTCCTGCCGCGCGCCACCGGCGACCGCGCGCCCCGCCGGCTCGCCTCGGGCGCCCTGGGCCGCGTCCTGGAGATGGTCTGCGACCCCGAGGGCGAACGACTGGCCGTCGCCTCCCACGACGGACGGCTGCTCCTGCTCGACGTGCGGGAGAGGGCGGAGGCGGAGGCCGGCGCGGAGGCGGGGGCGCAGGCCGGCGCGGAGGAGGGCGCGGACCCGGGTGCCGCCGGTGAACCGGGCGGTACGGTCACCGAGTTGATCCGGTCGGTCAACGGTCCGGTGCGCGACCTCGCGTTCTCCCCGGACGGGGCCTGGCTGACCTGGTCGCACCCGGGCATCGGCCGCACCCTCCGGCAGATCAAGATGGCCCGCATCAAGGACCACCTGACCGTCGACGTCACCGACGGCCGTTTCGAGGACGAGAACCCGGTCTTCACCCGGGACGGCCGCTATCTCGCCTTCCTCTCCTGGCGCGGCTTCGACCCGGTCTACGACGTGCACACCGGGGACCTGTCCTTCCCGCTCGGCTGCAAGCCCTATCTCGTCCCCCTGTCCTCGGCGACCCCCTCCCCCTTCGCGCTGAACCCCGAGGGCCGCCCGGCGGCCGGCGGGCTCGACCCGGCCGAGGAGGAGGAGACCGGCGAACCCGGCGCGGTCCCCGTGGAGGTCGAGGGCCTGGCGAACCGGGTCACCCCGTTCCCGGTCATCGCCTCCAAGTACTCGGCGCTGCACCCGGTCGCGGGCGGCGGCCTGGTCTGGCTGCGCTGGCCGATCTCCGGCGCGCTGGGCGAGACGTTCGCGAACCCGGACGACACCACCGGCCGGCCGACGCTGGAGTACTTCAACCTCACCAAGGCGAAGAAGTACGAACTCGTCGACCACCTGGACTGGTTCGCTGTCAGCGGCAACGGCACCCGGCTGGTCGTGGTCGACGAGGGCGAGCTGCGCGCGGTGCCGTCCACCGAGATCGGCGACAGCGACTCCACGACCTGGATCGACGTACGCCGGATCCTGCACGTCGTCGACCCGGCCGCCGAGTGGCGTCAGTCGTACGAGGAGGCGGGCCGGCTGATCCGCGCCTACTTCTGGGATCCGGGCATGTGCGGCATCGACTGGGACGGGGTGCTCGCCCAGTACCGCCCACTGGTCGAACGGGTCGCCTCACCGGACGAGTTCGCCGATCTGCTGCGTGAGGTGCTGGGCGAACTGTGCACCTCACACGCGTACGTCACGGCCTCCCGCCGCAACGAGGGACCGCCGCACTACCAGCGCCACCAGGGACTGCTGGGCGCCAACCTGGTGCGCCGGGACGGGGGCTGGACGGTCAGGCGCATCCTGCCCGGCGACTCCTCCGACTCCAAGGCCCGTTCACCGCTGGCGGGCACCGGCATCCGCGAAGGGGCGGTCCTCACCCACGTGGACGGCCGCCCGGTGGACCCGGTCTCGGGCCCGTACCCGCTGCTCGCGGGCTCCGGCGGTACGACGGTGGAGCTGACCTTCTCGCCCGCCGGGGGCGGCGGGCCGCCACGCCGGGTCGCCGTCGTCCCCCTCGTCGACGAGCGGCCGCTGCGCTACCAGGACTGGGTGGCCAAACGCCGCGAGGTCGTGCGCGAGGTGAGCGGCGGCCGGTGCGGCTATCTGCACATCCCCGACATGGGCGGCTCGGGCTGGGCGCAGTTCAACCGGGACCTGCGCAAGGAGGTGTCGCTGCCGGCGCTGATCGTCGACGTGCGCGGCAACGCGGGCGGCCACATCAGCGAACTGGTCGTCGAGAAGCTGAACCGTACGATCCTGGGCTGGGACCTGACCCGGGACGCCGAGCCGGTGTCGTACCCCTCGAACGCACCCCGGGGCCCCCTCGTGGCCCTCGCCGACGAGGCGACCTCCTCCGACGGCGACATGATCACCGCGGCCTTCAAACTGCTGAAGCTCGGACCGGTCGTCGGCCAGCGCACCTGGGGCGGCGTGGTCGGCATGACCGGCCGGCACCGCCTGGGCGACGGCACGGTGATCACGGTGCCGATGAACGCGGCCTGGTTCGACGCCTACGGCTGGTCCGTGGAGAACCACGGCGTCGCCCCCGACCTGGAGGTCCTGCGCACCCCCCTGGACTGGGCCGAGGGCCGCCACGCCCAACTCGACGACGCCGTCGAACTGGCCCTGGGCCTCCTCACCACCCACCCCCCGGCCACTCCCCCGCCCCACCACAACATCCCCACCCTCTCCCGCCCCACCCTCCCGCCACGCCCCACCCCAGAGGAGCGGTAAGAGGCCCTGTCCTGCCGAGCGCCAGTACACCGGCCCCCCACGCCCCCCGGAGGGGCAACGCCCACCGTGGGGCACCCCAACCCCCGGAGGGGCAACTCCGAACGCGAACGTGGGGCACCCCAACCGGCAAGGGGCACCCCACGCTTCACGGCCGAAGCCGAACGCAGCGACTAGGCGTCGTAGTCCTGGTCGAAGCGGTCCTCCATCTCGTCCCGCGGGTGCTCGCCACCCTGGCGGCCACGCTCACGGGGCTCGGAGGAGCGCTCACGCTGCTGGCCCGCGTGCTGCCCCGCGTGCTGCCCCGCCTTCTCGCGGGCCTCGCCGGCCTTCTGCTTGCCCTGCTGGTGCCGCTGCTCGGCCTGGTCCTGGTACTTGTCCTTCATGCCCATGCGGTTTCACTCCCAAAGTGGGTGAGGGGATCGGGCTCGACCAGATTCACATGGGCGGTGACCCTGCGCATGTCGATCAGTCACGTTGTGTGATGCGCTGCCGTTCGTCGGCCGCACCACCCGCGCCGACCAGCCCCGTTCGCATCCCTGCCAGCCGGTCGGCGAACCGCCGCATCTCCCGCTGCCCCACCGTCCCGATCAGCCCCGGCAGATACCCGCGCACCCCCTGCATCCCGCGCAGCCACCACTGCCCGTACACATGGCTCGACCGGCGCTCGATCCCCGCCACGATCCGGTCCACCGCCGGACCCAGCGGATAGGTCTTGTTGGACGGCCACGGCAGCCGCTGCCGCAACTCCCGCATGACGTCGTCCTGATCGGCTCCGCGCACCATGTCCGTGTCGGTCCACGACAGGTAGGCGACGCCCACCCGCACGCCCCGGTAGCCGACTTCGGCCCGCAGGCTGTGCGCGTACGCCTCCACGCCCGACTTGGACGCGCAGTACGCCGTCATCATCGGCGCCGGGGTGATCGCCGCGAGGGAGGCGATCTGGAGCAGATAGCCCCGGCTCTCCGTCAGCACCGGCAGGAACGCCCGGCCGGTCACCGCCGACCCGATCAGGTTCACCTCGATCACCCGCCGCCAGGACTCCGGGTCGGAGTCGACGAACGGACCGCCGGTCGCCACACCGGCGTTGGCGACCACGATGTCGACCTTCCCGAACCGCTCCTTGACCTCCGCGGCGACCCGGCTCATCGCCTCGTGGTCGGTGACGTCGGCGTACCAGTGGCCGCTCTCGCCGTGCAGCCGGGCCGACACCTGCTTCAGCTCGTCCGGTTCGAGGCCGACCAGGGCGACCTTCGCGCCGCGCGCGGACAGCTTGCGCGCGAGCAACTCGCCGACGCCCCGCGCCGCGCCGGTGACGACCGCGACCTGCCCCTCCAGGCTGACCCTGCTCATGCGCCCTCCCTGATCCCTGCCTCGTCGGTGTTCTTCGCCGTGTCCGGTACCGCGTGCGCGGTGACCAGTTCCCGGATGCGGCCGGTGACCGCCTCAGGAGCCTCCACCGGCGTCATGTGGCCAAGTCCGGGCAGCTCCGTCAGGCCGACGCACAGCGGCAGCGCCGCCGCCAGCGCCCGCGCGTGCACCGGCGGGGTCAGCCGGTCGGCCGTACCCACCAGCACCGCCGTCGGAACCCGCAACTCCCTCACTCCGTGGTCGAGATCGAGGGCGGCGAGCACCTGCGACCATGCGTGCCGCACCCGCCGCGGGCAGGCGTGCACGATCCGCGCGCAGGCCTCGACCATGTGCGGCGCCGAACCGGAGCCCATCGTGGCGTACTTGAGGATCCGCCGGGCGAGCGGTGTGACCGGTCCGAGCGGCGCCCGGGAGCCGAGCACGTTCCGGGTCAGCCAGGTCCGCAGCCGCCCGGCCCGGATCGGTACGACGGTCGACTCGGCGACCAGCCGCGAACTGCCCGTGCTGCACAGCAGGACCGCCGCAGCGTGCTCCTGGAACCGGGGCCGCCCGGCCGCGGCCAGCACGGTCATGCCGCCCATCGAGTGCCCGGCGACGACGGCCTTCTCGCCGGGCGCGAGGGTCGCCGCGAGCACCGCTTCGAGGTCGTCGGCGAGCGCGTCCGTGCTGCACGCCGGGCTCGCGGGGCTGCGGCCGTGGCCGCGCTGGTCGTAGACGACGACCCGGTGGTCGGCGGCCAGGTCCCGGATCTGCGCGGCCCAGAAGGCCGTGGAGCAGGTCCAGCCGTGGGCGAGGACGACCACCGGGGCGGCCAGGTCGTCGGCGGGCCCGTGCACCTCGACGTGCAGCCGGGCGCCGTCGGCGGAGACGGCCGTCAGCTCGCGGGTGGGGGCGGGCGGGGCGTACGGGTCGGAGACCACGTGCGTCGGACGGCTCACGCGTCCACCTCCGCGGGCGCCGAGGTCCCGGCGGTGTCCCGCGCGGTGCCCACCGGGGCGGCCGCCTCGCCGGCCTCCCGCACGGGCGCCCGCAGCACCTCGTACTCCGCGAGGTCCACCCGCCGGGTGGCGCGCCGGAACTCCGCCGTCGTGCCCGGCCAGATGGTGGTGTTGCGGCCGCTGGCGTCCAGGTACCAGCTGGTGCAGCCGCCGGTGTTCCACACCGTGCGCTTCATGCGCTCCTGCACCATGTGGTTCCACGCCCCCACCGCGTCCGGGCGGGCGTCGAGGGCGGCGCGGCCGCCGAGGACGTTCAGCTGGCGCAGGTAGTCGGCCATGTAGTTCAGCTGGGACTCGATCATGAGGATCATCGACGAGTTCCCGAGGCCTGTGTTGGGCCCGATGATGGTCATCCAGTTCGGGAACCCGGCCGCGCTCGCGCCGCGCAGCGCCTCCATCCCGCCCTTCCAGGTCTCCGCCAGCGTCCGGCCGTCCGCGCCGACCACACGGTCGGCGATCGGCATGTCGGTGACGTGGAAGCCGGTGCCGAAGACGATCGTGTCGACCTCGGCCTCGCTGCCGTCGGCGGCGACCAGGGTCGAACCGCGGACCTCGGCGAGCCCGCCGGTGACGACGTCCACATTGGGCTGCGCGAGCGCCGGGTAGTACGTGTTGGACAGCAGGATCCGCTTGCAGCCGATGCGGTAGTCGGGGGTGAGCTTGGCGCGCAGCGCCGGGTCCTTGACGGCGCGGGCCATGTTGCCCTTGGCGAGCCTCTCGACGAAGCCGAGCTCGTTGGGGTGCTTGGTGAACGCCTGGACCTGCAACTCCCGGATGCCCCACAGCACTCCGCGGCGCAGCTGCGTGGTGAACGGCAGCGCGCGGTGCAGCCGGCGCTCCAGGCCGCTGATGGCGCGGTCGGCGCGCGGCATCACCCAGGGCGCGGTGCGCTGGAAGAGGGTGAGATGGGCGACCTCGGGCTGGATGGACGGCACGATCTGGATGGCGGAGGCGCCGGTGCCGACCATGGCGACCCGCTTGCCGCGCAGGTCGTAGTCGTGGTCCCAGCGGGCGGAGTGGAAGACCTTGCCGGGGAAGGAGTCCAGGCCGGGGATGGCCGGGACCTTGGGGTCGGACAGCGGCCCGGTCGCGGAGACCACGACGTCGGCCGACAGGTTCCCGCTCGCCGTCTCGATGTCCCAGCGCAGCTTCTCGGCGTCCCAGGTCATCCGCGCGACCTCGGAGCCGAAGCGGATGTGCGGGCGCAGGCGGAAGACGTCGGCGACGTGCTCCAGGTAGGCGCGGATGTGATCCTGCCCGGAGAAGGCGCGCGGCCAGTCGGGGTTGGGAGCGAAGGAGAACGAGTACAGGTGGGACGGCACGTCGCAGGCGCACCCCGGATAGCTGTTGTCGCGCCAGGTGCCGCCGACGCTGTCCGAACGTTCCAGGACGACGAAGTCGGTGATCCCCTCGCGGCGCAGCCGCACGGCCGCGCCGAGTCCGCCGAACCCGGACCCGATCACCGCCACCCGCACATGCTCGTGTTCGGCCATTGCGCGCCCCTCCATGCCTCGCGTAGTCCTGCGGCGAAATCCGCCGACCGGTCCGGATGTCCCGGCCCAGCCGACTCCGCCAGTGAACACTGGCGCAATGGGGAGAGTAGAGGAGGCGCGTACCGAGCGGTAGGGGTCGGGACGACGAAAGTTACCGGCGGTACAACATAGGCTTCTGACGTGGCAGCAGACGGTGGACGACGCGAGTACCGCATGGAGGAGCTGGCCAGACTGGCCGGCATCACGGTGCGCACCCTGCGCTTCTACCGCGAGCGCAAACTCATCCCGCCGCCCCGTCGCGAGGGCCGTATCGCCTGGTACGACGACCACCACCTGGCCCGCCTGCGCACGATCTCGGCCCTGCTGGAACGCGGCCACACCCTAAACGGCATCGCCGAACTCGCCGAGGCCTTCGACCACGGCCGCGACGTCGGCGACCTGCTCGGCCTCGGCGCCCCCACCGAGGAGACCCCGGTCCGTCTCACCCCCGAGGAACTCGCCGACCACTTCGCCGGCCAGGTCACCGCGGAGAACCTCGCCGCCGCCATGCGGCTCGGCTACCTCGGCACCGACGGCGACGAGATCGTCCACATCAGCCGCCGCCTGCTCGACGTCTCCGCCGCCCTGGTCCGCGAGGGCATCCCGCTCGCCGAGGTCCTGGCCGCCGGACAACGCGTCCGCGAGCACGCCGACGCCCTCGCCGAACTCTTCACCGACCTCGTCACCCGCCACGCCCCCGAGGAGGAACTCCACCGCCTGCGCCCCCTCGCCAAGAGCGTGGTCGAGGCGGAACTCTCCATGGCCCTGGACCGCCGCCTGCGCAAGCGGGCGTGAGGACGGGCGGGCCCGGGCGTCAGAGGTCGTAGACGACCGTCACCGGCGCGTGGTCCGACCACCGCTCGGCGTGCGTCGCGGCCCGCTCCACGAACGCCTTGACCGCCCTGGCGGCGAGCCGCGGCGTGGACACGTGGTAGTCGATCCTCCAACCTGAATCGTTGTCGAAAGCCCGGCCCCGGTAGGACCACCAGGTGTACGGCCCTTCGATGTCCGGGTGGAGGGTGCGGACGACGTCGACGTAGCCGCCGGCGGTGGGTTCGAGGACGGTGCTCAGCCACTCCCGTTCCTCGGGGAGGAAGCCGGAGTTCTTGGTGTTGCCGCGCCAGTTCTTGAGGTCGGCCTGGCGGTGGGCGATGTTCCAGTCGCCGCAGACGAGGACCTCCCGGCCGTCGGCGGCGGCGCGTTCGCGCAGTTCCTTGAGGTGGGCGAGGAACTCGCCCATGAAGCGCATCTTCTCGTCCTGGCGCTCGGTGCCGACCTCGCCGGAGGGCAGGTACAGGCTGGCCACCGTGACGCCGGGCAGGTCGGCCTCGACGTACCGTCCGGCGCCGTCGAACTCGGCCGACCCGAATCCCACCCGGACCCGGTCGGGCTCCCGGCGGGTGTAGAGGCTGACGCCCGCGCGGCCCTTGGCGGCGGCCGGGGCGTGGACGACGTGCCAGTCCTCGGGGGCGCGTACGTGCTCCGGGAGCTGGTGCGGCTCGGCGCGCACCTCCTGCAGGCAGAGCACGTCGGCGGAGGTGTCCGCGAGCCATTCCACGAAGCCCTTCTTCGCGGCGGCCCGCAGTCCATTTACATTGGCGGTCGTCACAGTGAGCACCCGGGCACCTTACCGGCACACTGGACGAGGTCTCGTTCGAGACGGATACCCGTCCGCCACTGCATTGATATACGGTTCCCCACATGATTTTCCGCCCCGTGTCCTTCGACCACCCCGACGCCGTCAAGCTGAACGACGAGGTCCAGGCCGAGTACCACCTGCGCTACGGCGACGGCGGCGACGCCACGCACCTGGACCCGGCGGACTTCCGGCCGCCGCGCGGCGTGTACCTGATCGCGTACGACGCCTACGAAACCCCGGTCGCGACGGGCGGCTGGCGCAGCCAGGACAGCAACCCCGAGGGCAACGAGGACGGCGACGCCGAGCTCAAGCGGATGTTCGTCGTCGAGCAGATGCGCGGCCGCGGCCTGGCCCGGCGGATGCTCGCCACGCTGGAGGACGACGCCCGCGCGGCCGGCCGGGTCCGCATGGTCCTGGAGACCGGCGACCAGCAGCCGGAGGCCATCGCCCTGTACACCTCCAGCGGCTACGAACCGTGCGCCAAGTTCGGCTACTACCGGGAGTACGAGTCGAGCATGTGCTTCGCCAAGCTGCTGTAGCCGGGGGCGGCGACCGCCAACCCGCCCGGAGTCCCCGCCAGTTGCCCGCGCGGGGCTTCGGCGCGGGAGAGGGATCACGGCGGGGGGCGCCCCGATCACCGGGGCCTACAACGTGTCAGAGCCCCGGTCGGAATTCACCGACCGGGGCTCTGAGCTGCGTGGACCTGAGGGGATTTGAACCCCTGGCCCCCTCGATGCGAACGAGGTGCGCTACCGGACTGCGCCACAGGCCCTTGCAACGAGTGAAACTCTAGCATCCCCGTCCGGGTGGTCGGAAATCCATTGCCCGGCTGGTCAGGGGCGGGGCTCCGGAGGCGGTGTTTCCGCCGGAGTCCCGCCGCCCCGCGGTCTACTCGTTGACCGCCCGCGGGCGATCCCCGTCCTCGTACTGGTCGAAGAGCGGCGTCCGGCCGCGCTCGCGGGAGCGGCGGGCGGAGGCGGCGCGGCGGGCGTCGCTGCGCTCGTCGGGGGCCGGCCGGTCCTCGTCGTGGGCCGACGGCCGCTGCGGCGCTGCGTCGGGGACGGCGGGGGCCGCCTCCTGCTCCGGCACGGCGGAGCTGGACCGGGCCGAGCTCCAGGCGTCGGGCGCCCCGAGGTCGACGTCGGAGGTGGCGCGGGGGGCGACCGGCGCGGTCACGTACGTCGGCAGCGGCACCGGTACGGGGTCCCAGCTGTCGCCGTGGCCGGGACGCCGCTGGCGCTCGCGCTGCTGGTCGAGCCACTCGGCGTGGTCGGTCTGCTCGACGAGGGCGCGGCGGTCGGCGGCGAGCGCGGCGAGCTCCTGGTCGGTCTCCGGCTCGGGTCCGGCCTCCGGCTCGTCCGCGGCCGCCTCCACGGCCGCCCGCCGGCGCGGCTGGCGCTCGCGGAGCCGCTGCGCGGCGGCCTCCGCGCGGCGGCGGTCCATCTGGAAGGCGAAGCGGCGCCGCTCCTGCGCCCGCAGGTACACGATGTACCCGCTGAGCATGACGGCGGGCACCGCGGGCGCCCACAGGAGCGCCAGGCCGCCGACCGCCGCCACGATCGCGCCCAGGGTGAAGGCGAGAAAGAGGATGACGGTGGTGCGCCGGCGGCGCGCGAGGACCTTCGAGCGCCGGGCGCGCGCTGCGGCCGCCTCCGCGCCGGGGGCCCGCCGGGCGGCGGGCACACGCGGCCGTGCGGGCACCTCGCCGGCCGTGACGGCCGGCCCGGTGGAGTGGGCCGCCGCGGAGGCGGACCGGGCCGCGGGTCTGCCCGGGCGCCCGGGATGTGCCGCCCCCGGACGCCCGCGGTCCGGTGTCTGCTCGCGCTCCGGTGCCGGCACCGGAGCGGGCTCCTGTGCCCGGGTCGGGGACACGGCGAAGGCCCGGACGTCCACCGAGTCGGTGACGGCGTCCGGTCCCATGGCGTCACGCTCCCCCTCGTCGGTGGAGCGCGCCCGCAGGTCCCTGGCGTACCGGCGCTCCATGCCCGCCCGTCCGGACAGCAGCCGGATGGCTGTGCTGAAGCGTTCCGTCGGACGGGCCTCGTTCAGCTCGTCCTGCCTACGGAGCCACATCGGCACCAAGTAGGCGGCCCAGGCCCCGACAATGACTGCGTAGATGAGGCCGCTGCTGCTCACGCCTCACACGGTAGAGGGGTTTGCGTGAGGCCATCTGCCAATTGCGCCGGTGTGTCGCACGATCTGGCTGATATTTCGAACTTTTTTTGTGACCGATGCGATCAGTCGGCCGTCAACCCTGCAAATTCAATGTCCCCGAGACGGTCGCGAGCAGATCCAGGACGAGGCAATTTCGAACACTTATTCAATTTCCGGGCCACGCGGGATTCCCTGGGGTGTTCTGTTCGCCGGAGGTCGTGTTCCGGGCCCGCTGGGCGCGGGTGCGGCGCCACCGGTTCAGCAGCCCGTCGGGCACCTCCTCCGCGGTGAGCGCGTAGACCAGATGGTCGCGCCAGGCGCCGTCGATGTGGAGATAACGCGGCCGCAGCCCCTCCTCGCGGAATCCGAGTTTCTCCACCACCCGGCGGCTCGGCCCGTTCTCCGGGCGAATGCAGACCTCGACGCGGTGCAGGCCGACGGTGCGGAAGCAGTGGTCCACGGCGAGCGCCACGGCCGTCGGCATCACTCCGCGGCCGGCCACCGCCTCGTCCACCCAGTAGCCGACGTGGCCCGAGCACATCGAGCCCCAGGTGATGCCGGCGACCGTCAACTGCCCGACCAGCCGCCCCTGGTACTCGATGACGAACGGCAGCATCCGGCCCGCGTGCGCCTCGGACCTGAGGTGGCGGACCATCTGGCGGTAGGTCGGCCGGTGCGTTATCGGGCCGCTGGGCGTGGGCGGCGGGATGGTCGCCTCCCAGGGTCTGAGCCAGTCCCGGTTGCGCCGGTTGACCTCGCGCCAGACCCGTTGGTCGCGCAGCTTTATCGGGCGGAGGACGACATCGCCCTCCGCGAGCACCACGGGCCAGGACGGGCTGTTCAGCTCGCACCCCCGGGGCGTCTGGACCGGTCGTCGCCGGACGGAGCCGGCTCCCCGCCCGGCCCGGGGTGGTCGCCGCCGCGCAGCTGGTCGACGGCGTGCGTCAACAGGGGCTCCAGGACGGCCAGTCCGTCCTTCACCCCGCCGGTGGAGCCCGGCAGGTTGACGATCAGCGTCCGTCCGGCCACTCCGGCCAGGCCCCGGGAGAGCGCCGCGGTCGCCACCTTCCGCCGTCCGTACGCCCGGACGGCCTCCGCGATGCCCGGCACCTCGTGGTCGATCACCCGGCGGGTCGCCTCGGGGGTGCGGTCGGTGGGCGAGATGCCGGTGCCGCCGGTGGTGACCACGACGTCGTACCCCGCCTCGGCGGCGGCGCGCAGCGCGGCCTCGACCGGGTCGCCGTCCGGGACGACCCGCGGGCCGTCCACGGCGAACCCGAAGCCCTTCAGGCCGTCCACGATGAGCGGACCGCCCCTGTCCTCGTACACCCCGGCGGCGGCCCGGTTGGAGGCGGTCACGACGAGTGCCCGGTACGGCACGTCCGGCGCGCCGCTCATGCCCGGCTCCAGTCGCCCGACTTGCCGCCCGTCTTCTCCTCCACCCGCACGTCCGTGATGACCGCTCCCTTGTCGACCGCCTTGACCATGTCGATCACGGTGAGCGCGGCGACCGAGACCGCGGTGAGCGCCTCCATCTCCACGCCCGTGCGGTCCGTCGTCCGCACGGTGGCCGTGATCTCCACGGCGTCGTCCGCGACCGACAGGTCCAGTCTCACACCCGACACCGACAGCGGGTGGCACAGCGGGATCAGGTCCGGGGTGCGCTTGGCCCCCATGATCCCGGCGATCCGCGCGGTGGCGAGGGCGTCGCCCTTGGGGACCCCTTCGCCGCGCAGCAGCTCGACCACGCGGGGCGAGACGAGGACGCGGCCGGCGGCGCGGGCGGTGCGCGCGGTCACCTCCTTGCCGGACACGTCGACCATGCGGGCGGCGCCCGCGTCGTCGAGGTGCGTCAGTCGGTCCTGCGCAGGGGATCCGGGGGTCTCCCCCCGGGAAGGCACGGTCATGATCGTGTGGCGCTCCCGGTCCGGGCCCGCCGCGGTGCGGTGCGCGGGCCTGTTGTGCGCGACACGGTACCGCCCGGGCGGAGCGGGCAGCGGACCAGGACCCCCGGGCCCGCCGCACACCCGCGCGCGTGGGAGCCCGCCGCGCACCCCCGGGCGTGATGGGGTCGGCCGCGCACCCCCGCGCATGACGGGTTCAGCCGAGCAGGACGACCTCGACCTCGGTGCCGGGCTCGACGGACTCGACGTCCTCGGGGACGACGATCAGCGCGTCGGCCTGGGCGAGGGCCGCGACCAGATGGGACCCGGCGCCGCCGACGGGGGTCACCTCGCCGTCGGCGTACGTCCCGCGCAGGAACTGCCGGCGCCCCTTGGGCGAGCCGAGCGCCTTGCCGGCGGCCAGGGTCGCCCGGGTCCGGGGCCGGTGGACGTCCTCCAGGCCCATCAGGACGCGGATCGCGGGCCGGACGAACAGCTCGAAGGAGACGTACGAGGAGACGGGGTTGCCGGGCAGCGCCAGCAGCGGGACGTGGTCGGGGCCGACGGTGCCGAACCCCTGGGGCTTGCCGGGCTGCATGGCCAGCTTGCGGAAGTCGACGCCGCCGCCGGACTCGTCCTCGTCGCCGACGTGCGCCAGCGCCTCCTTGACGACGTCGTACGCTCCGACACTCACGCCGCCGGTGGTGACCATCAGGTCGGCGCGGACCAACTGGTCCTCGATGGTGGACCGCAGGGTGTCGGCGTCGTCGGCGACGGCGCCCACCCGGTAGGCGATGGCGCCGGCGTCCCGGGCGGCCGCGGTCAGCGCGAAGCTGTTGGAGTCGTAGATCTGGCCCTCGCCCAGGCGCTCGCCGGGCTGGACGAGTTCGCTGCCGGTGGAGAGCACGACCACGCGCGGGCGCGGGCGCACCCGGACCGTGCCGCGGCCGATCGCGGCGAGCAGCCCGAGCTGCGGCGGCCCGAGGACGGTGCCGGCCTCCAGGGCGAGGTCGCCCGCCTTCACGTCGCTGCCCTGGGGGCGCACATGCGCGCGTGCCTCGGCCGACCGGTACACGCGCACGTGCCCGCGCGCTCCCTCGGGGGCCAGGCTGCGGGCGCGCATCCCCCGCACCGGGCCCTCGCCGAGGCCGCCGTCGGTCCACTCCACGGGGACCACCGTCTCGGCGCCGGGCGGCAGCGGCGCGCCGGTCATGATGCGGGCGGCCTGACCCGGTCCCACCCGGGTGAGGCCGGCCGCGCCCGCGGCGACGTCCCCGATCACCTCCAGCACCGCCGGGAACTCCTCGCTCGCGCCCGCGACGTCCGTGACCCGTACCGCGTAGCCGTCCATGGAGCTGTTGTCGAACGGCGGCAGGGAGACCGGCACCGTCACGTCCTCGACCAGGACGCAGCCCAGGGCGTCGAGCAGGTTCAGCTCGATGGGGTCGAGGGGGCGGACGGTCGTGAGGACGTCCTCCAGGTGCTCGTCCACCGACCACAGGCGGTCCGGGTCGGCGGCGGGGGTCGCGGCGCTGCTCAACGTCGTTACATCTCCTCGGCTACGTAGCGCTGAAGCCAGGCCTTGAAGTCGGGGCCCAGGTCTTCACGTTCGCACGCGAGTCTGACAATGGCACGCAGGTAGTCGCCACGGTCTCCGGTGTCATAACGGCGGCCCTTGAAGACGACGCCGTGCACCGGGCCGCCGATCTTCTCGTCCTGGGCGAGCTGCTGCAGCGCGTCGGTGAGCTGGATCTCGCCGCCGCGGCCGGGTTCCGTGGTCCGGAGTATGTCGAAGATGTGCGGGTCGAGCACATACCGGCCGATGATCGCGTAGTTGGAGGGGGCGTCCGCCGCGTCCGGCTTCTCGACCAGGCCGGTCACCTGGACGACGTCGCCGTCCGTGGTGCTCTCCACGGCCGCGCAGCCGTAGAGGTGGATCTGCTCGGGCGCGACCTCCATGAGCGCGACCACGCTGCCGCCGTAGGTCTCCTGGACGTCGATCATCCGCTGGAGCAGCGGGTCGCGCGGGTCGATGAGGTCGTCGCCGAGGAGCACGGCGAAGGGCTCGTGGCCGACGTGCGGGGCCGCGCAGAGCACGGCGTGACCCAGGCCCCTGGGGTCGCCCTGGCGGACGTAGTGGATCATCGCCAGGTCGCTGGACTCCTGCACCTTGGCGAGCCGCCTCTCGTCGCCCTTCTTCTCCAGGGCCGACTCCAGCTCGTAGTTGCGGTCGAAATGGTCCTCCAGGGGGCGCTTGTTGCGGCCCGTGACCATGAGGACGTCGTTGAGACCCGCGGTGACGGCCTCCTCGACCACATACTGGATCGCCGGCTTGTCGACCACCGGCAGCATCTCCTTGGGAGTGGCCTTGGTGGCCGGCAGGAACCGGGTACCGAGACCTGCTGCGGGAATGACAGCCTTGCTGATCCTGGGGTGCGACTGAGTCATGTCCGCAACCTTATCCGGTGCCTTTGCAGGGAATCTGCGGCTCCGGTCATTCGGCTCTTGTACGAGCACATTGGGAAGGGTACGGGAACGACGTTGCGTCACACCGGACACAAAGGCGAGCCTGACAAGCAAATGTTGCGCCGGGAATTCCTCGCGGTGAGGAACAGGTTGACCGCGGATGACGTGCGGGAGTCGGCGGCCGGGCTCGCCGGGCGCGCGCTGGAGCTGCCCGAGCTGGCGGGGGCGCGCACGGTGGCCGCGTATGTCTCCGTGGGCGCCGAGCCGGGCACCCTCGCGCTGCTGAACGCGCTGCGCGCGCGGGGGGCGCGCGTCCTGCTGCCGGCCCTGCTGCCCGACAACGACCTGGATTGGGGCGTGTACGGCGGGGAGGGCTCCCTCACGCGTGTGCAACACGGCGGGAGGATGGCGCTGTTCGAGCCCGCGGGCGAGCGGCTCGGCCCGGACGCGGTGACGGAGGCGGACGTCGTCCTGCTGCCCGGGCTCGCCGTCGACGCGCGCGGGACGCGGCTGGGCCGCGGCGGCGGATCCTACGACCGGGTCCTGGCCCGTCTGGAGCGCGCGGGCGTCCACCCGGCGCTGGTGGTGCTCTTGTACGACTCCGAGGTCGTCGGGCACGTCCCCGGGGAGGGACACGACCGGCCGGTGCAGGCGGTCGTGACGCCCTCCGGCGTGCGGCGTTTCAGAGCTTGATCAGTGCATTATCAGGGCTTTATCAGAGCGCCGGTCAAACCCTGCTCGGGGCTTTGTCGGTCGCACCCGGACTCGGCTCCTGTTCAGCTTTCCGATAACCGGAAGCGTGGATCACCGGCACGGTCGCCGGCCGCGTGATTGCCCGACCCGGTCAGGGAGATGACCGCGCCGGTGCCGGACGTGCCGAGCGCGAGGGGCCCGCCCCCGAGGTGGGTGCGGGCCCCTTTTCTCACCGGCCGCTCAGGGCTTGAGCGTGAGCTTGTCGCTCGTGCTCCGGTCGACCGCGTCCGGCGAGTAGGACCACGGCAGCAGGTCGCCCTTGGCCCACTTGCCGGTCTGGTCGGTGTAGTGGGCGCTGAAGGCGTGCCCGGAGGCGCCGGTGAGATTGATCCACCGGGACTTGTCCAGGTCGGCGAGGTTGACGACCATCCGCATCGACGGCACCCAGATGACGCCGTAGCCGCCGGCCGCGTTCCAGCCCGCCGCGTTGACCGCGGCCTCGCCGCCGCTGAGCTTCCAGGGGCCGCGGTTGAGGGCGTACTGCAGGAAGCCGGGTCCGTCGGTGCCCAGGGTCTGGTTCTTCAGGAACAGGCGGTGCAGCCGGCCCCAGCTCCAGGTGTCGATGTCCTTGCCGAGCTTGGCGGTCAGCTCCCAGCGGGCGTCGATCATGGCGCGCCGGAACAGCTCGTCCCGGTTGTCGGCCTTGGGGCGGGTGCCCGCCGCAGGCGCCTTCCACCAGTCGCTGTTCTCGTCGTCCGTGAGGGTGCGCACCACCTCGAACCAGCGGTCGCCGCCGTCGGGCTGCGCCTGGTCGGAGTCGCGCTCACCGCACTCGCGGACCTTCTGCGCCTCGTCGGCCGGGCCGGTGGTGTCGGACGGCTCCACCCACAGGCACTGGCCCTTGACCCGCAGCTCCTTGGGCAGCTTGTTGCCGAAGGCGAGCTTGAGCACGTTGCGCCAGACGGCGTTGAAGTAGGCGGCCGCCGCCGAGTCGGCGTTCTGGGTGTAGTCCCAGCCCTCCAGGAGCTTCTGCGCCTGGCGGACGTCCTTGTCGCCGATGTCGATCTTCAGCAGCTTGGGCACGAGCAGCTTGGCGATCTCGCTGCTGTTGTCCAGCTGCATCTGCCGCATGTCCTCGGTGGAGATCTTGCCGCCGCCGTCGATCTTCGACTGGATCAGGTCGCTGATCCGCTGGCTGCGGGCGCCGTAGCCCCAGTCCGTGGTGAGCGCGTACGGGTAGGTCTTCGGGTCGACGACGGCCTGGTTGGCGGTGACGATGTAGCCGCGCTTGGGGTCGTACTCGTAGGGCAGCTCGTCCTGCTTGAGGTAGCCGGTCCAGTCGTACTTCGAGTCCCAGCCCGGCGCCGGGATCGAGCCGTCGTCGGTCTTGGCGCGGACCGGGATGCGGCCGGGCAGCGTGTAGCCGATGTGGTTCCGGGTGTCGGCGTAGATCAGGTTCTGCGAGGGCACGTCGAACAGAGCCGCCGCCGACCGGAACTCGCCGAAGTCCTTCGCCTTGTCGAGGGCGAAGACGGCGTCCATGGTGGTGCCCGGCTCCAGCGCGGTCCACTTCAGCGCGATGGCGTAGCCGTCGCCGCGGTCGGGCGCCGCGGTGTCGACGGCGGCCTTCCGGCCGACGGTGACGAGCTCGTCGTCCCGGTCGGAGAGCAGCGGCCCGTTGCCGGTCTCCCGGACGGTGATCGTCTTGGCGGCGCCGCCGGCCACCTTGATCGTCTCCTGGCGGGTGGTGAAGGGCACCACCTTGTCGTCGCGCAGGTAGCCGTCGCCGCCGAGCTTCTCCAGGTACAGGTCGGTGACGTCGACGCCGGAGTTGGTCATGCCCCAGGCGATGTCCTGGTTGTGGCCGATCACCACGCCCGGCATCCCCGCGAAGGTGTAGCCGGTGACGTCGTAGGGGCAGGCGCTGGAGACCGTGCGGCAGTGCAGGCCCATCTGGTACCAGACCGACGGCAGGGCGGGACCCAGGTGCGGGTCGTTGGCCAGCAGCGGCTTGCCGGTGATGGTGTACTTCCCGGACACCACCCAGGAGTTGGAGCCGATGCCGTCGCCGTTGACGCCGACGGCCGAGGGCAGGTCCTGCATGGCGTCGTGCAGGCCCATCAGCTGGCTCTGCACGCCCGAACCGGAGGACGCCGGGATGCCGCCCGCGCCGGCCGACCGGCTCGTGCCGGCCGTCCCGGAGGTGCCGCCGGTGCCCGCGGTGCCGGAGGAGCGGCCGGTGCCCGTCGAGCTGCCGGCCGAGCCGGTCGTGCCCGTCGGGGTGCCGGCGCCGCCGCTCGCCCGGAACGTCCTGCCGAGCGTGTCGTACTGGCCCTCCGTGACTATCGCCTTGTTGCGGGCGTAGGGGTAGTCCGGGTAGAGGTCCTTGATCTGCTTGGGGCCGAGGCGGCTGGTCATCAGGGCGCGGTCGACCTCGTCCTGCATGTTGCCGCGCAGGTCCCAGGCCATCGCCTTCAGCCAGGACACGGAGTCGACCGGGGTCCACCGTCCGGGCCGGTAGTCGTTGGTGAAGCCCAGGGCCGCGTACTCCAGGGAGATGTCCGAGGCGTCCTTGCCCTTGAGGTAGGCGTTGACTCCCTCTGCGTACGCCTGGAGGTATTTCTTGGTGGAGGCCGACAGTTTCGTGTCGTACTCCCGCTGGGCGACCCGGTTCCAGCCCAGGGTGCGCAGGAAGGCGTCGTTCTTGACCTGGCCCTTGCCGAACATCTCCGACAGGCGCCCGGAGGTCATGTGCCGGCGCACGTCCATCTCGTAGAACCGGTCCTGGGCCTGGACGAAGCCCTGGGCCATGAACAGGTCCTCGGCCGAGGAGGCGTAGATCTGCGGGATGCCGTAGCCGTCGCGCTTGACGTCGACCGGGCCCGACAGGCCCTGCAGCGTGACGGTGCCCTTGGTCTGCGGGAAGGAGGAGCGGACCGTGCTGATGGACCAGTAGGCCCCGTAGACGACGCCTCCGATGAGGGCCAGCACCAGGACGAGCACGATCAGTCGGGCTTTTCGCCCCTTCTTCCTGCCGGACTTGCCGGGCTTGTCACCCGTTGAGGCGGTGGTGTTGGGGGGCATCGCTGTCCTTGCTGTCCTAACGCGAGCGGCAGGCGGTACTGGAGTGCTGGAGCAACCATAGGCGCAGGGCCCGATACCTCTTGACGCGGAGTCGGGTCCAGGCGCGGGCGAACGTTCGATCTTGCCCCGCGAAGCGTCAAGAAAGCGTCAAGAGTTAGGTAAGGTAACGAAGTAACCCGAGACCTCCGGGGGAGGAACCGCCGCTGACTGTCCACCACCTCAACCAGCTCCTTCTCGTCTGCTCGCTCGTCCTGCTCGTCGCCGTGGCAGCGGTCCGGATCTCCTCGCGCAGCGGGCTCCCCAGCCTGCTCGTCTACCTGGGGATCGGTGTCCTCCTCGGCCAGGACGGCCTGGTCCACCTGCACTTCGACAACGCCCAGCTGACCCAGATCATCGGCTACGCGGCCCTGGTCGTGATCCTGGCCGAGGGCGGTCTCGGCACGAAGTGGCAGGAGATCAAGCCGGTCCTGCCCGCCGCCTCCGTCCTGGCGCTGGTCGGGGTCGGCGTGAGCGTCGGCGTCACGGCGGCCGGCGCGCACTACCTCATCGGGCTGGACTGGCGGCCGGCGCTGATCATCGGAGCGGTGGTGTCCTCCACGGACGCGGCGGCGGTCTTCTCGGTCCTGCGCAGGGTCCCGCTGCCCGCGCGCGTGACGGCCACGCTGGAGGCCGAGTCCGGCTTCAACGACGCCCCGGTGGTCATCCTGGTCGTCGCCTTCTCCTCGGCGGGGCCGGTCGAACACTGGTACGTACTGCTGGGTGAGATAGCTCTGGAACTGGCCATCGGCGCGGCCATCGGCCTCGCGGTCGGCTGGCTCGGCTCCTGGGGCCTGCGCCATGTCGCACTGCCCGCCTCCGGCCTCTACCCGATCGCCGTGATGGCGATCGCGGTCACCGCCTACGCGGCCGGCGCCCTCGCGCACGGCAGCGGCTTCCTCGCCGTCTACCTCGCGTCGATGATGCTCGGCAACGCCAGGCTGCCGCACTGGCCCGCCACCCGCGGCTTCGCCGAGGGGCTCGGCTGGATCGCCCAGATCGGCATGTTCGTCCTGCTCGGCCTGCTGGTCACACCGCACGAACTGGGCGACGACATCTGGCCCGCCCTCGTCATCGGCCTGGTCCTGACCATGGTGGCGCGGCCGCTCAGCGTGGTGACCAGCCTGGTGCCGTTCCGGGTGCCCTGGCAGGAGCAGGCCCTGATGTCCTGGGCCGGGCTGCGCGGCGCCGTGCCCATCATCCTGGCGACGATCCCGATGGTGAACGGCGTCGACGCCACCCACCGCATCTTCAACATCGTCTTCATCCTGGTCGTGGTCTACACCCTGGTGCAGGGGCCGACCCTGCCGTGGCTGGCCCGGACGCTGCGCCTGGGCGTGGGACCGGAGGCCGCCGACCTCGGCATCGAGGCGGCGCCGCTGGAGCGGCTGCGCGGCCATCTGCTCTCCGTCGCGATCCCGGAGGGGTCGCGGATGCACGGCGTGGAGGTCAACGAGCTGCGGCTGCCGGCCGGGGCCGCGGTCACGCTCGTGGTCCGTGAGGGAAAGTCGTTCGTCCCGCTGCCGACGACGGTCCTGCGGCGCGGCGACGAGCTGCTCGTGGTCGCCACGGACCCCGTCCGGGACGCCGCGGAACGGCGGCTGCGCGCGGTGGGCCGGGGCGGCAAGCTGGCCGGCTGGCTGGGCACCAACGGGGGCGGCCACGGCGAGCGGCGGCATCCCGGCGGCTCGCGTTGAGGGCACGTTTCGCACTGTTCACACCGGCGGCAATCACAGGCGAACGGCCGCCGCGGTGCTCCTTTTCACAGGGGTACGAGGCACCGGCCCCTGTACGATGAAGGCGCACCCTGATCGAACCAACTCTGCCTGACGCAGAGCTGGCGCGACCGTATGGCGGCCGTCTCGCCCCCCGCAGTGGGCGCCGGTATCTACCGCAGTCCGCGCAAGAGGACAGCTCTCGGCGCCCGGAGCCCCGCCCGTGGGCCCGCGCTACCAGGCGGCAGAAAGGCACGGGCCGTGGCATCCACGGTCTCCACCGGACCGGCGCGGAACACGACGGAGCCGGGCACCTCGACGGACTCCGCGCACGCGGCGACCACCGCGAGCGCCACCAACCCGGCGCGCTCGGGGAACCCCACCGAACCGACCGGTCCGGCGGCATCGTCCTCCCGGCCCGGGTACGGGCAGCTGCTGCGCACCCGCGGCGCCTGGACGTTCCTGCTCCCCGGCTTCGCGGCCCGCCAGCCGTTCGCCATGCTCACCCTCTCCATCGTGCTGCTCGTGCAGCACACCACCGGCTCCTACGGCGCGGCGGGCGCCACCGCGGCCGTCACCGGTGTCTCCATGGCCCTGTTCGCCCCCTACAGCGGCCGGCTCGCCGACCGTCACGGGCAGCGCGCGGTGCTGGTGCCCGGCGTCCTGATGCACGCCCTGGCGGGACTGACGCTGACGGCGCTCGCTCTCGCGCACGCCCCGCTGTGGGCGCTGTTCGCGGCCGCCGTGCCGACCGGGGCCTCGGTGCCGCAGGTCGGGCCCATGGTGCGGGCCCGCTGGGGCGTGATGCTCAAGGACTCCCCGCTGATGAGCACCGCGGCGGCCTTCGAGTCGGTCACGGACGAGCTGACCTTCGTCGTCGGCCCGCTGCTGGCCACCGCGCTGTGCACGACCGTCGCCCCGGCGGCGGGCCTGCTGACGGAGGCCGTGCTGACCCTGGCCGGCGGTCTGCTGTTCGCGGCGCAGAAGCACACCCAGCCCGCCGTCACCGCCGAGGCCCACGCGCGCGTGGCGCACGCCTCCGCCCTGCGCGTGCCCGGCGTGCGCGTGCTGATGGTGACCTTCCTGGGCATCGGGTCGGTCTTCGGCGGGATGCAGGTCTCGCTGGCCGCGTTCACCGAGTCGATCGGCGAGCCGGGCCTCAACGGCGTCCTGTACGGGATCTTCGCCGCGGGCAACATGCTCTCCGGCGTGGTCTGCGGAGCCGTGGCCTGGAAGGCCTCCCCGCAGCGCCGCCTCGTCCTCGGCTACGCGGCCCTCGCGCTGACCGCGTCGGCCCTGTGGACCGCCCACTCGGCGGCCGTCCTCGCCGTGCTCGGCCTCCTGGTCGGCATGTGCATCGCACCCGCCCTGATCACCGGCTACACCCTGGTCGAGAGCCTGGTGCCGGCCGGCGCCCGCACCGAGGCGTTCACCTGGCTCACCGGCGCCGTCGCGCTCGGCCAGGCGGCCGCCGTCACCGTCGCCGGGCAGCTGGAGGACCGGCTGTGGGGCGGCGCCGGGTTCCTGGTCCCGCTGGCGGGCACGGTGCTGGCCCTGGCGACCCTGGTGGCCCTGCGGTCACGGCTCGACGCGCGGCCCCGCGCCCGGACGGTCGCACGTGGCGTCGGTCACCGCGCGCCCGTGTCGGTGGACTGATCTCGAGGAATACGTCACTATGGATCGTCGTTAGCACTCATCGAGTCAGAGTGCCAGGAGGAAGACAGTGCCCACCTACCAGTACCAGTGCACCGAGTGCGGCGAGGGCCTCGAGGCGGTGCAGAAGTTCACCGACGACGCGCTGACCGAGTGCCCGAGCTGCCAGGGGCGCCTGAAGAAGGTGTTCTCCGCGGTCGGCATTGTCTTCAAGGGCTCCGGCTTCTACCGCAACGACAGCCGCGGCTCCTCGTCGAG
Organism: Streptomyces sp. NPDC014864; assembly: GCF_043081525.1. Lineage (NCBI taxonomy): Bacteria > Bacillati > Actinomycetota > Actinomycetes > Kitasatosporales > Streptomycetaceae > Streptomyces > Streptomyces sp. NPDC014864. The sequence goes on from NZ_JBIBWT010000009.1 coordinate 246,443, forward strand.
CAGCAGCCCGGCGTCGTCGAAGTCGTCGAGCACGTCCTCGAGCTCGTCGTCCTCCTCCGACTCGGGTTCGTCGGCCGCGGGCACGTCCTCGGCCTCGCCGTCGAGCTCGGCCGGCAGCTCCGCCGCCTGACACCTCTTCTCCCCGGGCCCCGCCGTCGCCGGACGGCGGGGTTCCCGGCGTTCCCGAAGCGGCCTCCTCACGACGGTCGGGGGCGGATAGTGTGCTGGTCATGGCGAACGCAGAGATCGGTGTAATCGGCGGTTCCGGCTTCTACTCGTTCCTGGACGACGTGACCGAGATCCAGGTCGACACGCCGTACGGGCCGCCCAGCGACTCCCTCTACCTCGGTGAGATCGCCGGCCGCCGGGTCGCCTTCCTGCCCCGGCACGGCCGCGGCCACCACCTTCCGCCGCACCGCATCAACTACCGGGCCAACCTGTGGGCGCTGCGCTCCGTGGGCGTGCGCCAGGTCTTCGGCCCCTGCGCGGTGGGCGGCCTGCGCCCCGAGTACGGGCCCGGCACCCTGCTGGTGCCGGACCAGTTCGCCGACCGTACGAAGTCCCGGGTGCAGACGTACTTCGACGGGCTGCCGCTGCCCGACGGCACGGTGCCGCGGGTGGTGCACGTCTCCCTGGCCGACCCCTACTGCCCCACCGGGCGCGCGGCGGCCCTGAAGGCGGCACGCGGGCGGAACTGGGAACCCGTCGACGGCGGCACGCTGGTCGTGGTGGAGGGCCCGCGCTTCTCGACCCGTGCCGAATCGTTGTGGCACCAGGCGCAGGGCTGGTCGGTGGTGGGCATGACCGGCCACCCGGAGGCGGCGCTCGCCCGCGAACTCGAGCTCTGCTACACCTCGCTGACCCTGGTCACCGACCTCGACGCGGGTGCCGAGACCGGCGAGGGCGTCTCGCACGAGGAGGTGCTCCGGGTGTTCGCGTCCAACGTGGAACGGCTGCGGGGCGTGCTCTTCGACGCGGTGGCCGCGCTGCCCCCGGAGGCGGAACGGGACTGCCTGTGCTCGAACGCGCTGGGCGGGATGGATCCGGGGTTCGTGCTGCCGTAGGTGGGGGTGCGGGGGCCTCTCCGGCGGGACTGGTCTGCCTCCGCTGCCTCCGCTGCCTCCGCTGCCTCCGCTGCCTGGCGGAACGTCCCGTTCGGGTGAGGCGGTTGTCCACAACCCGGCAGTAGCACACGGGCCCCGGCGGACGGCCGCCGCTTCGTGGATCGTGGCATCGCAACCGATTCCACGTCGTCCACAGGTGGTGGTCCCTGGTGGTTCAGCGGGTTCCCGTGTCCTCGTCTCCGTCGTCTCCGTCGCTTCCCTCGCCTCCGCCCTCTTCGCCGTGTCCGTCGTGTCCGTCGTGTCCGTCGTGTCCGTCGTGTCCGTCGGCGGTGCCTTCCCCGGCTTCTCCGTCGTCGCTGCTCCCGCCGGGCACGGACGCTCCCGCCCCGTGCCCGGTGCCCTCTTTCGCGCCGGTGCGGGTGCGCGGCGGCCGGTACGGGCTGCGGCGGCTCGTACGGCACCGGAGGCGGGCGGTGGCGGCCGGGCTCGCCGTGACCGCGGCCGCGCTGGTGGCGGCGGGGCCGGGATACGGACCCGACTCTCCTCGGAGCGGGCGGCCCCGCGGCCATCCGCCGGCGGCCCGGGTGCGGGAGCACCCCGGCGGGCACGGCGAGGCCCTGGTGACCGCGCCGGTGCGGATCGCCGACGCGGCCACGGTCCGGCTGCTGCGGCCGGGAGACCGGGTCGACGTCATCGCCGCGAAGGATCCGGCGGCGGGCGGCGAGGCCCGTGTGGTCGCGCGGGGCGCGCGGGTGACGAAGGTGCCGGAACCCGTGGACGGCACGGCGGAGAGCGGCGCGCTGGTGGCTCTCTCGGTGCCGCGCGCCACGGCGGCGCGTCTGGCGGGGGCCGGTGTGACGTCCCGGCTGGCGGTGACGCTGTGGTGAGCCGTAGGTTGCGGAGCTGTTTGTTCCACAACCTGTTTGTACGAGGAGGGCTCCGAGGTGAGCGAGAAGAAGGACCCGAGCGTCTGGCAGGGCTTCAAGGCTTTCCTGATGCGCGGGAACGTCGTCGACCTGGCGGTCGCGGTGGTCGTCGGCGCGGCCTTCACCAACATCGTCAATGCCGTGGTGAAGGGTGTGATCAGCCCGGTCATCGGGGCGATCGGCACCAAGAACCTCGACCACTACAGCTCGTGCCTGAGCGACAGGTGCAAGGGCGACGAGGGCATCCAGATCCTGTGGGGATCGGTGCTCGGCGCCACCCTCCAGTTCGTGATCACCGCGGCGGTGGTCTACTTCCTGATGGTCCTGCCCATGGCGAAGTTCCTGGCCCGCCAGGAGGCACGGAGGAAGGCCCGGGAGGGCACCCGGGAGATCATCGAGGTGACCGAACTGGAAGTGCTCAAGGAGATCCGCGACGAGCTGGTCGCGCAGCGCGGCCCCGAGCAGGGCCGGCGGTAGCGGTCTCGGGCCGGCGGGACTCCGGGAGGCCTGTCGGCCGGGGAGGCGCCGGGGCCGATACCGGAGTCGACAGGGCTGACCCTGGCGGTCGCAGGGCTGACCCCGGAGGCGGTGGAGCGTGCCTCAGATGTGGTGGGGCGGCTTCTCGTCGAGGAAGCGCTTCAGGTCGGCGGCGCTGTCCCTCTCCGTCCGCTCGCCCCACCCGCGGTCGGTGTCGTCCGTGGACTGCTGGCTCAGGGGGTCGTCGAAGATCAGCGCACTCTTGGGATCGCGCGGCTCGGGGGCGGTACTCATGCCTCCAGGGTACGGTCCGGCGCGGCCGGGGCCGTCGGTGAAGTCCGCTCCGGGACACGGGCGGCGGCGGGAGACTGCCCCCATGAGAGTTGACGCATTGACGGACGTCGCCGGTGTGCGGGTGGGACACGCGACGCGCAGGGGCGGCGGGTGGCTCACCGGCACCACGGTCGTGCTCGCGCCGGAGGGCGGTGCCGTCGCCGCCGTCGACGTGCGCGGCGGCGGCCCGGGCACCAAGGAGACCGACGCACTCGATCCGCGCAACCTGGTGCGGAAGGTGGACGCGATCGTGCTGACCGGGGGCAGCGCCTACGGGCTCGACGCGGCCTCCGGGGTGATGGCCTGGCTGGAGGAGCGGGGGCGCGGGGTGCGGGTGGGGCCGGACCCCGCGCAGGTCGTGCCGGTGGTGCCCGCCGCCTGCCTCTTCGACCTCGGGCGGGGCGGCGACTTCCGGGCCCGGCCGGACGCGGCCACCGGGCGCGCGGCGGTCGAGGAGGCGGCGGCGAGCGAACCGGGTGCGTCCGTGCCGGAGGGCTGCGTGGGCGCCGGGACGGGAGCGGCCGTGGGTCCGCTCAAGGGCGGGATCGGCACCGCGAGCACGGTGCTGGACTCCGGGATCACGGTGGCCGCGCTGGTGGCGGCCAACGCGGTGGGATCGGCGCTGGATCCGGAGACGGGGGTGCTGTACGGGGAGGTGGGACGGGGGCGGGTGACGTACCCGGACGCGCGGGTCCACGACACCGCGCGCCGGCGGCTCGCCGAGTCCGCCGAACGGAACGGCACGCCGCCGCTGAACACCACGCTGGCGGTGGTCGCCACCGACGCGGACCTGTCCAAGGCGCAGGCGCAGAAGCTGGCCGGGACGGCGCACGACGGCATCGCGCGCGCCGTGCGCCCGGTCCATCTGCTCAACGACGGGGACACGGTGTTCGCTCTGGCCACGGGTGAACACCCGCTGGACTCCCGCGATCCCCTCGCCCTGAACGCCGTCCTGGCCGCGGGCGCGGACGTGGTGACCCGGGCGATCGTACGGGCCGTACGCGCCGCCGAGCCGGTGGACGGGCCGGGCGGGGCCTGGCCCGCCTACGAGGAGTTGTACGGAGTCGGAGGTGGACGGTCCGGCTCGTATATCTCGTGATGCCTGCGATTGTCCCGGTTCTGTCACGCGGTGGCCCGTAGCGCGATCGGCGGGAACCCCGGCGGGTGGTGGATCGCTCTTTACCGACGCACTGCAGCGGATCACCTCACCACTCGAACCTGGAGCAGCCCGTGACAACGCCGGACATAGCAGCGCGGCGCGCACTGGTGGCCTGTGCCGCCCTGATGGTCGGCGCCCTGACCCTCACCGGATGCGGTGGCGACGCCACCGCCAACGACGGCAAGGACGGTGACAGGAGCAACCCCAAGACGTCCACGGCGAAGATCGCCATCTCGGCCAAGGACGGCTCGACGGGTGCCTCGATCAACGCCACCGGCGTGAAGGTCAGTGACGGCAGGCTGACCGAGGTGAAGATGACGGTGGCGGGCTCGGGGCAGGCCGTGCAGGGTTCGATCTCGGCCGACGGCCGGAGCTGGAAGCCGAAGGAGCAGCTGGAGCGCGGCACGAAGTACCAGATCTCGGCGACCGCCAAGGACGAGGACGGGCGTACCGCCGCCGCCAACTCCATCTTCACCACGGTCAGCTCGGCGAACAGCTTCATCGGCACGTACACACCGGACAACGGCGCGACGGTGGGCGTCGGGATGCCGGTGTCGTTCACCTTCGACAAGGCGATCAGCGACAAGAAGGCCGTGCAGTCGCACATCACGGTCATCTCCAACAGCGGACAGCAGGTCGTCGGCCACTGGTTCGGCGCGCAGCGGCTCGACTTCCGGCCCCAGGACTACTGGAAGGCCGGCTCCAAGGTGACGATGAGGATCGACCTGGACGGCGTGCAGGGCGCGAACGGCGTCTACGGCGTGCAGAAGAAGACGGTCACCTTCACGATCGGCCGCTCGCAGGTCTCCACGGTCGACGTCGGCACGCAGACGATGACCGTCGTGCGGGACGGGCAGACCCTGAAGACGGTGCCGATCTCGGCCGGCAGCCCGCAGCACACCACCTACAACGGGCAGATGGTGATCTCGGAGAAGTTCGTGCAGACGCGCATGAACGGCTCCACGGTCGGCTTCGGCGGTGAGTACGACATCGCGGACGTACCGCACGCGATGCGCCTGACCTCGTCGGGCACGTTCATCCACGGCAACTACTGGTACAACAAGGGCAACCCGCCCTTCGGCCGCGAGGGCACCAGCCACGGCTGTGTCGGGCTCGCGGACGTGCAGGGCGCGCAGGGCGACACCAGCGCCAAGTGGTTCTACGACAACTCGCTCGTCGGCGACGTCGTGGTCGTCAAGCACTCCCCCGACTCCACGGTCGCCCCGGACAACGGGCTCAACGGCTGGAACATGGACTGGAGCCAGTGGACCGCGGGAAGCGCCGTGTGATCGCCAACAGGCCTTCCAGCAGCGGATTTTGACCCATCGCCGGGCCGTGCGGGAACTTCTCGCGCGGCCCGCTCGTTTTCCCGGCGTACGTTTTCTCGGTTCCCGGACATGATGTCCGACCGAGGGGCTACGGTATGCACCCACAAGGTGACATGCAGCGACGCCGGGAGAAACCTTGAGCGTTCCGTACGAGACGGCAGCGTACGAGCCACGCGAATCGCCCGAGTCTCCGGAGGAGCACCTCGCGCGACTGCTCGGCCGCGCCCTGAACTCCTTCGAACTGCCCGACGAGACCATACGGCGGCTCGACTGCGCCCTCGCGTACGACGGTTCGCTGCACTCCGCCCACCACAGCGCGGGGCTGCACCGCGAGACGTACCGGCACACCTGGCTGCTCGCCGACGGCTCGGCGCTCACCCTCTGGGAGCTGGTGCACAACACCGCGCCGGGCAGCGAGCCGCAGCACGAGGTCTACGTCGACGAGGAGGAGCTGCGCACCGCCACCGGCCGACTGCCGCTCCCGGCGGACACGCCGGACTTCGAACTCCCGGTGCTGATGCAGCTCTCGCAGGTTGCCGAGGCGCGGCACACGTATGTGCCGGACGGCTCGGCCGATCATGCGCGCCGTCTGCTGCGGCGCGCGGAGAACCCGGACCGGCCGGGCGCGGACATCGCCTCCCTGCTGGCGACGGCGGCCGCGCACCAGATCACCCAGGCCTTCGGCCGCCCCTGCCGCGCGGGCCGCGCCGGGCTGTGCTTCTCCCTCTACGAGCACGCCTTCCTGCTCGGGGACGGGAGTGAGATCTCCCTGTGGGAGGTCGAGCACACGGCGACGCCGGACGGCCGGCACATGTGCGAGGTGTACGCGACGGAGGACGCGGCCCGGGACGCGATGGAGCGCCGGGCGGCGCGGGTGTCGTAGGGGCGAGCGCCGGCAGCGGCCGCTCAGTGGCCCTCGTCCAGTTGCCGCATCAGGCCCACGAAGGCGTCCCGTTCCGCCGGGGTCAGTTCGACGGACTCGCGGTGGGGGCCGGACTCGGACTGGTGGGGGACGGCCGGCAGGCGCGGGAGAGTGGGCCGGTGAGCGGTCTCGAGGCGGACGGCGCGTCGGATGCGGGCCAGGCCGATCAGACAGGCGGCGGTCAGCGCGGCGGGGACGGCCACACCCATCCACATCAGGGGCGAGACATGCTCAGGCATGCGTTCCAGTAGACACCACGGCCGGGACTTTGACCCCGGACCGTGACGTATCTCGCAGGTGCCGTGGAACAACTCACAGTGCCCCAAAGGGACAGCGGCAGAAGCAGGCGGGCAGGGCGACGGCCGCCGCCCCCGGGTCGTTCCCAGGGCGGCGGCCGGCGCCACGGACTCACGCCGCCACGGGGTGCTTCCGGTCGGCCGCCGGCGCCTGCGCGTTCTCCCCCGTGCCCTGGGCCGCCGCGCCGGGGGCCGGCTTGCGCAGGCTCTTCAGCGCGACCACCAGGGCCGTCGTCACGCACACGCCCGCCGCGATGGCGATCAGGTAGAGGAACGGGCTGCCGATCAGCGGGACCACGAAGACGCCGCCGTGCGGGGCGCGCAGGGTCGCGCCGAAGGCCATGGACAGCGCACCGGTGACCGCGCCGCCGACCATCGCGGACGGGATGACGCGCAGCGGGTCGGCCGCGGCGAACGGGATCGCGCCCTCGGAGATGAAGGAGGCGCCCAGCACCCAGGCGGCCTTGCCGTTCTCCCGTTCGGCCCGGGTGAAGAGCCGGCCGCGCACGGTGGTCGCCAGCGCCATCGCCAGCGGCGGCACCATGCCCGCCGCCATCACCGCGGCCATGATCTTCATCGCGGAGTCGCTCGGGTCGGCGACCGCGATGCCGGCGGTGGCGAAGGTGTAGGCGACCTTGTTGACCGGGCCGCCGAGGTCGAAGCACATCATCAGGCCGAGCAGGGCGCCGAGCAGGACGGCGTTGGTGCCGGTGAGGCCGTTCAGCCAGTCGGTCATCGCCTTCTGCCCGGCGGCGATCGGCTTGCCGATGACCACGAACATCAGGAAGCCGACCACCGCCGAGGAGATCAGCGGGATCACCACCACGGGCATGATGCCGCGCACGGCCTGCGGTATCCGCACCTTCTGGATCGCCATCACCACACCGCCGGCGATCAGACCGGCCGCCAGGCCGCCGAGGAAGCCCGCGTTGATGGTCAGGGCGATCGAGCCGCCGACGAAACCGGGCACCAGGCCGGGGCGGTCCGCCATGCCGTAGGCGATGTATCCGGCGAGGACCGGGACGAGGAAGCCGAAGGACACCACGCCGATCTGGAAGAGCAGCGCGGCCCAGCTGTCGCCCTGGGTCCACACGAAGTGGTCCATCACCGACGGCGCCTTGTTGATCTTGTAGCCGCCGATCGCGAAGCCGAGAGCGATCAGCAGACCACCGGCCGCGACGAAGGGGACCATGTAACTGACGCCGGACATCAGCCACTTGCGCAGCCTGGTGCCGTACCCCTCGTGGGCGTCGCCGGCCCGCTCGACCGGTGTCCGCGCCGCACCGGAGGTGACCTCGCCGCGCGCCGCCTTGTCCCGGACCTCGGTGATCAGTTCGCCGGGCCGGTTGATGCCCGCCTTCACGCCGACGTCGACGGTCGGCTTCCCGGCGAAGCGGTCCTTGTCGCGTACGGGCACGTCGTGGGCGAAGATCACGCCGTCCGCGGCGGCGATCACGGCCGGGTCGATCCGGGTGAAGCCGGCCGAGCCCTGCGTCTCGACGACGACCTCGACGCCCTCCGCCCGGCCCGCGTTCTCCAGCGACTCGGCCGCCATGTAGGTGTGGGCGATGCCGGTGGGGCAGGAGGTGACGGCGACGATCCGGAAGGGACGCCCACCGGATGCGCCGGGCGCCTCGGACCCGGCGGGAGCGCCGGAGCCGGCGGCAGCCTTGGACTCGGTGGGAGACCCGGCGGTGACGCCCGGCGCCGGAGTGGGGACTGGGGCGGAGCCCGAGGCGGCGGTGTCCGTCTCGGGCATGCTGCCCGCTGCGGCGCCGGCGGAGGCCGCCCCCGGCGCCGCAGCGGAGTCTTCGCCGTCGCTCCGCGCCGCCTCGGGGGCCTCGTCACCGCGGATCAGCGCCGCCGCGGCGGCCGCGTCGCCCGCCGACCGCAGCGCGGAGGTGAACTCGGCGTTCATCAGCTGCCGCGCCAGCGAGGACAGGATCGTCAGATGGGCGTCGTCGGCGCCGGCCGGCGCGGCGATGAGGAAGATCAGGTCGGCGGGGCCGTCCGCCGCACCGAAGTCGATCCCGGCGGCGCTGCGCCCGAAGGCGAGCGTGGGCTCGGTGACGTGCTCGCTGCGGCAGTGCGGGATGCCGATGCCGCCGTCGAGACCGGTCGGCATCTGCGCCTCGCGGGCGGCCACGTCCGCGAGGAAACCCTCCAGGTCGGTCACCCGGCCCTGGGCCACCATCCGCTCGGCGAGGGCTCGGGCCGCCGCGTCCTTGGTGTCGGCGGACAGGTCGAGGTCGACCAGGTCCGCGGTGATCATGCTGCTCATCGCGGGCTCCTTAGCACGCGTGTCGCCCGGGGCGTGCGGTGGGCGGGGGCGGAGGCGGGGGTGCTGTGCGGGGAAGCGGGAGACGTCGTACGTACGTTCATGGCACCGGCTCCTTCAGGGGGCGGTCGACCGGCACCTCGGCCGTGACCGTCACCGCCGCAGGGTCCAGGTCGCGCGGGGCCGGCATCAGGCTGCCCGGCAGCCGGACGGCGGCCGCGCCGTGCGCGACGGCGGAGGCGAGGGCCTCCCGGCCGCTGCCGCCCGCGATCAGGAAGCCGGCGAGCGAGGAGTCGCCGGCCCCCACGTTGCTGCGGACGACGTCGACGTGCGCGGAGCCGAACCAGGCGCCCGCACCGTCCACGAGCAGCTGGCCGTCGGCGCCGAGGCTGGCGAGCACGGCGCCCGCGCCCAGCCCGCGCAGTTCCTCGGCCGCCTTCAGCGCGTCGCCCACCGTGGCCAGCGGGCGTCCGACGGCCTCCGCCAGCTCCTCGACGTTCGGCTTCACCACGTCCGGGCCCTCGCGCAGTGCCGCGAGCAGCGCGGGTCCGGAGGTGTCCAGCGCGATGCGCACGCCGGCGGCGTGCGCCCGCGCGACCAGGTCGGCGTACCAGGACGGGTCGAGTCCGCGCGGCAGGCTGCCGCAGCACGCGATCCAGTCGGCGCCGCGCGACTGCCGCCGCACGGTGTCCAGGAGCAGTTCCTGCTCGTCGGCGGAGAGCTCCGGCCCCGGCGCGTTGATCTTCGTCAGGACACCGTCGGCCTCGGCGAGGGCGATGTTGGAGCGGGTGGCCCCGGCGACCGGCACCGGCGCGACCTCGATGCCCTGCGCGTCGAGCAGCTCCGCGACCAGCGCGCCCGGCGCGCCTCCCAGGGGCAGCACGGCGACCGTGCGCCGTCCGGTGGCGGCGACCGCGCGCGAGACGTTCACTCCCTTGCCGCCCGGGTCCATCCGTTCGCCGGTGGCGCGGACGACCTCGCCGCGGTGGAGTGTGGGGACCTCGTAGGTGCGGTCCAGGGACGGGTTGGGGGTGACGGTGAGGATCATGCGCGCACCACTTCCGTGCCGCCGCGCTCGATGGCGGCGCCGTCCTCGGGGCTCAGACCGCTGTCGGTGATCAGCAGGTCCACGTCGCTCAGGTCGCCGAAGCGGGCGAAGTGCTCCTGGCCGTGCTTGGCGGAGTCGGCGAGCAGCACCACACGTCGGGCGGCGGCGACCGCCGCGCGCTTCACGGCGGCCTCGGCGAGGTCGGGGGTGGTGAGACCGTGCTCGGCGGAGAAGCCGTTGGCGGCGACGAACAGCACGTCGGCGCGGATCTCGCCGTAGGCGCGCAGGGCCCAGGCGTCCACCGCGGCGCGGGTCCGGTGCCGCACGCGCCCTCCGACGAGGTGCAGCTGGATGCCAGGGTGGTCGGCGAGGCGGGCCGCGATGGGGAGGCTGTGCGTGACGACGGTGAGAGTGGCCTCCAGCGGGACGGCCCCGGCCAGGCGGGCGACCGTCGTACCGGCGTCGAGGATCACCGTGCCCTCGGTGGGCAGCTCGGCGAGGGCGGCCTTGGCGATCCGGTCCTTCTCGTCGGCGGCGGTGGACTCGCGCTCGGTGAGGTCCGGCTCGAAGTCGAGGCGCCCGGCCGGGATGGCACCGCCGTGCACCCGGCGGACCAGGCCGGCGCGGTCGAGGGCCTTCAGGTCCCGGCGGATGGTCTCCGCGGTCACCTGGAACTCCTCGGCGAGCGACACGACGTCCACCCGGCCGCCGTCACGGGCGAGCCGGAGGATCTCCTGCTGCCGCTCCGGTGCGTACATGTCCGTTTGCCTCCGACCGATGCCCGAACCTGTGGTTTCCCTGCGAGGCTACGCCCGCGTTCGGGGAAAGTAAACAGGTTCGGGCTCGAATCGGGCATGAACGGGCTTGCGGAGTAGGAGCGGAGCGGTCAGCCCACGAGCGCGCGCTCCCGCTCCGGCGTCCCGGGCGCCGCCTGCTCCTCGCCTGCGCCCTCCATGTGCTGCGCCGGGCGCCTGGGCAGCGCGGACATCAGGACGAAGATGACGCCCATCACCGCGACGACGTACACCAGCGCGTGCCGGAAGGCGTGCACGAAGGCCGGACCGACCTGGGCCGGTGCCGGCCGGTCGCCGATCACGCCGAAGAACACCACCGACACAAGGCCGAGGCCCAGCGCGTTGCCCATCTGCTGCACGGTGTTGATCAGGCCGGACGCCGAACCGGCGTGCTCGCGCGGCACCTCCGAGAGCACGGCGTCCGTCAGCGGGGCGACGATCAGGCCCATGCCCGCGCCCATCACGACCAGCGGCAGCGCCATCTGCCAGGAGGCGATGTGCAGGCCGTAGCGGCCGGACTCCCAGATGTAGAGCAGGACACCGGCGCCCATGGTCAGCGCGCCCGCCTGAAGGACCTTGCGGCCGAACCGCGGAACCAGCTTCTGCACCGACATCCCCGCCGCCACCGAGACCGCGATCGAGAACGGGACACCCGTCAGCCCCGCCCGCAGCGCGCTCCATCCCAGCCCGATCTGCATGTACAGCGTCCAGACCAGGAAGAACACACCGAGCGCGACGCCGAAGACGGTCTGGACGGCGATGCCCGCCGCGAAGCTCTTGACCCGGAACAGGGACAGTTCGACCAGCGGGGAGCCGTCCCGCGCCGCCTTCCGCCGCTCGTACGCGACCAGGACCGCGAAGACCACGAAGGCGCCCGCCATCGACCCGTATCCCCACAGCGGCCAGCCCAGCTCACGGCCGCGGGTCAGCGGGTAGAGCAGCATCAGCAGGCCGAGGGTGACCAGGCCGACTCCGACGAGGTCCAGTCTCAGCGCGCGCGGGGCCCTGGACTCGGTGATGAAGCGGCCGCCGAGGAGGAGGGCGGCGACGCCGACCGGGAGGTTGATCAGGAAGATCGGGCGCCATTCGAGGCCGAGGAGGTTCCATTCGGTGAGCAGCGCGCCGAGCAGCGGACCGGAGACCGCGCCGAGCCCGACGATCGCCCCGAACAGGCCGAAGACCTTGCCGCGTTCGTGCGCCGGGAAGGTGGCGTGCACGATCGACAGGACCTGCGGAACCATCATCGCCGCCATGCCGCCCTGGAGGATGCGGGAGGCCACCAGCATGTCCGGGTTCGCGGCGAAGCCGCACAGGGCGGAGGCGAGGGTGAAGCCGCCGATGCCCACGAGGAACAGCCGCTTGCGGCCGTGGATGTCGCCGAGCCGCCCGCCGGTGATCAGGCCGGCGGCGAAGGCGAGGGCGTAACCGGCGGTGATCCACTGGATCTGGCTGAAGGACGCGCCGGCGTCCCGCTGGATGGAGGGGATCGCGATGTTGACGATCGTGACGTCCACGAGGTCCATGAAGGCCGCGGTCATGACGATGGCGAGCGCGAACCAGCGGCGGCGGTCGGCTGTGCCGGGGGCGCCGGAGAAGCCGGCGGTGTGCGGGGTGGGGCCGGAGGTGCGCGGGGCGTCGGCGGCGGCCGCCGGTTCGGGTGGCGTGTCGCGGGTCGTGTCGGTGGTCATGGCTTCACGGTAGAAGCGCAATAGGTCAGATCATGTCCTAGCTGTACGGCATCCTCGAACGCATGACGACGGACACTCCGGCTCGGCTGCTGACGCTCCTGTCCCTCCTCCAGACGCCCCGCGAATGGCCCGGCGGTGAACTCGCCGGCCGGCTCGGGGTGTCCCGCCGTACGGTCCGGCGCGACATCGACCGGTTGCGGGAGCTGGGCTATCCCGTGCAGGCGACGCGGGGCTCCGACGGGGGCTACCGGCTGGTCGCGGGCAAGGCGATGCCGCCGCTGGTGCTCGACGACGAGGAGGCGGTGGCGATCGCGGTGGGGCTGCGGGCGGGGGCCGGGCACGCGGTGGAGGGCGTGGACGAGGCGTCGGTACGGGCCCTGGCGAAGCTGGAGCAGGTGCTGCCGGCCCGGCTGCGGCACCGGGTCTCCACCCTGCAGGCCGCGACGACACCGCTGGTGAGCGGGGACGGGGCGAGCATCGCGCCCGAGACGCTGACCGTGATGGCGTCGACGGTCGCGGGGCAGGAGCGGCTGCGGTTCTCCTACCGGGCAGGGGACGGGACCGAGACGCGCCGCCTGACCGAGCCGCACCGTCTGGTCTCGACGGGGCGGCGCTGGTACCTCGTGGCCTACGACCTCGATCGCGCGGACTGGCGGACGTTCCGGGTCGACCGGGTGAGCGAGCCGTTCGCGACGGGGGCGCGGTTCGCTCCGCGGGAGCTGCCGACCGGGAGCGCGGCGGAGTACCTGCGGCAGTCGATGCACCGGCAGCAGGGGACGTACGAGTTCACCGTGACGTTCGCCGAGTCCGCGGACGTCGTCGCGGGGCGGTTGCCGGCCTGGCTCGGTGCGCCGGAGCCGCTCGACGGCGGCGGGTGCCGCGTGCGGGCGAGTACCGGTGACCGGGTGGAGTGGCTGGCGGTGCGGCTGCTGATGACGGGGCTGGAGTTCGTGGTGCGGGAGCCCGCGGAACTGGTGGACGGCGTCCGCGAACTGGGGGCGCGGCTGAGCCGGGCGGCCGGGGGCGCCTGAGCGGGACGCGGCCGGCGGCGGGGACGGTCCGCGTTCAGGGGTGCGCGGATCAGGTCCAGTCGAAGTCGCGCAGGGCGGCGAGGTTGCGCAGGGCCAGCTCGGCGGGGCCGTCCGGGCCGTCGGGCCGGGACTCCCCGGCGGCCCAGCTCTCCACCGCCACGCGTACGGCGGCGCTGGCCACGGCGGCGGCGAAGCGCACCTCCTGGGAGCCGGGCGGCCGCTCGGCAACGTTGTCGAGGCGCCCCGCCAGGACCTCCGCCAGCCTCCGTTCCGACGCCTGGCACTCCTCCGCCCAGACCTTGCGCACCGCCGGATTGGTGTCGGCCAGCCGGATGAGCGTGCGGACCCACTGCCAGGAGGCCTCCGAGACCCCGGCGCCGGGGGTCAGCGTGTAGCGCACCGCGTGTTCCAGGGTGCGGAGGACGGGGAGGTCGCCGGGGGCTTCGCGCACCGCCTGTGTCCACCGTTCGGCGCCGGCCGCGTAGAGGGGCGCCACGGCCTCCTCCTTCGTGGCGAAGTACCGGTAGAAAGTGCGCGGGGCGACACCGGCGGCCTGGGCGATGTCCTCGGCGCGGGTGGCCCGCAGCCCCCGGGTGACGAAGAGGCGGGCCGCGGCCCGGGCGATCTCCATCCGCGTGACCGCCTTGCGGCGCTCGGTCAGCGTGGGCGAGGAGGGGGTACGTCTCGGAGAAGGGGTGGAACTGCTCACATCGGCAGGTTATGCCTGTGTGGCACAATCTGCCATCTGGGCGGGCCACCCCGGGGTTCAGGTCCGGGGTGCCCCGCCTGTCCGGTGTGTGCGGAGGCGGAGAAGGAAGTAGCCGGGCTCCGGCACCCGGGGGGGGGTGGCGCCGAAGCCCGGCTGGGGAGAGTCCCGGCGCCGGGGGGGTGTGCGTCGGGACTTGGCTCGGTGGTCCGTCCGCCGACTCCTCCGGTGGCCGTTCCGGGGTCGGTGCGGGCGGTTTCGTGCGGGGCCGTGCGGGCCGAACTGCTGTGCCCTGAAAGGTTGTTCCCACGGCCCCCCGGGTTGAAGCGGCGGTACAGCGCCATTGTTCGCGCGTACTTCTGCCACCCGGCGTACGCGGCCGGCGCGCGGCGCTCGCCCGCCTTCCGGCATCGACGAGACCCTTCCGGCACCCGCGAGCCGCGGAACCCTCCGCGAGCGGCGGACAGTCCCGGTTCCCCCCTGCGCGGCCGGCGTGACGGGGCTCCCCTTTCGGGGCCCGCGTCACGCCGACACCAGGGGTGGTGTCACGCGGACGCCTCGGGACCGGGTCAGGCCGCCGCGTCGAAGCCGGTGTCGCGGGCCAGCTTCTTCAGCTCCAGCAGGGCGTGCTTCTCGATCTGGCGGATGCGCTCGCGCGTCAGCCCGTGCTCCTTGCCCACCTCGGTCAGCGTGCGCTCCCGGCCGTCATCGATGCCGTAGCGCATCTTGATGATGGAGGCCGTGCGCTGGTCGAGGCGGCCGATCAGGTCGTCGAGCTCCTCGCTGCGCAGCAGGGTGAGCACCGACTGCTCCGGCGACACCGCCGAGGTGTCCTCCAGGAGGTCGCCGAACTGGGTCTCGCCCTCGTCGTCCACCGACATGTTCAGCGAGACCGGGTCGCGGGCCCAGTCGAGGACGTCCGCGACGCGCTCCGGCGTCGAGCCGAGCTCGGTGGCGATCTCCGCGGGCTCCGGGTCACGGCCGTGCTCCCGGTTGAACTCGCGCTGGACCCGGCGGATGCGGCCGAGTTCCTCCACGAGGTGGACGGGCAGGCGGATCGTGCGGGACTGGTCCGCTATGGAGCGGGTGATCGCCTGACGGATCCACCAGGTCGCGTACGTCGAGAACTTGAAGCCCTTGCGGTAGTCGAACTTCTCGACGGCGCGCACCAGGCCGGCGTTGCCCTCCTGGATCAGGTCCAGCAGGGGCAGACCGCTGCGCGGGTAGCGCCGGGCGACGGCGACGACCAGGCGGAGGTTGGAACGGATGAAGATGTCCTTGGCCCGCTCCCCCTCGGCGACCAGGGCTTCGAGCTCCTCGCGGGAGGCGTCCGCCTTGGACTCCTCGAGCCCGTCGAGGATCTGCTGTGCGAACACACCCGCCTCGATGACCTGGGAGAGCTCGACTTCCTTCGCGGCGTCGAGCAGCGGTGTGCGCGCGATCTCGTCGAGATACATGCCGACCAGGTCGCGGTCGGCGATCTCGCCGCCATGGGCGCGAACACTGTTTGCCGCGTCGGCCGTCTCGCCGGTGGCGGACTTACGACGGGCGACGGCACGGGTTGCCATGCGTGCTCCCTTGCGATGGTGGGTCAGCGGGTGGGCTGCGGACGCTGGACACTGTCTTGGGGGACTCTCCTCGGGTGCCCCGCATCCGATGGAAACAACGACTGGAATCCGGACAGAATTCCCAACCCACCCCCCAATTTTTCTGATCATGCAGTACCCTGCACGGCCGCTGCGCCCGAGCACCGCCGACGGCCCTCACGGAGACGCAGGTCAGAGCGGTGAGCGCCCTCTCCGTCGAGGTCCCCGCGAGCCCCGCGCTCCGGCCGCCGCGAGGCTCCGGTCACACGTGCGGTGGCCGGTCCCTCACGGGGAGGGCCACGGAGAGCGTCGCGGGAAGAGCCGCGGGGAGAGCGTCGCCCTCGGCCGCTCTCCCACCCTCAAGGACGGGTGGTACCGGCCGAAGGTTGCCGCAAACCCGGACTCTCAGGAGATTCCCAGACTCTCCACACCCAGAGGTACGCAGCGCGTGTGTGCTTGTTTCAGCCGAACTGCACGGACCGCTTCGCCATTCCCATCCAGAAGCCGTCGATCACGGATTTCTGCGTGTCCAGCTCCCCACCGGCCTCCGCCGCGCCCATGGTCACGAAGAGCGGGGCGAAGTGCTCGGTGCGCGGATGGGCGTACCGGCCGGCCGGGGCCCTGTCGAGGAAGTCGAGCAGGGCGTCCCAGTCGCGGGTCTCCAGCGCGCGGCGGCCCCAGTCGTCGAACTCGGAGGACCAGCTCGGCACCCCGCGCCCGGCGTGACGCAGCGCGGCCAGGTTGTGGGTGAAGAAGCCGGAGCCGACGATCAGCACGCCCTCGTCGCGCAGCGGGGCCAGCCTGCGGCCGATGTCCATGAGCTTCACCGGGTCGAGGGTCGGCATGGAGATCTGCAGGACGGGGACGTCGGCCGCGGGGAACATCTCGACGAGGGGGACGTAGGCGCCGTGGTCGAGGCCGCGACTGGGCACGTCCTGCACCGGCATACCGGGGGCGCGCAGCAACTTGCGTACGCTCGCGGCGAGTTCGGGGGCGCCGGGAGCGTCGTAGCGCACCTGGTAGTAGCGCTCCGGGAAGCCCCAGAAGTCGTGGACGAGGGGGACCGGCTCGGTGGCGCCGATGGCGAGCGGGGCCTCCTCCCAGTGGGCGGACACCACGAGGATCGCCTTGGGGCGGGGCAGCGCGGCGGACCAGGAGGCGAGTTCACCGGGCCAGACCGGGTCGTCCGCGAGCGGTGGGGCGCCGTGGCTGAGGTAGAGGGCGGGCATGCGTCCCGGGGCACGCTCCGCCGTACCCTCCCGGCTGCGGCCCTGCTGCGTGTGCGCCTGGGTGGCTTCGGACATGATGGCGGCTCCCTCCGGCATTGCTTGAAAGCTAAAGCTTTACTCGAGAGGGTACGTCCCGATTGTTTAACTTTCAAGAAGTGGCCTCGTACAGTGGAGCCATGAACACGGCACCCGCATCCGCGACCGGCTCCGGCCCCGGCCCCACCGGGGACCATCGCTGGCTCACCGCCGAGGAGCAGCTCGTCTGGCGCTCCTACCTGCACGCCACCACCCTCCTGGAGGACCACCTCGACCGGCAGCTGCAGCGTGACGCGGGGATGCCGCACATCTACTACGGCCTCCTCGTCCAGCTAGCCGAGTCCCCGGGCCTCCGGCTGCGGATGACCGAGCTGGCCAGGAACGCGAAGATCACCCGCTCCCGTCTCTCGCACGCCGTGGCGCGCCTGGAGAAGAACGGATGGGTACGCCGTGAGGACTGCCCCTCCGACAAGCGGGGCCAGTTCGCGGTGCTGACCGAGGAGGGGCGGGACGTCCTGCGCCGTACCGCGCCCGGCCACGTGGCCGCCGTACGCCAGGCCCTGTTCGACCGGCTGACCCCGGAACAGCAGAAATCCCTCGGCGAGATCATGCGGATCGTCGCCGAGGGACTCCAGCCGGACGAAGCGGGTGCGGACCTGCCCTGGCTCCGCTGAGCGGAGTGCGCGGAGGGGCCGGGGCAAGGCAAGGGGCAGGCCGTCCGGTCGGTGGACGGCCGGTGGATGGGTCGGTGGGCGGCCGGTGGGCCGGTGGGTCAGTGGGCGACGACCGGGACCGCCACCTCGTCCTCGACGCCCTCGCCCGCGCCGGAGCCGGTGACCGTCGCGCTCCCCGGGCGGCCGGCGTTGACGAAGGTCAGCGCGATCAAGGAGGCCGCGGCCAGGATGCCGACGGCGAACCAGATGGCGCTCGCGTAGCCGTGCACCATGCCCTCCAGCTGGACCAGCTGCTGCTGCGGCCTGGACACGGCGGCCCCGATGTGGTCCTTGACGTACCCGGTCTTCGCGGAGGCCGCGATCGTGTTCAGCAGGGCCGTACCGATCGCACCGCCCACCTGCTGCGAGGTGTTGACCATCGCCGAGGCGACACCGGCGTCACGCGGCTCGACGCCCAGGGTGGCCAGGGACATGGCCGGCATGAACGCCGTACCCATGCCGAGGCCGAGCAGCAGCATCGCCGGCAGCAGCAGCGTGGCGTACGAGGAGCCGATCTCCAGCTGGGTCAGCAGCAGCATGCCGAGGCCCGCGACCAGGAAGCCGGGGCTCATCAGCCGCCGCGGCGCCACCCGGGTCATGAGCCGGGCGCCGATCTGGGTGGAGCCGGTGATCATGCCCGCGATCATCGGGAGGAAGGCGAAGCCGGTCTTCACCGGCGAGTAGCCCTTCACGACCTGGAGGTAGTAGGTGAGGAAGAGGAAGAGGCCGAACATCGCGATGATCGCCAGGCCCAGGGAGAGGTAGACACCGCCGCGGTTGCGCTCGGTGACCACGCGCAGCGGCAGCAGCGGGGCCTTGACCTTCGACTCGACGACCACGAATGCCGCGAGCAGGAGGGCCGACCCGACGAACATGCCGACGGTCACGGAGTCGCCCCAGCCGTCGGACTCGGCGCGGGTGAAGCCGTAGACCAGCGCGACCAGGCCCAGGGTGGACAGCACGACGCCGGGGATGTCGAGCGGCGCGCGCTTGCGGCTGCCCTCCGGCTCGCGGACGACCAGGTAGGCACCGGCCGCGGCGAGGACGGCGAACGGGATGTTCACGAAGAACGTCCAGCGCCAGTCCAGGTACTCGGTGAGGAAGCCGCCGAGGATCAGGCCGACGGCGCCGCCGCCACCGGCGATCGCGCCGTAGATGCCGAACGCCTTGGCGCGTTCCTTGGCGTCGGTGAACATCACCGCGAGCAGGGAGAGCGCGGCCGGCGCGAGCAGCGCGCCGAACGCGCCCTGCAGGGCGCGGGCCCCGAACATCATCGCGCCGCTCGTGGCCGCGCCGCCGAGCGCGGAGGCGGCGGCGAAGCCGGCCAGGCCGGTGACGAAGGCGCGCTTGCGGCCCCACAGGTCGGCGATGCGGCCGCCGAACAGCAGCAGACCACCGAAGGCCAGGGCGTACGCGGTGACGACCCACTGCCGGTTGCCGTCGGAGATGCCGAGGTCCTGCTGGGCGGAGGGCAGGGCGATGTTCACGATGGTGGCGTCCAGGACGACCATCAGCTGGGCGAGCGCGATGAAGACGAGCGCCTTCCAGCGGTTGGCGTCGGGGACGCCGGGGGCCTTCACGGCTGTTTCGGACATGGGGGTACCCACTTCGGGACTTCGTGACGGAAAAAGGGTGACGTGTGCCGGCGGCTCGTCGTCGGTGACGGCCGCAGGGTCTTGACGGCTTGGGTGGCTGGGTGGGGTGGCGTTGGTGGCTGGATGGCTCGACTTGGCGGTTCGACGCCCGGGTGGCTGGGTGGTCTTGGCGGCTGGGTGGCTCGGCGCCTCGGTGGCTGGGCGGCTCGGCGCCCGGGTGGTGGAGGAGGGGCGCGGTGCGGTGCCCGCGTTACTCAGGCAGCCTGGCGCAGGTCCTCAGGTCCTCCATGGTCGTGGCCTCACCTGGCAGGACGGACCGGGCCGGGGCCCGCAGCCCGTCCAGGAACAGCTGCAGATGACGGTGTACGAAGCGGTCGGTGCCGAGGCAGCCGGTGCCGGCCGGGGGCCGGCTGAGCTGGGCCACGGCCACCATCAGGTCGCCGACGCCCACGTCCGAGCGCAGTTGCCCGGCCGCCTTGGCGCGGTCCATGACCTCCTCGACGAGACGCTCCACCCGTTCGCGGGCGGCTTCCAGATCGGGGTGGTGCTGGTCGAAGGTGCTGGAGATCATCGGGCACAGCGCGCTGATCCGCTCGTCGGCGGCGACGTGCACGAAGCGCTCCAGGGCCTCGAAGGCGTCGCCGGTCTCCGCGAGCGCCTGCTCCGCCGCCAGCGCCGTACGGTCCATGACGGAACAGACGACCTCGCGGACGAGAGCGTCGCGGTCCGGGAAGTTGCGGTACAGCGTGGCGTTGCCGACGCCGGCCCGGCGGGCGATCTCGTCGAGCGGCACCTCGGGTCCGAACTCGACGAACATCTCGCGGGCGGCGGTGACGATCCGCTCCCGGTTGCGCAGAGCGTCGGCGCGGGGCCGGGTCGCCTTGCGCGAGTGGGCGGTCGCGGTCTGCACGGCGTACTCCTCGACTGATCGTGGGGCTTGCGGGTCCGGGGGCTCGGGATGGCGCCATGGGGCCTTGGGCCTCAGGCCCCGAACCTCGGGTCTTGTTGAGTCCTGTCGCGTGTCGCCGCGATCCGGGGAAGGACTCCCCGTTTCGCTCGACACAGGGCTAAACGGGGAAACGATCCCCGGTTATTTCCCGCGTCGGCCAAGTTTTCCGGTGACCTGGGTCACATGACTGTGGGCGACCGCCCGGCCCCCGGACCATGGGTGACCCCCCGGGCGGGCCCCGGACCATGGGTGCCCCCCGCCCCCGGACCATGGGTGCCCCCCGGCCCCCGCCTGACCGGCCCCTCCTCCCGATCGGCCGTCGCACGATCGGCCGCTCCAGCGCGCGTCCACCGCCCCGACGACACAGGGTGATCGAAAGGACGCAGCCGGAGACCGGTGGCTGCCTGGCGCGAAAGGTCCCCGGATGCAGCCGCAGCCCCGCCACCGGATACGCAAGCGTCGTGCGGCCGCCCTCGCCTCCGTGACCGCGCTGACCCTGGCGGTCAGCACGTCGGCCGGATGGGGAGGCCTCACGGCGGGGCCCTCGGCCACCGGTGCGGGCTCGGCCGTCCTGGCCCGCTCCCCCGCCCTCAACCCGTGTCTGATCAGCGGCGGTTCGGCCGTGCAGATGTCGGAGGGCATACCGACCGGCAGCGGCTACGCCCGCTCCGTCGGCACCGTCCACGCCCTGACGGTCATGATCGACTTCCCGGACGCGCCGGGCGAGGGCAAAGCGCTCGACCGCTACCACGAGTTCTTCCCGCGGACCCAGGAGTGGTTCCGCACCGCCTCCTACGGCCGGCTCGACTACCGCCCCGAAACCCCGATATCCGGGTGGCTGCGCATGCCCAAGCCCTTCAAGGCGTACGGCATAGAGCGCGGCGCGCCCTTCGACCCCGGCTACCGCCAACTCGTCCAGGACATCGTCAAGGCGGCCGACCCCACCGTGGACTTCCGGGACTACGACCTGCTGAACGTGCTGATGACCCCCAACGCCGGACCGTCCGCGCTGGACACGGTGCTGTCGGTGACGTTCGCGGGCAACAGCGCCGCCCCGGTCGCCGACGGCGTCCCGGTGGCGAACGCCTCCTTCGTCTACTCCCGCCAGGACGACGGCTCCGGCTCGTACGACACCACCGGCTACCGCGTCCTGCCCCACGAGAACGGCCATGTCTTCGGCCTGCCCGACCTGTACACGCCGGAGGGCGGTGGCGCGGTCGGCCACTGGGACATCATGAGCGAGGACTGGGGGGCCGACAACGATCTCCTCGGCTGGCACAAGTGGAAGCTGGGCTGGCTGGACGCCTCCCAGGTGAGCTGTGCGGCCAAGCGGGGCTCGGTCGAGTACCCGCTGACGCCGCTGGCCCGCCCCGGCGGCCCGAAACTCGTCTTCGTCCCCCTCGACGCCCGCAGCGGCTACGCCCTGGAACTGCGCACCCGCGCCGGCAACGACAAGACCGTCTGCCAACCGGGCGTCCTCGTCTACAAGGTCGACGCGGACGTCGACACCGGCCGCGGCCCGATCAAGGTCTACGACGCCCACCGCGGCTCCGGCGGCTGCACCCGCAGCCCCAACGTTCACGCCGAGCTCTCCGACGCGCCCTTCGCGCCGGGCCAGTCCTTCCGGGACCCGCGGGCGGGCATCCGCATCGACGTGGCGGCGGCCGACCTCGACGGGAACTACCGGGTGCGGGTCACCCGGCAGTGAGGGGCCGGTGGATGCGGGTCGCTCGGAAGGTACGGAGGAGGGAACGCGCGGTGCGGGCTTACGGTAGGCCTGCCGCCACCCCCGTACCGGAGAAGCGATGCCCGCGAACACCCCGCCGGTGGCCCACCGGGTCACCGGCGCCGGCTCCCCCGCCGCACCCACCGCGGCCCCTGCGGCCGTCCCGCCCGCCGAGGCCGTCACCCCGCTGATGCGGGGCGTGGCGGTGCTGCGGCAGCTGACGGAGGCCGGCGGAACGTTGAGCCCGAGCGCCCTCGAACGGGCCACGGGACTCGCCCGCTCCACCGTGGACCGGATCACGGCGACGCTCGCCCGCATGGGGTACGTCCGTCCGGACGGCCGGGACGTCGTACTCGCCCCCCGCCTCATGGAACTGGGCAACGCCTACCTGGCCGCCCTGCGGCTGCCGGCGCTGCTCCACGCGCGCGCCGACGCCCTCGCCGACGAACTGGACGAGTCGGTGTCCCTGGCGGTCGGCGACCGGGACGGCATCCGCTTCATCCACCAGGCCACCCGCCGCCGCGCGATGTCGCTGAGCTTCCGCATCGGCGACCTGCTCCCCGCCGAACGCACCGCACCGGGCCCGCTGTTCGCGACGGAGTGGACCGACGCGGACTGGCGGCTCTGGCACGCACGCCGGACGGCCGACCCGGAGGACAGGGGCTTTACGGCCGTACCCCCACGGCTGCCGCCGACGGACCGGCCGGGGGACGCTATCGACGCGGTCGGCGCGATCGGCGCGGACTTCGAGCGGCGCGCCGCGAGGGCGCGGGAGGACGGCTGGTCGCTGGACGACCAGTTGATCGAGCCGGGCCTGGTCGCGGTCTCCGTACCCGTACGGCACCCGGACACGGGCCGCATCGCGTGCGTGGCGAGCGTGGTGAGCCACACCAGCCGGCGCTCGGCGGACGACCTGCGCACCACCCTCCTGCCCCGCCTGCAAAGGACGGTCGCGGCGATGGAGGCGGACCTGCGCGCGGCCCCGCCCCTCTCGGGCACCTCACCCCCGTCGAACCTGGCGACGTGGACGGCCGCGTCGAAGCAGGAACTGGGCCGGGAGTTCGTCGAGTCCCTGGCCCGCGGCCTGACCGTGCTGACCGCCTTCGGCGAGGGCAGGGCCGCGCTCACGTCGGCGCAGGTGGCCAAGGCGACGGGGCTGTCCCGGGCGACGGCACGGCGAGCGCTGATCACGTACGAGCACCTGGGTCTGGTACGCCAGGAGGACGACCGGACCTTCACCCTCACCCCGAGGGTGCTGTCCCTCGGCTTCCCGCCGCTGTCCCGCACCTCGCTCCCCCGGACGGCTCTGCCGCACCTCGAGGAACTGGCCTCCCACGTCCACGAGTCGACGTCGCTGGCGGTCCTGACGCCCTCCGGCGAGGAGATCCAGTACACGGCCCGGGCGACGACGGGCCGCATCATGAGCGTGGACATCACTGTGGGCACCCGCCTCCCGGCCCACGCCACCGCCCTGGGCCGCGTCCTCCTGTCGGACACACCGTTCGTGCCGCAGATGCACCCCGAATCCGCGGAGCACGCCTACGCCCTGGTGGACGAGGAACTGGAAGCGGGCCTCCGCTCCCTCGCGGTCCCGATCCACGACCGCGCGGGCCGGGTGGTCGCCGCGGCCGGCGTGGCCATGCACACGGCCCGCCACACCCGCGAACAGTGCCTCGAGCACCTCCTCCCCGCCCTGCGCCGCACGGCCGCCGCCATCGAGGCAGACCTGCACGTGGCCACCCATTTCACCCACGTCCCCCTGACCTGACGCCCGGCGTCCCCCACCTGCGACCGCCCACATCCGGTACGCTGACGCCTGTGGCCCACGCGGCCACGATCCGCCTTCGTAGCTCAGGGGATAGAGCACCGCTCTCCTAAAGCGGGTGTCGCAGGTTCGAATCCTGCCGGGGGCACCATGTCTGACCAGGCACGATGCACCAGAAAGGCCCCTCAGAGTCGTCTCCGAGGGGCCTTTTGGCCTTGCATGGGAACGAAACATGGGAACGCGCCCTCAGGCAGCATCCTGCGTGGGATGCGCGGGCGACTCCCCCGGTTCCCTCCCCATCTAGCACGCATCTAGCACGGCACCGCCGGGAACACCCGAGACTTGACCGCATGAGCCTGCCTGGACTCCAGTGCAAACGGATGGGATGGCCATGAGTGGAGGGACGTCTGCGCGGATGTCGAGGATCAAGTAGAACTCGGTTCGAAACCGACCTCCAATGGCTCGACGGCGAGGACATCTACCGGGAGACTCGCTACTGCGGCCACTCTGTGCTTCGGACCTCGACACTCCGACAGCCACAGCCCACCGCGCTCCACGCCCCGCTAACACCGGATTTCAACCGGCCGGACCAAGTACGCGGCTCAAATAGCAAGCTAGAGAGGGAGTCCGGCCGATGCACAACAAGGTCCGCCACGTCCGTCAAACGGGCGGCCAAATTCCAGAATCCGGCACCCGAGTCCCACTGGCGCTCTTCGCACTCTCATCCCCGTGTAGCGCCTGCCACCAGTTCCTCTTCCGGCTCCAGAGATCTGGCGGCCTCGTGTGCGAGCGTTGCCGAAGATTTGATCAACTCGACTCCGCAACCGCTCGGCTTGAGCGGAAGATCGACGAGGCATCCGGCCGTCGACCCGCTCTTGCCTTGGCTGAAGCCTCGCTCACGGATGCCGAACAGAAGGTCAAGCGCCTCAAGGCGCGTAGACTCCCCGCGAGTGCCACCCGCGAGCGGATCCTGGCTGGGCGCTTGGACAAGGAACTCGCCGACGAGGCGCTCCGGCGTTATACAGCCCTATACGAGCGGGCGAACCGGAAGGCTCCCTGACGTCTGCAGCTGGGAGCCGCCGACTCCCTCCCACCAGAAGGTGCGGTGGGGGAAGGCGTTGACAGACTCCAGGAGATCTTCTCCGTCAGCAACCACTTGGCGCCGACGCCTGGTTCCTGATGGGGGCGGGTCCTTTGTCGCCCCCGGTGCCGCAGCGTCTGCAGGTTGTCCACGCGCACCTCGTGGGCCGACCGGGGTGCGCGTGGAAAACCGCCTTCAGAGTGTTGCCATGACCCCTGGGACCGCTGGGATCCGAGGGGCCTTTCGGCCTTGAATGGGAACGTCCTGCCCTGCGGGCACGCCGCGCTTCCAGGGCGCGAGCAGCGCACGAGCGGGCACGGGACAGTCGCGCTCATGTCGGAAGGGGTTACACCTGGCCGGAGCTCAGGGCGGTTTCCGCGTCCAGGCCGCCCCAGCTGTCGGGGGTGCGCCACAGGACGTGAACCCCGAAGACGCCGTACAAGGTGTCGGCCGACCAGTCCTCGGCGGGCGGTTCGGAGAGCACCAGATAGAGGCGGTCCGCAGGAGCGGGCAGGGTGTGGTTGATCTCCAAGAGGCGGGTAGCCCCCGAGCGGAGGTCGGCGTAGGTGGAGCGGCCTGCACCGAGAACCTCGTAGAGGAAGTGGCCGTCTTCCGCGATGCGGCTGACGTCGACGATCGGGGAGTCGGTCGGCTGCAGGTCCGCCCAGAGCAGGGCCGCCTTGAGCGCGTGACGCACCGCCTCGTGCTTTTTGCACGTGCGGTCGGCGGCCGCCGCTGTCTCCAGCGAGTGCAGAAGCCCCTTCGCGGGCGCCGACGTGGCGGGCATGTCTTCGGCGGAGGTCACAGGCTCGGCTTCCTTCTGCTCGGACTGCTGTTCAGCGGAGGAGGATGCATTGTTGGTTTCGGGTTCGTCCACGGCGGCCCAGCGGTGCCGGAGCGTCTCCCGGGCTTCGTCCAGGGCCTGGGCCCAGCCGGCGCGTGCCAGGTCCTCCTGGAGCCGGTTCACGTCCAGGTCGTTGTCCTTGAGCATGCGGTTGGTGTGCGCCGCGAGGTCGCGCAGGAGGCAGAGGCGGTGCTTGTCCGGAGACCCGAGCACACGGCGTACGTCCACCCAGTCCGCCTGGTCGCGGCGAAGGACGCGGTTGGCCATGCCCTTGAGCTCGGACAGGCGGTCACGGGCGTTCTCCGGAATGGTTCCGTCACCGTTGGTCAGGTCGTCGAAGACGCCGAGAGCCGCCACGTAGCGTTCCGCCATTCTGGGCGAGATGGGCTGGCGACCACGCTGGTCCGCGGTGAGCAGGCAGTGGTTCGTCTCGTGGGCGAACACCCAGCAGTCCAGTTCCTCGCCGGGGCCCGGGGGCACCGAGCCGTGGCGGACGGTCAGGACCAGAGGCACGTCAATCGAGGGATCCAGGGCCTTGACCCTGTAGCGGCCGCCGGGTGCCCGGCCGGTCACGCGGACTCGGATGTCCGTACCGATGTCGGGGACGTCACCGTCTGCCATGCCTGGTTCGCCTTCGGTGGGTGCTGGTTGGGTACTGCCGCCGTCGGTGTTCGTGAGGGCCTCCGGGAGCGGGGAGGTGTGCAGGACGGTCAGGCTCTGGGTGCTGCGGGTGAGCGCGACGTACAGCTGGCGCAGGCCGGCCGGGCCGCGGTCGGCGATGGTGGCGGGTTCGACGACGAGGACGTGGTCGTACTCCATGCCCTTGGCCTGGGCGGCGGCCAGCACGGACACCGCCTCGCGGCCCTGCTCGGTGATGCCGTCGGCCAGGTCCAGGTGGCGGCTGATCTCGTCGAGCCAGCCGGAGTCGTCGGGGACGATGACCGCCACGGAGCGCAGGGTGTGTCCGTCGCTGGTGCCGATGAGGCGGGTGGCTTCGGCCACGGTGTCGTCGAGGAGTTTCCACGGGTCGGTCGCGACCGTCCGTACGGCGTCCTGGCCCGCCGCGCGCACGGCCTGCGGGTACGGCAGTGCGGGGGCGACGGTACGAGCCAGAGGGGCGACGAACTCCATGATTTCGGCGGGCACGCGGTAGCTGGTGGTCAGCTCGGCCACGCGCCAGTCGCCGTGGTCGGACAGGAGGGTGCCGAGGCGGTCCCAGTCGGTGTGGGTGTGGGGGCCGGTGGCCTGGGCCAGGTCGCCGAGGATGGTCATGGAGCCGTGCGCCGCGGAGCGCCGGCGCAGGGAGCGGGCCTGCATGGGTGTCAGGTCCTGTGCCTCGTCGACGACGATGTGCCCGTACCGTTGCGGGGTCTCCCCGGTAATGAGGTAGCGCAGTTCTTCGAGGCAGACGTGGTCGTCGAGCGTCCAGGGATCGGCGTCGGCCTTGTCAGCCCGGGGGCGGTGCACAGCGGCCTGCTCCGCGTCGTCGAGAATGCCCTCGGAGCAGGTACGCAGGAGATCTTCCGAGTCGTAGAGGGTGCGCAGGGCTTCCCTGGCGCCCGGCGACGGCCAGACACGTTCGATCAGGCGCTCGACTTGACGGTTGCGTTCCAGGTCGCGGCGGATCGTGTCGTCGCGGCTGCGGCGAGGGGCGACGGCGACGAGTTCCCGCAGCAGGCGGTCGACGAGCAGGCCGCGGAACCGGTCGCGGCGCTCACGGTAGGAGCCATCACCTTGGCGGACGTCCTCCAGCAGGGCGAGCACCTCGGAGCGCGGGACACGCAGGGTCGTGCCGCCGGCGGTGACGGTGAGCTCCGGCTTGGCCCCCTCGTAGGAGGGAGTGGTGGTGAACTCGTCGACGGCCTCGGGACGGCACTCGATCTCGACGCGCCGCCGCAGGACGGCCGCCATCCGCTCGTCGGACTTCACCAGCCGCGCCTGGAGGGTGTCGGTGCCGAGGATCTCGCCGTCCCACAGGCGGGTCACCTGTACGGCGTTGACGTTCCGGGTGCCGAGCGTGGGCAGCACCTGGCTCACGTAGTCCAGGAACCGCTGATGGGGGCCGACGACGAGGACGTCCTGGGCTTTGAAGTGCCCGTTGTTGACGAGCCAGGTCACGCGGTGCAGGCCGACCGCCGACTTGCCGGTGCCCGGGCCGCCCTGCACGACGAGGATGTCGGAGGGTGAACCGGTGACCAGAGCCATCTGGTCGCGGCGTATGGTCTCGACGATGTCCCGCATGCTGCCGCCGCGGGAGCGCTGAAGCTCGCGCAGGAGGAAGTCGTCGGGCTGCTGGGGCTTTTGACGATGGAGGCGGGCGACGTCGGCCGGGGTGAGGACGGGCGGCCTTGCCTTTTCCGGCCGCTGTACGTCGGCTTCCGGCCGCTGTACGTCGGTGGCGGCGTCCGCCGCCGCGGATTCCGGATCGGCGTCGTCGTCCACGGGCGGCCGCGGGGCGGGGACGGCGACGGCGATGTCGTCGGCATAGCCTTCGACGACGCGCTGCGTGCAGTGCAGCCGCCGCCGCAGGAGCACCTCTCCCGGAGCGTCCGGCAGCGCGTCGAGCCACTTCTTCGCGAGCGCGTTGGTCCACTCCACGACAACGGTGTCGCGGGTTTGGACGTCGGAGACGGCACGCCGGCCGACGTACCAGGTACCGCGCTCTCCACCGGGCCCGTCCTGCACGTCTACGCGGCTGATGACCAGCGACGCGTTGCCGAGACCTCCGTACGCCGCGGCTCGCTCCTCGGCCGCGAGACGGTTGGCGACGCTGTCCTTGCCGCTCGCGGAGGCCGAGGCGACCGACCCCCCGGTCAGTTCGGCCAGCCGCGCGTCGTAGCAGTCGTAGGCGCGGTCCACCGCCTTCTGCTCGATGACGATGATCTCGTCGCGCGTGGTGGTGCCCATGTGTGTCCCCTCCCTTGCAGTGCCCCGAAGGGTGCTGCGCCGGGCATGTGCCCGTACACCGTTGAAATAACATTCAAAGGCCATCTAGTGACAAGGGGTCAGACGGCCGGAGGTGGAAGTAGTCGGGGTCAGGCGGCGGCCATGCCCGGCTGCTGGTCGGAGCTGAGAGAGCGCAGGATCCGTGCCTCTTCCTTGCGGGCGGCGGAAACAGAGAGGCGGCCGGTGGCGCGCCGGAGCGCGAGGCCGGCGAGGGCGTCGGCGGTTTCGTTGAGGTCGTGTCCGATGTGGCCCTTGAGCCAGCGGACCTGGAAGCGGTCGCGATGGGGCAGCAGGCGGTCCAGGAGTTCCCTGCCCTCGGGGAACAGGACGGTGCGGTGGGCAGCTGCAGGATCGGCACTCGTCAGGGCCAGGTTCACTTTCTCGACGGCCTCGGTGCTGTCGCACAGGATGACCACGGGGGCTTCCGGGTGGCGGCCCAGGAGACTGAGGGCGGCCTGGCAGATACCGATGATCTCGGCCTCGCCGCTGCACGAGGCCATCGAGTCGCCGTATCTGGTAGTCCCGTCCTCGGCGGCCCAGCCGTAGCCGCACAGTGCGGATTCGTCGCCGACCGCGGCGTCGGCGACGGCCACCGCGGCGCGGCTGGGGGAGTCGTCCAGGATGGCGTAACGCTTCTTGTAGCCGGGGGCGAGACCCTCCGAACCGCGGCCGTCGCCACCGCCGTCCTGCGACGTGTCGGCGGACGTGTTCCCGGTGAGGAGGGCGGCGAGGGTGCGGTGGCACCGCGGGCAGCCGTCGGCCCGCGCGTCGCAGTCCGCTTGGTGCTCGGTGGCCAGCCGGCAGACCCGCTGCCACAACTCGGGCTCGCCTGCGGCGAAGCGTATGTGGGCTGCGGCGCGGCACTGCGCGATGAGTTCCGCGACGGGCCCAGCGGTCGCACGGTCCCGGATCCGGTCATGGAGATCGGCGATCCGGTGCTTGGCCTCGCGAGCGCGGGCCGCGAGGATCGCGGCGTCCTGGTAGGCGTCGTCGAGCGCGTCGAGCTGCGCACGGCGGGCGGTGAGAGGACGGGCGAGCACCTGGCGTTCGGCCTGGGCGATGGCGTAGCGGCCCCAGGCCAGCGCGGTACGGGCATGCCGGCCCCACCGTTCCACCACCGCGTCGTGCGCGAGGTGCGGATTCTCCCCCTCCCGGGCGTCGCGCAGGAGAACCTGGACGAAGGCGGCGTCGTGGCACTCCAGCAGTTCGCGGACGGCTACCGGCAGTTCGGCGGCCGCCGGGCCCCGCTGCCAGGCCCACAGGGCGAGATCGTTGTCCGGCTCCCGCCCGTCGGCGGCCGTCGATCCGCGGTCGAGGAGCTCCTCCCGCAGGGCCCGGCCGTACGCTTCCGGGTCCGCGGCGCGCGCCACGCGCAGCTCGAGCGGCTCCAGCGGGGGCCTGCGGCGATCGGCGACGCGACGCGCACGCTGCTCCTTGCACACGGCATCCGCCGCGGACCGTGCCCGGCGCACACGGCGTGCGTGCTCACGCAGGTGTCGCAGCCGGTGGGGTGCCGACAACCCTGAAAGCTCGGTGCGCCTGACGTCCCCACGGGCGAGGACGTCGGCGTGGGCCAGGGCGATGGCGATGGGCCCGGCCAGCGTCGGGTGGGCCAGGGCCGCGGTGGTCTCCGGGGACGCCATGCCGTTCATGCGGGTGAGGACGGCGTCCTGCAGCGCGGTGAAGTCCTCGGTGTAGTGGTGGACCAGCTCGGTGTGCGGGGCGATCGTCACGGTGACCTTCCGAGTCACGAGCGGGGGAACTGGTGCGTGCTGTGGGGGTGTTGCGCCCGGGCGGAGCGAGTGGGCGGACGGGGGCCCTGCCGCCGAGCCCTCGGCGCGGGCTCCGGCCACGACCTCAGTAGTTGCCGTTGCTGAGGATCTCGCCGTCAGCGTTGTAGACGGTGACGAGGCCGTTCTTGCTGGCCTTCCCCCGGTCGGCCTGGAAGTCCGCGAAGGCCGAGGCGAGCAGCTTGGCGTTGCCGGCGTCCGCGCTGACCAGGTCCCCGGTGTAGTCCGTGTAGATGTCGGCCGCGTCCAGGATGTCGTTGTTCTTGTCGGCGCCCTGGACCTTGGTGACGTGCGTCGCGGCCTCCCGCGTCTTCGCGGACTCGTGCTTCTTCACGTACGCCTTGAAGGCGTCGACGGTGGACTGCTGGGGCGCGGTGGCCTTGGAGGAGCGACCGCCCTTGGAGGAGCCGTTTTTGCCCTTGGAGGAGCCCGTGGACGCGGCGGAGGACGCGGGGCCGGCCGAGGAGTCGTCCGAGCCGGACCCCGCCACGGAGGCGATGCCGCCGATCACCATCACGGCCAGGACACCGAGGCAGCCCATCTTGGCCACGGACCGCTTCTTCGGCGGCACGGGAGGCTGCGGATAACCCGGCTGGTGCGGGAATCCGGGCTGGTGCGCGTATCCCGGCTGCTGCGGGGGCTGGTTGGTCATCTGGGTTCCTCCTGTTGCGATGCGCGAGATGTGCGACGGCCGTGAGTGGAGAGAGCCGATGCGCGGCGCGGACGCAGCAGAGCACCCCGGCCGCCGCTTCCACTCGGAAGCAGGAATAGATAAGCACAGCACTGAAAGCACCGTCAAACAGCTTCACGGACTTGACGACCGCTGTAATGTGTTAACCGTCTCCTGTCCGACTGGCCCGAGAGGTGCGGAACCCCACGCCATGCCCCAGCAGCCACCAGCCCGACCGGCGCCCTCGGCGCACGTGACAGCCGCCGAGATCTCCCGCATCGCGGGGGTCACGCGCGCCACCGTCAGCAACTGGCGCCGCCGCCACGACGACTTCCCGGCCCCCAGTGCGGGCACGGAGACCAGCCCGCTCTACGACCTGCCGGCCGTCCAGGCATGGCTGCGGGCACGCGGGCACACCTCCGCCGCCTCGCCGACCGAGGAGCTGCGGACGGCGCTACGGCTGATGGGGCCCGGCTCGGGAGTGGCCGCGCGACTGTTCCCGCTGGTGGCCGCCGCTTCCCGCCGAACGCCGGAGGAGCTGGCCGAACTCGCCACCCTGCCCGACGACCAGCTGATCGCCCGGGCGGAGAAGTCCGCGGGCGAGCTCCCGGTCGCCGTGCCCGAGGCCGAGCCGTTCCACTACGGCCCGGACGACGCGGGCGTGCTCCGCGCCCTGCTGGGTTGCGTCCGTGAGGCGGGAGCGCAGGCCGCCGTCGACGTCCTCGCCGAACGCGAACTGGACGAGAGCGCCGCCAGCGGCGTCTACCAGACCCCGGACGGCCTGGCCCTGCTCATGGCACGGCTGCTGCCCGCCGGCGCGTCCCGCGTCCTCGACCCCGCCTGCGGCAGCGGCACGCTCCTCGCCGCCGCGGCCCGGCAGGGTGCGCAGGAGCTGTTCGGGCAGGACTCGCTCCCCGTCCAGGGCCGGCGCACCGCGGTCCGGCTGCTGCTTGCCGCACCTGAGGCCGAGACGGCGATCCGCGTCGGCGACAGCCTGCGCGCCGACGCCTTCCCCGACGTCACCGTGGACGCCGTCCTGTGCAACCCGCCGTTCGCCGACCGCGACTGGGGTCACGACGAGCTGGCCTACGACCCGAGGTGGGCGTACGGACTCCCACCGCGCATCGAATCCGAACTGGCCTGGGTGCAACATGCCCTCGCGCACCTGGAGCCTGGCGGCCACGCGGTCATGCTGCTGCCGCCCGCGCTCGCCTTCCGCTCCTCCGGCCGCCGCATCCGCGCGGAACTCATCCGCAGCGGGGCCCTGCGCGCCGTCGTCTCCCTTCCGGCGCGTGCCGCGTATCCGCTCCACATCGGGCTGCAGATCTGGGTGCTCCAACGCCCCGAGCCGGGCGGCACGGACCGTACGACGGTGCTGTTCGTCGACGGGGAGGGCGAGCAGCGGGACGGCGCCGCGGGCACGCCGTCCGCCACCGACACGGCCACGGCCGGCGCCGGCACCCGTGGCGGCTCGCGCCCCCGCCGATCCGGCTCCTCCTCTTCCGCCGCCTCCTCTGCGCCCGCCTCTTCCGCCTCTGCCTCCTCCTTCGACTGGGCGGGGCTGACCGACCGGGTCCTCGGCCAGTGGGCCGCGTTCACCACCGCTCCCGACACCTACGCCGATGAGCCCGGCGTCGCCCGCGCGGTGCCGCTCGTCGACCTCCTCGACGACGTCGTCGACGTCACCCCGGCCCGCCATGTGCGGGCGACCGCCGCCGACATCGACCCGGCCGCCCTGTCCCGCCGCGTCCACGACCTGCACGGCCAACTGGCCGACCAGGTGGCCGCCTTGGCGGCCGCCTCCGCGTCCGGCGGGTGGCAGCCGTCCGGGGCCTCGGCCCGCGAGTGGCGTACGGCGACCGTCTCCGACCTGGCGCGCGGCGGGGCCCTGACCGTGCTGCGGGCGGCGCCGTCCGGCACCCGAGGCTCCAAGGGCTCCGCCGCCCCCACCATGGACCGGCCGGTTCTCACCGCCTCGGACATCTCCGCCGGAAACCCCCCGTCCACCAGGGCCGTCGACCTCCACGCGGACGCCGCGCAACCCGTCGCCGCCGGTGACGTCCTCGTACGCGCCCTCGGGGGCGGCGGCGCCGCGGCCGCGATGACCCGGGTCGCGGACGACCAGGACGCCGGAGCCCTGCTCGGTCCGCACATCCACCTCCTGCGCCCCGACCCGGCCCGCCTCGACCCGTGGTTCCTGGCCGGGTTCCTCGGCGCCGAGGACAACATCGCCTCCGCGTCCACCGGCAGCACCCACGTGCACGTCACACCGGGCCGGCTGCGCGTACCGCTGCTGCCCCTGGAGGAACAGCGGCGCTACGGGGAGGCCTTCCGCCGCGTGTACGAACTGCGCGCGGCCGTCCGCCGAACCGCCGACCTCGCCGCCGACACCGCGGCCACCCTCACCACCGGCCTCACCGCCGGCGTACTCCTGCCACCGGACAGCCCGGACAGCCGTTCCGCCTGAAACGCCCCACGCGTCCCCCCGCACACGACCACACTGGATCCCTGCCGTCCCACGCCCGGACGGTGCTCTTCGGAAGGAAGCCGGGACCTCTTGAACAGCAGCAAGCACACGGAGCTGGCGAACCACGCCTGGTCCGTCGCCGACCTCCTGCGCGGTGACTACCGACAGTCCGACTACGGCAAGGTCATCCTGCCGTTCACCGTGCTGCGCCGCCTGGAGTGCGTCCTGGAGCCGACGCGCGAGAAGGTCGTCGAGACCGTCGCCAGGTTCGCGGGCCAGGACATCGACACCGACCACTTCCTGCGCAAGGCCTCGGGCCACTCCTTCTACAACAAGAGCGACCTCACGCTGCGGAAGATCGCGGCCGACCCGCAGAACGCGGCGAAGAACCTGCAGATCTACGTCGGCGCCTTCTCCGACAACGCCCGCGAGGTCCTCGACAAGTACGAGTTCAATCAGCAGGTCAGGAAGCTCGACAGCGCGAACCTGCTCTACCGGGTCATCGGCAGGTTCACCGACCTCGACCTGCACCCCGACGTCGTGCCCAACCACAACATGGGTTACATCTTCGAGGAGTTGATCCGCCGCTTCGCGGAGCAGTCGAACGAGACCGCGGGTGAGCACTTCACCCCGCGCGAGGTCATCAAGCTGATGGTCAACCTGCTGGTGGCCCCGGATGCGGACGCCCTCAGCCTGCCGGGTGTCGTCCGCACGGTCTTGGACCCGGCGTGCGGCACGGGCGGCATGCTCAGCGCCGCCGACGACCACATCAAGGCGCTCAACGAGCACGCGACGGTCGAGGTGTACGGGCAGGAGCTCAACCCCGAGTCCTGGGCAATCTGCCGGTCCGACCTCATGATCAAGGGCCAGAACCCGGAGAACATCCGCTTCGGCAACTCCTTCTCCGACGACGGCCACGCCCGCCGAAAGTTCGACTACATCCTCGCCAACCCGCCGTTCGGCGTGGAGTGGAAGAAGGTCAAAGAGGAGGTCGAGTACGAGCACAAGTCGCTCGGCGACGCCGGCCGCTTCGGCGCGGGCCTGCCCCGCATCAACGACGGCTCGCTGCTCTTCCTCCAGCACATGATCTCGAAGATGAAGCCGGTGGACGTGAACGGCGGGGGCGGCTCCCGCATCGCCATCGTCTTCAACGGCTCCCCGCTGTTCACGGGCGCGGCCGAGTCCGGCGAGTCCAACATCCGCCGCTGGATCCTGGAGAACGACTGGCTGGAGGCGATCGTCGCCCTCCCGGACCAGCTCTTCTACAACACCGGCATCTCCACGTACTTCTGGATCCTCACCAACCGCAAGGACGCCGACCACAAGGGCAAGGTCGTCCTGCTCGACGCGCGCGACCAGTGGGTGAAGATGCGCAAGTCGCTCGGCGACAAGCGCAAGGAACTCGGCGACGGGACGAACGGCCGCCCCGACCACATCGGCGACATCACCCGGCTGTACGCGGAGGCGCTGCAGGTCGCGGGCGACCCGGAGCACGCTCTGCACAGCAAGGTCAAGGTCTTCTGGAACGAGGACTTCGGCTACCAGCGCATCACCGTCGAACGCCCGCTGAAGCTGCGCTTCGAGGTCACGGAGGAGACCTTGGCGGCGCTGGCGGAGGCCAAGCCGGTGGTCAAGCTGGAGCGGAGTGAGGAGTTCGTGGCGGCGGTTCGTACGCTGCTCGGCTCGTCCTGGACGACCAAGTCCGAGGCGTTCGTCGCGCTCAAGGACGCGGTGGTCGCGGCCGGCCTGACCTGGCCGTCGGCAGCGCCGTTCGCGAAGGCGGTACGGGAGACGATCGGGGTACGGGACCCCGAGGGCGAGGTCCAGAAAGTCAAGGGCGCGCCGGAGCCGGACGCGGACCTGCGGGACTACGAGAACGTGCCGCTTGGCGAGGACGTCGAGGAGTACCTGAAGCGCGAGGTGCTGCCGCACGTGCCGGACGCGTGGATCGACCACACGAAGACGAAGATCGGCTACGAGATCCCGTTCACGCGGCACTTCTACGTGTACAAGCCGCCGAGGCCGCTGGCGGAGATCGACGCGGAGCTGAAGTCGCTGGAGGCGGAGATTCAGGCACTGTTGGGGGAGGTGACGAAATGACGATCTCCTTCGAATCCCGCTGGGGAACTCGACGCGTGAAGACACTCACAACCAAGATCGGAAGCGGAAAAACCCCCTCTGGCGGTTCAGAGAGTTACCTCGCATCCGGGGTGACCTTCCTGCGGAGTCAAAACATCCATTTCGATGGCCTTCGATTGGATGACGTAGTTTACATCAGCGAAGCCACTCACCGCGAGATGAAAGGAACGAAGGTCAAACCGGGTGACGTCCTACTGAACATCACCGGCGCTTCGCTGGGTCGAGTGTCTAGGGCTCCAGAGGGCCTTGGTGAAGCCAATGTAAATCAGCATGTCTGCATCATTCGCCCCAACACAGAGGCGAACGCCAGATACCTAGCGTATGCGCTGTCTTCTCAGCCTATCCAGGAACAGATCTCCGAGCTCCAGGTGGGCGGGAATCGCGAGGGCCTTAATTTTGAGCAAGTCGGAAACCTGACTGTACCGGCGGCCCTCGCAGAGGAGCAGCACCGCATCGCCGACTTCCTCGACGCCGAGACCGCCCGCATCGACCAGTTGGCGTTGAAGCGCCGCCAGATGCGGAGTTTGCTGACGCTCAAGCGGGAACGGGTCATTGAGTCGACGCTGGGCCTTGAGCGAGCACAGACGACTGATGCTTTGGTACCTCTGAAGTATCTGGTGGCCGATGTCACCGTTGGAATCGTCATCACTCCGGCCAAGTGGTATGTAGAAGCGGGCGGGACTCCCGCACTGCGGGGCCTAAACGTCAAGCCTGGTTTCATCAGCACCAACGACCTCGTGCAGATCAGTGCTGAGGGACATGCCGAGAACCGCAAGTCGCGACTCAATTCCGGTGACGTTGTCGTTGTGCGCACGGGCCAGGCAGGTGCAGCAGCTGTGGTACCGGCTGAGTTGGACGGGGTGAATTGCATCGATCTCATCGTGGTGCGTCCCGGCAGGAAGCTGTCGCCCAGGTACTTGCAGTACGTCTTGAACTCGGGCTATGCCAGTGCACGGGTTACTGAGCACTCAGTCGGCAGTATCCAAGCGCACTTCAACGTGGGTGCCATGAAGCAGATCCCCATCCCCTCGATCCCTCGTGCAGAGCAAGACGAGATTGTTCGCCTGCTTGACGTCAGGGTCGGAGCTCTCGACCTGCTGCATCGCAAACTGGATCACCAGGAGCAGCTCCTCACCGAGCGCCGCCAAGCCCTCATCACCGCCGCCGTAACCGGCCAGTTCGACGTAACCACCGCCAGCGGACGCAACGTAACGGACGGAGTGAGCGCGTAGCCATGAACCCCATCCACACGGAGTCCGCCTTCGGTGATGCCATCGTCGCCGCCATGGTCGAGCGTGGCTGGCGCGAGGCGCGCTCGCAGGATTACCGGGCCGATCTCGGCCTCGACACCCACGAGTTGTTCACCTTCATCGGGGCGACCCAGCCCGACGAGTGGAGCGAGCTGCTCACCGTCTACGGCGGTGACCCGAACGAGGCGCAGCGCGGGTTCGCCGGCCGCCTGGACCAGGCCATCGCCACCAACGGGCTCCTCGACGTGCTTCGCAACGGCGTAAAGGACCGGGGTGTCCTCCTCCGCGTCGCGTACTTCAAGCCGAACCTCGTCGCCCACGACTCCGTGTTGGACGGCTACCGGGCCAACCGCCTCACCGTCGTCCGGGAACTCGAGTACGCAACCAAGCAGGCCGACTGGGGCAACCGGCTCGACCTCGCCCTCTTCCTCAACGGAATCCCGGTTGCCACGGCCGAGTTGAAGAACCCGCTGACCAAGCAAGGTGTGGAGCAGGCCAAGGAGCAGTACCGCACCGACCGGGACCCCACCGAGCTGATCTTCACGCGTCGGGTCGTCGCGAACTTCGCCGTCGACCCGGACCTGGTCTTCGTCGCCACCCAGCTCAAGGGCAAGAACACCCGCTTCCTCCCGTTCAACACCGGCTCCAGCGGACCCGGCCAGCCGGGCGGCGCCGGCAACCCCGCCCCGACCACGTACGGCACGTACGCGACCTCCTACCTCTGGGAGCAGGTCTGGCAGCCGGACAACTGGCTGGACCTGCTCCAGCGGTTCGTGCACCTGCACAAGAGCAAGACGCCCGGCGGCGGCACCACCAAGACCATGATCTTCCCCAGGTTCCACCAGTGGGACGCGGTCA
Organism: Streptomyces sp. NPDC014864; assembly: GCF_043081525.1. Taxonomy (NCBI): domain Bacteria; kingdom Bacillati; phylum Actinomycetota; class Actinomycetes; order Kitasatosporales; family Streptomycetaceae; genus Streptomyces; species Streptomyces sp. NPDC014864. The sequence goes on from NZ_JBIBWT010000009.1 coordinate 284,137, forward strand.
AGAAGCTCACCGCGCACGCCGCCACCCACGGCGCCGGCCACGACTACCTGGTCATGGCCTCCGCCGGCTCGGGGAAGTCGAACACCATCGGCTGGCTGGCCCACCGCCTCAGCGACCTGCACACCCCCACCGACCCCCGCGAACTGGACCCCGAAGCCGTCGCGAAGGGCCTCAAGCCGGGCGTGCCGGTCTTCGACAAGGTCATCGTCATCACCGACCGCCGCAACCTGGACGCCCAACTCCGGGAAACAGTCGGCAATTTCGAGCAGACCGCGGGCCTCGTCGTGAAGATCGACGAGAAGCACGGGGCGAAGGGCGAACAGCTCGCCAAGGCCCTCTCCCGCGGCACCGGCAAGATCGTCACGGTCACCCTGCACTCGTTCCCGGCGCTGATCTCCTACATCGAGCGCAACCCCACCGAGATCCGGGGCAGTCACTTCGCGATCATCGTGGACGAGGCCCACTCCTCGCAGTCCGGCGACGCCGCCAAGGACGTACGGGCCGCTCTGCGTGACCTCGGCCTGGACTCCGACTCGGACGACGCGGGCGCGATCACGGTCAAGGCCAAGGGCGCCACCCTCGACGAGCAGCTCAAGAAGCGGGCCGAGCAGCGTTCCCGCGCCGCGAACCTCTCCTACTTCGCGTTCACCGCCACGCCGAAGGCCAAGACCCTCGAACTCTTCGGCGCGCTCCAGGACATCGACGGCAAGGCGGCCTACCGGCCCTTCCACACGTACTCCATGCGGCAGGCGATTGAGGAGGGCTTCATCCTCGACCCGCTGCGCAACTACGTCACGTACAACACGTACTGGAAGCTGGTGAACCAGAACCCGGACGAGCGGGAGGTCGACCCGTCGAAGGCGAACGGCCTCCTCGCCCGGTACGCGCTCACCCATGACTCGACGGTCGCCCAGCACGCCCAGGTGATCGTGGAGCACTTCGTGGCGCACAGCCGGGGCCGTCTCGGCGGGCGGGCCAAGTCGATGGTGGTGACGGCCTCTCGGCAGGCTGCCGTACAGATGGCGCGCGCGATCAAGAGCTACATCAAGGACCGGGACTACGACACCAAGTACCCCGACCTGGGTGTCCTGGTCGCCTTCTCCGGATCGCTCACCGTCGACGGCGAGGAGACCACCGAGCCGAAGGAGAACGGCGGGCTGTCGGAGAGCGCGCTGCCGAAGGCGTTCGCGTACACGCGTGCCGACGACAAGGCCGCCCGAGCCGGGGGTCCGGGCCAGCGCGAGTACAAGATCCTGGTCGTGGCGGAGAAGTACCAGACCGGCTTCGACCAGCCGCTCCTCACGACGATGTACGTCAACAAGTCACTGACCGGCATCTCCGCCGTCCAGACCCTGTCCCGGCTGAACCGGACCGCCGAGCGCAAGACCCAGGCCGACCTGGCGGTCCTCGACTTCGTCAACGACGCCGAGGACATACAGGAGTCTTTCCGCCCGTACTTCGAGGAGGCGAACACCCTCCCCTCCGACCCCAACCTGCTCTACACCGCGCAGAGCCGGGTCATGCAGGCGGCGATCCTGTCCGGGCAGGAGATGGACGAGTTCGCCGCCGCGTACTTCGCCGCCAAGGAGAAGGCGGCGGGCTCGCAGTCGAAGTGGGAGAAGCTGCACGCCGAGCTGTACCGGCTGCTCTCCCCCGCCGTCGCCCGCTTCACCGCGCTGCAGGACAGCGACGACGAGGACGACCAGGAGACGGCGGAGGGCTTCCGCGCCGACCTCAACGACTACGTAAGGAAGTACGGCTTCCTCGCGCAGATCGTCCCCTACCGGGACGCCGAGCTGGAACGGCTGCATCTCTACGGCCGCTACCTCCTCAACCGGCTGCCGCGCCGCGCGGACGGCGGGGTGGACATAGGCGAGGTCGACCTCAGCCATCTGCGGGTGGAGAAGACCGGCGAGTACGACGTGTCCCTCGCCCCCGAGGGGCCGGCGACGATGCCGGGCTTCGGCAACGGCTCGGGCGGCGCGAAGGAGGCGGAGAAGTCGCTGCTCTCCGAGCTGATCGAGAAGTTCAACGAACGGTTCGGCACCGAGTTCACCGAGCAGGACGTCATCCGCCCGTTCGAGGAGGCCAAGGCCGACCCGAAGGTGCGGGCGGCTGCCGTCGTCAACGACGAGGAGAACTTCGGCCTCGTCTTCGACAACGTCTTCGCGGACAAGATGGCCGACCACATCGACACCATCGCGGGCATGGGCCGCCAGTACTTCGGCCCGGACAAGGGCTTCAAGTCCAGCCTGGACCGCAGCGCCCGCAAGGCGGCCTGGCGGATGATCCGCCGCGAGGAGGGCCTGGACGACGACGTCTGATGCGTACGCCCCGGCTGGACTGCCGGCCCGGGCGACCTTCGGCCTCGACTCGTCTTCGGCCTAACGGCCGTGGATGATCTGGTGGGTTGCCCTGGTGATCGTCAGTTCACCGGCAGGCAGCGTCCGTAGCCGGATGCGCGAGGCTCATAGCGTTCTTGTCTGATGTACGCCATAGGCAGTTGTGGAAAAGAGGGGGAGACGATGGTTGACGCCCACAAGGCACTCGTTCCGGTGTGGACGCTGGCGACCGGTGACGTCCGGGTGCCTGCACTGGCCGGAGACGGGTCGATGACGGCTGAGCGCCTGGCAGAACTGCGCGGCGTGCTGGCCGCCCTGGCCGACGCGCCGATCGCCACGCTGGAGGTGCATCCGCTGCCCGACAAGCTCGACCGCAGCCGAGGTATCCCGCTCGATGCCGCGAGTCCCCTGGCGCAGCACCTGGCGCAGTTCATCACGCAATCGGCGCGGAGTTCCCTTACCGCGGCCCGGGCGACCGCCACCGGCGAAAACCTGTACCGCATGGTGGTTCCGGCGAAGGTCGCCGCCCAGTTCGGTCAGGGCATGGTTCGTCCGATGGCATCGAAGGCGGCGGCCGGTGGCATCCACAGCGCGCTCATGAACTCGACTGGCATCGCCGCCCAGGCGACGTTCGTGCCCGTCGGCAAAGTGGCCGCAGCAGGCGCAGTCGGCGGAGCCGGAGCGACAGCCGGCGTCGCGGCCGCCGGCAGCGCGGCGCTCACCGTGGCCGCGCCGCTCGTGCTCATGGCCGTAGCGGTAGGGGTGAGCGCGCATGCCGACCACAAGCGCCAGCAGGCCATCGAACACATCACGGAACTGCTGGAGCAACTGCACGAACAGAAGCTCGAAGAGGAGCACAGCGAACTCGACGGCTGCCGGGATGCCATCGACAAGGCCACGGCCATTCTGCTCGACCAGGGCAAGCTCGGCGTCTCGCTGGGACTGGACTCGGCAGTGCACGCCATCAACACGGCACTGGGCCGCGCCGACCGCCGTCTCGCCCAGTGGCAGAGCGCACTCGACAAGCTGCCCGACGGTAAGCCCGTCGAGATCGGCACGCTGACCAAGGCGTTCCCCGGCGTCGACGACCATGGCGGCACGTTCCGCGCCCACCTGGGACTTGCCGCCTTGGCCGTTGCGCTGAAGCGACGGGTCGTCGTCCTACAGGCGGTCGAGCACGCCCAGGGCAACCCTGACAACTTGTTCGAAAACTTCACCCGCGCACTCAAGCGCGACCAGCAGCGCCTCGACGAACTGGAGTCAGGCATCGCCGGTGTCCTGGTGCACCTTTCGGCGTTGGAGCTGGCAGGCCCGCAAGGTTGGCGGCCCGTCTTCACGACCGATGAAGTCGATCGTCTGATGCGCGCGGCATACCGGATTCGCAAGCTGGGCGACGGCGTCTCGGTCAACAGCCGTACGACAGACGTGGCGATCGAGATCGCCCGAAACAAGGACGGCTCGGTGGTCGTGTTCCCTGCGCTGCCCATGTAGGTAGGCGGCGTCCGAGTGATGTGTGGGTGGCGTACGACCTCACACGTGGGCCCAGCCGCCTGTGCGACTGGGCCCCGCCGGTTACGAAGGTATGGCTCAGACGGTCTGGTCGGCGGCCAGCCGGACGAGCCCGGCCCACGCGTCGGGGGCGACGGTCAGAACCGGTCCGGATCGGACCTTCGAGTCGCGGATGTGTATGCCGTCGACGGCGGCTGCGATCTCCACGCACTGCCCGCCCTCTGCGCCGCTGTAGCTGCTCTTGAACCAGGCGAGTTCCAGAGCGGCAGCCGAGCTCTCTGCGGTGTTCATAGCTCTCCCAGCAACTTCTCGATGAATCCCAGGGACTCTCGCGGAGTGAGAGCCTGGGACCGGATGATTCCATAGCGCGCGGCGGCGAGACGCACCTCTTCTCGGGCCGTCAGGAGGCTGCTGCGTCCTTGGACCTCCATGTACGTGAACTGCTCCCCGCCCTTCCGGTTGATCACCGTGAACGGGCCGTCCACGCCGGCGTTGTCCTCGCGGTCGAGCGGCATGACCTGGATCTCCACATTGCGCTTCTGGCCGATGAGCAGCAGCTGTTCGAGCTGCCCTCGCAGGACTGCCTTCCCACCGAGTGGCTTACGCAGCACGGACTCTTCGAGCACGAAGCTGAGCAGTGGCGCAGGCCAGCGCTCGAAGATCGTCTGCCTGGCGAGCCGCGCTGCCACCCGCAGCTCGATCGTCTCCTCGTCCAGCAGCGGGCGCCGCATGGCGAGCAACGCCCGCGTGTACTCCTCCGTCTGCAGCAGGCCGTTGACCACGTGAGTGTCGTAGGAGCATAGGTCGACCGCCTCCGCCTCCAACCGCGCCATGTCCCGGAAGAACGCCGGATACTGCGCCCGCCCCACCTCCTCCTTCAGCGCCTTGAGGACGCCCCCGGCGTCCAGCACCTCGTCCGCGCGGTCGATGAACCTCGGCGGGGGAATCCGCCGCCCCTGCTCGAATGACGCGATTGACTGGGCCGCGTAGCCCGTGAGCCCCCCGAACTCCGGCCGTTCCAGGCCCGCCCGTACCCGCAGCAGCTTCAACTGCCGCCCGAACGCCGTCACCACACCCGATCCCGGCTCGTCCTCCGGCCTCGGCCCGGCGTCATCCCGCGCGCCCTCGGCCTCGCCCCGCTCCACCGACTCCATCGGCTCCACCACCTCCCCGGCCCAGTTCCCCGGCCCAACGCGCCCGCCCCGAGCCGGTCACGCGCGCGCCTCGTACACCTGCCGCTCCGTCGCGTACAACCGGAATGCGACGGCGCGTCACCACTGGTCACGCTACGCCACGGCCGGGAGCGTTGAGGGCATGAACAGTGAGACCGCTCCCCCCAACTGCGTTCCCCGGCCCACCAGCCCCACTGGCCACTTCGCGATGCGGTTCAGTTCCACCCCGCGCGGCGCGCGGCTCGCCCGGCGGCTTGCCGGGCAGCGGCTCGACGCGTGGGGCATCCCCTACGACTGCGACACGCACCACGCGCTGACGCTGATCGTTGCCGAGCTCGCCGCCAACGCCGTCCGGCACGGCCGGGTCCCCGGCCGCGACTTCCACCTGGCGTTGGCCCGCGACGCCACGACCGTACGGATCGAGGTAACCGACACCCGTACCGAAGGCGTACCGGTCGTGGCGACGCCCGCGGAGCTCCGCGACACCGGCCGCGGCCTGCTGCTGGTGGAGCACCTCGCCGACCGCTGGGACTGGCACCCGCGCCCCGACGGCCCCGGCAAGACGGTCTGGGCGGAGTACGTCCTGCCGACGGGAGGCTGACCCGCCGCCGCACCGTCCCGCTCATCGTCCACCGACCGCCGCGCCCACGCCCGTGTCGCACCACGACCGCTGGACGGCATATCGACACAGCGGTCACACTTGACCCCTGACAGTGACCGTTCATCACGCACACCGGGGGCAGGGTGCCGCAGGAGGCGATCTCCGACCGTTACGAACTCCTGGAGGAGCTCAGCCACGGCGGTATGGGCGACGTGTGGCGCGGCTACGACTCCGTGCTCGACCGGCCCGTCGCGGTGAAGCTCATCCGGCAGGCGTCGGTCACCTCCCCGCAGCTCGCCGAGGAGTTCGCCAAGCGCTTCCGCCGCGAGGCCCGCATCACCGCGCGCATCCAGCACCCCGGCGTGCCGCAGGTGTACGACGCGGTGCTCGACGCGTCGTACGAGCGCCTGTTCCTGGTGATGGAGCTCGTCGACGGCGTACCGCTGTCCGCCTACCTCGACCCCCGCCGGCCGCTGCCGGTCAGCTGGGCGGCCGCCGTCGCCGCGCAGGTCGCGACCGTGCTGTCGTACGCGCACGACGTGCCGGTCATCCACCGGGACCTCAAGCCGGGCAACATCCTCGTCGCACGCGACGGCACCGTGAAGGTCCTCGACTTCGGCATCGCGGCCATCCTGCGCACCGACGTCACCAAACTGACCGCCACCGGCAGCCCCATCGGCACCCACCAGTACATGTCGCCCGAGCAGGTCCGCGGCGGACGCATCACCCCGCGGACCGACCTGTACGCGCTGGGCTGTGTGCTGCACGAACTCCTCAGCGGGCGCCTCGCGTTCGAGGCGGAGAGCGAGTACCTGCTGATGTACCAGCACGTCAACGCCGCCCCCACCCCGTTGCGGCAGCTGCGGCCCGACGTCCCCGAGGCACTGGAGGAGCTGGTCCTGCACCTGCTGCGCAAGGCGCCCGAGGCGCGGCCCGCCGACACGCAGGAGGTGTACGCGCGGCTGCTGCCGTTCCTCCCGTCGCCGGGCGGAGAACCCGGAACGGCCGATGCCGGGCCCGCCGGGGCGCCCGACCCGACCGGCGTGTTCCGTCACCCTTTCGCGCCTCGCGCCCGCGCCCAGGCCCCGGCGCCCGGTGGTCCGACGCCGCCAGCCGTCCTCCCGGGGGCCCAGCCGGTGCCCGTCCCCGCCCGGCTGCGCGAGGACATCAAAGCGGCATACGCCCACTCCGACGCCCTGCTGGAGGAGGAGCGGTTCGCGCAGGCAGCCGAGGTGCTCGGCGAGGTCATCGAACCCGCGGCCCTCGCCCTCGGCTCCGAGAGCAAGCCGGTCCTGGCGCTGCGCCGACAGCGGGCGGCGATCCGCCTCCTCGGCGGCGACTACCGGGCCGCCCTGCCCGAGTTCGACGCCCTCGCCGACGCGTACGCCCGCATCGCCGGACCCACCGGCGAGCAGGCCCGCGCCTGCCGCGCCCAGGCGGCCCGGTGCCGCGCCGAACTCGGCCAGGTCACCGACGCGCTCGCCGCGCTCCAGGGCGTGCTGAACGTCGTGCGGGCCGTCGACAGCGACGTGAGCGAGGAAGCCGTGGAGCTACGGCACAACATCGGGATGCTGCTGCTCGCCCAGGGCCGGGCCCTCGAGGCCCGGCAGGTCCTCGAACCGCTCCACCAGGACATGTGCATGGTGTTCGGCCCCGACGACGAGATGACCGCCGAGATCGCCGAGGCACTTGCCGTGATCCGCCTCGGCCTCGACGGTCCACCTTCCTGACCCGCCTTCTCCAGAGCGGCATCGGCCAGAACCGTGCTGCTCGCGACGAGTTCGAAGCCGCACCGCACCGGTAACCACAGCTCCTGGCGCGACTCTTCCGCCACGATGAGCGGTGCGCACCACTTCACCGAAAGGACCAGCCGTGTCGGATGTCGCACGAGACGACAACCAGGATGACGACCTCGCGGAGGACGAATGGGACTGGGAGGAAGGAGACGAGGAAGAAGACGAGGACGCGCAACGCGTCCAGGACGCGGCAAAACTGGCTGACACTGATCCTGACCGCGGCATCCCCTCGCTCCTTGCCTTGATCGCCGACACGGACCTCGGCACCGTGGACAACCTCGAATACCGCGCAGCTGCCCTCGACCATCTGCTCAGCAGAGGCGGAAGCGCAGCGACCGCGGCATGGTGGGTGATCAATACCTCCAACCCCTGGCGTGAGATGCAGCGGGTTTACCTGGAGTCAAACCAGTACGCAGCTCCCGCACGGCGGAAGCTGACCGAGGATGAACGACGCCAGGAACACGTCGCCGCTCTCCGGCACCTCGTCGCGTCCTCAGACCTGCAGGACGACCTCCGCTGGCCGGCCATCGGTGAGCTGATCAACGAGGAGGGGCGAGAAGGATACGAGGCCGTCAAGACCCTCGCCCCTGACATCAACATCGCAAACCTCGCCACCGGAACCGGCGACGCGGACGATGACCACGCCTACAGCATCGCCCGCTGGGTCGCAGCCGACCAGGACCAGCCGGCCGAGGTGCGCCTGGAAGCGGCAGCGTGGCTACTCGACGAAGACGCATGGTCCGCTGACGACGCGGTGGCGGACGCGCTACGAGATGCACCCGTCGGCGCTTACGGACGCAGGAAGCTGCTCGCCAGGCTGCTGGAGATGGAGAACGCACACCTGGAAGTGACCGACCCATCCGCATTCGAGCGGCAGCAGGAGAAGGAGCGCACCGACAGCGTTCCCGGTGTCGTCCGCCTTGCCGTGCAGGAAGCGGAACGCAACTACCATGCCGGACCGCTGGACGGCCTGCTTCAGTCCTGGGTCGATGCCGCGCTTCGCGACCAGTGGGAAAGTGGTTGGCCGTACGCCCGCCGGGTAGTGGACGACGCTGTCGAACAACTGGTGGACATCGCGTTCCGCCACCGGGAGCTTCGCAAGCGCCTGGCCGCAGACCTCTCCGCGGCAGGCCCTGAAGCAGACTGGCATCCGCTGCTGATACGCGGAGTTGATCCCCGGCCGAAGCAGGAGACTCTCTTCCGCTCCACGGCAGAGGATGGATACTTCGCCTTCAAGGCAACGCCTGAGAGCCAGTTTGCGCTGTGCAGGTCCGCTGGAGACACTCCCGACCTCGTGGACTGGGAGCTGACTGTCCTACAGAACAGTGTCGCGTCAGCGACGTGCTTCTCCGGGCGCCTGCTCGTCCAAGACAAGCAGACGTTCATACACTTCCCCGACGACCTGAACGCGCACCCCCACTGGTCCGCCCAGCTCATCGCCGGCTTGTCCGCCATCTCCCGAGCCGAGCCTCCCGGATAAGCGTGCAGCCCGCACGACTCGTGGCCCCACAGGCCGCTGTCCCTGACTCCTTACAGATCCCACTCGTCGGCCAGCAGCCCCACGAGCCGCTGCTGCCGCTTCTGCAGCAGTTTCGGCACCCACTCCTGGTGCTGCAGCACCTGGCTGGTCAGGGCGAACGTGGAGACGCCATGCCTGCCGGTGAAGTACTTGGCCTTCTTTTCCGTGAAGTCGTAGTTCTGGGCGTAGGCGTTCTTCGTCCGGTTGAGCAGGACGAGGTTGCCCAGCCGGTGCGTCCACTGACTGCGCTGCTCGTCGGTGAAGTTCCGCAGCCACTGCGATCCCTGTTTTGGGTTCTGCGGCAGCACGTGCTCGACGGTGATCAGCGTGTGGTCGTACGAGACTCCGGGCTTCCCGGCCAGCATCTCGTCCAGGCGCAGCAGGACGTACTTGCGGGTCTTGGTGACGAGGTATATGTCGCCGTCCAGGCGCGAGAGCGTCTCGGCCTTCTCCGTGTCCGTCAGGGCGAAGGACGTCGCGTCCATGCCTTTGCCGGCGTTGAGTTCGCGCAGGAGGTCCGCGTAACGCGTGACGCGGGGAGTGGTGTAGACACGGCGGATGAACATGCTGGCCGCCAGCCGCTCCAGTGCGTCGAAGAATCTGTCGAGCCAGGCCGCGTCGTCACCATGGTTACGCAGCGCCCACAAGGCCGCGGGTCGCCAGTCGTTGTTGTCGATCTGCTGGAGGCGTTTGAACCAGGCGTTGACCTGCTCCGCTCCAGAGACCGCCGCGTAGCTGGCGTCACGGATCTGCACGTAGGCGTCCGCGTACGGCACGACGACGTCATTGACGAACGACTCGGCCTTGCCGGGCAGATAGTGGCTGAGCACCTGCTCGGGAAACTCTTTGAGCAGTTCCCGCTCCGCCCGCTTCATGGCAAACACCATGCGCAGGTGAAGGAAGAGGTCGGCGAAGTCATCTCGCCCCAGAGCCTCCTCCGCGTCTTCCCACTTGCGGGCGCACTCCTCCGAGGCCTTCTCGTCCAGAGCACCGATGATGAGCGACTTGAAGATGTCCGTGGGTGAGAGATCCATGCCCCGGGAATTCATCACGCTGAAGATGCGGTGCGCGCTGTCCAGATCGGGGGTGCTGACGACGACCAGGAAGGTGCGCTCGCCCAGCATCTGCACGAGATCCAGCCGTCGGTCCTCCGACCAGTCGGTGAGAATCGCGTGCAGCGTCCTGGCGTTGCGCAGAACGGCCTTCTGCGCGTCCGTCGGCAGCGTCTCCTCGTTCAGGATCCGCAGTGCCTCGGTGGCCCCCTTTGTCTGAACGTACTTCTGGAAGAAGCCGGCGTCGCGGAATCGCAGGGTGAGCCTGGGCTTGGGATCGAGCCGGCGGACCTTGTTGCCCGGCTCCGTGACCAGTCTGTCGAGATCGCTGCGGAGGTCGGGGTCCTCCGTCAGGTCGCGAAGGAGGGCGAGCAGGATGGTCAGGGTGGTGAGGCGCTGCTGGCCGTCAATGACCTCAGCGGGCGCGTTGCCCTTGGCCTTGACGAGGACGATGGAGCCGAGGAAGTACGGCTCGTCCGTCCCCCTGTCCAGCGACTCCTCCAAGTCGGTGAGCAGCTGAACGGCCTGCTCGACGTCCCAGGCGTAGGGCCGCTGGTAGTCCGGGATCCGGAAGTCGTAGTCGCTGCTGAAGACCTTGTGCAGGGAGACTTCCTGCGCCTCTAGTTGCTGCATGCCCCAAGGATGTACGGGCCACTGACACCGTGTCCCAAGAATCCCGCAAGCCAAATGATGCGGGTGGGTCCTGTCCTGGGCACAGTGCCGTCACTGACACCGCAAGGGCTGAGGCTCGGCTACTTCACTGTCACACGAGTGCGACTACGTCAGCCGGTCCGAGATCCGCCCAAGCTCCCTATCTGAGGAGATGATGGACATGGCCGCCGACGCGACGGTGAGGAGGGTCGTGGCTCGGGCCCAGTACGGGTTATAGGCGCATCGCCGAATGGGACGGCGTCACGCTCAGGTCGACGCTCGCCGACACTTTCCCCGAACCGCCGGGCCCACCAGCGAAAAGGCGCGCTCCTGCCGTGTTCAAGTCGCGCACTGCCGCGCCAAACCGGGCCGGGTGACGACGCCAGCCCTGTGAACCTTGCCGGTCACCGCACTAGGCTGCCAAAGGTGTTGCATGGGCGGTAGGACGGGGAGCAGCGCGTGGACGACCTATTGGACACACTGAAGCAGTGCGTTGATCGGCTGGTCCGTTATCGCAGCCTCGGACGCCGGGTGGGTGAGCAGAACACGAAAGCCGGCCTCATCGAACCAGTGATCGCCGCCCTTGGTTGGGACGTGCTGGAGCCCGACGAGGTGCACCGCGAGTACCGACGGCGGACGACCGACAACCCCGTCGACTACGCACTGATCCTGATGCGCATGCCCCGGCTGTTCATCGAAGCGAAGGCGATCGGGGAGAACCTCGACGACCCGCGCTGGGCGAACCAGACAATCAGCTACGCAGCAGTCGCGGGTGTGGAATGGGTTGCGCTGACCAACGGGGCGGAATGGCGCGTGTACAACGCTCATGCTCCGGTTCCGGTCGAGCACAAGCTCTTCCGCACCGTGCGGATCGCTGACGACGTCGGTGCTGCCTTCGAGCTGTTGTCCTTGCTCAGCAAGGACAACATGCGCGACAACCGCATCCAGGAGCTGTGGCGCAGCTTCTTCGTTGACCGCGAGGTCAACCTCGCCCTCAATGACTTGTTCGCCTCCGGTGAGCCTCCCAGAGACCTTGTCGATCTGCTCGCCAAGCGCGTAGCGAAGTTGCCCCACGCGGACCTCCGGGCGAGCCTGCAACGGGTACGCGCCACCTTTGACTTCCCCCGGGCCGGGTTCGCTCCAATGATCTCCGCGCCTCCGGCGGCACCGGTCCCGGCACCTCGGCCATCCGAACCCTCGTCTGCCGAATCCTCCATCCGTAAATCTCGAACGTCGGGGCAACCACTTTCGACGAGACCGCGGAAGCCAGCAGTCAGCGAAGATGAGAGGCACGTGGGCTTCGAGGAAATGATGGCCGCCGGCAGGGTGACTCCCGGGGCGACCTTGCACGGTGACTATATGGGGCAACGACACACCGCAACCGTGTTGACCACTGGCCAGATCCGCTACCAGGAGAAGGTTTACCCCTCGCTGTCGGCTGCCGGGCGAGCGGTCAAGCTCCACGTCAGAGGCCGCAATACCCCTGAGTCCACCTTGTCCACCGACGGGTGGGACTTCTGGCGTACCACAGACCCGGTCTGCGGCGACGAAGTATCCCTAAAGACACTACGGCGTCGTGTGGTCCAGGCCCAGCGTGACCAGTGAGAGTCCTAAAGAAGCCGTTGCCTTTGAGGAGTCGGCGGAGCAGATCTGGGGCGATCTCGTCCGTCACGACACTGTGTTTCTCCAGCCACGTCGTCTCGTCCGACGCCGGTGCCGTTACCACCGCCAGAGCCTCGCTCAAGAGACGCCGGAGAAACGAGGCACCTGGAGCATCCACGGATGATCCCAGTCCTCCCTGAGCAAAAGATTCGCCTGTTCGACCGCCCCGGTTAGCGGCGGCGGGACGCGGCCCGTTTCGCCTGCCGGCGCAGGGCAGCGACCCGGGCTGGACGTCGGCGCGGCGCCGGAACCGGGCGGTTGCGTACCGCCGGCAGGGGTGCCGGGCGGGCGCTGTCGGCGTTCTCGTGACCGGACAGGACGACGAGCGCCGCCACGAGGGTCGCCGCCAGCAGGAGGATCAGGTCGACCCATGCGACCCAGTTCCAGCCGTCCTTCCGGCTCGTCTCGTAGGGCGCGGCGACGTCGATGAGGAGGAGGTAGCCGAAAGCCAGGTACCGGACGTGCCTCTTCTTCGATGCCGTGTCCGCGAGGAAGCAGACGGCCACGACGAGGAGGAAAGGAAGGTTGATGTACCAAGCCACGTGCGGCGCCAGCAGGATGAACACTGCAGCCGTGACCACTGTGAACATCTGATACCCCCGCATCTCGTTAAACAGGACCTTAGCACCGGCTGCCCTCGGCCCAAGGGGGCTCGGACAACAGGAAGTCGATGATCATTGCGAGGTGACGAAGCAGACGGCAGCTAAACTCGCCCGGCATGGAGGGGTGGAAGTTCTGGTGGGGGATCGCGGCCTTCTTTCTCGGCGGCCTGTCGACACAGCTGAACGGCTGGCTCACGTACCGACGGCAACGCAAGGACAAGGCCCGGGACGCGGAAGAGGCCGTCAGGAAGCGCCGCGAGGAGTTCGAACTTGAGCATCTGGTGGAGTTCAACCAGATGCTCCGCACGGCGATGGATAGGGTCCTCAATCTTCGTAACGTCGCGAGCCGGGAGCTCGACACTCCCGCGCACTACCAAGAGAGGGACGAGGCAGCCGAAGCCCTCGACGCTGCCCTCTGGCCTCTTTCAGCGCAGGTCGGCTTCATCATCGACCATGAAGTCCGAGACCCGGCGATTTCCCTCATCTCAAGGATGAGGTCCGAGAGCGTGTCCGGTCGCTATGGCGCGGATGTAACGTGGAGGATCTGGCAGAGAGGTCCCGCGAGGTTTACGACGTCATAGGGTCACGCGTCCGGGGCATCTACGCCGACCAGTTGAAGCGGTAGCGACCCGGCTTTGTGGTCCGCCGTGGCCAGGACAACCAGCCGAGGATCTGTATGGATCGGCCCCACAGATCAGTCCGGGCCGCTAGCCTGCCCTCAGCGGCCCGGACAGGGCGCGCGCATACGGCCGAGGGCCCCACCCCCTGACGGGGGTGGGGCCTTTGCCGCCCCCAAGGGGGCTGCGGTGCTCACCGTTTCGACCACCCATCTGGCCTCTCAGCCGACTCCCCGCCCCCGTTCCCACGGGCCTCGCGGCCCCCTCATGGGAACGTCATGGGAACGGAAGGCCATGTAAAGACGGGGAACGATCATGCAGGGGCGGAAGGCTGCACCCCGCTGAACAGGAGGAACGATGAAGCCAGGGAAAGTCCATCACGGATAGGGCAGGCTATAGGGCCTCTCCTAAAGCGGGTGTCGCAGGTTCGAATCCTGCCGGGGGCACCAGCGCAAAGGCCCCGGACCGATCATGGTCCGGGGCCTTTGACCACGGCCTTCAGCTCCGGCCCGAACCGAAAGCCGAGCACCGACGTGTACGAACGCAGGCCATGACTCGTTAGCGCTGAGACCGGTTTACCCCCTCTTAAGGACCCTAGGCTGTTTCACCCTAAACGTCTCTCGTTCCCTCACGAGATCACCGCATGACCCGGGTGCATTAATCCACTGCGTCTTTTCTCTGAGCTACGCACCTTTAACACTTGCCGCAAATCTCCCGGAAAGAACGCGTGCCGGCTTCCCCCTTCACACATTGGCCGGTTCGGTCGTCCTGCCGAACGGCATCGGCTGGCGGGGATGAGGGTGGCCCGCCTCCAAGGGCCTGTGCAGGAGGCGGGCCACATGTGTGGGGGAGCGCAGGGTGGTCAGACGCAGATGCTGCCGTCACATACGGACACATTGACCGGCAGCAACGTGATGCTGAACTTCTGGAGGTAGGTGGTGATGACCGCCGTCTGCAGGTCGCCGATCTGGACGCTGACGGGTGCGTTGACGTCATTGTTCGAGACGTTGACCAGCGCGTTCTGCAGGGTGTTCAGCTGCGTGCCATTGAGGACGTTGATGTCCTTGACAACCACGGTGGTGTTGTTCAGGACGTTGTTGACCGTGACCGTGCCGATGCAGTTCACGGTGTGGTTCGGTCCGCCGCCCTGGTTGGAGCAAGTATATGAGTGGGAGCCGTTCGCGGAGGCAGACGGCATGAACGCTCCGCCCGTCAGTACCGCGGCGACTGCGGTGACAGCGGCCATGCGAGCCAGCTTCGACATGGGTGTACTCCTTTTCCCGTATGAGGCGTCCTGCCGGCCCGACGCTGGCAGGACGGAACACAGCCCGGAGTCACTGGATATGCCGCCCGGCTGCGCCCGGGGAAGAGGTTGACAGCAGGTAGCGACCCGCAGCCATACCAACCCCCTCAGACAATCGCCTCGATCACCCGCGTGAGTGAGGAAGTGAAAAATCTGTGACCCATGCTTCGAAATTCTATTCACCGGGCCGGATTCGGCTCGAAGCTGCACGCAACGCAAGCATGTTCACATTGCGTGGGTAATATGATTATTCGCTGCATTGCTTGTACCTGCCTATGGAACCGAGGAACTACAGCGATGCTGCCGGCGAGCTGAGCATCTACGCAGCCAAGATCGAAGCGGCCGTCACACGGACGAGGTGTGCGTGTGACGGGTACGCCTATGACGAGGTGAAGATCGCTCTTGAAACCGCCCTGAGCGCCGAGGGCGTGACGGACGTGCTTCCGCAGGTCGTTGGCGAGCTGACCCCCCAGATCGTGGAAGCTCCTGACATCCACGACGCCGGACGAGGCCGTACACCAGCGTCTCTGTTTGGCTGCCGCACCAGCCGACGACCGTAGCCGGAGCAGGCCCGGATCGAACCCCTAAAGCCAATACCGGTGACTTTGGTGGGTTCTGGTCGTTGGGTGGGTTGTGCCAAGGCCGGGTCAGGTGAAGTCGTCGGGGGTTGATCGGTTCTCGGATCG
>NZ_JBIBWT010000010.1:0-280852 GCF_043081525.1 Streptomyces sp. NPDC014864
AGCCCACCACGGCCAGACACCCCGACGGTCCGGCTGGTCGAGCCAACCAGAGCCACTTCAACCAGCCGGAAAACAGCCTAAATCACCAGTATTGCCCCTAAAGCGGTGGTCCACACCTGGCGGGTGAGATCATCCGAGGATGGCAGACGCGCAACTACAGGAAAGTACAGCAACCACCGCAACCAGCCCCGACCACCACCGGCCCTGAGCGACTGTCTGACGTGCCCGACAGACCGCAGCGACCATCGTGCCCATAGTTCGCATCGAGGAAGTCACCGCTACTCGTCTAGCCCTCTGAGGCGTATATCTCCTGCAGGAACTCCAGGAGGATCCGGGTGAATTCCTCCGGCTGCTCCATGGTCGTGTAGTGGGCGACACCGTCCAGCTGCTTGATGCGACCGTTGGGGACGGCCTCCATCAGGGCAGTGACGGTGTTGAGGCAACCGCGTGTGTCCAGGGCGCCGTTGATGGCCAGGACTGGGACGGTGATGTCCTTGGCGCGGGAGGCCACGTCTTCGACCGGAACGCAGTGGTTTGGCTCGTCCGGGGTGTGCTTCATGAGGGTGCGCATCGCCATCTCCCGCACGTGGCACACGATTTCGGGGTCGATGTCGTCGAGCGTGCGGGAGGGGCCCGGTACCCACTGGGCGATGCTCTCCAGCCAGCCAGGGATGTCGCCGGCGGCAAGGGCGTTGGCCTGTGCCTCCTGGTTCGCGGCAGACCACGGGTCGCTGAGGTCGGGCTCGCCGATGCCGCGGCCGCTGACGACGAGAGCCCGGACAAGTTCGGGGTACTCGATCGCGGTGTCGATGGCGATGAGCCCTCCCATCGAGACGCCGACCAGGGTCGCCGGAGTGCCGCAATCGAGGTGCTGCAGCAGCGCGGCAAGGTCGTCGGCCTGCCGGAATGGCTTGCTCGCGTTCGCGGAGAAGCCGTGGCCGCGGGCGTCGGGGGCGATGACCCGGACGCCCGTGGCGGCCAGGCCGGGGATCAGGTTCTCGAACTGGGTGTGGTCCGCGAAGCCGCTGTGCAGCAGGACCACCGGCCGGCCGTCTCGAGGGCCGGCGTCGCGATAGGCGAGCACGCCGTCCTCTGATGCGTAGGTGTCGAACATGGGCGTGGAGGCGGCGGCCGGTGCGGATATCGACGTCTCATGCATGACAACCAAGGTGTCACATCTGTTGTCGATACGGCAACCGAGGTGTCATCATGATTCAGTGACCGAGACCGACCGCCTCCTCTCCCCCGAAGAGCTCCCGGAACGGCTGATGGAGGTCTTCGCCCTCGTCGGACCGCTCTACCGTCGCGTCCAGCGCAAGATCGAGCTAGAGGCCACCCAGGGTCTCTCCGTCGGCGTACGCGCTGTGCTGGACCTGCTGCGCGAGCACGGGCCGATGACCGTCCCCCAGATGGGTCGAGCCCAGTCGCTGAGCCGGCAGTTCGTGCAGCGGATGGTCAATGACGCCGCTGCAAGGAAGCTCGTCGAGAGCATCCCGAACCCCGCGCATCAGCGTTCCTCGCTGATCCGGCTGACCGACGACGGCCACGCGGCGATCACGGCCATAGCCGCCCGCGAGCACGCCCTGCTGCGCCAGGCGGCTGGCGACCTCACCGACACGGACGTCGCCGCCTGTGTCCGGGTGCTGGGTCGGATGCTGACGCTCTTCGACGACGTCGATGTCTCGAACGCCGAGCCGCCCTGCTAGCTACCAGCCCATGAAATTCGGCGGCTTCCGCCTCGCCGAGCAGGAGGACGATGGCCGGAGGACTTGCCGGGCACTGTGGAGGTGTACCACCGTTCCCTCCAATCCGCTGGCAGTGGGCCGGGAGCGCTCCGGTCAGCGGTCCACGGAGCGGATCCCGATGGCGGAAGTGGTTATGTCGGCTTCGTTGACGACCTGGCGTATCGCGACCTCACAGCGGAGCAGTTTGCGGAGCTGATGCCCCAGGGCGATAACGACCCCACATTTCTGCTGCTGGCAGACGAAGGGGCCGTGATGGACAAGGAGTACCCGATCCTCGTCCTCGACCTCTACGAAGAAGGGCGGGGTCGGTCCTTTCGGGTCAACGCATCTGAGCTGTGGCCCGTTGGCGCCAACCTCTCCATCGGGAATAGGGACTTCGAGGAGTTCGCAGACCCGTGAGCGCATGCGGAGCAATGGGGACGTCGAACGCTACACAGCGGTAGAGATCGGTGAACGGGACGGCTGGATCTGTGGCCTATGCCGAGATCCCGTGGACCAGGCCTATCGGCATCCAGACCCTCGGTCGCCGAGCATCGACCACGTCCGCACTATCGCGGCCGGCGGCGCTGACACGCGCCCCAATGTGCGCCCCACCCATTGGGGCTGCAACCATGCACGCAACGCCGGCACGCCGCTGGGGACTGTCGAGGAAGCCGACGCGCAGCGCACTGTCCTCCTCCGTATACCCGCGCTCCAGGCCTACGCAGAAAGCCTCAGGGCCGAGGACATGGTCCGCCGCTCTCAGGCTTTCCACTCGCCCGAGAGGTATCGCGTCAAGTTGGCGCGTCGGGTGGAACGCCATGAACGCGAAGGACGCTGAACGCGCACGCCTCTGCGGAGGATGCGCGTGCCACAGCCGTGCCAGATGCGGGGGTCAGCCACGGTCAACCAGGGTGGCTGACGGCCGCACTCGTGCCCGCTGGCTCGGCCAGCAAAGCCGCAGGTCACCCGTCCTGCAGCCCAGCCTCTCTCCTCAAGCGGGTGGTCACTGACGACCGGGACGCCTCCGCAACAGCCGGTCCATGTGGCTCATGGCCTCGCGCTGGGTGTCCTGCACGACGTGGGTGGAGACATCCATGTCGACGGCAGACGGGATGGGAGCTGGGGTGAGTTGTGGGCGGGTGCGGGTGAGATCATCGGGTGCTCTCGGGCTGCCGGCAATTGAGTTCTTCGACAGGAATTTCTACCCCAGGGACGATCGGAGTAATAGTGAGAATCCTGTTTTGGTGCATTGGTTTTGTGCTCATGGTCGCCGCCTTTTTCTCCTTCGGGCTTGCGAATACGGCCTGGTATGAGCGCAAGAACATGTCGTCGTTCGACCCAGCGGGGCGCAGAAGTTACTCGCGGAAGATCGCAATATGGATCGTCGTTGGATTTCTGTTTCTCGTGCTGATGTGGTTCGTGCTTGGCCTGTGAGCTGGGCCGAGAATGGCGCAGGGGTGAGGGTATGAGGTGCCGGCTGCCGCGTGGCCCGCGTTCGGCGCGGGCGCCGTCGCCCGATTGATGGCGCTCCGCCGGCTTGATGCGGTCAGGTGAGTCGGATGAGCATCGCGGCCACATCGTCTGCGTGGTCCACCGCGACCGCTGCGTGGAGGACCCGGTCAGCGGTCTCCTCGATGTGCCGCCCTTCCGCAGGGCTTCCGGCAACGGCGTCCGAGAGGACGCCGGCGGCGCTGTGGGTCTGAGGTCCATACCAGCCGTGCGTGACTGCGTGACCCCGCGAGCCCCCTTCCCCTCCCTGGAAGGGGGCTCGTTGACGTTCCGTGACGCGTGCGTTCATGGGGCCGCCGCTGTGGAGACCCCAAGCGGTTCACAGCTGGCGCACCGGGCCCAGGCTCGCGTTCCTCGCTTTGACTGCCCGGCGATCTGGTCGTAGATTTACCAGAAGCCACTTATGTCGGTTTTTTACCGCAAGTGGTGACCCGCCGCAGGCCGCGTGCCGCGTGCGGCGGGTGAGCGCCGGAGCTACACACAGGCTCCCCGAGCGCGGGCGGGCGGCCCGTGGAGGCCCCCGGGAAAACCAAACACCCTCTGGAGAGGGGCGCATCATGCGCGCGCACACCACCCGTATGAAGAGAGTGGCCATCGCAATCTGCTCGGCGCCGATCCTGGCCATCGCGGCCGGGGCTGGAGCCGCCCACGCAGCCGCCACCACCGCTGCCCCGCAGAACGTCGTCTCCTACCACCACGGCGGCTGGGGCTGGGGCTGGGGAGACGGCGGCTGGGGCTGGGGCTGGGGAGACGGCTGGGGCTGGGGCTGGGGAGACGGCGGCGGCTGGGGCTGGGGCGGCGGCTGGGGCTGGGACTGAACCTCAGCAGTGAGCCACACCCCCTGACAAGGACAAGGGAAGGGTGGATCCGGGTGCTCGACCCCACGGGTACCCGGTTCCATGTGCCGGCCCGCAAACGGGAGGGACGGACTGGGGGCGCTCCTGAGACGTCCGTCTCTGTGCCGGTGCGTTCGCACCGGCCGGCAGGCAGGAGGGGCCCAAGGCCGGCAACAAGCAAGGGACTTGCTCGCCAGCTCGTAGGCCATCGTATGGGCCGACGGGCCTCTGTCTGGCCGTCCCTGGGCCGTCGGAGGCCACTCGGCAGTGTCCAATGACGACCAACGACGACCACCAGGTGTTCCGGCCCACCGCTCCTGGGCCCTGCCGCACTTGAACCGCTCCACGGATTCCGCTCCTGCTGGCGGACCGATGAACACGTCTCGGCAGCTTCGGGACGAAGAGGTCAGCTCGCTCACCGAGTCCACATCGCTGGAACTCGTCGGCCGGTATGGCCTCCAGCACCGACGGCCATACGCCGCCGCGGCCAGAGCCGCCGCACCGCCTGGCTGGCTGGCTGGCTGGCCGCAATGTGCGCAATCCCGACGCGGTGGCCGCCACCGCGCTGCAAGCCGCGCAAACACAGCACACCGAGCTGCCCGAACAGGACCTGGCCGCCGGCATCGTCGCGGACACCGCCACGCA
The DNA here is from genome assembly GCF_043081525.1 of Streptomyces sp. NPDC014864. Taxonomy (NCBI): domain Bacteria; kingdom Bacillati; phylum Actinomycetota; class Actinomycetes; order Kitasatosporales; family Streptomycetaceae; genus Streptomyces; species Streptomyces sp. NPDC014864. The sequence goes on from NZ_JBIBWT010000010.1 coordinate 4,718, forward strand.
GATCCTCGCGCTGGACTAGCGAATCAAGCGTATTGACCAGCAGATCCGGCACACCTTCCGGGTTCACCCGCAGGCCCCCATCACCGAGTCCCTCCCGGGCATGGGTCCGATCCTGGGCGCCGAGTTCATCGCGCCGCGGGTGACATCGCCGCCTACCCCGACTCAGGGCCCTCGCCTCCGTCGCCGGCCTCGTGCCCGTTCCGCGCGACTCCGGACGCCACACCGGCGACCGAGGACACGGAAGCGCACGGCGTCCTGCGCTGGGTGGCGGCAGCCCGCGAAAGGCTCGCGATTGCGCAGGAGCGGCACAAGACCGCGTGCGGCGGCTGACACGACCGGCTGACACCGACGAACACGAACAGCCGCGGTCGACACCAGCCGCGGTCGACACCAGACCTCGGTGGACATCGACCATGCGGCCATCTTGCCGCTGCCTCTGAGCCGCGCCGATGGCCTACCTGCGGGGTGACGATAGGCGTGCCCCTCCGATCGCAAGGGGAAGTCGACCCTGCATGGTGCCCGGAACGGTCGAGGACGATGTCCGCGACGCTGCGGAGGGGGCGAGCCAACTAATTTTCACCCGGTAGGAGGCGCAGTTCTCGGGTACCCACGGTAACAACATTTGCCGTACGGCAACCATGCCGCCACGCCCCTGGGAGAAAAATGACGGCCCCTCCGGATGTCCGGTCCCCTGATCCCTCGCAGGCTTCCCGGCTCGCAGGTCGGTACGAGCTGGGTGAGCGTCTGGGGGCCGGCGGTGCCGCGGACGTCTACCGTGGCACGGATCTGCGGCTTGGTCGTGCGGTGGCGGTCAAGGTCTTCCGGCCCGGGAGTGGCACGGGTCTGAAGGACCGGTTCGAGGACGAAGCCCTCGTACTGGCCCGCCTGCAACATCCGGGACTGGTCACCGTCTTCGACGTCGGGCGCCACGACGGGCAGGCCTTTCTCGTCATGCAACTGGTCGAGGGCAGCACCCTGCGCCGGCGCATCACCGAAACGACCATGGTCGTTCCCGCTCTGGTCGAGCTCGGGATCCGGCTGGCCGAGGCCCTCGGGCACGTACACCGGGCGGGAATCCTGCACCGTGACGTCAAGCCGTCCAACATCCTCCTGGACGCGCAGAACCGGCCCTACCTCACCGACTTCGGGCTCTCCCGCGCGATTGACGCCACTGCGTCCACGCAGGCCGGCGCACTCGTGGGAACCGCCGCATATCTGGCCCCCGAGCAGGTCACCGGCCGTCGCGTCGAGCAGAAGGCCGACGTCTATGCTCTCGGTCTCGTACTGCTGGAGTGCCTGACGGGTCGGCTGGAGTACGAGGGCGCCCCGCTGGAGTCTGCGGTCGCCCGGCTGCACCGTGCGCCGCGGATACCCAGGCGACTGCCGGCGGAACTGCGCGATCTTCTGCGCTCCATGACCGCGACCGAGGCGGCGGACCGGCCCGACGCGCAGACGTGCGCGGCAGTCCTGGCGGGATTGCAGCGGAGCGGGGGAGCTGCCGGCGCCTCGGTGACGGCAGGCGGCCCACCAGACGGGATACGGCCCGGATCCGAGTGCGGCACCCGTCGCGAAGGGAGCCGATTGGCTTCCCGACGTCGCAGGAGGACGTACGCCGCGGCCGGAGCGATGGTCGCCGCCACAGCACTCGCGATGACGGTGCCGACGTGGGGCTCCGAGGCTCCTGCCGCGCGAGGACCGTCCGCGAGCGGGTCCACCCCGCAGAAGGACTCGGCTTCCGCCGGGAGCAGGGAACACAGGGCTGGGAACAGCGCTGCCACGCCTGCCCCTACGGGCGAGCCGGTGCCCACGGGTGCCGTAGCGGCCGAGGGCTTGGTTCCGGCTTCGGCGACACCTGTCTCGGCTCGGTTCACGCGGTCGGAACCGGCCGGCAAGAGGGGCCACCGTCACGCCGAAGAGGTCGCGGCCGCACCCCTCTCAGCTCGGCTCCCCCGCTCAGGAACCGTCCGCGACAGGAGCCACCATGACGCCGAAAGGGACGAGGGACAGGGGCAAGACCCCCGTTCCAGCGGCGAACAACCGGCCGGGAGTGGGGCAAAGGCGGGGAGGGACACGCCGGACCAGGGCGGCGGCCGAGGCAAACCGCACCGGTAGTGACGGGTGGAAGGGGCGGGGAATCACGGTGCAGGCAACCGAGCCCACGGGGCCACAACCCGACGGTTGCCCAGGTCAGCACCCCGACCGGCCCCAAGTGATCGCGGCTGCCCAGGCTGAAAATCCCGATACGCAGGCGGAACCGGAAACCGTAAGGTTCCCCGCATGGTGACTGCGACCGTCCGTGAGTGGCGCGACGAGGAAGGCTGGGGCGTGCTCGACTCCCCTGAGACGCCCGGCGGTTGTTGGGGCCACTACTCCCACATCCAGATGGAAGGGTTCCGCACGCTGTCGCCGGGGCAACGGGTGGACCTCCAGTGGGAAGCCCCCGGCTTCCAGCAAGACGGTTACGCCTACCGGGCAGTGAACATCGTGCCTCGGCCGGCCTGACATCCACACCTGACGGTGAGATGTCGGTGGTGCCGCCCGAGGCGACCTGCCCCGCCGGCTGACCGACGCACGGGCTGTCGGCGGACGGGACGGAGCTGGGGTGAGTGGGGGTACCGGTGGTAGGAAGCGTGATCGCCAAGCGCACTCATCAACCGCCGTCGACTCAACCGCCGTCGACGGTCCGCGCCTGATCCACTGGGTCGGCTCAGTCGCCCGAGTAGCCCCAGAAGTGGATCTCCTGCGGTGCACCCTCGTCGTCCTGGAGCACGGCGCACCGGCCGTACCAACGCCAGTGGTCGAATTCCCCGAAACGCGGCACATGAGCCCGGGTGGGCTTCCGCGTGCCCAGGACGCGCAGCGCCTCCTCGGTCACCTGCTTCATCGTGCAGTAGTCCGGCTCCTCATCCGGCCCGATGATCCGGAAGATGTCGAGGATCGAGTGTGTCCCGTCGTGCTGGACCGACTCGTGCTCCCACAGCTCGTCCATGGTCTCCGGCCACGGCAGCCGTTCCCCCTCCGGCCGCCAGTCGGCACCAGGGCCCCAGTAGTACTCCCGATCCTCAAAGACCTTTCGTCGCAGCCCATCGAACGCCCCGACGAGATCCTCCTGATACGGCACGGAATAGTCCCATCCCGACGCGCCCATACGGCCCCTCCCTATCCAGCTTTGCCAGAACGGCCGGACGTTAACAGCAGCCACTGACACCCGCTCGTGCAAGCGGGACGCCCGGGTGCCACAGGTTCGAACCGTGCCGGGGCCACAAGGGAAGAGCCCCGGACCGATGATGGTCCGAGGCCTTTGACGTCCACTGCTGACATCAACGCGGGTGGTCACTGACGACCGGGACGCCTCCGCGACAGCCGATCCATGTCCTCATGGCCGCGCGCGGCGTGCCCTGCACGACGTGCCTCCCCGTCCCACCGTGTGCTCAGCTGGTCGTCAGGGTGGTGTCGTCGACGACGAAGCTGGTCCGGAGGCTGGAGTCCTCGGTGGCCGTGAAGGTCAGGGTGATCTGCCGGCCGAGGAACTGGCTCAGGTCCAGGGTGCGTTCGGTGTAACCCGCGGCGGCGCCGACGTTGGAGTACGTCTGCTTCGCGGTCCCGTTGACCTTGACCTGGAAGGTGTCGTACGCCGTCGAACCCGACTCGCCGGTGTCGATGTGCAGCCAGTACCTCAGCGTCGCCTTGGTGCAGCCGGCCGGGATCGTCACCGTCTGGCCGATCGTGTCGGTCGCCGCGTAGCCGTAACCCGCCAGCCATGCGAACCGGGAACCGGAGTGCGCGGACTGGCCACTGAACGAGCCGATCGCGCCCGTGTCACCGGTCCACGGCGAAGTACCGCTCTCGAAACCGCCGTTGGACACCACCTGCGAGGACGTACAGCCACCCGCGCCGCTCACCGTCAGCGTGTACTGCGCGCTGCGGGTGGTGGTGCCGGTGCCCGTGAGGGTCAGGTTGTACGTGCCGGGCGGCACGGACGAGCCGACGGAGATCGTCGCCGTGGACGAGGCGCCGGAGGCCACCGAGGCCGGGCTGAAGGAGACCGTGACACCCGAAGGGGCGCCCGAGGCGGACAGGTTCACCGTCTGCGCGGAGCCGCTGGTGGTGGCCGTGGAGACGGTGGTGGTCAGCGAGGCACCCGGGTCGGTGCTGCCCGTGGCGGGGCTCGCCGAGACCGAGAAGTCGTTCGCCGGGACGGTGTCCGAGACCGCCTGCTGCCACAGCGTGTAGGCGACGCCGTCGGCGCTGCGGTTCAGCCCGGTGGCGTTGATGTTGCTGGTGGTGTCGCAGGAGGAGTGGTAGCAGCTGTCGTACGCGGCGCCTGCCGTGCCGCCCCACTTGGCCGCCTGCGCCGAGGTCTTGCGGGCGCTCGCGCCCATCGCGTAACCGGAGGTGGGGATGCCGTAGTTCTCGAAGGAGTAGTCGTCGGAGCGGCCCGCGCCCTCGGTGTTCTCCTCGGGCTGGAGGTTCAGCGAGTCCCAGTACCCCTTCATCGGCCCGGCGGCGGTGGAGGTGATGTGGTTGATGAAGTAGCCGCCGTTGGGCGAGGCGACCATGTCGAAGTTGTAGTACGCCTTGATCGCAGAGCGCTGGGTGGAGGTCAGAGAACGGACGTAGAAGTCGGAGCCGTTGAGGCCCTGCTCCTCGTCCGTCCACCAGCCGAAGCGGACGCGTGCCGCCATCGTCGGGCTGGTCTCGGCGAGTTTCAGGGCGACCTCCAGGAGGGTCGCGCTGCCGGAGCCGTTGTCGTTGATGCCGGGCCCGGCGGACACGCTGTCCAGATGCGAGCCGAACATGTACACCTTCGACGTGTCGCCGTGCGGCCACTCGGCGATCAGGTTGGGCCCGGCGCCGCTGGTGCAGCCGGAGGTGCAGGCCTGCTCGGTGACCGTGTAACCGGCCGCCTGGAGCTTGCCCTTCACATAGGCGACCGAGTCGCGGTAGCCCTGCCCGGTCGACCTGCGGGTGCCGCCGTTGCGGTTGGCTATGGCGTTCAGTTCGGTCAGGTCTGCCTGGACCTTGGTGACGTCGATGTCGGTCGTGGCCGCGGTCAGGGTGGCCGTGGCCGCCGCAGTGTGGACGTCCTCGGGGGCCGGCGCGGCACTCGCGGGGAGCGCCGCCAGGCCCAGCGCGGCGGCGAGGGTGAAGCCGGTCGGGAAGGTTCTTCGAAGCACCGGGGCTCCTTTGTGGGGTGGGGGGAAACGGGAGGCGGGGCCTGGGGTGCCCCCGCCTCCCGGCCGATGCGAAGGTCAGCTCGTGGTGAGGGTGGGGTCGTCGACGACGAAGCTGGTCCGGAGGCTGGAGTCCTCGGTGGCCGTGAAGGTCAGGGTGATCTGCCGGCCGAGGAACTGGCTCAGGTCCAGGGTGCGTTCGGTGTAACCCGCGGCGGCGCCGACGTTGGAGTACGTCTGCTTCGCGGTCCCGTTGACCTTGACCTGGAAGGTGTCGTACGCCGTCGCACCCGACTCGCCGGTGTCGATGTGCAGCCAGTACCTCAGCGTCGCCTTGGTGCAGCCGGCCGGGATCGTCACCGTCTGGCCGATCGTGTCGGTCGCCGGCAGGCCGCGGTAGGTGCGCTCGTAGGCGATCGAGCAGAGGCCGTTGCCCCAGGGCGTGACCTGCTTGCGGTCGTAGCGCTCGGAGGGGCCCTTGGCGAGGGCGTGGAAGCCGCTGGTGGCCGCCTTGTCGGCGGCGGATGTCGCCCGGCTGCGCGGGCTGGGCGCGGGATCGGCCTTGGCCGCCGCGGGCGGGCCGGCCGCGGCCGCGGTGGCGGGCAGGGCCGCCACGCCGAAAGTCACCGCCGGCGCGACGCCGGCGGCGGTGAGTCTTCTGGGCACCGTGGCTCCTAGTGGGGTTGGAATCCAGGTGGGCGGCTCCGCAGTGCTGTAATAAGCATGCGCATGTCAAGCACGCATCAAGCTTCACCACGCGAAACCGACCGGATCCGACTGGTGCGTCCGGCTCCTCTACGGCCGTCGGCGCAGCGTGCGTCGGAGGAGGCGCACCGGGGCCACGAGGAGTAGGACCAGCGGCGACGAGGTCAACCGCGGGACGGTCCGTCCGCTCCTGTCCGAATCCGGCACGTCCGGTTCTGGCCCGTACGGTTGCGGCCCGTATGCGACTGAAGCAACCTCTCTGGCCTCCTCCGGAGGGGGCCCGTATCGCGCATGCAGGCCCAGCATCCGGGCCGCGGAGACGAAGTCGGCCGCATCCCGGCCCCGCTCGAAACCGGCGCCCGTTGATCCCGGACGAGTTCAGGCGTGCGGGTCGGCCGGGAGGTGAAGTCGGGGCCTGGTGGCCGATTCTGTGGAGGGCCGCCGTGCCGTGACGGCGGCCCCCCGGTGCTGCCGGGGTCAGGTCTTCCTGGTCCTCCGGCGGCGCAAGAGGGTGTAGCCGACTGCGGCAAGGACCATCGTGCCGCCGCCGACCGCGGCAACGGTGCCGGTGCGGCCGAAGGAACCGGCCGCCTTCTCGCAGTACTGGTCGTTGTCGTCCTTGACGGTGATCGTCAGGTGCCCCCGGTTGCCGATCGCTGCGGACTTCTCGTGCTGCCCGGCGATGTCGACCGGGTAGCTTCCCGGACCGATGTCGCAGCTGATGGTGCCGTTGCCCTCCCCGAAGCTGTTCTTCCGCATCTCCACCGTCACGTCCTTGGTGAACGCCGGAGACTTCACCGTGAACCTGCCGTTGCCGTCCGCGGCCAGAGAGGTCAGGTCGACGTCGGACGTGACCACGACGGGCGCACCCTGCTGAAGGGGGCCGTCCACGGTGCTGTCGCTGTCGTTTCCGCGAATGCTGATGCTGAGGCCCGGACCGTCCGCCGCCGAGGCCGTGTGAGAGCCCGTGAGGCCGATGACGGTCGCGGTGAGAGCGGTCGCTGCAGTGCGCAGATACATCGCGCGTACCTCGCCTTCCTGAAAGGGTGGTCAGCCAGCCTTGGGCGGTACGAGCATGTGTTCACGGCCGAGGGTGGTGGAGGTGTCGGTGTAGAGGGTGGTCTCACCGTCCGACCAACGCACGAGCAGGTCGTCGGGCTCGCCCCGGGTGTAGGCGCCCGCGGTCATGACGGAGGCGTGGGTCCACATCCGGTTAGAGGACAGCATCCGGACTTCCGTTCCCACACTGGTGGGGCCCGCGTCGCGGTAGAGCGAGAGCTCTCCGTCCGACCAGCGCACTATCACATCCCAGTGGGAGCCGCCGGTGAAGTTGCCGGCGGCGAGGATCGTGGCGTGCTTCCAGGTGCCGTCGGGGTCCTTGAGCTTGTGCTCGTGGAGGAGGCCCCGGCTGTCGACGTCGGTGTAGAGGGAGAGTTCCCCGTCGGCCCAGCGGACCATGAGGTCGTCGGTCCACTTGTTGTCGCTGTAGCGTCCGGCCGTGATCTGGACGGCGTTCCGCCAGGTGTCGTCGGGCTTCTGGAGCTGCGTCTCCTTGGCGAATCCGCCCCTGCCGTCGCCGGTGTAGAGGGTGACTTCGCCATCCACCCACACGACGACGAGGTCTGAGGAGTCGCTGCCGGTGAAGTCTCCTCCGGCGATGACCTTGGCGTTCTTCCAGGTGGCGGACTTCGTGATCCTCTTCTCGCCGGAGAAGCCGCCCTTGCCGTCACCGGCGTAGAGGGTGACCTCGCCGTCCGCCCAGACCACGATCATGTCGGCCCTGCCGTCGCCGTTGTAGTCACCGGAGGCCATCTTCTTGGCATTGGTCCACAGGCCGCCGCCGGTGGGGTACATGCTGTAGCCACGCGGGTATTTCCGCGGTTCGGTGTTGTTCTTCGCGGCGGCGTAGATCTCCAGGGCACGTTTGTCGTAGGTGACGGCGAAGGAGATGCGGTCGCTGTCGTTCTCCAGGCCGCCGCCGTAGTAGCCGCCGAGGTTGCCGATCACGGTTCCGCTGCCTGTCGTGGTGTTCAGGCCGGTGATCCAAGGGCTTCCGGAGGTGCCTCCGTAGAAGCCGCCGCACTCCATGCGCATCTGCCGGTAGCCGGGCAGCTGCCGGGTTGTGACGCCGGGGCAGATGATCGGCCGGTTCTTGGGATTGTGGCTTCCCGGGTAGCCGACGACGGTCACGGTCTGGCTGTAGTCGCCGTTCACCCGGCCGAGCTTGAGAGCGGCGCCGACAGCCTTCTGCAGGCTGTGGTTGCTGCTGTTGGTACCTACCCGGGCGAAGGCGTAGTCCAGGTCGGAGTAGGCGTCACGGGTGGGCTTGTCGCCCACCTTGTACCAGCGGGAGTCGCGGATCCACTTCTGCACCGGGAACCTGCCGTAGGGGGCGGGGTTCGCCGCCGCGCCGTCGTAGCGGGGCACGAACATGCCCTTGCTGCCGCCCGAGCAGTGTGCGGCGGTCAGGACGACGTTGCCCTGCGGGCTGTCGATGACACTGGCCGAGCAGAAGCGCCCTTCCAGTTTGTCGGTGGCTGGGTTCCGTGTGTAGTGGAAGAAGGTGCCCACGGTGGGGACACCTGCGAAGTAGTGGCCGTCCTTGGCGGCTGCCGCAGCCGACAGGGGCGCGGCGGGCTTCCAGTCGGCAGGCGCCTCGGGGCGGGGAGAGTCCGGTGTGGCCGCGGCCATCCGTTCGGGTGTCCAGAACTCCTCGGCCGCTTCGCTCGTCCACCGGTCGTCGTGGACCGCACCGTCATCGTCGGCGGAGGGTGCGGGCGTAGAGGGCGCAGTGGATGGAGCCGAGGGTGCAGAGGGCGGGGGTGTTGCCGACGTGGAGGGTGCGGAGGGATCCGACGGCGTGGAGGGCGCGGGACTGGTGGAGAGTGCAATCTGGGGAGAGCTGTCTGCGATGGCGGGCGTGGCGGTTGCCAGGACGAGCGCACCGGCCGACATCAGTAACTTACGTATGCGAGTTATGCGCATGATTCCTCAACATGTATGGACCTCTTGGCATGCTGGTGGCCCGGTACGGGCGGCGCAGTCGGCTCGACGCATGCCGGACTCGACACGGGCAAGCCCGACTGCGGGCACGGTGGTAGCTGGGGCCGCGGCAGCGGGAGACGCTTCTTCCGGTGGCGGTCGCGACGACTTCGCCGTTCCAGCCGTTGCTTCAGGGAAAGCTTGATTCCCCGGTCATCCGCTCCGTTTTGATCGAAGCGCGGCGCCGACGGCAACCGCGCCCGCCGCAGCGGGCACGCGCTGGTACTTGGTCATGAGTCTCCCCGTTCCGCGAGCCGTAGCCGGACGGGCGAGTTGGTCAGACTCCCCGTGCTCCGGCCCGGCATTCATGTCCTCGGCAGATCACTGCCGACCTTGATCCAAACCTACCTCTTCCATGCGTATCTCACCGAGTGGCACAAGGCCGGTGGACTGTTCCGGAGGCATCGCGGCCATCCCCCGAACAGGGGCTTCCCGTCGTTACTGAAGCCATTGGGCCGTTCGGCGGAATTCAAGCCAGTGATACCGCCATTGGTTTCACGGACCGCCAGTTGTCCTTTTTCCTGCTCTCGGCCTTGATTCCAAGCCGGGACAGTACCGGCACGCGGCCACCTCCCCGACATCAATGGCCCATACAAGGGAGAGTTACGGATCTATCTGCGGTCTGTAACGCGCATCCTTTCCTCGGTCTCGTGTCGCCGTGGCGGGCCACAGTGTGGGGCCTCGGCACCGAGCCGGGAATTTCGGACCGCACACCCGGCCCCGGCCAGGGTCGGTGTGCACGAACGTGAGGTGACAGATTCATGTCTGTTTCTCGTACGACGGTCCGCCTGATCGCCACCTTCGTGGCTTCGGGCGCGCTCGTCGGCGCGGCCGCCATGCCGGCCCTGGCCGCCGGATCCGGCCATGACCGCGACAGCGGGAGGGGGTACTCGCAGAGCTACAGGAGCGACCACGACCGCCACTACGGCGACTGGGACCGGGACGGCGACCGCGACCGCGGCCGGCACCACGACCGGGACTGGGACCGCCGCTGGGACCACCGCTGGGACCACCGCTGGGACCGGGACTGGGACCACCGCTGGAACCGGGGCTGGCACCACGGCTGGTACAACGACCGGCGCTGGGATCACGACCGCTACCCCGGCCGCCGCTAGCCCGCCCCGGCGGCTGGGCTGTGACGCGGAGGCCTCCACCCTCTGCCACCCGTCGTCATAGCCGGCACGGCCGCCACACCCGTCCGGAGAGCCGAAGGCCGTTCCCTGCAGTCTTCGGCCCTCCGGGCCCGGGGGCCCAAGTACTGCCGCGCCGCGGCCGGCCGGGGCGACGCGGCCGACTCACAGCGCGGGAAGAGGAACCCCCAACGATCAAGCCCCCTGCCGGCGGAGAACCGCGGGTAGGGGGCTTGGTGCCGTGGTCGCCCATCGGCTGTCAGGCCGCCGTTCGGACCATCGGCGATCGCGTGGAGAGGAAGTCCCGCGATCCGGCGATCAGAAGGAGACCGTGATGCCGGCCTGGTGGTACTGGCTGACGGTGTCCACGACCTCGTCCTTGGCCGCGCCGAACTGAGCCGCGAGGTCCGTGCTGCTGATCGCCGTGGGACCGGCAGCGATGCCGACCTGCGGCCTCAGGCCGCCGGAGACGGCGTCGAGGTCGGCGTCAGAGATCTCAAGGGTCTGAACCTGGGGAGCGGAGTTCATGATGAAACTGCCCTTCGTATGAATGTTCCACAAGGGGGAGCGGCCGAGGTGGGGACGGACGGTCAGCCGCCATCGCAGCGCGCGTCATCCGTTTCCGGACGCCTTGGCGCGATCCCGGCGGTGCGAAGGATCAAATCACGTGGCGTGCCGGGCATCCAGTCGTCCTCCGCTCCAGGCAGGACAGTTGAAACGGTGGGCTTCTCATCCGTGCGCGCGCGTACACGAATTGGGGGCAGCTTCTCTACATCCAGCGCCGCCCGGGCAACCGTCGGCTCTTGCCACTACGGCTCCGCCGCGGACAACTCCGTATCAACGGAACGCAGTCGTGTCGCAATTGCGCCTTCGCTGTGCAGATTCGGTCGCAGAGCCGATTACGCATCCCCGGGGCCCGGTCAGCCCCTGTGCAAGGGGGCGTGATCGCAGCCGGCGACGCGTGGCCGCCGACGTCCGTCAGCCGTCAGCCGTCAGCCGTCAGCCGCGCCGTCGTACGCCGTGGCCGGGCCTGCGGCCTTCGCCTTGCTCTCGGTGGCGTGTGCTGACGTCGCCGTCGCGGGGGGCGGGAGGACGGCGGCGGTGGGGAGTCCGCGGGACAGTCGCAGCACGGTGGCGCACGCGAGCGCGAGGAGAGTGCCCAGGACGGCCCAGAGCAGTGGGGCGGCGGTGTCGAGGAGCGCGGAGAATCCCGCCGGGGCGAGTACGGCGGCAACGGCCCAGGTCAGTTGGTAGACGGCGAGGTAGCGTCCACGGACGTGGGCGGGGGCGATCTCGGCGGCCAGGGCGGAGGACGGGGCGGTGTGCATCAGTTCGCCGGCCGTGTGGAGGAGCGTGGCGGCCACCAGACCGGCCACCTGCCACCCGCCGCGGGGCAGGCAGGCGACCGCGGCGTAGGCGGCGCAGGAGGTGACGAACCCGGCGCCGCCCAGGGCGAGTGCGTGGGTGCGGCGGGACGTGGCCTGGAGCCGGCGTACGGGGAGCTGGCCCACGACGAGCAGGGCCGTGTTGAGCGTGTAGAGCAGGCCGAGGACGGCGGGGGGCGTGTCCAGGACGGTCACGGCGTAGAGGGGCAGGGCGACCGGCAGGACGGAGTGCGCGAGGGTGAACGCCTGCTCGGTTCCGACCAGCGCGAGGAACGGCCGGTCGGACAGGACCGCCCGGTATCCGCCGTGCTTCCGCGGTGCGTTGCCGGTGCCGGTACGGGCACGGACGCCGGTACGGGTGCCGGTGCCGGTACGGGCACGGACGCCGGTACGGGTGCCGGTGCCGGTGCCGGTGGGCCGGGACGTGCTGATCGGGCCGGGAGTGGCGAAGGCCAGGCATCCGGCGGCTCCGAGGAAGCTGATCGCGTTGATGACGGCCATCGTTGCGAAGCCGTGGTCGTCACCGAAGGTGAGAGCTGCCGCCGACAGCAGTCCGCCCAGGCCGAAGCCGACGTTGCGGGCCATGGCCGTCCAGGCGTAGAGCCTGTCGCGGTCCGCGCCATCGGCGATCGCGGCGGTGTGGTCGGCGGTCGCGGGGTAGTAGGCGCGGTCGCCCAGGGCGATCAGGCCCGCCACGGCGATGAGTGCCGGGAAGCTCCCCACCAGGGGGTAGAGGGCGAAGCCGAGTGCCCGCACCAGGTACGTGCCGATCAGGACGGGGCGGGAACCGAACCGGTCCACGAGGATGCCCGCCAGAGGGTTCGCCGCGAGGCCGAAGGCCGCCGCGACGGTGACCCCGAGTCCTACGGCCGTCGCCGGCAGGCCCGTCACCGCGCGGATGAACACCAAGGTCAGCGGTAGGTACAGGCCCGAGCCCAGTGCGTCGACGAACAACGCTACGAGATAGGCCATGCCTCCGGGGCGCCGGCGGGCCGGCCGGGAGGAGGCGCGCATGGCCCAACTGTCCACCGGAGGAGGCGTTTCCGCCTCGGGCGGTGGCCGTAGACGAGGGACGTGGCCGGTACCCCGATGGACCTAGGACTGCGGAGCGGCCGGCCCGCGCCCGGCGTCAGCGCGGACGTCTGTTCCCAGCACGGCACCCCGGCGCGTGGTCGGCGGACGTCGGTGGCGCCCGGGCGCGCGGCGGGAGCCGTGGGTCACGCCGCGCGGCCGAAGGTGCGCAGACGGGTGAAGGAGGAGTCGAGTCCCCGCTTCAGCAGGCGCGCGGACGGCCGCTCGACGAGGTGATGGACCAGCCAGCTCAGGATCAGGAAGACGGCGACGAGGAGGGCGACCAGCAACCGGGCGTCCATGGTGTCGCGCAGGCGGCTGATCAGCGTCGTACCGGCGACGTAGTGCATCAGGTAGAGCGGGTAGGTCAGACAGCCCGCGGTGGCCAGCCACTTCCAGCGCACGCGGTCGGTGCAGCCGAGCGCGACGGCCACCATGAAAAGAAGGAACGCCGTGAAGATCAGCAGGGACCCTCGCCAGCTGGAGACCCCTTCGTACGCGACCCGCAGGCCCAGCTCCCGCTGGCCCATCAGCCATGCCATGGCGAGGATGCCCCAGAGCAGCAGGTCCTGGCCGAAGCGGTGCATGAGGTAGAGGGCCAGGCCGGCGACGAAGTACCAGGTGCTGCTCGGGTCGGCCACCAGCACGAGCAGCGGGAAGCCGGACACGGGGGCGAGCATCGCGGCCGCGCCCCACACGCAGCAGAACACGACGACCCTGCGGTAGGTCAGCCCCATGGCGACCACGGCCATGAAGAGCAGGTAGAAGCGCAGCTCCGACCAGAGGGTCCAGTAGACGAGGTCCACGTTCGGCACGCCGGAGCCGGACTGCAGCATCGTGAGGTTCAGCAGGATGTCCCGCCCCTGCGGCCGCCGCCAGGCGCCCGGCAGGACGAACAGGACGGTGACGGTGAAGGCCACGGCGACCCAGTAGGCGGGGTAGAGGCGGATCACCCGGGAGACGAAGAAGTCCTTCGGAGCGCGGCCCCAGCACGACATGCAGATCACGAAGCCGCTGATCACGAAGAAGATCTCCACGCCGATCCAGCCGAAGGACGCGAGGTGGAAGACCGTGGGCATGATCTCGGACACCGGCCGGCCCCAGATCGCGTTGCCCGGCTGGTTCAGCCGCCGGGTGCCCGCGTAGTGGTGCAGGACGACCATGAGCGCCGCGATCAGGCGTATGCCGTCGATCACGTAGAGCCGGGGCCGGGCCCGTACGGCGGCGCCCGCCTTCCGCACCGGTGCCGTCCGGGGCGGCGGCTCGGCCACGGCGAGGCCGGCATGCCCGAGCGCATCACCGGCCGGGGGAAGCGGCTGCTGAAACCTGCTCCGCATCAGAACTGAGCCATCCTCACGAGGTGAACCGACGGGGGCCCGGGCCGGATGGCTCCGGACGGCTCACGCTACGTTCCCCGCGATCCCGCCAAACCGGGCGAACCGTGGCCATCCGCCTGTACGCCGGCCGAACTCCCGAAGACTCTCGCGGACACGCCACCCGACGTTCTCCGCCGCTTCACCCGACACGGACCGCCCTCACCCCGGTCGGCGCGGACTGCCCTGGCTCCACCCGACGCGGACCGCCGCCGCTCCCACCCGGCACCGGGTGCCGTCGGGGCCCCCTCCCGGACTCCCCTGTTCCCGGCAAGGCAGGAGCCCCGGCCGCACGGGGGGAAGCGGCCGGGGCTCCTCTGGGGGAAAGGTCTCGCGGTGGGAAGGTCAGGCGGCGAGGGGGACCTCGGTGCCCGGGGTGGCGGCCGGGTAGGCATCGACGACCAGGTTGAGCTGGCGCTGGATGTACCAGGTGTTCAGGCCGAAGACGAAGGCCAGCCAGGTGCTCGCGGCGGGGCTGCACGTCACCGGCAGGCCGGCCGCGCGCTGGGCGTTCGCGACGGCCTTGCCGGTGTTGTGGAACGAGATCAGCGGCGCGATCAGGGTCCAGCCCAGGAAGATCATGACGAGCAGGCTGCCCGCCGGGCTGAGGGCGCGGCGCCGGTCGAACTCCTGCAGCTCCTTGTGGATCTTGTAGTACCAGACCAGCTGGTAGATCCCGAGGGTGATCAGCGGCAGGCCGAGCCACACCGCGACGGGGCCGCGCCGCTTCATGGCCAGGCCGGTCAGACGCTGCGCGAGAGGGGCCCCGGGCGCAACGGCCCCGGCGGCCGGGCCGGCGGCACTCTGGGCGGCCTGGGCGGTGGGCTGGATGTCGTCCATGTGGTTTCTGCTCCCAAGACTGGTGCTGATCTCAGCCGGAGCAGACTGGCAGGCAAGTCGACGCGTTGTGAAGGTAGTTGTCGATTGAAGTGATTGTTTGTCACATGATCGTGATCAAGGCGGGACCATTTCGGGCGGACACCCCGATCGGGACCGGGTGACGACACCCCACCGACCGCGTGATCGGGGCCCGCCGACGGCCGGCCCGGTGCGCGTGCGGGCCATAATCGGCGCGTGATCGTTTCACTGCGCGAGGTCCGCGGGACGCGTCCGGGGACGAGGGTCCGCCGGGTGTCCGGGGGCCGTGGTCGGGAGGGCCGGACTGGTGGATGAGGAGCGCCGGCGGCTGCTGGTGGATGTGCTCGCGGTGGGCGCGCCGTACGGTCTGCTGCTGGCCGGCGGGCACGCGGTGCGGGCGCACGGGCTGGTGGACCGGCCGAGCCGGGACATCGACGTCGCCACCGAGAGCGCGGTGGACACGCAGGACATCGTGGGCGCGCTGCTGCGCGGGCTGGAGGAGCGCGGCTGGGGAGTGCGGGCGCCGGAGACCGAGCCGCTGGGCGGGCGACTGGTCGTCAGCGATCCGGTCAGCGGTGCGGAGTGCGCGGTGCAGGTGCTCAAGGAGGTGCTGTGGCGGCCGCCGGCCGAGACCGGGTCGGGCCCGGCGCTCTCCCTGGAGGACCTCGTCGGGACCAGGGTGCGGGCGCTGGCCGAGCAGGGGCTCGCCGCCGACCTCGTCGACGTGCACGCCGCCGCGGACCGCTGGAGCCACCCGGAGCTGGAGGAACTCGGCCGCCGCCACGCCGGGGACGCCTTCGACCTCGCCGACCTCCAGGCCCGCCTCGACGGTACGGAGTTGATCGACGACCGGGAGTTCGCCGCCCACGGGGTCGACGAGGCGGCCGTCGCCGGGCTTCGCCGGTGGGCGCAGGAGTGGGCGGACGACATCGGCGAGCGGCTGGCGGAGTCCGCGGCACCCGAGGACGAGTGACGGGCCGCCACCGTCGCTTTCTTGACGAAGTCCTGACACTGGCGGCCGCATCCTTTCCGTCGTGCGTCATGTCCTCATCGGTGTCTCAGCCGACACTTTGAGGAGTGGAGTGCCATGGAAGGCACCGTCGTCGCGGTCGTGGTGGTGGCCGTGCTGGCCCTGCTCGTGCTGCGCAGTGGGATGAAGGTGGTCAACCAGGTCGAGCGCGGGGTCGTGTTCCGCTTCGGCCGTGCGCGGCCGGGCTACCGGCAGCCGGGCATCACCTTCCTGATCCCGTTCGCCGACCGGATGCGCAAGGTGAACGTGCAGGTGGTCACCATGCCGGTGCCCACGCAGGAGGGCATCACCAAGGACAACGTCTCGGTCAAGGTGGACGCCGTCGTGTACTTCCGGGTGACGGACCCGGTGCGGGCCGCCATCGAGGTGCAGGACTACGTCTTCGCCGTCGGCCAGGTCGCCCAGTCCTCGCTGCGGTCCATCATCGGCAAGAGCGATCTCGACGACCTCCTCACCGACCGGGAGCGGCTGCACGAGGGGCTGGCCCTGATGATCGACAGCCCGGCCGCCGGGTGGGGCGTCCACATCGACCGCGTCGAGATCAAGGACGTACAGCTTCCCGAGTCGCTCAAGCGGTCCATGTCCCGGCAGGCGGAGGCCGAGCGGGAGCGGCGGGCGAGGGTCATCACCGCGGACGGCGAGTTCCAGGCCGCGCAGCAGCTCGCCAACGCCTCCCGGATCATGTCGGACACCCCGGAGGCCATGCAGCTGCGTCTGCTCCAGACGGTCGTGGAGGTCGCGGCCGAGAAGAACTCGACGCTCGTGATGCCCTTCCCGGTGGAGCTGCTGAGGTACTTCGACCGTGCCGCCCAGCACCTGGGCGGCACGGCACCGGCTTCGGCGGTCCCCGCGCGGGAGGCCGCGGCGCCCGCGGTCCCCGCGCAGGAGGCGGCGGCGCCCGCGGCACCGCGGCCGGCCGCCGAGGGCCGGGAGGCGCCGGCCGCTACGGCGCCGGAGCCGACCGTGGAGCAGGGGCCGGCGTCCGCCGAGCTGCCGTAGCCAGGGCCAGCGTCACCCCGGCCGAGGCCAGGGCCGTCGCCGTCATTGTGGTCGGCGCGGGACGACCTGCCCGAGCGTGCGGCCCGGCTCCTGGAGTACGTCTGGGCCGACGCCGTACGCCCGGACTGGGACCGGCGGCGGCGCGTCCTGGAGGCCGATGTGGTGGCGCGGACCGCGCAGGTGAGCCGGGGCGGCCGGGCCGCCGTGCTGGACGCGCTGCGGCCCGGGACGCGCCGGCTGGGTGAGAGCCGGCTCCAGGTCAACGCGCACGAGTACCCGCCGCGCGAGATCTCCGGCGCCCGGCTCGTCTTCGTGCCGGTCACCCCGCGGAGCGGCTGGGTGTCCTGGGAGGAGCCGCGCCGGTACGCCGTCGTGTGCCCGTGCGCGGGCGCCCTCGCCGGTACCGGCGGACGGCGGGCCCGCGTGCCCACGGCGCTCGGCGCGCTGCTGGGTCCCGGCCGGGCGCGGGTGCTGGTGCTGCTCGACTCCCCGCTCAGCACGGCCCAGCTGACCGCCGTCACCGGACAGGCCCTCGGCTCCGTCGGCCGCCACCTGAAGGTGCTTCTGGACGCGGGCCTGGTGGAACGCCGCCGGGCGGGCCGCTCGTTCCTGTACGTCCGCACCGGCGCGGGCCAGGTCCTCGTGGACACCGCGGGGGACACGGGGTGAGCGGGACGGCGGGGCGGCGCGTGGACGCCCGGACGGGCGGCGTTAGCATCCGGCCATGACCACTGCAGACAGCAACGGCGCCGCACCCCTCGAGGTGGAGATCGGCGCCCTCCAGGGCGGATCGGCGGACCTGAAGAGGTACGCGGGCCGGCCCGTCCTCGTCGTGAACGTGGCGTCCAAGTGCGGCCTGACCCCGCAGTACGCGGGCCTGGAGCGGCTGCACGAGCGGTACGCCGCGCAGGGCTTCACCGTGCTCGGCGTGCCGTGCAACCAGTTCCTCGGGCAGGAGCCGGGCAGCGCGGAGGAGATCGCCGAGTTCTGCTCGGCCACGTACGGCGTCACCTTCCCCATGACCGAGAAGGTCGAGGTCAACGGGGCCGGGCGGCACGCGCTCTACGACCGTCTGGTGGGCTTCGCCGACGCGGAGGGGCACAGCGGGGACATCCGCTGGAACTTCGAGAAGTTCCTGATCGGGCGGGACGGCCGGGTCGCCGCCCGCTTCTCCCCGCAGACCGACCCGGAGGCCGCCGAGGTCGTCGCGGCCGTCGAGGCGCAGCTCGGCCGGCCGTAGCCCGGATCGGGCGGTGGCACGGCGCGGACCGGGCCGTGGCGCGGACCGGGCCGTAACGCGGACCGGATCGTGGCGCGGCTCGGGGTCGTGGCGCGGCTCACCCGGGCGTCACTTCAGTTCCTCGGGGCACGGGGTGCCCCGGGGCAGCTGGTACGGCGCTGCCAGGCGGTAGGTGCCCGCCTTCGGTGCCAGCAGTTCCGTCCATCGGTCGCCCTTGGCGTCCTGCTCGGTCTCCCGCAGGCAGCCGTTGACGTTGACGTAGGTCTTCGACGCTCCTTCGGGCCGGTGCCGGGAGGCCTCGGTCTCCTGGGGCGGCTTGAGGCTCTTGCCCTCGGAGTCCACCAGGCTCAGCCAGGGCGAGTACGGGATGCGGATGAGGATGCGGCCCGCGTGGCGCACCTCGATCGTCAGTTCGCCCTGCTCGGCGCGGTCGACGACGGCGCCGGGCTCGGCGAGCGGTGCCGGGTCGGTCACCCGGAACAGCTGCCAGTTGGCGTCGCCCCAGATCTGCGTGAGGTACGGCATACCCCGCTGCACGAGCGTGCGTTCGCGTTCGCCGCCGTCGCCGTCCGGTTCGCCCTTGGGCAGCACCACGTAGTGGACGGCCCAGCGCTGGAGCCACTCGTGGTAGTTCGCGGAGTTGAGGGTGTCGTCGTAGAAGAGCGGGTTGCGCTCCATGTCGGCCTGGCGGTTCCAGCCGCGGGCCAGGTTGACGTACGGCGCGAGCGCGGAGGCCTCGCGATGGGAGCGGGCCGGGACCACCTCGACGCGGCCCTTCTCCGCGCCGACCTGCTGCAGCTGGTGGACGAGCGGCGCCAGCTCGCGCGCCCAGGAGGCGACGGGGGTGGTGTGGACGATGTCGTCGACCGACTTGAAGCCGATCCAGCCGACGAATCCGGCGAGGGCCACCGCGAGGGCGTACCAGGTGCGCGAGCGCGGGACGGCGAAGGGCAGGGCCGCCACCAGGACCACTCCGGCGAACAGCATCGACAGCCGGGTGATGTTCGAGCCGATCTGGGAGCTGACCAGCCAGACCAGGACGACCGACAGGCCGTACACCCCGGCCGTCAGACGGACCGTCGTCCACTCCTCGGGGACGAGGACGACACACAGGATCGAGTAGAACAGGGGCAGGAGCACCGAGGCGAACGTCATGGGCTGGGTGCCCGAGAAGGGGAACAGCCAGGCCGACACGGCGACCACCGCGGCGGGCGCCAGTCCCAGCGCCCAGGCGCCCGGCCGGCGCTTCTGCAGGAACAGCGCCACGGCCACCAGGCCCACGAACAGCCCGGCGACCGGTGAGGACATGGTGGCGAGCGCGGCCAGCGGAGCCGCCACCAGCGCCTTCGCCCAGCGTTTGTAGCGCCAGCGGTACGGCCAGCAGAAGACGGCCGCGACGGCGCCCAGCGCGAACGTCGTGCCCAGGCCGAAGGTGACCCGGCCGGACACCGCGTTGCACAGCAGCCCGAAGACCCCGGCCAGCGCGGCCCACAGCGGATTGCGCACCGAGCGGCTGCGGATGAGGACCATCGTCAGCAGGCCCGCCGACACCGTCCCCGCGATCATCATGGTCGTACGGACGCCGAGGACGGACATCAGATACGGCGACACCACGCTGTACGACACCGGGTGCATCCCGCCGTACCAGGCGAGGTTGTACGCCGAGTCGGGGTGGCGGCCGACGAACTCGGCCCAGGCGTCCTGTGCCGCGAGGTCGCCGCCGCTGTTGGCGAAGGTGAAGAACCACACGACGTGGAGCAGGCCCGCGAGGGCGGTGACGGACAGCGCGGGGTGCCGCAGCATCCGCTCCCGGACGGCCAGGACGACGGTGCCGCCCCAGGGCCCCCGGCGCGTAGGGCCGTTCGGGTGAACGGGTCCGTGGTCACCGTCCGTGCCGGTCGTGGACAGGCGTATTCGCGGGCCGGTCTCCGAGCCCGGATCGGCGTCGTCGGCGCGTGTCGGCTCCGCAGTGGCCACCTGAAGGCACTCCCCGTGTCCCGTCATTCCGTTCTCGGCCGCGTCCCGTTCGGGTGCCCGGCCTTTCCCCGTCCGTGCGCGGCCGGGTCCCGCGACCCATGACGTGCCCCGTTTCGTGACGCTAGCACGCACCCCGCCGGGCAGCCCCTGGAGTGGGGCCGCCCGACGGGGAGTGCGCGCCGGCGGGTGCGGCGCCCCGGTGACCCGCGGGCCGGCCGGGGCGGGCCGGGTGAGGCGCCGGCCGGGGACGGTGCGGTCGGTCAGAGGATGCGGGTCAGCTTGTCCGTGAAGCCAGGTTCGGTGAGGTCCTCCTGGAGGGCGACCGGGACCCGGACGGCACCGCCGGAGCCGTCACCGACGGTGAGCGTGCCCACCTTGGTGCCGGTCTTCGCGATGTGCGGCACCTGGTCGGAGGCGAAGGACAGCTTCACCTTCAGGCCCGCCCAGCCGACCGCCGGGACGTCCTCGGTGACGACGACCGGCGTGTGCCCGCCGAGCTGGTCGTCCACATAGCCGACGACGTCGCCCTTCTTCAGAATCTTCGCCGACGTCAGCGCGTTCTGCGCGGCGACCAGGGCGGTCTTGCTGACCGCGTTGACCGTGTCGAGGATCGAGGGCTTGTGCTGGCCGAGGATGGCGCCGACGACGGTGACCGTCTGGCCGCCGGCCTTCTTGCGCGCGGCGAAGAGCAGGTTGCCGCCGGCCGCGGTGGTCGTGCCGGTCTTGATGCCGATGGCGCCGATGGCGTACGGAAGCTGGTTGTAGTTGGGCCAGTTGCGCCCGGAGGGGTCCTTCCAGCTGGAAGCGCTGGTGATGGCGACGAGCGCCGGGATCTCCACCACCGCGTTGCCGAGCTTCACCTGGTCCTCGGCCGTGGAGACCGTGGTCTCCTTCAGACCCGAGGGGTCGGTGTACGTCGTGCCGGTCATCCCCAGTTCCTTGGCGGTGGCGTTCATCTTCTTGACGAACGCCGCCTCCGAGCCCGCTTCCCAACGCGCCAGCAGCCGGGCGACGTTGTTCGCGGAGGGAACCATGATGGCGGACAGCGCCTGCTTCTCGGTGAGCTTGTCGCCCTCCTTGACGGTGTTGAGCGTGGACTCGTTGTCCTTGTCGTAACCGCCCTCCTTCTCCGCCGTCGCGTCGACCGTGATCCGCGGGCCCTCCTGACCCGGCTTCAGCGGGTGGTCCTTGAGGACGATGTAGGCGGTCATGGTCTTGGCGACCGAGCCGATGGCGACCGGCGTCTGCTTGCCGAAGTGGTCCATCGTGCCGATGCCGTTGACGTCCATCCAGCCCTGGCCCTCGGTCGGCCAGGGCAGGTTCACCCGGCTGCCGTCGAAGGTGTAGCTGTCCTTCGCGGTGAGCGCGAGGGTGGGCGTGGGCAGCGGACGCAGGGCCTGCGCGATCGCAAAGACGATCGCGAGCAGGATGACCAGCGGGGTCCAGATCTTGACCCGGCGCACGGCGGTGCGCAGCGGGGTCTCCGGCGGCGGCGGAGTGTTCGTCAGCTCCGCCAGCAGGTCCAGCGGCGGCTTCGGCGGCAGGGGCTGCTGCGTGGTGCGCTCGGGGCCGAGCTGCGGGACGGGGGCGGTGGCGTCCGCCGGCACCTTCGGCAGCGCGGTCGTGGCCTCGGCGGCGGGCGCGGACGGCTTCGGCCGACGCGTCTCGGGCGCGTCCAGCGGCTTGAGCGCGACGAACTTGCTGGTGCGCTCGGGGTCGGACTCGGGCCTCTTGCCGGTGCGCTCGGCATCGGACTCGGGCCTCTTGCCGCCCAGCTTCAGCATGGTGGTGGGCTGGTCGACGGCGGGGCGGGACTTGGCGGCGCCGCCCAGCTTCAGCATGGTGGTGGGCTGGTCGACGGGGGGCTTGGGCTTGGCGCCGCCGTCGGACTTGGTGGATTCGCCGCCTTCAGACGTCTCGCCGGTTTCATCCGCTTGGGCAGTTTCGTCGGATTCGTTGGCGTCGTTGGCGTCGTTGGCGTCGTTGGCGTCGTTGGCGTCGTTGGCGTCGTTGGCGTCGTTGGCGTCGGAGGTGGCGTCGGCCTTCGGCGCGTCCTCGGCAAGGGGCTTGGGGGCGTCCTTCGGGGAGTCCTGGGGGGCGTCCTCGGGTTCGGAGGCATCCTCGGGGGCGGTGGCGGCCTCGGACTTGTCCCTGGACTCGTCCTCGGCGGTGCCCTCGTCCGTCGCGCCCGTGGTGTCGGCGGCGGGCTCCTCGGCGTCCTCGTCGGCGTCGGCGGCTTCCTCGGCGTCCTCGGCCGCGGCGGCGGGCTCCTCGACGTCCTCGGCCGCGTCGGCGGGCTCCTCGACGTCGGTCTCGGTGCCGGCGTCGGAGGCGGAGACGGAATCCTCGGTCCCGGCCGCGGCTTCACTCTTGGCGTCCTCGGCCGAGTCGGAGTCCTCACCGGACTCCTCGACGTCCTCGGCGCTCTTCGCCTCCGCCGGCCCGCCCTCGCCGCCGTCCGCGGAGTCCACCCAGGCGGCCACCGCGTCGCGCAGGCGCGCGTCACCCGCCGCACCCTCGGCCTCGGTCCCGGCCTCGCCGTCGTCGCGGGAGCCGCCCGCCGCGTCGGCCTCCTCGCCGTCGTCGGCGGCCTCCGCCGCAGCCTCGGCGTCCTCAGCGTCCTCGACGTCCCCGTCCTCGGCCTTCACGGCCTTCGGCGTCACGTCGCGCACGGAGAGCACCTTCGTCGCCGTGTCGACGCCGCCGCGCTTCCCGGACGCCCCGGAGTTCCCCGCCAGCGCGAGCCGGGGGTCGCGGACTTCGCGCCCCTCGCCCCTGGCCTCGGGAACCGGACCCGCGCTCCCCGACGTCGGTTCTGCCGACGACTCGCGCTGCTTCGACCTGTCGGGGGACTCGCCCGCCACCGATGCCTCCTCCTCGCGCCGCACGCCCCGCGTGCGCCTACCCAACCGTGAACCACCGCCCGGACGAAGCGGCCGTACCCACCCGGCCGTACCGCTGTCCGAACCATGTACCAGTGTCCTGTGTGCGGGCTATACCCGTGCGGTAGACGAGAACGACATATCTATCGGTTCCCTTACGAACCGGTCACGCGCCCTCGACAGACCAATGTGAGAGGGGTCACCCTGTCTTTCATCCACGCGGGGAGGCATGGATGGGCAGGAGCCGCAGAACACTTCCGGAGGAGCTTCTGCTGCTGGCACTGGACCCGGCCACGGGTACCACTGCACAGCCGCAGTCGCTCGACCTCGGTCTGGCCGGAGCACAGCTAGTGGAGCTGGCGCTGGCCGGACGGATAGCCCCAGACGGGGATCGTATCGCCGTGGTGGCACCACGGCCGACAGGAGATCCAACTCTGGACTGCGCGTTGGAGTTGCTGCGAAGGCGCGGCGCTCCGGTACGGGCCGTCCACTGGATCGGCGGGCCGCGTCTCGGGCTCCGCCAGATCTACCTGACGCATCTGGAGAGGTGCGGCATGGTCGCCGCCGTGCCCGGCCAGATGTGCGGGGTGCTGCCGACGACTCGCTACCAGGCGACGGACACCGCCATCAGCCGGGAGATCAGGTCCCGGCTGGACTCCGCGATCCGCACCGGCGTACCGCCGGACCCGCGGACCGCGGCGCTCGCCGCCCTGGCACACGCGGTCGGCCTCGGCAAGCACCTGTACCCGGGCAACGAAGGACGCTCGTCGCGTTCCCGGTTGCGGGACCTGATCAGGCACGACCCGATGGGCGGGCTCGTCGCGCACGCCGTGATGGACGTCCAGAACGGCGCTGCGGCCCAGCCGCGCCGCAGCCCGGGCCCGACGGGCCGCCAGGCCCCCGGCGTGAGGCCGGCAGCGGAACCCGCCCGCGGTGTCCCGATGCAGCCGCGCCACGGATCCATGGCGCGCGCCGTGGCCCACTAGCCGCACCGGCACCACAGCACCGCCGGGGCGCGGCGAGCCGCGCGCCCCGCACCACCCAGCGCCGCACCGTCAGTCCCCATGACCCGGTACGGAAGCCACCGGCGAGCGGGGTGGCGGGACCACGAGGTCCCGCCGCCCCGCCCGGCCGCATGTCCGGGCTTCTCGGGCGACCGGCCCAACTGACGCGTACGTGCCGCATATCCGGCGTTTTCCAGCGGTAAGAAGCACCGTGGTGGCAGTCTGCTCAGCAGCAGATACGCAAAGTAGAAGTATGCAGCCGGAGGTGCGCGTCCCGTGGCGTCCAATGTCAATCCCACCGTCAGGCGACGCCGGCTGGGCCAGGAGCTGCGCAGGCTCCGCGAGCTCAAGGGCATGACGGCCGAGGAAGTGGCCGAGCGGCTGCTGGTGTCGCAGTCGAAGATCAGCCGTCTGGAGAACGGGCGGCGCAGTATCAGCCAGCGCGACGTCCGCGACCTGTGCGGGGTCTACGAGGTGGAGGACCACCGGATCGTCGACTCACTGATGCAGATGGCCAAGGACTCGCGCCAGCAGGGCTGGTGGCACTCCTTCGGCGACATCCCCTACAGCGTCTACATCGGCCTGGAGACGGACGCGGCGAGCCTGAGAGTGTACGACCCGCAGGTGGTGCCGGGGCTGCTCCAGACCCGTCAGTACGCCGAGTCGCTCATCGCGGGAGCGCTGCCCGAGACGGCGTCCGCGGACATCGAGAAGCGCGTCCAGGTCCGGATGCGGCGGCAGGAACGAATCTCCGCCGCCGAGAACCCGCTGCGCCTGTGGACGGTGCTGGACGAGGCAGCGCTGCGCCGGGTGGTCGGCACCCGGTCCCTGATGCGCGATCAACTCGAGTACCTCGTCGAACAGTCGAACCTGCCGCATGTGACCGTGCAGGTCATCCCGTTCGACATGGGGGCGCATCCGGGCCTCAACGGCCAGTACGCGATCCTGGAGTTCCCGGACGCGGCCGACTCCAGCGTCGTCTACATCGAGGGCGTCACGAGCGACTTGTATCTGGAGAAGGCGAACGACGTCCAGAAGTACAGCGTGATGTACGAGCACCTTCGGGCGCAGGCCCTGAACGTGGAGCAGTCGCGCCAGTTCATCGCGGACATCGCCAAGGACTACGCACGCTGAGAGGTGCGCGCACATTACACTTCGCCCGGCCGAATTGGAAGCTCCAGTGGTATATGCCATCCGGTCGAGTGAATAGTCGCTTCGGATGCCGAGCGTGGCGAGTAGCGTCGATCACGCCAACGGACACCAACGTTGGCGCAAACCGCGCGGTGGGTTCCCGAACCGGAACGCGTCGTGCGGTGACAGCAATTCGACAACTTGCAATCCGGAGCAGAAATGGCAATTCGTCAGGGCGCCACGGACACGTGGACCAAGTCCTCGTACTCCACGGGCAACGGCGCGTGCGTCGAGGTCAAGTCACCGGTGGTCGCGGCCATGGCGGTCCGGGACTCCAAGGTCCCCGCGGGCCCGGTGCTGGGCTTCCCCGCCGCGGCGTGGAACGCCTTCGTGGCCTCCGTCAAGGCATGAGGGGAGGGTCTTCCTGATCCTCGCCGACGCCGGGACCGACCCCGGCACCGTCGTCAACCGCACAAGCACCATCGCAAGAGCCCTCTCGACCAGTTCGCCGTCCTCGCCGAGGGGGCTCGGCTTGTGCCCTACCGCAGCCCGTCGACGCACGTGTCCATGCCCGCCGCGGCCGGTACGAACGGCGCGGCAGCCCCGACCGCCCGTCCCGGCTCCGGCGGGGCGGGGCACGACGTGGTGGGCGGCAGCCGTCGCAGGGATCCTCCGCGGCCTCCGGCCGGTCAGGCCCCGCGCGGATAGCGGGCCAGCCACCCCGGGGACGACCCGGCGGGTCCGTGCAGGGCGGGTCCCTGGGTCATCTCCATCGCGAAGTCGTCCGCCAGGACCAGCAGCGTGGGACGGCCCTCCAGCTCGGCAAGCCAGGCCGGCGGGAGGGCCGTCTCGCCGTGCAGGGCGCCGAGCAGACCGCCGGTGAGGGCGCCGGCCGCGCCCGAGGGCCCGCTCTGGTTCACCGCGAGGCACAGCCCGTGCCGGACGTCCTCGCCGACGAGGGCGCAGTACACGGAGGCGGCCAGCAGCCCCTCCGCCGCGCCCTCCCCCACCACCTCCTCCACCCGGGACGGGGTCGGCATCCCCTGCCGCACCGCGCCGAGGGCGTGCTGGAGGGCGTCCGACACCGGCTGGTGCCCGGGGCGCACGGCGAGCAGCGCCAGCGTCTTCTGCACGGCGCCGTCGAGGCCGTCGCCGCGGGCGAGGGCGTGCACGATCGCGGCGTACGCGCCGGCCGTCAGGCAGGCGGCGGGGTGGCCGTGGGTCTGCGCCGCGCACTCCACGGCGAGCTGCATGACGAGTTGGGGCTCCCAGCCGACCAGGAGGCCGAAGGGAGCGGAGCGGACGGCCGCCTCGGGGCCGTGCTCACCCGGGTTCTTGGGCACCTCCAGCGTGCCCATGGTCTCGTCGCCGAAGCCGGTGAGCAGCGCCCGGGTGGGGTCGCGGCGCGCGTAGAGCCACTCCTCGCGGGCCAGCCAGCCGTCGTCCTTGCGGCGCTCGTCGGGGCCCCAGTCCCGCTGGGTGGCGGCCCAGCGCAGATACGCCCGGTGCAGATCGGTCGGCGGGTGCCAGACGCCGGTGTCCCGGCGAACCTGCGCCCGGATCAGCCCGTCGAGGGAGAAGAGGGTGAGCTGGGTGAAGTGGGTGACTGCGCCGCGCCGCCCGTAGGACGGAGCGAGGTCGACCAGCCCCTCGGCCCCGTACGCCTCCCGCATCCCGGCGAGGTCCAGCCGGTCCGCCGGCGCCCCCAGGGCGTCCCCCACGGCCACCCCGAGCAGGGTGCCGCGCACCCGGCTGCGAAAGTCCTGCTGCTCACCGCGTCCCCAGACGGCACCGGACGTCGTGCTCACCCTGGCCTCCTCCCGGCACCGTCCGTACGTACGACAGCTCAGCACTGTATTCGAACGGGAACGGTGTGTTCAGGACCAGGATCGGTACCGGAAGTGGAGCCCGGATGGTCGCACCGTGAAGACTTCCCAAGCGTGGCGGGTGACGTTGCCCACGTGCGCCGCCGGGTCACGGGTCCGTGCGATCTCCGTGGGGCGAGGGGGCGAGGGGCGGCCGCTCACCAGGCCGGGGGGCGGGAGGGGTCCTCGCTCGCGGTCTCCTTCGCCCAGTCGACGGATCCATGGTCCGTCCGGGCCAGGATCCCCGGGTCCGGTGGGAACTCGTCGTCGTGCGGCCCGCTCCAGTACCGCCGGGTGCGCGGGAGAGGTATCTCGACCAGCCTGCCGTCGTGGATCATCCACAGGCCGAAACAGTCGTCCTCCTCGTCGTGGATCAGCACCTGCACCGACTCCGGTCTGGGCCACGGCAGGGACTCCAGGTGCTTCAGCAGCCCGGAGCGGGACCCCACCCGGACGAACTCCGCACCCCAGCCGAACCCCCAGTTCCCACCCGGGGCCATCGCGTGGAAGACGCCCTTCCAGGTGCGGCTGTCGTCGTAGCGGGTCAACGGCTCCATGATCTCGTCGGCGTCCTGCGCCAGCACGATGACCTCGGCGATTCTGCTCATGCCCGCATGACAGCGCCCCCGCGCGTCCACCCGCAACCGATTTCGGCGGCCGGCCGGTTCCTACTTGACGACCGTCACCTTCGTCGGGGCCGAGGTGAACGTCCACAGAGCCGTGCCGTCGGGCTTGGGCATGCGGATGCCGCCGGTCTGTTTGCCCGCGGCGGGCGGGGGCGGCGAGGAGCCGTCCACGGCGTTGGAGAAGGCCACGGAGACGCCGGACTTGGCGGCGAAGTAGACGATGTGCTCGACCTGGACGCCGTCGGAGCCCGTGGTGGCGGCCAGGCGGTGGGAGACGGCGTAGGTGCCGGGGTCCGGGTCGACCGTGCCGGGCCAGACCGTGAACGTGCGGCTGGGCGAGTCGCTCGCGTCGACCAGCCAGACCCGGTGCTGCCCGACGGAGTAGACGATCCGGCGGCCGGTCCCGGTGCCGGGCGGCACGGCCGGCGGAGCGGGCTTCCGCGGGGTGGCGGAAGGACGCGCGCCCGCCGACGCGGAGGCGCTCGGCCGGGCGGTGCCGGCCGTCGGGTGAGGCCCGTGGTCCGCCTGCACCGCCAGCACGACGACCGCTGCGACCGCTCCCACGGTCAGCCCGCCGACCCAGGCCCACGACGGTATTCGGGCAGGCATGGGCACGCATCTCCTCGGCTACGGTGCGCCCCTCCGGCGGGGGCCGGATCATCGTACTGTGGGCCGGCCCGCGCTCCGGCGACCCGGTGGTCAGTCCAGGACCGGCAGCAGCTCCGGCAGGTGGCCGTCCGAGGCCGTCGCGGTGCGCCGCCGTTCCTCGGCGACCTCGCCGTAGACCGTGGTGCGCGGCTTCGCCGGGCGTCCGGCCGCCTCCGCCACCGCGATCAGGTCCTTGACCGACTTGTACGAGCCGTAGGAGGACCCCGCCATGCGGGAGATGGTCTCCTCCATCAACGTGCCGCCCAGGTCGTTGGCGCCGGAGCGGAGCATCTCCGCCGCGCCCTCGGTGCCCAGCTTCACCCAGCTGGTCTGGATGTTGGGGATGTGGGGGTGGAGCAGGAGGCGCGCCATGGCCGTCACCGCGCGGTTGTCGCGGGTGGTCGGGCCCGGGCGGGCGATGCCCGCCAGGTAGACGGGGGCGTTGGTGTGGATGAAGGGGAGCGTGACGAACTCGGTGAAGCCGCCCGTGCGTTGCTGGATGCCGGCGAGGGTGCGCAGATGGCCGAGCCAGTGGCGGGGCTGGTCGACGTGGCCGTACATCATCGTCGACGACGAGCGGATGCCCAGCTCGTGGGCCGTGGTGACGACCTCGATCCAGGTCGCCGCCGGCAGCTTGCCCTTGGTGAGGATCCAGCGGACCTCGTCGTCCAGGATCTCCGCGGCCGTGCCGGGGATGGTGTCGAGGCCGGCCTCCTTCGCCGCCGTCAGCCACTCGCGCACGGACATGCCGGTGCGGCTGGCCCCGTTGACGACCTCCATCGGGGAGAAGGCGTGCACGTGCATGCCCGGCACCCGCTCCTTCACCGCCCGCGCGATGTCGAAGTACGCCGTGCCCGGCAGGTCCGGGTGGATGCCTCCCTGCATGCACACCTCCACCGCGCCCACGTCCCACGCCTGCTGGGCTCGGTCGGCGACCTGCTCCAGGGAGAGGGTGTAGGCGTCGGCGTCGGTGCGGCGCTGCGCGAAGGCGCAGAAACGGCAGCCGGTGTAGCAGACGTTGGTGAAGTTGATGTTGCGGGTGACGATGTACGTCACGTCGTCGCCCACCGCGGACCTGCGCACGTCGTCCGCGATCCGGCACAGCGCGTCCAGCGCCGGGCCGTCCGCGTGGAGCAGCGCCAGTGCCTCCTCGTCCGTCAGCCGCGTCGGGTCGTCGGCGGCCGTGCGCAGGGCGGCCCGTACGTCGGTGTCGATGCGCTCCGGCGCCATCCCGGGGGCGGCCGCCTCGCGCAGGGCGTCCCAGTCGCCGTACACCTCGTCGAAGTCGGCGCGCCGGTCCGACGTTCGGCCCTCGGTGTCGATCGACGTGTGCAGATCCGTACGCCCAGAGGCCGTGAACACCTCCTCCGGCTCCTGCCACGGCCGGCCCTCCACCACGGCGTCCTCGCGCGCCAGCCCGGTCCGCGGGTCCGCCAGCGCCCGCACGTGCGGCAGCAGCCGCGGGTCGAGCCAGGGCTCGCCGCGGGTGACGAACTCCGGGTAGACGCAGAGCCGTTCGCGCAGCTCGAAGCCGGCGGCCGCCGACCGCTCGGCCAGCTGCTCGATCTGCGGCCAGGGGCGCTCGGGGTTGACGTGGTCGATGGTGAGCGGGGAGACCCCGCCCCAGTCGTCGATGCCGGCGCCGATGAGCCGCTCGTACTCGGCGTCGACCAGGTTGGGCGGGGCCTGGAGGCAGGCGGACGGGCCCATGATGTGCCGGGCAACGGCCACCGTGGCGACCAGGTCGTCCAGTTCGGCGTCCGGCATGCCGCGCATGGCCGTGTCCGGCTTGGCGCGGAAGTTCTGGATGATCAGTTCCTGGATGCCGTGGTGGGCGCGGGCGACCTTGCGCAGCGCGAAAAGGGACTCCGCGCGCTCCTCGTACGTCTCGCCGATGCCGATGAGGACGCCGGAGGTGAAGGGGACGGAGGAGCGGCCGGCGTCCTCCAGGACGCGCAGGCGCACGGCGGGTTCCTTGTCGGGGGATCCGTGGTGGGGGCCGCCGGGCTCGGACCACAGGCGGGTGGCGGTCGTCTCCAGCATCATGCCCATGGAGGGGGCCACGGGCTTGAGGCGCTGGAAGTCCGTCCAGGTCATGACGCCCGGGTTGAGGTGGGGCAGCAGCCCGGTCTCCTCGAGGATGCGGACGGAGACGGCACGGACGTAGGCGATGGTGTCGTCGTAGCCGTGCGCGTCGAGCCACTCGCGCGCCTCCGGCCAGCGGTCCTCCGGCTTGTCGCCGAGGGTGATGAGGGCTTCCTTGCAGCCGAGTTCGGCGCCCCGGCGGGCGATGTCGAGGACCTCGTCCGGCGACATGAACATCCCGTGCCCGGCGCGGCGCAGCCTGCCGGGCACGGTGACGAACGTGCAGTAGTGGCACTTGTCCCGGCACAGCCGGGTCAGCGGGACGAAGACGCTCTTCGAGTAGGTGATGACGCCGGGCCGGCCGGCCGCCTCCAGGCCCGCGTCCCGCACCCGGGCGGCGGACGCGGCCAGGTCCCGCAGGTGCTCGCCGCGCGCCTGGAGCAGCACCGCCGCCTCCGTGACGTCGAGGGCGACGCCGTCCCGGGCGCGTTTGAGGGCGCGACGCATGGAGTTCTCGGTGGGGCCGGTTCCGGAGGCCGCGGAGGTCGTCATTCTTCGAGCATACGATCGCGGTGATCAGACGGGCGGAGTCCCGTCGGGCCCCGGAGCCGCGTCCCGTCAGGCCCCCAGGAAGGCCGCGAAGCCGTCCAGGGCGCGCAGTACCTCGGCCTCCCCCGCCGCCGGCAGCTGGACCACGACCTCCTCGATACCGAGGTCCGCGTAGTGCGCGAGCTTGCCGGGGGTGGGCAGGACGGCGTACGGGACGACCTGGAGGGCGGCCGGGTCGCGCCCGGCGTCGGCCCAGGCGGCGCGCAGCACCGGCAGCGACTCCGCCAGGCCGCGCCCGCCGATCGGCAGCCACCCGTCGGCGTACTCGGCGATGTGCGCGAAGAGCTTCGGGCCGGCCGCCCCGCCGACGAGGGTGCGCGGCCCGGCGACCGGCCCGCGCGGCTTCTGCGCCGGTTTGGGGAAGGCCAGGCTCGCCCGCACGCTCCCGAAGGGGCCCCGGTGGACGACCGGTTCCTCGTTCCACAGGGCGCGCATCAGCGCCATCCGGTCCCGTACGAGGTCGCGCCGGCCGCGCCAGTCGACGCCGTGGTCCGCGGCCTCCTCCACGTTCCAGCCGAATCCGAGGCCGAGGGTGAAGCGTCCGCCGGAGAGGTGGTCCAGGGTCGCGATCTGCTTGGCGAGGACGATCGGGTCGTGCTGGGCGACCAGGGTGATGCCGGTGCCGAGGCCGAGCCGTTCGGTCACCGCGGCGGCCTGGCCGAGGGCGACGAAGGGGTCGAGGGTGCGGCCGTACTCGCGCGGCAGCTCCCCGCCCGCCGGGTACGGGGTGGTCCGCTCGACCGGGATGTGGGTGTGTTCCGGCAGGTAGAGCCCGGCGAAACCGCGCTGTTCCAGCTCACGGGCGAGCACGGTGGGGGTGACGGTCTCGTCGGTGAGGAAGATCGTGACGGCGATCTGCATGGCGGCGGCCTCTCGGTGCGCGGCTGATGCCCCCTCTTGTACCGGCGGAAGCCGCCGGAGTCCATACCGACCGGTCGGAACCACCTGTCCGGAAACCGTCCTCCCCCGCTCCCCGAAAGCCCACGATCGCCTTCCCTTCCCCGGTGGTTCACGCCTGAGCACCCGGGGTGCACGGCGCCACCCACGACCCGCCGGGAGCGGCGGCATGTGCCAGGGCGACCACCACCACGGCCGGCGGACGCCCCTTGTTCGTGACGGGGGCAGAGGCGGCCCTGACGTTGGGAAGCGTGACCTTCGCGAGCCGCGCCGAGGCGGCGGACGGCGACCGGCGGACCCGGACGATCCACGGCACTCTGCCGCCCGGTCGCCGGACTACGTGTACGTCCCGGTCGAAGTCCCGTCCGGCGTGCGGGAGCTCAGGGTCTGCTACACCTACGACAAGCCGTCCGTCCCGGCCGGCACCCCCGGCAACGCACGGCGTCTTCGACGAGTACGGCGCTGCCGTGGTCGCTGTCGCCGGCCGGCGCGTTGCCCCCCTCGTGAACCTGACGGGCCGTCAGCGACCGGAATACGGTTCGATACGGGCGGACTTGACGCTCAGGGGCACGGCCGCGGGTGCGGAGAGTATGTGTGGGGGTTGTGGACTCCCGTGTGCCGCCCTGTGATCGGCCTCGCGGGCGGCTGACGCATCCGGCGTGAACAAGGCAGACTGACGTGGTCGGTCAGGATGGCTAGGGGGACGGCATGGACGGTGTACCGCGAGCCGTGGACGGTGTGCCGCGCGTACCGGAGCAGCGGCGTCCCGGCTCCCCGGCGGAGCCGGACCGGCTGCGCTTCAGCGTGCTCGGACCCGTGCGCGCCTGGCGCGGCGACACGCCGCTGGCCACCGGATCCCCCCAGCAACGCGCCCTGCTCGCGGCCCTGTTGCTGCGCGAAGGCCGCACCGCGACCGCGGCCGAGCTGATCGACGCGGTGTGGGGTGAGGAGCCGCCGTCGCAGGCCCTGGCGGCGGTACGGACGTACGCCTCCCGGCTGCGCAAGGCCCTGGACGCCGGGGTGCTGGTCAGCGAGTCGGGCGGGTACGCGGTGCGGGGCCTGGGCGAGGGAGCGCTGGACCTGGCGGCGGCGCAGGACTGGGTGGCCGAGGCGGAGAAGGCCCGGTCCGGCGGCGACCTGGGCCGCGCCCGGGACCTGCTGAACCGTGCGCTGGACCGCTGGGACGGGGAGCCGCTGGCCGGGGTGCCGGGGCCGTACGCCCAGGCACAGCGGGTCCGCCTGGAGGAGTGGCGCCTGCAACTGCTGGAGTCCCGCCTGGACATGGACCTGGAGCAGGGCTGCCACGCGGAGGCGGTGTCGGAGCTGACGGCGCTGACGGCGGCCCATCCCCTGCGCGAGCGGCTGCGCGAACTGCTGATGCTCGCGCTGTACCGCAGCGGCCGGCAGGCGGAGGCACTCGCCGTCTACGCGGACACCCGCAGGCTGCTCGCCGACGAGCTGGGCGTGGACCCGCGTCCGGGCCTGCGCGAGCTCCAGCAGCGGATCCTCCAGGCGGACCCGGCCCTCGCGGAGCCCTCCTCCCCGGTGGCCGAGCCCGCCGTGGTGCCGGTCCGCCCGGCCCAGCTCCCGGCCACCGTGCCCGACTTCACCGGCCGGGCGTCCTTGGTGACCGAGCTGAGCGAGGTGCTGGCGTCGGCCAAGGGCCGGGTGATGGCGGTCTCGGCGCTCGCCGGGATCGGCGGCGTCGGCAAGACGACGCTGGCGGTGCACATGGCCCACCGGTCGCGCGCCGCCTTCCCGGACGGCCAGCTCTACGTCGACCTCCAGGGCGCCGGGCCGCGCGCGGCGGATCCGGAGACCGTGCTGGGCTCCTTCCTGCGGGCGCTGGGCACCGCGGACTCCGCGATCCCCGACTCGCTCCAGGAGCGGGCAGCGCTGTACCGCTCGGTCCTGGACGGCCGTCGGGTGCTCGTGCTGCTGGACAACGCACGGGACGCGGCACAGGTGCGGCCCCTGCTGCCGGGCACGGACGGCTGCGCGGCGCTGGTGACGTCCCGGGTGCGGATGGTGGACCTGGCGGGCGCGCACCTGGTCGACCTGGACGTGATGTCCCCGGACGAGGCGCTGGAGCTGTTCACCCGGATCGTCGGCGAGGAGCGGGTGGCCGCCGAGCGGGAGGCATCCCTGGACGTGGTGGCGGCCTGCGGCTTCCTGCCGCTGGCCATCCGCATCGCCGCCTCCCGCCTGGCCGCCCGCCGCACCTGGACGGTGTCGGTACTCGCGGCCAAGCTCGCCGACGAGCGGCGCCGCCTGGACGAGCTCCAGGCCGGGGACCTGGCGGTGAAGGCGACCTTCGAACTGGGCTACGGCCAGTTGGAGCCGGCCCAGGCCCGCGCCTTCCGCCTGCTGGGCCTGGCGGACGGCCCGGACATCTCCCTGGCGGCCGCCGCGGCCGTACTGGACCTGCCCACGGAGGAGACCGAGGACCTGCTGGAGTCCCTCGTCGACACCTCCCTGCTGGAGTCGGCGGCGCCCGGCCGCTACCGGTTCCACGACCTGGTCCGCCTGTACGCGCGCGCCTGCGCGGAGCGGGACGAGCACCCGCCGAGCGAGCGGGACGCGGCGCTCGCGCGGCTGCTGGACTTCTACCTGGCGACGGCCGCGGGGGTGTACGCCATCGAGCGGCCCGGCGACCGGCTGGTGGACCACCTGGAGGCCGCGGAGTACCCCGGTCTGGTCTTCGAGGACCGGCACCGGGCGCAGGACTGGCTGTACGCGGAGGCCGTCTCCCTGCTCGCCTGCGTCCGCCAGTCCACCCGGTCAGGCTTCCTCAGGCGCGCCGTCGACACCCTCTGGGCGGCCGTCGACCTCGCCGAGTCGGGCACCAACTCCAAGGCCTACGAGGGGGTCGCGGCGGCACTGCGGGACGCGGCGGCACGGGCCGCCGACCCGCGCGCCGAGGCGCGGGCCCTGATCATGACCGCCTACGTCCACCACATCACCGGCCGCTTCGACCTGGCGGTGCGGGCCGCCGAGCGGGCGGCGGAGCTCAGCACCGGCGCCGATCCGCTGGCGGCCTGCTGGGCGTACAACACCCTCGGCGTGATCGCGCTCTACCAGAACCGGTACGACGACGGCGAGGCGCAACTCACCCGCGCCATCGCGGGGTTCCGCGCCTGCCTGGACCGGCCGGGCGAGGCGAGCGCGCTGTGCAACCTCTCGCGCATCCACCTGGCGACCGGGCGCACGCACAGCGCGGTGTCCCTGGCCCAGCAGGGCGCCGACACGTACGACGACATGGGGCACGCGCTCAAGGGCGCCAACGGCCGTTACGCGCTGGGCCTGGCGCTCACCGAGAGCGGACGGCACGGGGAGGCCGCGGCACGGCTGCAGGAGGCGCTGGCGGTGTTCCGGGACAGCCGGCAGCAACTGTGGGAGGGCATGGCCCTGTTCCGGCTGGCCGAGGTCGATCTGGCCGCGCAGCGCCCGGCGCAGGCGGCGGCGAACGCCGAGACGGCGCTCAGCGTGCTGCGGGACATCGGCGGCGACTGGCGGCGGGGCAACGCGCTCGTCGTCCTCGGCCGCGCCCTGCACGACATCGGCCACATCGGCCGGGCCCAGGTGTGCTGGCGTGAGTCGCTGGGCCTGTTCGAGGCGCTGGGCGCGCCCGAGGCCGCGGCCGTGCGCGCCCTGCTCGCCCCGCTGGCCGTGGCCTGAGCAGGCCCGACGGGGCGTTCATCATTCGTTTATCGCCGCCCGGCAGTCTCGGACATGTCGAACCGTCGCGTCGGGGGGCAGACGGGACGACCGGTGGCCGTGCCATAGGGTGAACGGCCCCGAGTTGCCCGGCCGGCGGCCCACGGGGGAGTTGCCGGCCGGGCGCTCGACGACAGATCAGGAACCGCACGGGGAGGCAGTCGACATGAGCGACGAGAACACCACGGACAACATCCACGCGACCGACACCAAGTCGGGCACCGTCAGCACGAACAACATCCACGCCACCAGCGAGCCGCTGAGCGGCAAGAACCCGCTCACGGCGGACGAGGGCACCGGCGAGGCCACCACGGACAACATCCACGCCACGGACGAGCCCGCCTGACCCGACTGCCCCCAGGGGGACGGCCGCGGGAGCACGGAGGGGAGCCGCCGCGGCCGCACGACGCCGCCCGCACCGCGCAAGACGGTGCGGGCGGCACGTCGTTCATACGGCCGGACAGGTCCTGGAGCCCGTCAGGACGTGGCCGGGGCGGCCGGGTCCAGGGCGCAGTGGTCGGTCCGGGCGACCCGGTCGTCACCCGGCAGCGGTACCCGCACCGTCACCTTCCCGTACGCGGGCACCTCGGCCTCCGCCGTCCGGGAGACGATCTCGTCGTTCCCGGCGTCCCGGAAACTCACGGTGACGGCGAACGTGCCGTCGGAGCCGTTGGGACTGGTGACCTCGACGGTCGCGTACGGCGCCTTCGGGGTGGCGCAGCTCACCAGCCTCGCCGTGGCGTCCCGCAGGGCCGGCGTGCTCGTACCGCTGCCGCCACCCTGGTCGTCGTCCGTGTCGTACCGGTCCCGGTGGGAGCCGGAGCCGTACGACCCGCCGTAGGACCCGCCGGAGGAGTCGTCCGTGCCGTCGTCCTTGGAGACGCCGCCGGTGGTGGACGACGAACTGTCGTGGTCCTGACTGGAACTGCTGCAGCCGCCCGAGCCGCCGCTGTGGTAGCCGTGTCCGTGGCCGTGCCCGCGCCCCGACGAGAAACCCGTCAGGGAGAGGACCACCAGCGCCGACACCGCCGTGAGCCTGAGCGTGTGCCCCCGTGATCGCATGGCCCCACCCTACGAGCCGCCTGTCACGGGCATGTCACTGCGCGGCGACCGCCCCGCACCGGGGGCGGCGGCCGCCGCCGTCGCCCCGCCGCCGGCCCGGGTCAGGTCGTGCGGGCCGTGCCCGTCCCCTTCTCCGCGTCCAGCGCGTACACGCACCGGTCCTTGCTGCACGCGTACACCACCCCGTCCCTGACCACCGGTGAGCCGGTGATCTCGCCGCCGGTGGCGAGCTTCCAGCGCAGCCGGCCGTCGTCGGCCTTGAGGGTGTACAGCAGGTGGTCGGTGGAGCCGAAGTGGATACGGCCCTCGGCGACCGCCGGGGAGCCGACGATCTCGCCGCCCGCCTGGAAGCGCCACTTGGGCGTGCCGGTCACCGCGTCCAGGGTGTACAGGCCCTTGCCGCTGCCGACGTGGACGTGGCCCGCGGCCACCAGGACCGGATCGATCCCGGCGCGGGACTCGGTGGCGATGCGCCAGCGGTCGCGGCCGTCGGTGGCGTCCAGGGCGTAGACCGTGCCGAGGTAGTCGGCCAGGTACACACCGCCGCCGGTCACCGCGGGCCCCGGCGCGAAGGCGGGCGGGCACAGGAACACCGCCGGGGCCTCGAAGTGCCAGCGCACCCGGCCGCTCGCCACGTCGAGGGCGAGGACCCGGGTACCGGCCGAGACGTACACGTAGCCGTCCGGGGCCGGAGTCAGCCGCACCGGGACTCCGCCGCAGGAGGCGGCGTCGCCGATCGGGTAGGACCATCGCTCCTCACCCGTGCGGGCCTCCAGGGCGCGCAGCCGGGCGTCCTGCCAGACGTAGACCGTGCCGTCGTGGACGAGGGGGCCGGCCTCCGGCGACTCGAAGTCGCTCTGGGCGCCCGTCAGCTCCCACAGCTTCTGACCGCTCGCGGCCTCCCAGCCCTGGACGCCGCCGCCCCTGGTGCCGGTGACGACCGTGCCCCGGTCGGCCTTGAGCGAGTACACCCAGGCGTCCGTCTGGAGCCGCCACAGGTCGGCGCCCTCCCGGGCGTCCAGGGCGAACAGGGTGGGCCCGTCGGAGGCGTGCACCCTGCCGTCCGCGACCGCCATCGACCAGGCCACGTCCCGCGTCTTGAAGCGGCGGCGGCCGGTGGCCACGTCCAGGGCGTGCACCTCGAAGGAGGTGACGTA
Organism: Streptomyces sp. NPDC014864; assembly: GCF_043081525.1. NCBI lineage: Bacteria > Bacillati > Actinomycetota > Actinomycetes > Kitasatosporales > Streptomycetaceae > Streptomyces > Streptomyces sp. NPDC014864. The sequence goes on from NZ_JBIBWT010000010.1 coordinate 42,385, forward strand.
GACGAGGTCGTCGGCGACGGCCGGGGTCCCCCACACGTCGTTGGACATGCGGAAGCGCCAGGGCCGCCAGCCGGTGGCGGTCTCCGGGGGCGCGGCGGGCACGGCCGGTACGGCGGGGTCGGCGCCGTTGACGCCGGGGCGGGGCCGGGACCAGGTGGCGGCGAGGCCGGCCTCCGGCGGGGGCGCCTTGACGGCGGCGGCGCGGGCGTCGGCGACCCGCGGCCCGGGGCCGATGGGGACCTGGGCACCGGCCAGCCGCACCGGGCCGGACTCGGGGGCGGGCGCCGGGGCGGGCACGGGCGCCGGGACGACCGGGTCGTGCGGCGGCGGGGGCGGCACATGGGCCCGGCCGCCGCTGCGGGGCCCGGCGGCGGGCCGCGCGGCCGGACGGCCGCCGCGGCGGCCCTCGATGAGAGCCACCGCCTTCTCCGGCAGCCAGGCCGAGGCGGTACCGCTGTCGTCGGAGCCGGAGCCGAAGAGGTGGGGGGCCAGCTGGGCCTGGAGGTCGGCGGGCGAGGGCCGCCCGGGGGCCTCCATCTGCATGCAGGACTCGATCAGCGGGCGCAGCTCGTCCGGCAGACCCTCCAGGTCCGGGCCCTCCCTCAGCAGCATGAACACCGTCTCGACCGGGTTGGCCCCGTGGTACGGGGCGTGCCCGGTGGCCGCGAAGACGAGCGTCGAGCCGAGCGAGAAGACGTCGCTGGCGCCCGTCACGCTGCGGGAGTCCTTGGCCTGCTCGGGGGACATGTAGGCGGGCGTGCCCACGGCGACGTTCGTCATGGTCAGCCGGGTGTTGGAGACGCCGGAGGCGATGCCGAAGTCGATCACCCGGGGGCCGTCCTCGACGACGAGGACGTTGGAGGGCTTCAGGTCCCGGTGGACCAGCCCGGCCCCGTGGATGGACTGGAGCGCCTCCGCCACGCCCGCCGCGAGCCAGCGCACCGCCTGGGCCGGGAGGGGCCCGCACTCGGTCACTATCTCCTCGAGGGAGGGCGCCGGGACGTACGCGGTGGCCAGCCACGGCACGGCGGCACGCGGGTCGGCGTCGACGACCGCGGCCGTGTAGAAGCCGGAGACCGCGCGGGCGGCCTCCACCTCGCGTGTGAAGCGCACCCGGAACAACTGGTCCTCGGCCAGCTCGGTGCGGACCGTCTTGATCGCCACGCGCCGGCCGGACGCCGAGCGCGCGAGATAGACCAGCCCCATGCCGCCGGCCCCCAGCCGTCCCAGCACCTCGAACGGCCCGATCCGCCGCGGATCGTGCTGTGTCAGCTGATCCACCACTTGCCTGCCACCTCCCCGTACGAGCCGCGCCACCCACATATGTACGCGACCGAAGTGCAGCGTCTCACCACCACACCGCCGCGGCGGCACGCACCCCGATTCTTCCTGGCCCGGGCACTGGTTGCGAACCCTGCGACGAATCGGGATGTCCTGCCGCAAATCCCCCCACTTTCCCCGGTGAGGGGCGGCCCTCACCTCTCCAGCAGGGCGAAGGACGCCCCCTGATTGTCGACGACGACGGCCACGGTTCCGTAGGACGTCTCGAAGTGCGGCACCTGCACCCGCCCGCCGAGCCGCTGGACGGCGCCGAGGGCGCCGGCGCGGTCCGCCACCCGGAAGTGCACCAGGAAGTGGGGCGGCATCTCGGGCGGGAAGACGTCGGTGACGGGGGCACGGCCGAAGTCGGGCCTGGCGTCCGGCCCGAAGAGGGCCTCGTGGAAGACGTCGCCGTAGAAGGCGTTGGCGGTGTCGGTGTCGCGGGCGTACAACTGGGCCCAGGCGAAGGTGCCCGGCTCGTGCCGCCGGCCGAAGCCGGGAAGGCCGGCCGGTTCCCACAGGCCGAAGGCGGCGCCCTCCGGGTCGACGGCCAGCGCGGCCGTGCCGAGGCCGTCGACGGCCACGGGCGGCAACACGAGCTGCCCGCCCCGCACCCGGATGCGCCGGGCCAGGGCACGGACGTCCGGGGTGGCGAAGTACACGGTCCAGACGGTGGGCATCCGGCCGTCCGACTTGGGCGAGAGCGCGGCGACGCGCTCACCGTCCAGGAGGGCCCACACATAGCCCTCGGGCGCCTCCTCCTCGTCGAAGGTCCACCCGAAGAGCTCACCGTAGAAGCGCCGGCCCGCGCCGACGTCGGCGAGTTGCGCGTCCACCCAGCAGGGGACGCCCTCCGCGTATGCGGATGCCCTGTTTTCGGCCATACCGTCAACGTAACCGGCTCCCCCGCAGGCCGCAGACCAGGCACACCAGGCTTTCCGAGCCCGTGCACCCCATTTGCAGTCGGCCGAATCGCGCTCCCATCACCCCTCGGTAAGCTGACGTCATGACAGGACAAGTGCGTACCGTCGACGGCCGCGTGGCCGGTCGGCGTGGGCAGGCGACCCGGCAGAAGCTGCTCGACTGCCTCAGAGAGATGCTCAGCTCCTCCCCGTACCGCGACGTCAAAGTCATCGATGTCGCCCGGAAGGCGGGCACTTCGCCCGCGACCTTCTACCAGTACTTCCCGGACGTCGAGGGCGCCGTCCTGGAGATCGCCGAGCAAGTGGCCGCCGAGGGAGCCGGGTTGACCGACCTGCTCGAAGGGCGGTCGTGGGTCGGCAAGGCCGGCTGGCAGACGGCCCAGGAACTCGTCGACGGATTCCTGGACTTCTGGCGCCGCAACGACGCGATCCTGCGCGTGGTCGACCTCGGGGCCGCCGAGGGCGACAAGCGCTTCTACAAGCTCCGCATGAAGATTCTGAACTCGGTGAACAACTCCCTCGCGGACGCGGTCGCCGAACTCCAGTCCAAGGGACGGGTCGACAAGGACGTGAACCCGGCGGCGATCGCCGGTTCGCTGGTCACCATGCTCGCCGCGGTCGCCTCGCACCAGAAGGGCTTCACCTCCTGGGGCGTGAAACAGGCCGAACTGAAGCCCAACCTGGCGCTGCTGGTGCACCTGGGCGTCACCGGCCGGAAGCCGACGCGGTAGCCCGCGGCACGGCTCCGGCCTCCTTTTTTCCACGCCCCAAGTCCTGTCAGGCAGGCGGCGGTCCACCCGGGTGGACCGCCGCCTGTCGCGCTGTGGGGCCCCCTTCGCTACGCGGGCAGGGGCCGGTCCCTGACGACGTGCTTCATCACCAGGGTGGAGGTCAGCCGCTGCACACCCGGCAGCGTCGCCAGCCGTTCGTCGTACAGGCGCTGGAAGGCGGCGAGGTCGGCGGTGGCCACCCGCAGCAGGTAGTCCGGGTCGCCGAAGAGCCGCTGCGCCTCCAGCACGTGCTCCACCTCGCTCACCGCCCGCTCGAACTCGGCGACCGTGTCGCGGTCCTCCTGGCGCATGGAGACGAAGACCAGCGCCTCGAAGGTCAGGCCCACGGCGGCCGGATCCACCACGGCCCGGTAGCCGCGCACGGCCCCCGACCGCTCCAGCTCCCGCAACCGGCGATGGCACGGCGAGACGCTCAGCCGCACCCGCCCGGCCAGCTCGGTCACGGTCAGCCGCCCGTCCTGCTGCAGCTCGGCAAGAATCTTCCGGTCCACGTCGTCCATGAGGAAGATTCTCCCTCGCTCATCGCCGTTTTGAGCAAACTTAAGAAACACTTTCGGGACAATCGCGCCTAATGTCCCTACCATGCACTACGGACCGCTGCTCTCCTTCCTCGCCGTCGACCTGCTGCTGGTCTGCGTACCGGGCGCCGACTGGGCGTACGCGATCGGCGCCGGGCTCAGGAACCGCTCGGTCGCGGTGGCGGTGGGAGGCCTGGTCGCCGGCTATGCCCTGCACACCGTGCTGGCGGTGGCCGGTCTCGCGGTCCTGGTCGCCGGCTCCCCTCGGCTGCTCACCGCCCTCACCGTGGCGGGCGCCGGATATCTGGTGTGGCTGGGGTGGGGCGTGCTGCGCTCCCCTGCCGCGCCCGGTGCGGCCGAGGAGCGGCTCGGCGCGACCGGCCCCCGTGTCTTCCTGCGGGGCGCCACGATCAGCGGCCTGAACCCCAAGGGGCTGCTGCTGTACCTCTCCGTCCTGCCCCAGTTCCTCGTCACGCGGGACGCGCCCGTGCCCGTACCCGTGCAGACCGCCGTCCTCGGCCTGCTGCACATGGCGTGCTGCGCGGCCGTCTACCTGACGGTCGGCACGCTGGCCCGCGCGCTCCTGCGCGCCCGGCCGTCGACGGCCCGCGCGGTGACCCGGACGTCGGGGGCGGCGATGCTGGGGATCGGCGCGTTCCTGCTGGTGGAGCGACTGGCGACGCTGTAGCCGCGCCCACGGCCCCGCGCCGGCCCGGGCCCGCGGCTGCGGGGAGGAGCGGGCGAGCGCCGGGTCCGCCGCCCGGACGGCTCGCTGCCCCGGGCGGCGGTGGCGTCCGGGGCCGGGGGGCCCGCCCGTCGGGGACGTGGTGTCGGGGCGTGACCGATACTCGGGGGATGGAGACGGAGCTGCACGAGTTGCTGAGGTCGCTGCGGGTGTGGGACCCGGAGGTCACCGAGTTGGCGTCGTTCGACCCCGGGGCCGTACCCGCGGACCCGCTGCCCCTGTTCGAGACGTGGTTCGCCGAGGCGGTGGCCGCCGGGGAGCGGGAGCCGCACACCATGTCCCTGGCCACCGCCGACGCGGAGGGCCGGCCGGACGTCCGGATCGTGGTGCTGCACGGCGCCGACGAGAGCGGGTGGTCCTTCGGGACGCACGCCGGCAGCCGCAAGGGCCGCCAGCTCGCGGCCCGCCCGCAGGCGGCGCTCGCCTTCTACTGGCCGCTCCAGGGCCGTCAGGTCCGGGTGCGCGGGCCGGTCGCCCCGGCGCCGGCCGAGGAGTCCCGGACGGATCTGCACGCCCGCTCGACCGGAGCGCTGGCCGCCGCCCTCACCGGCCACCAGAGCGACGTGCTCGGCTCACTGGAGGAGCTGCGGCAGGCGTCCGAGGCGGCCTGGGAGCGGGCCCGGAGCGAGCCGGGCGCCGAGGTGCCGTCGTGGACCCTGTTCCACCTCAGGCCCGAGGAGGTGGAGTTCTTCCAGGGCGAGGCCCGGCGCCGGCACGTCCGCCTGCGCTACCGCCGCGCCGGGGAGGGCTGGAGGCACGAGCTGCTGTGGCCCTGACCTCGCGCCGATCGGCCCTGCCACGGTGGTCCCTGCCCGAGCGACCTCCGCGCCGATGATCCCGGACCAGGTGCCCCCGCCCAGGTGACCTCAGCCCCCGCCCGCCGGAGGGGCACGGCTCACGCGAAGGCGTACACCGCGAAGTCCGAGACCGGCCGGTAGCCGATCCTCAGGTACAGCCCGTTGCTGGTCGGGTTGGCGAGGTCGGTGAACAGCAGCACCTCGTCGGCCCCCGAGGCCAGGGCGCCCCGGGTGACCTCCGCCGTCACCGCGCCCGCACAGCCCCGGCCCCGCAGCCCGGCCGGGGTGTACACCGCGAGCACCCGCACCTGCCCGGCGACCTTCGGGGCGGTTCCGGCCATGGCGGCGGGCGTGCCGTCGGGCAGCTCCCAGAGCATGAGGTCCTTGTTCTCGACCCGCTCGTCCGCCCAGTCCCCCAGGTCACGGCCGGCCGGCTCGCCGACCTCGGCGCAGAACTCCGCGTACCACCGGGCCAGCAGCTCCCGGTCCTGCGCGCCCGCCACCCTCGCCCGGCCCGGCGGGACCGGCTCCGGCACGGTCAACTCGCCCAGCCGGTACAGCCGCATCCGCCGGTGGAGGGCCGCCTCGGCGCCGGTGCGGCGCTGCCAGGCCGCGGCGAAAGCGGCGGCGGTGTCGCGGTCGGCGTTGACCCCTGGCAGGGCGCGCCCCGAGGCGGCCAGCCGCCCGGCCAGCGCGTCGGCCTCCTCCTCGGTGAGGGAGGTGAGCACGAGCGGATGGGGCGGGGTGCGGAAGAAGGCGGCCCGCACGGTCCCCTCGCCGCGCAGCACGCCGAACTCGGGTGCGCCGTCGCCGTAGAGGTGCACTCCGCGGGCGCGCAGACTCTCCGTCACGGTCAGCTGCACGGTGTGCTGCGCGGGCCGCGCGCGGAGGAAGTCGCCCGCGAGCGCGAGGAATTCGTCGAGAGCGCCGGTCAGGTACCAGTCGTCGCCGGAAGTCATGCCCCATGGTGCCGCCCCCAGTCGGCCGTCGCCTCCGAATTACGGCGCCTCCGGCCGGCTCTCCGGCTCCGGGTCCGTGGCGAGGCGCGCGTGCAGGTGGGCGTCGCGGAACGCGTCCCGCCGCCCCGCCGCGAAGACCGAGCCGCGCATCGTCCCCTCGTACCGGAACCCGCACTTCTCCGCGACCCGGCAGGACACCTCGTGGCCCACCGCGTGGTTCAACTCCAGCCGGTGAAGTCCCAGTTCGTGGTGCCCCCAGCGGGCGACGAGGCCCAGTGCCCGGGTGGCCACGCCCTGCCCGCGTGCCTCGGGGAGCACCCAGTACCCGAGCGTGGCGGCACCCAGGGCGTACCTGATGTCGGTGGCCCCGATGTGCCCGAGCGTCGCACCGCTCTCCGCGTCCGCGATCAGGAACGACACGCTCGTCCCCTCCGAGGCACGTCCTGCCCGCACCCGGAGCGAGTCACGGGCGGCCGTCCCGTCCGTGATCGGGGTGAGCGGCGTGTTCCAGCGCGCGAACTCGGGGTCGGTGAGTCCGCGCAGCCACGCCTCGACGTCGGCGTCGGAGTCCGGGTCCCAGGGGCGCAACCGCAGGCCCCGGCCTGCCAGCCGTATGGACGAGAGGTTCGGGGAGTCACTGAGCTCGGCGGTCACCGCCTCATTGAACTCCCCGGCCGCGCGGAACACCACCGCCGGCGGCCGCCCGGCCCGCAGTTCTCCGGCCACCGCCTCCTCGGTCATCGTCCTTGGTTCATCGGTGAGTTCGGCCACGGTGGCGGCATACGGCGTCCGGCGCGGCCGCACAAGCGGTGGCCGGTGTCATCGCTCCCGCACACTCTCCCCACAGGCGTGATCAATCCGCAACCAATTCCGGTCTTGACCGAGACCCATCAACGGGTTGCGTGATTACGCTCGCGACCATGACCGACTCCTCCGTATCCGTCCTCTCCGGCGCTCCGCAACCCGCCGACCGCCCCGTCTACGTCATAGGGGGCGGCCCGGGCGGGCTCGCCGCCGCGTACGCGCTGCGCGCCCGGGGGATACGCGCCGTCGTCCTGGAGCGGTCCGACCGGGTCGGGGCGTCCTGGCGGCGTCACTACGACCGGCTGCGCCTGCACACCACCCGGCGCCTGTCGGCCCTGCCGGGTCTGGCGATGCCCCGCCGGTTCGGGCGCTGGGTCGCCCGGGACGACGTGGTGCGCTACCTGGAGAAGTACGCCGAGCACCACGAACTGGAGATCGTGACCGGCGTCGAGGTCTCCCGCGTCGAGCGCCTGCCCGACGGCAGCGGCTGGCTGCTGCGCGCCTCCGGCGGCCGGGAGCTGACCGGCGGCGCGGTCGTCGTCGCCACCGGCTTCAACCACACGCCGCGCGTGCCCGACTGGCCCGGAAGAGACACCTACACCGGCGAGTTCCTGCACGCGTCCGCGTACCGCGACGCCGGGCCCTACGCGGGCCGTGACGTCCTCGTCGTCGGCGTCGGCAACACCGGCGCCGAGATCGCCGTGGACCTGGTGGAGGGCGGGGCCGCCCGGGTCCGGCTGTCCGTGCGCACCGCGCCGCACATCGTGCGCCGGTCGACCGCCGGGTGGGCCGCGCAGTACACGGGAATCGTGGTACGACGGCTGCCGGTCGGGCTCGTCGACCGGCTGGCCCGGCCGCTGGCGAGGCTGAGCGTGCCGGACCTCTCGGCGCACGGCCTGCCGCGCCCGGAGACCGGCCTGTACTCCCGTGTCACGGAGGGCGCGATCCCGGTCCAGGACGTGGGCCTCGTCGACGCGGTGCGCTCCGGGAAGGTCGAGGTGGTCGCCGCCGTGGATGCCTTCGACGAGGGCAAGGTCGTCCTCGCCGACGGCAGCCGGATCGGACCGGACGCCGTCGTCGCGGCGACCGGGTACGTCCGCGGCCTGGAGGACCTCGTCGGCCATCTCGGCGTGCTGGACGGCCGCGGCCGGCCGTCCGCCCACGGCCCCCGCGCCCCGCACGGCGCGCCCGGCCTGTACTTCACCGGCTTCACCAATCCCATCAGCGGCATGTTCCGCGAGCTGGCGATCGACGCGGAGAGGATCGCCAGGGCGGTCGCACGGGAGAACGCGCGCAGCGGCGGCGGCCGAGTGTCCCGCCTGCCGGCCTGAGAACCCGCCCGCCCGTCACCGGCGCCGGTCTCTCCGGGGCCGGGGCCGCCGTGCCCGGTTCCGCCGGCGCCCTCCTTTCGGAGCAGGCCCGCTCCGGGCGGCGGTGCCTTCCGAGGGCCCCGCGCCCGGGGCGGGATCCGAGGAGAGGCCCTTCAGGCCAGGACCGGCGCGAGGGTCGCCGGGCGGCGGCGGATCACCAGGGCCATCAGGGCGGCCACCGCGCACAGCGCTCCCGAGGCGTACCAGACCATGTCGTAGGAGCCGAAGACGTCCCGGGCGGCGCCGCCGAGGAAGGCGACGAGGGCGGCGCCGACCTGGTGGGAGGCGAGCACCCAGCCGAAGACGATCGCGCTGTCCTCGCCGTACTGCTCCCGGCACAGGGCGAGAGTGGGCGGGACGGTGGCGACCCAGTCGAGGCCGTAGAAGACGATGAAGAAGATCATCGGCGGGTGCACCGAGGGGGCCAGCAGCATCGGCAGGAACAGCAGTGAGACGCCCCGCAGCGCGTAGTACACCGCGAGCAGACGGCGCGGCTCGAAGCGGTCGGTGAACCAGCCCGAGGCGATGGTGCCGACCACGTCGAACACCCCGATGACGGCGAGCAGCGAGGCGGCCGCGGTGATGGGCATGCCGTGGTCGTGGGCGGCCGGCACGAAGTGGGTCTGGATGAGGCCGTTGGTGGACGCCCCGCAGATCGCGAACGTGCCCGCGAGCAGCCAGAACGGCCCGGTGCGGACCGCCGAGGACAGCACGGTGAGCGTGCGCCGCGCCACGCCGGTCACGGGCTCCGGCCGGGGGACGAACCGCGTCGCGCCGTACGGCTTCAGGCCCAGGTCCGCCGGATGGTCGCGCAGCAGCAGCCAGACGAAGGGGACGACCACGAGGGCGGCCAGGGCCACCGTCACCGCGGCCGGGCGCCAGCCGTGGCTCTCGACCGTCCAGGACAGCACGGGCAGGAAGATCAGCTGACCGGAGGCGGCCGCAGCGGTGAGGATGCCGCTGACCAGGCCCCGGCGCTCGGTGAACCAGCGGTTGGTGACCGTCGCCGCGAACGCCAGCGCCATCGCGCCGGTGCCGAGGCCGACCAGCAGCCCCCAGCAGAGCAGGAGTTGCCAGGCCGCCGTCATCCACACGGTGGCGCCGGAACCCACGGCGATGACCACGAGCGCCACGGCGACCACCCGGCGGATGCCGAAGCGGTCCATCAGCGCGGCGGCGAAGGGCGCGGTGATCCCGTACAGCGCGAGGTTGACCGAGACGGCGGCGCCGATCGTGCCGCGCGACCAGCCGAACTCCTGGTGCAGGGGGTCGAGGAGCAGGCCCGGCAGGGAGCGGAAGGCGGCCGCGCCGAGGATCGTCACGAAGGTGACGGCGGCGACGAACCAGGCCCGGTGGACGCGGGACGGCCTCCGGTCGGGCCGGGGGGCGGATGTTTCGGCGGCCGCGGGTTCCGCCGTTGCGGCTCCCGTGGCCGCGGATTGCGTTGTCTGGGTCACGTCATCGAGCCTCCGATGTTCCGTCCCTCCGATCGAGTGGCCCGGAGGACAGTGTTCGTTAGGATCGGGCCATGGATACGGTCACCGGTTCCGGCCCCCACCGCGTCGTCGTCCTCGCCCTCGACGGACTGCTCCCGTTCGAGCTGGGCATCCCGCACCGGGTCTTCGGGCGGCCCCAGGACGCGGCGGGACGGCCGCTGTACGAGGTGGTCACCTGCTCCGTGCGCCCGCCGGGGCCGGTGGAGACTGACGCCGACTTCGCCGTGCACGTCCCGAACGGGCCGGAGATCCTGGCCACCGCCGACACCGTGGTCGTCCCGGCCTCGTACGAGCTCGGCCCGGTCTTCGAGGAGGGTGTGCTCACCGGCGAACTGGCCGCCGCCCTCGCGCACATACGGCCCGGCACCCGGCTCGCCTCCATCTGCACGGGCGTCTACGTCCTCGCCGCGGGCGGATACCTCGACGGCCGCCCCGCGACCACGCACTGGGCCGACGCCGGCCGCTTCCAGCGGATGTTCCCCCGGATCAGGGTGGACGCGGGCGTGCTGTTCATCGACGACGGCGACGTGCTGACCTCGGCGGGCGTCGCCGCCGGGATCGACCTGTGCCTGCACATGGTGCGCCGTGACCACGGCACCGCGGTCGCCAACGAAGTGGCCCGGCGGATGGTCGTGCCGCCGCACCGCGACGGCGGGCAGGCGCAGTTCATCGAGCGACCGGTGCCCGACCCGCAGCAGGCGACCACCACCACGGCCCGGGCGTGGGCGCTGGGCCGGCTGCACGAGCCGATCCAGCTGCGCGAGATGGCCGCCCAGGAGTCCATGTCGGTGCGCACGTTCACCCGGCGCTTCCGCGAGGAGGTCGGGGTCAGCCCCGGGCAGTGGATCACCCAGCAGCGGGTGGAGCGGGCACGGCACCTGCTGGAGTCCACCGGCCTGTCCGTCGACCAGGTGGCCCGGGACTGCGGTTTCGGCACGGCCCAGTCGATGCGCCAGCATCTGCAGGCGGCGCTCGGGGTGACGCCGACGGCGTACCGGCGGACGTTCCGGGCGGCCGTCAGAACGTGAGCACGGCGTGTGCCACGCGCCCCGCCTCCGCGCCGCCCCGGGGCGTCTCGACGTCGACCACTGTCCGCCCGCCATCGTGGACACGTCGTGGGGAGGCGGAGGTTTCCGGGCCGGAACGGGAAGCCCGAGAAGTTGTCCACAGCCTGTGGAAAAGAGGGCCGCTCCGCGTTTCCGCCGTCGGCGACGCCCGAGCCGTTCGTCGGCGCGACGGGCACACCGCTCGCACCGGCGGCCGTTCTTCGGGGCGGCCATCGACGCGACCTCCGGGGCAGCGCGGCGAGTCCGGGTGGCGGCGCGCTGTGCCCGCCCCGAGCACGGCACCCCGCGCCACCATCCGGCTCCGGCGCACCGATCCCCGCCCCCCTCGGCCCTGAAGGGACCGGTCGACGCCGACGCACGACTCACACTCGCCGAGGGCCTCCGTCACGCGGGCCCTCGTCGTCCCCTCACGGCGAATCGCTGTCCCCAAGCGTGATCAAGCGCGCACGTCCCGTCAACAGTCACGAGGGGATTTGCCCGTTGCGTCCGCTTCACAGCGGCCGCGCACGGAAGCATCTCCCGGCGCACGGTCCACCCACCGGCCGCACTGACAGCGCTTTCCGCAACGGTGGAACCGGCCTTCCGCCCCGGCGCGCCCCGTCACCGCCTCAGACGGCTTCGTACGCCAGCCCGTCGTACGCGGGGACCTCGCTGCCGCGGCGTCTGCGCATCACACCCTGGGCGGAGGGTGCGCAGCGGTCGAGTTCGCACCAGATGCGCTTGCCGGCCCCCTCGCGGCTCCAGCCCCAGCGGTCGGCCAGGCCGTCGACGAGGGCGAGCCCGCGGCCGCCGGTGGCGTCGTCGTCCGCGCAGCGGGGCACGGGGGCGCGGGTGCTGGTGTCGGCCACCTCCAGGCGGACCGTGGCCGCCTCGGCCGCCCCTCCGGGCAGCGACAGCCGCAGCACGGCCGGGCAGCCGGTGTGCACCACGGCGTTGGTGACCAGTTCGGAGACGAGCAGGATCAGTGTCTCGGCGAGCGGCTCGTCGACCTCTATGCCCGACCCGGCGAGCCGGGAGCGGGCCCACTTCCGGGCTCGCCCGACCTCCGTGGGGTCGGGCCGGATCTCCAGCTGCACTTGAAGCACCTGCACCGCTCACACCATCCGAACCGGCGGACACATAGCCTCGCGCCACACGAGGGCCACGATCGTAGCCATTTTCTGCATGGCCAGAACAACGGCCAGAGCAAGGGTCACGGAACGTGACTCCCTTGCGAGACAGCATGGTTGACGTACTGTCACCGCTACAAGCGCTTCGGGCATATTCCCGCGCGAAGGGGTACTCGTGCGGCATACTGTGCGACGCTCGTCGCGGGAAGTCGAACGGAGGGGCGGCGAAGGCCGCCCGACCTCGCGAACAGGCCCGCGCACCGCCTGATCCGGCGCCGCCTCAGGGGCCGCACCGGGATGGCTCATTCTCGGAACCACTCGCATTGCACACAAGGTACCCGAGCCGGGCGGCGACTCCAGGACGTGACGAGTCACACCTAGGACACAACCCGATATCAACGCTCTGTAATTCCGGTATGCCACGATCCGTGACATTCGATCCGCCGCGTCCGGGTCACCGCAGCCCAGGGCCCCTTCACCCCGCTCCGGACACCGGATCGACTGCGGACAGTTCCTCACTCTCCGTCACACCGCCGCCACGGTGGGGCCGCGCCCAGGCCGGCTCCAGCGGTGGATGGGTCTCGCTTTCCCAGGTGAAGCGCATGCCGCCGTGCGCCGGAGGCAGTCGGGGACCCGCGCACGACGGACCCGCGGGCGGGCAGCCGGGCACGCGGCGACGTCCACGAGGTCGGCGGTGAGGACGGCCGCGCAGCCAGCGACCCGGGGCCGTCTCCGTCCGGATCAGCCGGCCCGCGCGCGGGTGCCGCACGGCCCGGGGGGCCCCGATCGGCCGACCGAACTGCTCACGCGCCCGGGCGTGTTGCACGGCCGGCCCGGCACGCCGTCGAGGCCGTGCCGAACTGCCCGGCGGCGACCGGCACAGCCGCGGGCTGATCGTCGGTCAGGAGGGCGGCCGGGACATGGGCGCCACCAGGCCGGATGAGCACGTCCCGCACGCCCTGGGAGCCGGCGGCCCCGCCGCGCCGTCTTCGCCCACAGCGGGGACGTCGTCATCCGCGGGGGCGGGACATCTCCGTGGAAGAGATCGAGGACCTGCCGCACCGGCACCCGGCGGCCGGGGACGCGGCCGTGATCGCACTGCCGGACCCGGAGTGCGAGGAGCGGGTCCGCGCGGTGGTGGAGCAGCCGCCACGAGCGCCGGAGTTGAGGCTCGACGCGGAGACGTCGTACCTCCGCGCGCAAGGGCTGTCGGTCCGCACGTCGCCGGAGCCGCTGGAGGCGGTGGACGCCCTTGCGCGGGGCGGGACCCGCGCAAGGCGCTCAAGTACGGGCTGTGCGAGCCTTATTCGGGCACGGTGAAGTAGCGCGCGAACGCGGGCACGACCTCCTGCTCGCCCACCTTGCCGTCCCCGTCGGTGTCCAGGGAGGCGGCGATCGCCCGGGCTCCGTCCTCGGGGACGCCGAGGACTCTGAGGACCCGTACGGCGTCCTCGACGGTGGCGGCCCCGTCCCCGTCGGGGTCGGCGACGGCCAGGGCCGCGTGCAGGAAGGGGCGGGCGATCTCCGCGAACCGGTCGGGGTTGTCACGCAGGCGCTTGACCGCGCCGCCGACGAACTCCTCCCGGGTGATGCGCTGATCGCCGTCGCGGTCGGCCATTCCGGCCATGCCCTGCCAGAAGGCCTCCGCCCCGGCGTACAGTGCCTGGCCCTTGTCGGACCGGGCGGGGGTGGCGAACTCGGCGAGCAGCGCCTTGGCCGCCACGCTGAAGTCCTCGCGGTCGATCGTGCCGTTGCCGTCCTGGTCGAAGGTGGCGAACCGGGCCGCGATCCTGCGCTCGTACTCGCTGCTGACCATCTCTTCTCTGGCCGCCTTACGTGTGGGGTGCATCTGGCAGGGAGCGTACGACGCCGAGGACCGTCCGCGGACGGGAAACCGATGGTTGTGCCAACTCCGGGGGAATTTCGGGACACCGCCGGGGGAATTTCCGGACATTGATGCGGCACGGAGCACCGGCGGGCCGACCGCCGGGCGGCCGCGCGGCGGGTGAGGGACTCGTGGACGGCGGCTCAGGCCGACAGCGGCTCCTCGTCCACCGCCGCCGCGAGGTCCGGGTAGACGTCGAACAGGCGCCGGACGCCGAGGGCGCCGAGCACGCGGTTGACGTGGGAGCCGTCGACGGCTCCGCGGGCCGGCAGGATCAGGCGCAGCCGGCCCTGGCAGGAGCGGAACAGGCGGCGGGCGGCGATGAGGACGCCGACGCCGCTGGAGTCGCAGAAGAAGACCTCGGACAGGTCGAGGACGAGATGGTGGCGCCCCTGGGCCACCGCGTCGTGCACCCGCTGACGCAGCACGGGTGAGGTCACCAGGTCCAGTTCCCCCGAGACCCGGAGCACACCCCACTCACCTTGTTCGTCATCCGTCACCTTGAACGTCACGGTCCGTCCTCCGCTCGCCGGAACTTACCCGGAACCGCCCGGAACGGAAGCAGTTCCTACGCTTCTTTTCGCGCGGCTGCCCAGCGGCCGTTCCCCCAAACTCCTTGAGGCAAACCGGTGAAGGTCAACTAAGGTCTTGTTTCGGTCACCTTCGATCGTGTTCGATCGTGCTTGGTCGGAAAGTGCAGGGGTAGGCGAGACGGACGATATGAGCCGCGCGGACGTCCCCACAACCGGGACCGCACCCCCGCAGACCCCTACCACCTGCGGCTCACCGGGGGGCGCACATTGCCACAAAGGGGCGTGCGCTGTCGGACGTGCCGACTACATTCGACAAGACGGCAGGAACACGGTGGACACGTTGGACACGGAGAGACGGAACGGGGCGACAGCACGGCACGACCGACACAACGGTCGTAACGGATATGACGGACATTAAGGGCGTAAGGGGGCCGTATGGCGAAGCAGGACGCACCGCCCCGCTGGGACCGCAAGATGCAGCAGCGGCTCGCACGCGGTGAGGCGGCCGCCCTCGGCGAGCTCTACGACCGCTACGCCACGCTGGTGCACGGCCTCGCCCACCGCGTGCTCGGCGACGAGCACGCCGCCGACACCATCACCCGCGAGGTCTTCGCCCACGTCTGGGAACACCCCGACGCCTACGACCCCAAGCAGGGCCCGCTGCGCTCCTGGGTCGCCGCGCTGACCCACCGGCTCGCCGTGCGGCGGCTGCGCACCACCGAGACCGCCGCGCTGGCCCGGGGCGGCCACGGATCGCCGGAGGAGCTGGAGCACAAGGTGCGCCGCGCCTCGGCCGCCGCCCGGGCCGACTACATCGTCCACTCCATGCCCGCGCCGCTGCGCGCCGCGCTGGAACTGGCCTACTTCCAGCGCCGCGACTACCGCCAGACCGCCACCGACCTCGGTGTCACCGAGGACGAGGCCCGCCGCCGGCTCCGTCTCGGCCTCCAGCTCCTGTCCACCGCCCACCACGCCGGAGCGCCCGGGGCACCGCCGGAGTACGGGGGTGCGGCGTGAGCGGGCCGCCCGAGGGTCCCCAGGGCCGCGGCGGTCCCGAGCCGGGCGGGCCGCCCCGCATCCCGATGCCCCGCGCCTCCGTCGAGGACGGCGAGCGGCCGCTGCCCCCGCCGCCGGTGCCGGCCGGGCCGGAGGCGCCCCCGGCGGACCGGCGCGCGCCGCTCGTGCTGGAGCACCACGTCCTGAAGTCGCTCCTCGGCGCCTGGGCGCTGGCCGCCTGCTCGCCGCAGGAGGCGGCCGCCGTGGAGGAGCACCTCGGCGAGTGCGGCGGCTGCGCGGAGGAGGCGCTGCGGCTGCGGGACGCCGTCGGACTGCTCCACCCGTCCGAGAGCCTGGACCTCGATCCGGGGCTGCGCACCCGCGTCCTGCGGGAGTGCCTGGACCGGCGGCCGCCGCGCATCCCGGTGCCCGAGTGGGCGGCGCCCTACGACGCCGAGACGGCGCGGCTGGACGCGCTGCTCCAGGACATCGGGGACTCCGAGTGGCACGCGCCGGTGCGGCTGCGGTGGTTCGAGCACGAGGAGACGGTGGACCGCCGTACCACCGTCGCCGGGGTCATCGCGCATCTGCTGTGCGTCGACGGGCTGGTCGCCGCGGCGCTCGGGCTGGACGACCCGCTGGGCGACCTCGCGACGGCCGCTCCCGGACCCACGGAGCGCACCGAGACGTACTGGCGGACCGCACACCTCCCGCCCACCCGGGACGTCCGGGCGCCGTGGCGGGAGCAGTCGCACGCCCTGGTGCGGACGGTGTCCTTCACCGACGGCACCGCCGGGAAGGCGGCGGTGGGGTACGGCGACTTCGAGCTGCCGCTGCGCGACGCGATGCTGGACCGGGCCTTCGAGTGCTGGGTGCACGCGGAGGACATCGCGGAGGCGGTGGACTACCCGTACGCGCCGCCGGCGCCGCGGCATCTGCACCGCATGATCGACCTCGCCACCCGGATGCTGCCCGTCGCGCTGGCCGCGCGGCGGCAGGCGGGTCTGGCCGCACCGGCGTCCACCCGCCACCTCGTGCCCGCGGGCGAACCCGGGCGCAGTCTGCGGCTGGAGATCGAGGGGCTGGGCGGCGGCGAGTGGCTGATCCCGCTGGACGCGCCGGGAGCGGCGGGCTCCGCGGACCACGAGGTGGCCCATGTCGCCCTGGACGGCGTGGAGTTCTGCCGGCTCGCGGCGGGGCACGTGGCCCCGCAGGAGGCGGCGGCCGGACAGGTCGGCGACCGGCAGGCCATCAGGGACGTGCTGTACGCCGCGGCGTCGCTCAGCCGCCTGTAGTCGCGGCTCCCGGCGGACCGGCGGGAGCCGCGAGCAGGCCGGACCTAGGCGAAGACCACCGTGCGGCGCCCGTTCAGCAGGATGCGGCGCTCGGCGTGCCACTTCACCGCGCGGGCCAGCGCCTGGCACTCCACGTCCCGGCCGATCGCGACGAGCTGGTCCGGCGTGACGTCGTGGCCGACCCGCTCGACCTCCTGCTCGATGATCGGCCCCTCGTCGAGGTCGGCCGTCACGTAGTGCGCGGTCGCGCCGATCAGCTTCACGCCCCGCGCGTGCGCCTGGTGGTACGGCTTGGCGCCCTTGAAGCTCGGCAGGAAGGAGTGGTGGATGTTGATCATCCGGCCGCTGAGCTGCTTGCACAGGTCGTCGGAGAGCACCTGCATGTACCGGGCCAGGACGACCAGCTCGACCTGCTCCTCGCGGACGATCTCCAGCAGCCGCGCCTCGGCCTCGGGCTTGGTGTCCCGGGTCACCGGGATGTGGTGGAAGGGGATGCCGTAGGACCTCACCAGCTCCGCGAAGTCGGTGTGGTTGGACACCACCGCCGCGATCTCCACCGGCAGCGCCCCGATGCGGGCACGGAACAGCAGGTCGTTCAGGCAGTGCCCGAACCGGCTGACCATCAGCACGATGCGCATCTTCTCGTCGGCCCGGTGGATCTGCCAGTCCATCTGGAAGGCGTCACCGATCGCCGCGAAGCTGGCGCGCAGCTTGTCGACGGTCACCGGGGCCTCCGCCGAGAAGTGGACGCGCATGAAGAACAGTCCCGTGTCGTGGTCGCCGAACTGCTGGCTGTCCTCGATGTTGCACCCGGTCATGAACAGGTAGCTCGACACGGCGTGCACGATGCCCTGCTTGTCCGGGCAGGCGATGGTGAGAACGTACTGATCGGCCTGGGCCGCGGCTCGGGTGGACTGCTCGCTCATGCACCACAGGATCTCACGTCCGCCCCGGCCCGCGGGGGGACGTCCGGGAAGCGGACCGGGGGCGCGGGCGGGCACCACCGGGCCGAGGAGGCCGGGCGAGCGGGGGTGACCGGAAGGGCCGGGTGAGGCGGAGGGACCGGATGAGGCGGCCGGGCCCCGGTTACGCGGTGCGCGTCATGATGCGGAGCACCTCGAGGCTGCGCGGCGGAGCGTCCGGGTCCTCGCCGTCGCCGGCGGCCATCCGCAGGTGCGCGTCCCGCGCCGCCCGCACCGCCTCCGGCCAGCCGTGGTGGTCGAGGTACGCGGAGACCGGAGCGTCCGGGCCGACCTGGTGCATGATGCGCAGCACACGCAGCACGGCGGTGTCGACGAGCGCGGCCTCCTGGGAGTCGCGGAAGATCGTCCCGATGTACTTCTCGGCGGACCAGTTGTCCAGCCAGGTGTCCTCGACCAGGCGGTACACGGCGTCGGTGACGTCCCCGTACCCCTCCACACCGGCCAGCCAGACGTCCCGCTGGAACACCGGGTCGGAGAGCATGTGCAGCGCGGAGCGCACATTGCTGCGCCAGCGCCACCACGGCATGTCGTTGAGTGGCATGCCGCCCATGGTGGAGGAGCGACGGCCGCGACGGGAAGAGTTCTCCGAACCTTGCACGGTCATCGATCGTACGTTCCTCGCACCGGTGGCCCCATCGGCCCCCGCAATTCACCGTAGCGTCACCCCCCGTTGACCATGGGTCACTGCGGGGTTAGCAGTGTGGGGGAATCGTGCGGGAGCATGACCGGCAGGCGACACACGCGCAGCACATTCCTCCCCGTTCTCCCCCGGCCCGTCAAGAGAAAGGCCGCCCTCGCGGCGGGCGCCCTGGTGGCCTGCGCGTCGCTCGCGGCGGGCTGCGGGGTCGTCCCCGGCGCCTCGGACGCGGCGGGGGACGGCACCGTCACCGTGATGACCTGGGCGCCGGAGAACACCCCGGCCACCAACAAGCCCGGAATGCCCGCCATGGCACGGGCCTACGCACGCTGGATCAACGCCCACGGCGGCCTGGCCGGCCGCCGCCTCAACGTCCTGACCTGCAACGAGGGCAACGACAGTGTGGCCGCGGCCAAGTGCGCCCGGCGCGCCGTCAAGGAGAACGTGGTCGCCGTCGTCGGCTCCTACAGCCAGTACAGCGACTCCTTCTTCCCGCCCCTGGAGGGCGCGGGCATCCCCTACATCGGCGGCTACGGCGTCACCAGCGCGGAGTTCACCCGGGCCCTGTCCTACCCGGTGAACGGCGGCCAGCCCGCCCTGCTGGCCGGCCTCGGCAAGGAGCTCGCGCCGAACTGCGGCCCCGTCGCGCTCGTCCGGCCCGACACCATCGCGGGCGACGAGCTGCCCGCCCTGCTCGACGCCGGGCTGAAGGCCGGCGGGCACGTGCCCGCGCACGACCAGCGGGCCGCCGAGGACGCCACCGAGTACTCCGGCCAGTCCGACCTGGCGCTGCGGCGGGCGACCGCCGACCCGGTGAAGAGGGGCTGCGTCATACCGGCCCTCGGGGAGCGCACCGACATCTTCATGGACTCCTTCCGCCGTGACCGCGAGAGCTACCCGGGGGTGCGGACCGCCGCGGTGCTCAGCAGCGTCGACCAGACGGTGGTCGACGCCAGCGGTGGCAGCTCGGGGCCGTACGAGGGGTCGTACCTCACCGGCTGGTACCCGGTGGCGAGCGACTCGCGCTGGGGTTCCATGAAGAAGGTGATCAACGCGGAGGCCTTCGGCGACAACCGCGTCGACCCCGAGGACGCCGGAGTGCAGACCACCTGGATCGCCTACACCGTGCTGCGGGCCGTCGTCGACAGGATCGGCGCCGGGGAGGTGAGCGCCGACAGCGTGCGGCACGCCCTCGACGCCGGGCTCCGGGTGGACACCGGTGGTCTGACCCCGCCCCTGCGGTGGCGTCTGCGGGACACGTTCTCCGCCGGCAGCTTCCCCCGCCTGGTCAACGCCGACGTGACTCTTCAGGTGGTTCGGGGGGGCCGGCTCGAGCCGGCCGCCAAGGGCTTCGTCGACCTGGGACGGACGCTGGAGGACGCGGACGTCAACTGACCTCCCGCGCCCTCCCGGGCCTCAGAGCCGGGCCGGGCCTCAGAGCTGGGTCGGCTGGCGCTGGGTCAGGCCGTACTTCTGCGCGATCACGTTCCACAGCTGCGCGGCCTTGACCTTCTGGGCGCTGGCGACGCCGCTCTGCCGGTTGCCCGCCTGGGTCTCGTTGGTGGTGCGGGCGTGGCCCTTCTTGCAGGCTTTCCGGCCGCCGACCTGGTCGGCCCAGGCCGCGTAGTGCGCGTCGGCCGACGCGGACGCCCGCCAGGCGCCGGTCAGGGCCGCGGTCAGCTCGCCGTGCCGGGGGAGTTGCTCGACGGACAACTGTTGCAGCCGGGTCACCAGCTCGTTGCGCTGCTTGGCCGCGGCGCGCAGGTCGGAGGCGGCGCCGCCGAGGTTGTCGCAGTTCTTGACGTCCGCGACCGCGCTGATCACCGAGGCGCGGCTGCTGCCGCTGTCGGAGAGCAGCTTGTCCAGCTCGACGGCCTGCTGCCGGGCCGGGTCGGCGGCCTCGGAGCCCTCGGTGGCGGGCGCGGTGGCGGAGACGTTCTTGTTGTCGCCGGTCTGGTCGCCGCCGTCCCCGCCGCCGCTGAGCAGGGCGCCCGCGCCGATGCCGAGCACGGCGATGCCGATGCCGACGGCGGCGATCACCGGCACGCGCGAGCGGGTGCGTCCGCCCCGGCCGCCGTCGTCGCCCCGGTCGGCCCGGCCGGGCGGCGCGTACGCGGGCCGCTCGTGCGGGTGTCCGGCCGGCGGCTCCTGGAAGCGCGGCAGCTGCTGGGTCTCCGGGGCACCGCCGCCGGCGTCGCTGCGGAAGAGGTTGTCGAACTCGGCGGGCGTCTGCCGTCCCCCGGCCCCGCCCGGCCCGGCGCCGTAGGGCGACGCTCCGCCCGCCCCGGCGTCCACGGGCGCGATGTACTGCGTGGCCTCGGCGTCGGAACCGCCGCCGGGCGCGGCGTACGGCAACGGGCCGGAGCCGTCCTGCGGCAGGCGGCCGAGGAACCGGGTCGCCTGGTCGCCGGAGACCTCGGGCGGCAGCCCGCCCTGGGCCACCGGAGGGAGGAACTGCGTCGCCCCCTCGTCGGCCGGGGCGGAGGGGACCGGCGGAAGGTACTGGGTGGCGCCCTCGTCGGCGGCGCCCGGTATGCCGTGCCCGGGGGCGGCGGGCGGCAGGGGCTGCCCGGCGGCCGAGCCGTACGGGTCGGCGCCGGCGGAGGGCATCGGACCCGGCGGGGTGCCGTAGGCCGAGGGGGCGGAGCCCCGGATGTCGTGGTGCGGAGCCGGGGCGCCCTCAGGAGGCAGCGGCCCGGCACCCGGGTAGGACGGGGCGCCTGACGGGGGCTCCTGGGCGCCCGAGGTGTCCGGGCCCTGGATGCCCCAGGGAGCCTGCGGCTGCTGCTGGTAGGGGTCGTGCCCGGGCGTGCTCCACGGCTGACCGGCCGGCGTCTGCCAGCCCTGGCCGGGCTGCGGCGCGGGCTGCTGGTCGCCGGGCCCCCACGGCTGGCCCCAGGCCTGGCCGCCGGCCGGAGCGGTGTTCTGCCCGGACGGCTGCGCGGCCGGGCGGCCCACCGGGGCGCCCGTCATGCCCGGCATCAGGGGCTCGCTCCCGTCGGAGGGCAGCACGATGCCTTCGCGCGCGGGCTGCGCCGAGGGCTCCTCGCCCTGTCCACTCTGCGTCACCGGGACTCCTACGAATGGGGGACCTTCCGAATCGTCGGCTCACGCTACCGGGTCCCCGAAGCCCCGTGCCACGCAGCACGGGGCGTGACCTCCTCCCCTGTGACCGCAGTAACAAAACCCGCCCCGGACACGCAGTTACTGCTCCCGCACACACGGACGGCGGCCGTTCACCACACCTTCACACAGGGATCCGCCGGGTGTTCACGCACCGGCCCGCCGCGCCACCGCGCCACCGGCCCGCGTCCCCCAACCGCCCCCCCTCACGCCGCCGCCCGCACTCCCGGCAGCGCCCTCACGCCGCCGCCTGCACCCCCAGCCGTGCCCCGAACTCCCGTACCACCGGCTCGTCCCGGTACGGCTCCAGACGCTGCTGGAAGTCCTCCAGGTACTCGGCGCCCCGGTTGGAACGCAGGGACTCCAGCAGCTCCACCGCCTTCAGCCCCGTACCGCAGGCCTGTTCGATCTCCCGCTGCTGCACCTGCGCGGTGGCCAGCAGCACATAGCCGATGGCCCGCCGGCGCGCCCGCGAGGCGGGATGCCCGGCCAGCGACTCCCGCGCGCACCGCGCCGCCGACTCCGCCTGCCCCAGGTCGCGGTGGCAGTGCGCCAACTCGTCGGCCAGATAGGCCGCGTCGAAGTGGGCGATCCACGCCGGGTCGTCCCCGGAGTCGGGTTCGGCGGACTCCAGCGCGGTCACCGCCCGGCCGGCCGCCAGCTGGGCCGCCCGCGCATCCCCCATCAGCGCGTGCCCGCGGGCCTCGGCCGCCTGAAACATCGCCTCCGCACGCGGCGTCACGCGCCCGCGCGCGCCCTCCTGCGCCGCCCGGGCCAACTGCGCGATCTCCCGCGAGTTTCCGAGCTGCGCGGCGAGATGGCTCATGGAGGCGGCGAGGACGTACCCGCCGTAGCCGCGGTCCCCGGCGGCCTGGGCGAGGCGCAGCGCCTGGATGTAGTACCGCTGGGCGAGGCCAGGCTGCCCGGTGTCCACGGCCATGTACCCGGCGAGTTCGGTCAGCCGCGCCACCGCGGCGAACAGGTCCCGGCCCACCGCCTCCCGGTACGAGCCGGCCAGCAGCCCGGAGACGACGCTGTTGAGGTAGTGCACGACGACCGGGCGGACATGCCCGCTGCCGTAGGCGTGGTCGAGGTCGACCAGGGCCTGGGTCATCGCGCTGACGGCCGCCACGTCGGACTGCCCCACCCGCGGCCCGGCCGAGCGCGCGACCTGGCCGTCCGGCGCGGAGATCAGCCAGTCGCGGCTGGGCTCGACCAGCGCGGAGGCGGCCACGGACGAGCCGGACAGGAAGTCCCGCCGGCCGACGTCGCTGCGCCACAGCTCGCAGACCTGCTCGATGGCCCCCAGTACCGTCGGCGAGAACTGGAGGCCCACGCCCGAGGCGAGGTTCTTGCCGTTGGCCATGCCGATCTCGTCGATGGTGACCGTACGGCCCAGCTTGCGTCCCAGCGCCTCGGCGATGATCGCCGGGGCGCGGCCGCGTGGTTGCTGTCCGCGCAGCCAGCGGGCCACGGACGTCTTGTCGTAGCGCAGGTCGAGACCGTGCTCGGCGCCGCACATGTTGACCCTCCGGGCCAGCCCGGCGTTCGAGCAGCCCGCTTCCTGGATGAGCGCCTGCAGCCGTTCGTTCGGCTGCCGCGCGACGAGAGGCCTTGCGGCCATGGCGTTAACCCCCTGTGGCTGCGGTGCCTGCCCACGCACCGAGTTGACGTGTCTTCCGCGGCCGGCCCCCTCGCGTCCCGGCGAGAGATCCGGCCGTGAAGATCGATGCCCCGCCCAACCGCCGACAATGCGAGACTTGTGAGGATTGCCGGGGTGAAGACGAATCCACCCCCACACCGGACTACCCAGCGCCCGCCGTCGATCCTCCCGCGCGCCCCCACAGATGCACCCATGCGCCCCGGGCGTGGAAGCGATGCCCCTCCCCCGCGCGCGGCGCGGCCGTAACTCCAGGTGGACGCGGGAGTTGAGTGGAGCGTGGAAGAGACGATCGCGGGCACGGACTCCGCACAGATGACCGGTCAGATCCCTCAGCAGCGCGGGGAATCCCTGCTGGAGACCGCCGTGCGCTATGCCGAGGAACGGCACTGGGACGTGTTCCCCGGCACCTGGCTGGAGTCCGTGGACGGGGTGCAGCGCTGCTCCTGCGGCCACCCCGCGTGCGCCGTGCCCGGCGCGCACCCGGCGCGCGAGGACTGGGCGATGCAGGCCACGGGCAGTGCGACCGTCGCGCGCCGGCTGTGGCAGAAGCAGCCGATGGCGTCGATCCTGCTGCCCACCGGCCGGACGTTCGACGCGCTCTGCGTTCCCGAGACGGCCGGGTTCCTCGCGCTGGCCCGGATGGAGCGGATGTCGCTGACACTCGGGCCGGTGACCCTGACGCCGGAGCGGCGCATGCAGTTCCTGGTGCTCCCGGGCGCCGCGGCCAAGGTTCCCGAACTGGTGCGGAAACTGGGCTGGTCGCCGTCCTCCCTCGACCTGGTCGTCCTCGGCGAGGGCGCGTACCTGGCCGCGCCGCCCACGCGGTACGGGTCGCGCGGCGCCGTGCAGTGGGCCTGTCGGCCGACGGCGGCGAACCGGTGGCTGCCGGACGCGGAGGAGCTGGTCTCGCCGCTGGCCTACGCGTGCGGGCGCGAGCGGTAGGCGGCCGTCGACGGCGGTTCCTGGCGGCGTCCTTGGCCGGCACCCGGCTGCGGCACCCGGCTGCGAGGGCGGGCGGCACCCGGCTGTGGGAGCCCGGTACGCGCCTGCGAGAGTGGCCGGGACGCGGCGGCTGCGAGTGGTGGCCGGCATCCACCGGCGCGCCTCGGCCGCCGCCCGCCCCTCGGCCGCCGCCCGCCGGGCGAACCTCTCCCGGCACCCACCGATCCACGCCACGCCCGCTCACCGCCCCCTCCGGGTCGCCGCTCCCGCCGTAGGGTTCGGGTATGACGGAGGGAACAGGGGTGGGGCCGGCCGCCGTACGCGTGCGGGGGCTCTGGAAGCGGTTCGGGCAGCAGGTCGCCGTCGCCGGGATCGATCTGGAGCTGCCCGCGGGGAAGTTCGTCGGGCTGGTCGGTCCCAACGGCGCCGGGAAGACCACCACGCTGTCCATGGTGACCGGGCTGCTGCGGCCGGACCAGGGCAGCGTCGAGGTCGTCGGCCACGACGTATGGCAGGACCCGGTGGCGGTGAAGGCGCGGATCGGGGTGCTGCCCGAGGGGCTCCGGCTCTTCGAGCGGCTGTCGGGACGTGAACTGCTGGCCTACTCCGGGCGGTTGCGCGGTCTGTCCGGGGCCGAGACGGACCGCAGGGCGACGCAACTCCTGGACGTGCTGGACCTGGCCGGCGCCCAGCACAAGCTCGTCGTCGACTACTCGACCGGCATGCGCAAGAAGATCGGCCTCGCCGCCGCTCTCCTGCACAATCCCGAAGTCCTCTTCCTCGACGAGCCGTTCGAGGGCGTCGACCCGGTTTCCGCCCAGATCATCCGGGGCGTCCTGGAGCGCTACACGGCCTCCGGCGCCACCGTCGTCTTCTCCTCGCACGTCATGGAGCTGGTGGAGTCCCTGTGCGACTGGGTGGCCGTCATGGCCGCGGGCCGCATCCGCGCCCACGGCCCCCTCGCCGAGGTGCGCGGCAAGGCCCCCACCCTCCAGCGGGCGTTCCTCGAACTCGTCGGCGCGCAGGGCCGGGACACCGGTTCCCACCTCGACTGGCTGGGCGGCGGGGCCCGATGAGTGGCGGCGCCGAGGCGGCCACGACCACCGCCGTCGTCGTCCGCCTGAAACTGTCGCTGCTGCGCAACGGGCTCCGGCAGTCCGGCGGGCGGCGCGCCGCGTTCCTCGCGTCGGCCGTCGTGGCCCTGCTGTTCGCCGCCCTGCAACTGGCCGGGCTGATCGCGCTGCGCGGCCACCCGCACATCGCCTCGGTCGCGATCCTGGGCACCGCGGTGCTGGCACTGGGCTGGGCCGTGATGCCGCTGTTCTTCCCCGGCGGCGACGAGACCCTCGACCCGAGCCGTCTGGTGATGCTGCCACTGCGGCCGCGGTCGCTGGTCCGGGCGCTGCTGGCGGCCTCCCTGGTCGGCGTCGGGCCGCTGTTCACGGTTCTGCTGCTCGCGGGCTGCGCGATCACGGTGGCGCACGGGACGGCCGCGTACGTCGTCTCGGCCGTCGCGCTCGTCCTCGCCCTGCTGGTCTGCGTGGCCCTGGCGCGGGCCGTGGCCACCGCCAACATCCGGCTGCTGACCAGCCGGAAGGGACGGGACCTGGCGGTGCTCAGCGGACTGGTCGTCGCGATCGGGGCGCAGCTGGTCAACTTCGGCATGCAGCGGCTCGGCACGGCGGGGCTCGCGCAACTCGGCCCGGCGGCCGACGTGCTGCGCTGGGTGCCGCCCGCGTCGGCGATCGGGGCGGTGGACTCGGCGAGCAGGGGCTCCTGGGGTGCGGCTGCGGCTCAACTTGTGCTCACAGCAGTGGCGTTGACGGCCGTCCTGGCGCTGTGGGCGCGCAGCCTGACCCGGCTGATGACCTCCCCCGACGCCTCCACCCTCCCGGTCGGCGACACCGCCGGGCGCGGGCGGACCCGCACGGACGGCCGGGGCGGCCTGGCCCGCCTGCTGCCCGCCGGCCGCACGGGCACGGTCATGGAGCGCAGCCTGCGCTATGTGTGGCGCGACCCGAAGACGAAGGCGGCCTGGGCGACCTCGCTCGCCATCGGCCTGATCGTGCCGGTGTTCAACGCGCTGCAGGGCACCGGGTCGGTCTACTTCGCCTGCTTCGCGGCGGGGATGCTCGGCATCCAGATGTACAACCAGTTCGGGCAGGACACATCCGCGTTCTGGATGGTCGCGCTGACCATCTCCTCCCCCCGCGACGCCTACGTCGAACTGCGCGGACGGGCCCTGGCCCTGCTGCTGGTCACCCTGCCCTACGCCGTCCTCGTGACGGTGCTGACGACGGCGCTGCTCGGGGACTGGCCGCGGCTGCCCGAGGTACTGGGCCTGTCGTTCGCGCTGCTCGGCGCGATGCTGGCGACCGGCGCGTGGACCTCGGCCCGCTTCCCGTACTCCATCCCGCAGGAGGGCTACAAGAACGTCGTCCCGGGCCAGGTCGGTCTCGCCTGGATCTCCATCTTCGGCGGCATGGTCGCGGCGGCCCTGCTGTGCTCCCCCGTCATCACCCTCGCCATCTGGGCGAACGTCAGCGCCGCCGGCGAGGGATGGACCCTGCTCCTCCTCCCCACCGGCGCGGTCTACGGAGCGTCCCTCGCCCTCCTCGGCCTCCACCTCGCAGCCCCCCGTACGGCAGCCCGCCTCCCGGAGATCCTCACCGCGGTGAGCAAGGGGTGAGGGGCGGGAACTGAGGGGCGAGCGCCCGAGGGCCGCGCACCTTCACCGCTGGCGCGCGTCACGGCAGACGGCCCGTCACCACGGATGGTCGGCGGCGGCGGACGGGCCGGCCGCCACCGCGGACCGCCGTCACCGCAGGCGGGCCGTCGCCACGAGGATCCGGAAACCGCACGGCACCCGTCCGTCCGGGCCGGCCAGGGCGGCCGCCTCCGTGAGGAAGGCGCGGCGGAGGCGGGAGACGGCGGCCCCGTCGAGCGGGCCGACGTCGTAGATGCCGGACACGGACGCCCACACCCGCTCCGCGGGGCCGCTCAGGTCGATCGGCACGGTCCGCCAGTCCAGCATCGCGAACCCGGCGGGTGCCAGGACCGCGGCGAGCCCGTCCCGGTCACGGGTCCTGCGGTCTCCCAGGGGAGGGATGCGCCGTCCGGCGGGCGCCCGCCGGACGGTCTGCCTCAGCAGCGTCCCGAAGAGTTCGTACGCCTCGCCGCCGACGGCTCCGGCGCCGATCACGCAGGCCAGTACTCCGCCGGGGGACAGGACCCGGGCGGTCTCGGCGGCGACCCGGTCGACGTCCCCCATGAGCATGAGCGCCAGGTGGGAGACGCAGGCGTCGAAGGCGCCGTCGGTGAACGGCAGGTCCTGCGCCCGCGCCTCCGCCAGGGCCGCGTGCGCCAGGGCCGGGCGGCGCCGGGCCAGGGCCAGTGACTCGGGCGAGAGGTCCACTCCCGCGAGCCGCCGCCCCTCGGTGCGGGCCAGCACCTCCAGCAGCAGTCCGTCACCGCAGCCGAGGTCGAGGACGCGACGGCGGCCGGTCACCCGGTCGCCGAGGATCTCGTAGCTGGTCCGCCCGTCCGGGGCCCGTCCGCCGCCGAACGCGTCCCCGGTCACCGCCGGGTGCTCACTGTGGAAGGCCTTGAGGAACGCCTCCTGGGCGGCCGCCGTGGTCATACGGCCGAACCTACGCCGAGGGGGCCGCGGGGACGGCCGGGACCGTCGGCTTTCGGCCGGGGCCGGGGTGGGTCATCCGGTGAGGACCGTGTCCAGGAAGGGTTCGATGGCGGTGCGCCAGGCTTCCGGCTGGTCGTAGTGGACGAGGTGGCCGGCGTCGGACACCTCCGCGTACTGGCCGCGGGGCAGGACGCGGACCATTTCCTGGGCCTCGGCGCGGCCGAGTTCGCCGTCGAGGCCGCGGACGACCAGGGCGGGGCAGCGGACCTGCGCGAGCTCCTCCCAGTGCGCGTCGTACACCCAGGTCTCGCGGGACTTGAGCATCTGCTCCGGTTCGAAGACGGGGCGCCAGCCGTCGGCGCTCTCGTGCATGACCTCGGCGTAGAAGGCGCCGCGGGCCGGGTTGGGACGCTCCACCCAGGGGTCGTCCTCGCCGAACCACTTGCGGACGTCGGCGAGGGTGGCGAAGGGGACGGGCCAGGCCCGGAACCAGTCCTCCCACTCGCGCTGGGAGGCCGCGCCGAGCGCGGAGGCCCGCATGTCGCAGATGATCACACCGCGCACCAGGTCGGGGCGCTTGGCGGCGAGCTGCCAGGCGGTCAGGGCGCCCATCGCATGGCCGATGATCACGGCCGGGGCGAGCCCGAGCTGTTCGACGGCGGCCTCGGCGTCCTCGACGTAGGCCTCACGGGTGTAGGCCGCCCGCGGCGGTTTCCCGCTCTGGCCGTGACCGCGCTGGTCGAGGGCGACGGCCCGGTGCCGCTCGGAGAGCCAGCGGGCGGTGGAGGCCCAGTGGGAGGCGCGGCCCATGAGGCCGTGCAGTAACAGCACCCCGGAGGTCCGCTCGCCGCCGGCGCCCGCCGGATCGGACGGGGCGGGCGGGGCGGGCGGGGTCGCCGGTCCGGCCTGCCGGGGCAGGGCCGGTGCCGGGTCGGCCTTGGGCGGATCGGCGAACTCCCAGGCGGCGAGGCGTACGCCGCCGGTCCCGATCACGTCGATGCGCCGCGTCATAGGTCCTGGCACCCCCCTGGTTCCACTCGGACCACTCGCTTCCCCCACACGCTATCGAATACCCATTCGAAAATGGGGCCTCCGCCGGCAACACCCCTCGTTCGAGTGACCCCCCGCCAGGAATGATCGCCGCGCTCGGGGGGAGATCTTCATCGGGAGGCGGACCGCTCGGGGAAAACGGTCCGAGGGGGACGACCCTGAGAGCTCGGGGCTCCGGGTCGACACAGGGGAGGACAGGCCCCGGCGCCACACGGCGCCGGGGCCCTCCACGTCCCGACGGCACATCCCGCCCCGCCCCCTTCAGGTCATATGCCTCTGCGACAGCCTTGCACGCGAAGCGCCCGAGCGCTGCGATTCGCCGCACTGAATCCCGGATTCGGCGAGATCGGCCGCGGCGCCACAACTGCCCCTGCTTTCACAGGAGTTGACAGCTCTCCGGCAAGTCGCAGGGAAAGCATGACGCTGCGTCACGGCCGGAGGAGGACGACCGGGCGCGGTCAGCGCTTGGCGACGAAGACGTGCGAGGCGACCTCCGCCTCCAGCTCGGCCGCCTCCCCGCCGCTGCCGACCAGCACACCGCCCGCGGACGCCGTGACGCTCACCACCGAACCGGGCTGCACACCCGCGCGCCGCAGCGTGTACATCAGCTGCGCGTCCGTCTGGATCGGCTCGCCGATACGGCGGACCACGACCGTCTTGCCGTCGGACCCCGGGTCCAGTTCGGCCAGCGACACCATGCCCTCGTCCAGGAACGGATTGGAGCCGTCCTTCTCGCCCAGCTCCTCCAGCCCCGGGATCGGGTTGCCGTACGGCGACTCGGTCGGGTGGCGCAGCAGCTCCAGCACCCGGCGCTCGACCGCCTCGCTCATCACGTGCTCCCAGCGACACGCCTCGGCGTGCACCTGCTCCCACTCCAGGCCGATCACGTCGACGAGGAGGCACTCCGCCAGCCGGTGCTTGCGCATCACGCGCGTGGCCAGCCGGCGGCCCTCGTCCGTCAGCTCCAGATGCCGGTCCGCGGCCACCGACACAAGGCCGTCGCGCTCCATCCGCGCGACGGTCTGGCTCACCGTCGGCCCGCTCTGGTCGAGCCGTTCGGCGATCCGGGCGCGCATGGGGACGACGCCTTCCTCCTCCAGTTCGAGGATGGTGCGGAGATACATCTCCGTGGTGTCGATCAGTCCGGACATACGTGCCCCTCGATTACCTCTGCCGGAAGGCTCGGCGGCTCTCCGGCGCGTGCGCTGGCCCTGGCACCAATTCTGACGCATAGCACTGACAACCGGAGCGCTCTGCCGAAACGCCGTCCCGGCGCGGCGCCGGTCGGCACCGGCGCCCGTCCGCCCGCCACCGTCTGCCGCCCTGGTCTCCGGCCGCCCGGCACCTGCTCCGCCTGCCCGCCGGCGGCCACCGTCTCCCGGCCACCCGGAGCCCCCGCGGCCACCCGCCGCCGTATTGACACCGCTCTGGTCCAGACCTCACCGTGATCCGCGACACACGGACCGCGGACCTGACCGCACCACCGACCGCGCGGACACCGTGACAGACACCGTGAAGGGGACCCCGGGATGAGCGACCGTACGTTGGCCGGCCAGTTCTTCGACGCCGCCGTCGGCCTGCTCCAGCGGGTCCGCGACGAGGAGGCCGAGCCGATCGCCGCCGCCGGCACCCTGCTCGCCGACACCGTGGCCGCCGGCGGACGCCTCTTCGCGTTCGGCGCCGGCCACTCCTCGCTCGCCGCCCAGGACGTCGTCTACCGGGCCGGCGGCCTTGCCCTGATGAACCTGCTCGCCGTCCCCGGCACCGTCGGCGTCGACGTCATGCCCGCCACCCTCGGCTCCGCCCTCGAACGCGTCGACGGCCTCGCCGCCGCCGTCCTGGACAGCTCCCCCGTCCGCTCCGGCGACGCCCTGGTGATCGTCTCCCTGTCCGGCCGCAACGCCCTCCCCGTCGAGATGGCGACGAAGGCCCGCGCGCTCGGCGTGAAGGTCGTCGGCGTGACCTCGGTGGCCTACGCCGCCGAGACCGGGTCCCGGCACTCCTCGGGGACGTTCCTCAAGGACCACTGCGACATCGTTCTCGACTCGAAGATCGCCGTCGGGGACGCCGAACTCACCCTCGACACCGTCCCCGCGCCCTTCGCCCCCGCCTCCACGGTCGTCACCACCGCCCTCCTCCAGGCGGTCATGGCCACGGCCGCGGGCGCCCTCGCCGACCGCGGTCTCGAACCCCCGCTGCTGCGCTCCGGCAACGTCGACGGCGGCCACCAGTGGAACGGTCGCGTCTTCGACGAGTACGCCGACCGCATCTTCTACCGCCGCTGACCGGCGCGGGGCACGCTGCCCGCGCTTACCTCCGCCGACCATCACTGACCGTCACCGACCGTCGCTGACCAGCGACAACCGGAGAGGACCGGCACCGACCGGCTCGACCGTGAAACGATTGCCCCAATGTTGGGGAACTCGATGTGTGTTGTGTCACGTTCCAGTTGAATGATGGGCAGTGAGCGAACCGACGCGCCGTACGTGCGGACGCAGCCTGCAGGGGGTCCAGGTGAGTGCTTCCCGGCGTAGTGGGACCACCGACGAGGTCGGGCCGGACGAGCCCGAGCGGGCCGGTCCGGAGGGCTCCGACGCCTCCGACGGCTCCGACCTGCTCGCCGCCCTGCTCGACGGCATGGACGCCGCCCTGTGCGCCTTCGACGCGCACGGCGTCGTCACCCACTGGAACCGCGAGGCCGAGCGCATCCTCGGCTGGACCGCCGCCGAGGCCGTGGGCCGGCACGGATTCGCCGGATGGGCCGTGCGCAACGCCGACGCCGAGGAGGTCGAGGGGCGGCTCATGTCCGCCATGCACGGGCCCGGACGGCAGGTCCACGAGTTCGCGCTGCTCACCAAGGACGGCGGCCGCGTCCTCGTGCGCACCCAGTCGGCGGCCGTCCTCGGACCCGACGGCAAGCCCGCCGGTGTCTACTGCGCCTTCAGCGAGGTGCACGCGCAGATCGACCTGGAGCGGTCCATCGCACTGAGCGAGGCCCTGTTCGAGGACGCCTCCTGGGGCGTCGTCCTCGTCGACGCCGACCTGCGGCCCGCCGTGGTCAACGCGCACGCGGCCCGCGCCCTCGGCACCGGACGCACCGCCGCGCTCGGACGCCCGCTCGGCGAACTGCTCTCCCAGGGCGTGGAGGAACTCGAGAGCGCCCTCACCCACGTCCTGGCCGAGGGCGCGCCGCCCGCGCCGGCCGAGATCTGGGTGGGCGTCCGCGCCCCGGAGGGCGAACGGCGGCGCTGCTGGCGCAGCGGGTTCGTTCGGCTGGCCTCGCCGCTGGCGGAGGAGCCGGTGCCGCTCGGCGTCGCCTGGCTCTTCGTCGACGTCACCGAGGCCAGACAGGGCGAGCAGGAGGCCGCCCAGCTGCGGTTCCGCGGCAACCAGCTGCACCGGGCCGCCCGCGCCGCGGCCGAGTGCGAGGACCCGGCGGAGGCCGCCACCGTCCACCTCGACTTCGCCCTCGCCGGCTTCGCCGACCACGCGCTGGTCGACCGCGTGGCGGGCGGCGCCGTCACCGACGGCGAGACCACGGGCCCGGTACGGCTGGTACGGGTCGCCGCCACCCCCTCCGGAGCCCCCGGCCCCAGCCTGCTCACCGGCCGGGCCGGACTCCCCGTCCGCTACGGCGAGGGGCACCCCGCCCTCCAGTGCGTCCAGCGGACCGGGTCCGTGCGCGCCACCGTCGGCGCCGTACCCCCCGGCCAGGCACGGGAGTGGGCCCAGGCCCGGCAGTGGCCCGCGGACACCGTGCACGCCCTGTGCGCGGTCCTGCGCAGCCGGGGCCGAACCCTCGGCGTGGTGACCTTCCTGCGCGGCTCCGGCCGCAACCCCTTCGAACGCGTCGACGCGGCCTACGCCGAGGACGTGGCCGCACGCATCGCCACCGCGCTGGACCTGGCCGCACTGCTGGAACACGGAAAGCCCTGACCGCCCCAGCGGGCCGCGCCCCGATCCGTCAGACGGCGTCACGCCGCCTCGCGTACGCCTCGATCTCGATCTTCATCCGGGGATCCGCCAGCCCGCACACCATCATCGTCGCCGCCGGCCGCACCTCCCCGAACACTCGCCGCAGCACCGGCCAGCACGGCTCGAAGTCGGCCCGCTCGGGCAGCAGATAGCGCACCGTTAGACATCGGCGAAGCCGCACCCCGCCTCCGCCAGCGCCGCCCCGATGTTCCGCAGGCACTGCTCCGCCTGCTCCACCACGTCGTCGGAGATCGTCATCGTCGCGTAGTCGTACCCGGTCGTCCCCGACACGTGCACCCACTCCCCGTCCACCACGGCGCGCGCGTACCCGATCCGCTCCTCGAACACCGACCCACTGAGAACAGCCCACCGCTCCGTCATGTCCGCCATGGGCGGCACGCTAGCGGGCACGAAAAAAAGCGGTTGATCGGGGGCCGACCGGTTCTTAGGGTGTCGGGTACACGAGAAGGGAGGTGGTTCGGCAGATGTATGAGAACCGGACGCGTGAGGTGGCTGCGGGCTAGCGGTCCGCCACCACATCCAGTGCGGTGCCGGACCAGTGCGTGACAGACGCGTGCAGCCGGCCCAATCCCAAGCAGTCACCCGACCCGCGAGCTCGCCGGTACGTCCGGCCGGCTTCTCCGCCGTCAGGCGGGGGACCCGAGCTCGCGGGTCGTCTGCGTGTGCGGGGTTGTCGGGGTCAGGGGCTCAGGCGTTCGACGTGCCAGGTGCCGGCGGGCTGCGCCGTGTAGCGGAGGCGGTCGTGGAGGCGGTTCTCGCGGCCCTGCCAGAACTCCATCGTCTGCGGGGCGACCCGGAAGCCGCCCCAGTGCGGCGGGACCGGGACCTGTTCGCCCTCGGGGTAGCGGGCGGCCAGTTCCGCGTAGGCGACCTCCAGGTCCGCGCGGGTGGCGATCACCGTGGACTGGGCGCTCGCCCAGGCCCCGAGCTGGGAGCCGTGCGGGCGGGTGCGGAAGTAGGCGGCGGTCTCGTCCCGGCCGGTGCGGCGGGCGATGCCCTGGACGATGACCTGGCGGGCCATCGGGTGCCACGGGAAGAGCAGCGACACGTAGGGGTTCTCGGCCAGGTCGCGGGCCTTGCGGGAGTCGTAGTTGGTGTAGAAGACGAAGCCCTGTTCGTCGAACGCCTTGAGCAGCACCGTGCGGGAGCTGGGGCGGCCCTCGGCGTCCGCCGTGGAGACGACCATGGCGTTGGGCTCGAACATGCCGCCCTCCGTCGCGGCCTGCTGGAACCAGCGGGCGAACTGGGCGACGGGCGTGTCGGCCAGATCGGCCTCGGACAGGCCCTCGGCCCGGTAGTGCTTGCGCATGGAGGCGAGGTCGAAGGGGTCGCCCTCTCGGGCTGCTCCGGCTTCTCGTCCGGCTGCGGCTTCTCGGTCGGTCACCCGGTCATCTTGCCGTATGGGCGGGCCCGGTCCGGCGGGTGTCCTTCGTCACTGCGTGGCACCGAGTGCCGCACGGCCTCCCCAACGGTGGCACGCGGGGATATCGTGCTGCTGCCGTCCAGGTTGGGTGACCGCCGACCGTACGGGGCATCAAAGGGGTGACCGCTTCGGACCGCGAGTCGTCGGACGCGACCGCGGATCCGCCCCGGCACACACCGCTTTTGGACAACAACGCGTCCTTGGTCGCCGTCCCCACCGCACCATCCGTCGCACACCTCACGAGGAGCCGCCTGATGTCCGACTTCGTACCCGGACTCGAGGGAGTCGTCGCGTTCGAGACGGAGATCGCCGAACCGGACAAGGAGGGCGGCGCCCTCCGGTACCGGGGCGTCGACATCGAGGACCTCGTCGGTCACGTCTCCTTCGGCAACGTCTGGGGACTGCTCGTCGACGGGGCCTTCAATCCCGGTCTGCCGCCCGCCGAGCCGTTCCCGATCCCCGTGCACTCCGGTGACATCCGGGTGGACGTGCAGTCCGCGCTGGCGATGCTCGCGCCGGTGTGGGGTCTCAAACCGCTGCTCGACATCGACGTCGAGCAGGCCCGCGAGGACCTGGCGCGGGCCGCCGTCATGGCGCTGTCCTACGTCGCCCAGTCGGCCCGCGGGCAGGGGCTGCCGATGGTGCCGCAGAGCGAGATCGACAAGGCGCACTCCGTGGTCGAGCGGTTCATGATCCGCTGGCGGGGCGAGCCGGACCCGAAGCACGTGGCGGCCGTCGACGCCTACTGGACGTCGGCCGCCGAGCACGGCATGAACGCCTCCACCTTCACCGCCCGTGTCATCGCCTCCACCGGTGCCGACGTGGCGGCCGCGCTGTCGGGCGCGGTGGGCGCGATGTCCGGCCCGCTGCACGGCGGGGCGCCCTCCCGTGTGCTCGGCATGATCGAGGAGATCGAGCGGACCGGGGACGCGGCCGGGTACGTGAAGCGGGCGCTGGACCGCGGCGAGCGGCTGATGGGCTTCGGGCACCGGGTGTACCGGGCGGAGGACCCGCGGGCGCGGGTGCTGCGCCGCACCGCGCGGGAGCTCGGCGCGCCGCGCTACGAGATCGCCGAGGCGCTGGAGAAGGCGGCGCTGGAGGAGCTGCACAACCGCAGGCCCGACCGGGTGCTCGCGACGAACGTGGAGTTCTGGGCGGCGATCATGCTGGACTTCGCCGAGGTGCCGGCGCACATGTTCACGTCGATGTTCACCTGCGCCCGTACGGCGGGCTGGTCGGCGCACATCCTGGAGCAGAAGCGGACGGGGCGGCTGGTGCGGCCGTCGGCACGCTACGTGGGGCCGGGGCCGCGCAGTCCGCAGGAGGTCGAGGGCTACGCGGACATCGCTCACTGAGCGGGTGTCTGACGGACGCCCGGGGGGGTGCCTGAGGAATCCCTCGGGCACCCCCGAAGGGATGTCGGCGCCGATCACGCCGGAGTGAGCAGCTCCGCGTGGTGGCGCCGGGCGACCAGGGGGTGCGCCCGCAGCTTGCCCTTGAGCTCGTTGTGGCCGTATTCGGCGAACAGGGGGTTGGCCGGGTCGTCGGTGATGCCCGGGGCGGTGGCGGCGTGCGGGAAGGGCAGCGGTTCGACGCGGGCGTCCAGGCGCGGGTTGTAGAAGAACGGCACGGAGAAGCGTTCGGTGGCGCCGGGCGGTGAGACGACGCGGTGGTTGGTGGCCACCAGATAGCCGTCGGTGGCCACCTCCAGCAGCTCGCCGAGGTTGACGACGAACGCGCCGGGGATCGGCGGCACCGGGTGGAAGCGCCCGTCCTCCCGCTGCACCTGGAGGCCGCCGACCTCGTCCTGGAGCAGCAGGGTGAGGAAGCCGTAGTCCTTGTGGGCGCCGACGCCCTGGTCGGTGCCGTCGCCCGCGCTGCCGGGGTAGCGGACGAGCTTGAGGTGCGGGTGGGCGTGCGCGCCGAAGACGGGGGCGTAGAAGTCGGCCGGCGCGCCGATGGCGGTGAGCAGCTCGCGCAGCAGCCGGTCGGCGACGCCGCTGAGCCGGTCGATCCAGGTGAGGGCGGCGGTGCGCAGCTCGGGCAGTGCGGCGGGCCACTGGTTGGGGCCCTGGAGCCACCAGTAGGCGGGCTCGGCGGGGCCGGGGACGCGGGCGGGACGCTCGGCGCCTATGTCGAGCTGGTCGCGCCAGTCGCGGGCGCCGGCGGTGCGCTCGTCGCCGGTGCGGGTGTAGCCGCGGAAGTGGGGCGAGTGGACGTTGTCGAGGGCGAGGCGGTCGGTTTCGGGAAGCCGGAAGAAGGCGTGCATGGCGTCCAGCAGCGCGTCGGTCTCCGCGGGCGTGACGCCGTGCCCGACGAGCTGGAAGAAGCCCACGTCGTGGGCGGCGCTGTGCAGCTGGGCGTGGAGCAGCGCGCGGGCCTGGGGGCCGCGGTCGGCGGCGGAGAGGTCGATGATCGGGAGCTGGTGGTACGACGAGGTCGTCGCCGGGATGCTGACCGGATTCGTCATGGGTGCGTCCGCGGGTGTACGGGGACCCGGCCGCCGTCATGGGTGGGCGGGCGGCCGTGGGTGCCGGGTGGGAGGTACCGGGCCAGGTGGTGGGCGGTACCGGGTGAGAGGGCGCGGCGGGCAGAGGCGGCCGGGCGGGGGCTGGGTCAGGCGGAGCGCCGACAGCCCATGCTCGTGACGCGCACGTAGTCCACGTGGCGGCGGCGTACGAGCATCGGAAGCATGGGCACAGGCTACTGCGGGCGCCGGTTTTCGGATGTGGCCGGCCTCACATCGGGTTCGGCCGCCGGCCGGCCGCGCGGCCGGCCGGCGGCAGGCGTGCGCGCGGGCCTGCCCGGCGGGTGCGGGCAGGCCCGCGGGGGGCGTGCGTCCTGCCGAATGGCGTTCAGCCGAGGGCGTCGTCCAGGAGGGCGGCCCACTGGGCGACCACGCGCTCGCGGCGGGCCCGGTCGTCGGTGAGGAGGGTGGCGAGGCCGAGGCCGCGGGCCATGTCGAGCAGGCCCTGGACGGTTTCGCGGACGCCGGGGCGGGACTCGTCGGCGCCGAGGAGTTCGACGGCAATGCGGTGGCTGTCGCGGCCGACGCGGGCCTCGAGTTCGGTGACGCGGGGGCGAAGCTGCTCCTCGTCGGAGGCGGCGACCCACAGATGGAGGGCGGCGCGGAAGAGGGGGCCGGTGTAGAGGCCGACGAGCGCGCTCACCACGGCGCGCCGGTCCGCGCCGGCGCCCTGCGGGAAGAGGGCGCGCAGGGCGGTGGAGCGTTCCTCGGCGACGTACTCGACGGCCGCGGTGAAGAGGTCCTCGCGGGTGGGGAAGTGGTGCTGGGCGGCACCGCGGGAGACGCCGGCGCGCTCGGCGACGACGGAGACCGTGGAGCCCGCCCAGCCGTGTTCGGCGAGGCAGGCCACGGCGGCTTCCAGGAGCCGCTGCCGGGTGGCCCGGCTGCGGTCCTGTTTGGGTGCGCGGTCGCGTTCGGCTGTGTTCACACCACCCATGAAGGGTCCCGTCGTTCGAGGAAGGCCGTCATGCCCTCGCGCGCCTGCGCGGAGGCGAACAGCCGGGCCGAGAGCGCGGTCAGGTCGGCCGCGTCCCGGTCGAAGGCTTCCAGCACCCTAGCCGTGAGCAGCCGTTTCGTCTCGGCCAGTGCCTCGGGTGAGGAGCGGCGCAGGCCGTCGAGGACGGGTTCGAGTACGGCGTCGACGTCGTCCCCGGCCGCGGTGACCAGGCCGATCCGGGCCGCCTCGGCGGCGTCGAAGCGTTCGCCGGTGAGGTAGTAGCGGGCCAGGGCGCGCGGGTCGGTGCGGGGCAGCACCGGCAGGGAGATGACGGCGGGGGCCACGCCGATGCGGACCTCGGTGAAGGCGAAGGTGGCCCGGGTGCCGGCGGCGGCGATGTCGCAGGCGGCGAGCAGGCCGAGGCCGCCGGCCCGGACGTGTCCGGTGACCCGGGCGACGACGGGCCTGCCGAGTTCGGTGATCAGGCGGAGCAGGCCGACCAGGGCGTCGGGGTGGGGCGGGTCGCGCAGGTCGGCGCCGGCGCTGAAGGTGTTGCCGGTGTGGGTGAGGACGACGGCGCGGACGTCGGCGTCCTTGGCGCAGTCGGTCAGCGCACCGGCGAGTTCGCCGACGAGGGCGGCGGACAGGGCGTTGCGGTTGTCCGGCGAGTCGAGGGCGAGTGTCTCGACGGCACGCGCGCGGGTGCGGGCGATCAGGGTCACTGCTGCTCCTCGGGCCGGTTCCGCTCGGGCCGGTGCTCCTCGGCCCGGCGTTGCTGCTGTTCGCGCAGGTCCCGCAGCTCACGGCGGAGGATCTTGCCGGAGGCGGCGCGGGGCACCGCGTCGAGGAAGGTGACCTGCCGGACCCGTTTGTAGGGGGCGACGCGCTCGGCGACGTGCATCATGACCTCGCCGGCGGAGAGGCCGCCGGCGGTGGGCTGCCGTACGACGTAGGCGTGCGGGACCTCGTTGCCGTCCTCGTCGTAGACGCCGATCACGGCGGCGTCGGCGATGCCGGGGTGGGTGAGCAGGAGGGCCTCCAGTTCGGCGGGGGCGACCTGGAAGCCCTTGTACTTGATGAGTTCCTTGACCCGGTCGACGACGAACAGCCAGCCGTCGCGGTCGGTGTAACCCACGTCGCCGGTGTGCAGCCAGCCGTCGGGGTCGATCATCGCGGCGGTGGCGTCGGGGCGGCCGAGGTAGCCCTTCATCACCTGGGGGCCGCGGATGAGGATCTCGCCGGCCTCGCCGGTCCCGAGGTCCTTGCCGGGGTCGGTGAGGGAGACGATGCGCATCTCGGTGCCGGCGATGAGCTTGCCGACGGTGCCGGGGGGTGCCACGTGCAGGGCGTCCTGGGGCACGACGTGGGTGCCTGGCGACAGTTCGGTCATGCCGTAGGCCTGGCCGACGGGCGGCAGGCCGAGGCGCTGGGAGCAGGCGGCGGCGAGGTGGGCGTCCAGGGGGGCGGCGGCGCTGATGATGTACCGCAGCGACGACAGGTCGTACCGGGTGACGGCCGGGTGCTTGGCGAGGGCGAGCACGATCGGCGGGGCCACGTATAGGGCGGTGATGCGGTGGTCCTGGACGGCGGCGAGGAAGGTCTCCAGTTCGAAGCGGGGCAGGACGACGACGGTGGCGCCCTTGCGCAGGGGCGCGTTCATCAGCGCGGTCAGCCCGTAGATGTGGAAGAAGGGCAGCACGGCGAGGATGCGGTCGCCGGGCCCGGCGGTGATCAGGGGTTCGAGCTGGGCGAGGTTGGTGGCGATCTGGCGGTGGGTGAGCATGACGCCCTTGGGGACGCCGGTGGTGCCGGAGGAGTACGGCAGGGCCGCGACGTCCCGTGCCGGGTCGACGGCGACGGCGGGCTCCGGCGCGGCGGAGGCGAGCATGTCGATGAGGGAGCGGTGTCCGGGCGCGCTGTCGCAGACGAATATCTCCTCGATGCCGCCCGCCAGTTCGGCCGCCCGGCGGGCGGCCTCCAGCAGCGGTGAGACGGTGATGATCCAGCGGGCCTTCGCGTCCCGCAGCTGCTTGGCGAACTCCTCGGGTGTGGCGAGCGGGTGCACGGTGGTGACCGAGGCACCCGCGCGGGTGGCGGCGTAGAAGGCGACCGGGAAGGAGACGGTGTTGGGGCTGTGCAGGGCGAGGACGTCGCCCTTGCGGACCCCGGTCTCGGCGAGTGCGGCGGCGACCCGCCGGTGGAACCGGTCGACCTGGTCGTACGTGAGGGTGGTGCCGTCGGTGCCGTCGATCAGTGCGGGCGTGTCGCCGAATTCGGCGGCGTGGCCCAGAACGGCCTCGTGGATGGGGAGTTCGACGGGCGGGACATCTGCGTACTCGCTGCGGAACACGGTTCCTCCTCGCACGACGGGCGCACTGCGGTGTGCGCCGGGGACGGCCCGGCCGCGTACGGCCCGGCCGGCTCGGGTACGGCCGGGTCCGGCTCAGTACGACTTGGGCAGGCCCAGGGTCTGGTGGGAGACGTAGTTGAGAATCATCTCCCGGCTCACCGGAGCAATACGGGCCACACGGGCGGCGGTTATCAACGAGGCGAGGCCGAATTCGCGGGTGAGCCCGTTGCCGCCGAGGGTGTGCACGGACTGGTCGACGGCCTTCACGCAGGCCTCCGCGGCCGCGTACTTGGCCATGTTGGCGGCCTCCCCGGCGCCGACGTCGTCGCCGGCGTCGTACAGGGCGGCGGCCTTCTGCATCATCAGGCGGGCGAGTTCGAGGTCGATGTGCGCCTGGGCGAGCGGGTGGGCGATGGCCTGGTGGGCGCCGATGGGGCTCTTCCAGACGCTGCGGTCGCGGGCGTACTCGACGGCCCGGCCGAGGGCGAAGCGGCCCATGCCGATCGCGAAGGCGGCGGTCATGATCCGCTCGGGGTTGAGTCCGGCGAAGAGCTGGAGCAGCCCGGCGTCCTCGTCACCGACGAGGGCGTCGGCGGGCAGCCGTACGTCGTCCAGGACGAGCTCGAACTGCTTCTCGGCGGCGTTGAGTTCCATGTCGATCGCCCGGCGCTGGAAGCCCTCGGCGTCGGGCGGGACGATGAACAGGCAGGGCTTGAGACGGCCGGTGCGGGCGTCCTCGGTGCGGCCGACGATGAGGACGGCGTCGGCGATGTCGACGCCGGAGATGAAGACCTTGCGGCCGGTGAGCAGCCAGTCGGCGCCGTCGCGGCGGGCGGTGGTGGTGATGCGGTGGGAGTTGGAGCCGGCGTCGGGTTCGGTGATGCCGAAGGCCATGGTGCGGGAGCCGTCGGCGAGGCCCGGCAGCCAGGCGCGCTTCTGCTCCTCGGTGCCGAAGCGGGCGATGACGGTGCCGCAGATGGCCGGGGAGACGACCAGCAGCAGGAGCGGGCAGCCGGCGGCGCCCAGTTCCTCCAGCACGATGGAGAGTTCGCTGACGCCGCCGCCTCCGCCGCCGTACTCCTCGGGGAGGTTGACGCCCAGGTAGCCGAGTTTGCCGGCGTCGGCCCACAGTTCGGTGGGCGGGTTGCCCTCGGCGACGGTGCGGGTGATGTATTCGCGGCCGTAGCGCCTGCCGAGGGCGGCCACCGCGGATCGGAGTGCCTTGTGTTCTTCGGATTCGATGACGGGGTTCATGTCTTCTCCCGAGTGCGAGTGGTCCGTGGTCGGTCGCGCTCACGCGGCGGAGCCGCATGTCGATACAGCCCCGCGCCCCTAGGTCTCCTGCACCACCGCCAGCAACGTCCCCGGCTCCACCTGCAGGCCGGGGGTGGCGTGCAGGGCCGTCAGGGTTCCGGTGACCGGTGCCGTGATCCGGTGTTCCATCTTCATCGCCTCCAGCCAGAGCAGGGGCTGTCCGGCCTGGACGGCGGATCCGGTGGTCAGGCCGTCGGCGACGCGGACGACGGTGCCGGGCATGGGGGCGAGCAGCGAGCCGGGCGCGCGCTGGTCGGCGGGGTCGGGGAAACGGGGCAGGGCGGTGAGGGTGGTGGCGCCGACGTGGACCTGGTCGCCGTACCGGGCGACGTGGAAGGTCCGCTGCACGCCGTCCACTTCGAGGACCACCCGGTGGGGGCCCGCGTGCACGACGCGGACGCCGTCGGCGGTGAGGCCGTGGCGGGTGTGCCGGTAGCGGACCTCGTGCTCCTCGCCGGCCATGGCGTACCGCTTGACCTGCGGCTCGGCGGGCAGGTTGCGCCAGCCGCCGAAGCGGGAGCGGCCGTGGGCGTCGGCGAGGGCGGCCGCGAGCGGGGCGTGGGGGTCGGGGGCGGGTGTGGTGAGGGCGGTGAGGTGGCGGTCGTAGAAGCCGGTGTCCATGCGGCCGTCCGTGAACTCCTCGTGCCGCAGGGAGCGCACGAGCAGGTCCCGGTTGGTGACCGGGCCGTGGATCGCGGCCCGCTCCAGCGCGCCGGCGAGCTTGCGGACCGCCTCCGCGCGGGTGGGGGCGTGCGCGACGGCCTTGGCGAGCATCGGGTCGTAGTGGACGCCGATCGTGTCGCCGTCGCCGTACCCGGTGTCCAGGCGGATGCCGTCGGGCACGGCGAGGCGGTGCAGGGTGCCGGTCTGCGGGGTCCAGTCGCGGGCGGGGTCCTCGGCGTAGAGGCGGGCCTCGACGGCGTGGCCGCGCGGGCGGGGCGGCTCGGTGTCGAGGGCGTGGCCCTCCGCGACGCGGATCTGCAGGGCGACCAGATCGATGCCGAACACGGCCTCGGTGACGGGGTGTTCGACCTGGAGGCGGGTGTTCATCTCCAGGAAGTGCGCGGTGTCGCCGGAGACCAGGAACTCGACGGTGCCGGCGCCGACGTAGTCGACGGCGCGGGCGGCCCGTACGGCGCTCCGGTGCAGCTCCTGTTCGAGGCGCGGGGAGAGGCCGGGTGCGGGGGCCTCCTCGATCACCTTCTGGTGGCGCCGCTGGAGGGAGCAGTCGCGGGTGCCGAGCGCCCACACCGTCCCGTGGGTGTCGGCGAGGACCTGCACCTCGACGTGCCGGCCGCCCTCCACGTAGGGCTCGACGAAGACCTCGCCGTCGCCGAACGCGCTCGCCGCCTCGGCGCGGGCGGCGGCCCGTTCGGCGTCCAGGTCGGCCAGGCGCCGCACGATCCGCATCCCGCGCCCGCCGCCGCCCGCGGCCGCCTTCACCAGCACGGGCAGGTCGGCGTCGGTGACGTGCTCCAGCGGGCGCAGGCCCATCAGCTCCTTGGCCCGGGTCTTGGACGCCATCGCCTCGACGGCCTCGGGCGGCGGACCGATCCAGACCAGGCCGGCGTCCTGGACGGCGCGGGCGAAGTCGGCGTTCTCGGAGAGGAAGCCGTAGCCCGGGTGCACGGCGTCCGCGCCCGCGGCGATCGCCGCCTTCACGATCAGGTCGCCGCGCAGGTACGTCTCGGCGGGCGCCGCGCCCGGCAGCCGTACGGCGGCGTCGGCCAGGCGCGTGTGGAGGGCGCCGTCGTCGGGATCGGAGTGCACGGCGACCGTGCGGATGCCGAGTTCACGGCAGGTGCGGAAGACCCGGCAGGCGATCTCGCCCCGGTTGGCGACGAGCAGAGTCGAAATCACGTGGTCCCTCACATCCGGAAGACGCCGAAGCCGCCGCGCGCGCCCTGGTAGGGGGCGGTGTGCAGGGCGGACAGGCACAGGCCGAGGACGGTGCGGGTGTCGCGCGGGTCGATGACGCCGTCGTCGTACAGCCGCCCGGACAGGAACATCGGCAGCGACTCGGACTCGATCTGCTGCTCCACCATGGCGCGCAGCGCCGCGTCCGCGTCGTCGTCGTACGGCTGTCCCTTCGCGGCCGCGGACTGGCGGGCCACGATGGACAGGACGCCGGCGAGCTGCTGCGGGCCCATGACGGCGGACTTGGCGCTGGGCCAGGCGAACAGGAAGCGCGGGTCGTAGGCCCGGCCGCACATGCCGTAGTGCCCCGCGCCGTACGACGCGCCCATGAGCACCGACAGGTGCGGCACCTTCGAGTTGGCGACCGCGTTGATCATCATGGCGCCGTGCTTGATGATGCCGCCCTGCTCGTACTCCCGGCCGACCATGTAGCCGGTGGTGTTGTGCAGGAACAGCAGCGGGATGTCGCGCTGGTTGGCGAGCTGGATGAACTGGGCGGCCTTCTGCGACTCCTCGCTGAACAGCACCCCCCGCGCGTTGGCGAGGACGCCGACCGGATAGCCGTGCAGGGTGGCCCAGCCGGTGGCGAGGCTGGTGCCGTACAGCGGTTTGAACTCGTCGAAGTCGGAGGCGTCGACGATCCGGGCGATCACCTCGCGCGGGTCGAAGGGGATCTTCAGGTCGCCCGGGACGATGCCGAGCAGCTCCTCCGGGTCGTACTTCGGCGGGGCCGCCGGGCCCGGATCCGGGTACGCCTTGCGGTGGTTGAGGCGGGCGACCACGCGCCGGGCCTGGCGCAGCGCGTCCGGCTCGTCCACGGCGAAGTGGTCCGCGAGCCCCGACACGCGCGCGTGCATCTCCGCGCCGCCCAGCGACTCGTCGTCGCTCTCCTCGCCGGTCGCCATCTTCACCAGCGGCGGGCCGCCGAGGAACACCTTCGCGCGCTCCTTGACCATGATGACGTGGTCGGACATGCCGGGGACGTAGGCGCCGCCCGCGGTGGAGTTGCCGAAGACGACGGCGACGGTGGGGATGCCGGCGGCCGAAAGCCTGGTCAGATCCCGGAAGATGGCGCCGCCGGGGATGAAGATCTCCTTCTGGGAGGGCAGGTCCGCCCCGCCCGACTCCACCAGGCTGATGCAGGGCAGCCGGTTGGCGAGCGCGATGTCGTTGGCGCGCAGCGCCTTCTTCAGGCTCCACGGGTTGCTGGCGCCGCCGCGC
The DNA here is from genome assembly GCF_043081525.1 of Streptomyces sp. NPDC014864. NCBI lineage: Bacteria > Bacillati > Actinomycetota > Actinomycetes > Kitasatosporales > Streptomycetaceae > Streptomyces > Streptomyces sp. NPDC014864. The sequence continues at coordinate 86,716 of NZ_JBIBWT010000010.1, forward strand.
ACGGTCGGGTCGTTGGCGGTGATCAGGCACTCCACGCCCTCGACGACGCCGATCCCGGTGACGAGCGAGCCGCCGACGGCGTAGTCGCTGCCCCAGGCGGCGAGCGGCGACAGCTCCAGGAACGGGGTGTCGGGGTCGAGGAGCAGCTCGATCCGTTCGCGGGCGAGCAGCTTGCCGCGGCCCCGGTGCCGTTCGACGTACTTGGGGCCGCCGCCCGCGAGGGCCTTGGCGTGCTCGGCGTCGAGGTCGGCGAGCCGGGCGAGCATGGTCTCGCGGTGGGCCTGGTAGTCCGGGGCGCCGGTGTCCAGGGCGGAGGAGAGGACGGTCACAGCAGGGCCTCCGGGATGTCCAGGTGGCGGGAGCGCAGCCATTCACCAAGGGCCTTGGCCTGCGGGTCGAAGCGGTGCCGGGCGGCGACGCCCTCGCCGAGGACGCCCTCGACGACGAAGTTGAGGGCGCGCAGGCGGGGCAGGACGTGCCGGGTGACGGGCAGGTCGCGGCTCTCGGGGATCAGCTCCCGGAACCGGTCGGCCGTCAGCTCGTGGGCGAGCCACCGCCAGGCGTCCTCACCGCGCGCCCACACGCCGACGTTGGCGTCGCCGCCCTTGTCGCCGCTGCGGGCTCCGGCGACGAGGCCGAGCGGGGCGCGCCGGGTGGGGCCGGTGGGCAGCGGGTCCGGCAGGGGCGGTTCGGGCACGTCGTCGAGGGCGCGGGCCCCGGGGGCCGGGGGCACGGGGACGCGCCGGCCGTCGTGGAGGACGGCCACGTGCGCCACGGCGTCCTGGGGCACCCGGGCGGACTCGAACACGCCGTAGGGCGCGCCCTTCCCGGGCGGGGCCAGCAGGTGGAAGCCGGGGTAGCTGGCCAGCGCGAGTTCCACCGCGGCCCCGCTCAGGGCGCGCCCCACGGCCTCCTGGCCCGGGTCCCGGACGACGAGCCGGAGCAGGGCGCCGGCCGTCTCCTCGGTCGGCGCGTCGGGCCGGTCGGTGCGCACCAGCTCCCAGCGCACCTCGGCGGGCCGCGCCTTCGCGGCGTCGAGGGCGTCCTCCATCTGGCGCCGCACCAGGGCGGCCTTGCGCTCGACGTCCAGCCCGGTGAGGACGAAGGTCATCTCGTTGCGGAAGCCGCCGAGACGGTTGAGGCCGGCCTTGAGGGTGGGTGGCGGGGCCTCACCGCGCACGCCCTCGACACGGACCCGGTCGGGGCCGTCCTGGCCGAGCCGTACGGTGTCCAGCCGGGCCGTGACGTCGGGTCCCGCGTACCGGGCGCCGCCCGTCTCGTAGAGCAGCTGGGCGGTGACCGTGCCGACGTCCACGACGCCGCCGGTGCCGGGGTGCTTGGTGATGACGCTGCTGCCGTCCTCGTGGAGCTCGGCGAGCGGGAAGCCGGGGCGGCGCAGCCGTTCGGGGGCGTGGTCGGTGAAGAAGGCGTAGTTGCCGCCGGTGGCCTGGGCGCCGCACTCCAGCACGTGCCCGGCGACGACGGCGCCCGCGAGCCGGTCGTACTCCTCCGGCCGCCAGCCGAAGTGCGCGGCGGCGGGCCCGGTGACGAGGGCCGCGTCCGTCACCCGGCCGGTGACGACGACGTCCGCGCCCTCGCGCAGGCAGGCGGCGATGCCGAACCCGCCGAGGTAGGCGTGGGCGGCGAGGCTGCCGGGGAACGCCGTGGTGAGGTCGTCGCCCTCGACGTGGGCGACCCGGGCCGGGATGCCGAGCCGGCCGGCCAGCTCCCGTACCGCCTCGGCGAGTCCGGCCGGGTTGAGGCCTCCGGCGTTGGTGACGATGCGGACCGACCGCTCGTGCGCGAGCCCGAGGCACTCCTCCAACTGCCGCAGGAAGGTGCGGGCGTACCCGGCGGCGGGGTCCTTGAGCCGGTCCCGGCCCAGGATGAGCATGGTCAGCTCGGCGAGGTAGTCGCCGGTGACGACGTCGAGTTCACCGCCGGTGAGCATCTCGCGCAGGGCGTCGAAGCGGTCGCCGTAGAACCCGGAGGCGTTGCCGATGCGCAGGGGCGCGGTCACGGCCGGGCTCCCCCGGCGCTCCCCGGCTTCCGCCCGGCACCGGGCGGGCCCGCGAAGGCCTGGGCGATGTCGAGCCAGCGGTCGGCGGCCGGTCCTTCGGCACGCAGGGCCAGGTCGGAGCGGTGGGCGCGCTGGGTGACCAGGAGGCAGAAGTCGAGGGCGGGCCCGGTGACGCGCTGGGGGGCGTCCTCGGGGCCGTACGTCCACAGGCCGCCGGAGGGGGCGGTCAGTTCGACGCGGAACGGCCCGGCGGGCACGTCGAGTCCGTGGATCCCGAAGGCGAAGTCCCGGGTGCGCACCCCGAGCCGGGCCACGTGCCGGAGCCGGTCGGAGGGCGGGCGGGCCACGCCCAGCGCGGCGCCGATGTCCAGGCCGTGGGCCCAGGTCTCCATCAGCCGGGCGGTGGCCATGGAGGCGGCCGCCATGGGCGGCCCGTACCAGGGGAAACGGGCGCCGGGCGGCGCGGCGCGCAGCGCCCTGTCCAGGGCCGCCCGGCCGTCCCGCCAGCGCGCCAGCAGCTCGGCGGGCGCGAGCCGGGCCGCCTCCTCGGCGCCCTCGTCGACGAAGGAGTGGGGTGCGGCGAGCGCCTTCTCCACCAGGGCGTGGAAGCCGTCCTGGTCCGTGACGGCGAGCAGGGCCGAGTGGTCGGTCCAGGCGAGGTGGCCGATCTGGTGGGCGACGGTCCAGCCGGGGGCGGGGGTGGCGAGCGCCCACTCCTGCGGGCTCAACCCGCCGACGATCCGGTCGAGCTCCTCGCTCTCCTCGCGCAGGTCGTCGATCACGGGCGTCGGGTCGGACACGGTGACGCTCCCCTCGGGGCACGGCGGTGTGCGGCGATGTGGTGAGGAGCATGGCAGCGCGCAGAGAAACAATCAAGCATGCTTGCATGAATTTAGGCCGCGCCCCCGCGCCGGCACCCGGACGGCGTCCCGCATCGGGAACGGACCGTCCGCGCCCTCCGTCACTGCCCCACGCGCCCTCGCGTCACTGCCCCGACGCGGCCTCGGGCCCCGGACCGGCTCCCGGCCCGCTGCCCGGGGCCCCGCCCCGCCGCCGCACCTGCGTACGCACCGCCCCCATGCTCGCGGCGACGACCAGGGTGACGGCGAGGGCCTGCGGGACGGACAGGGACTGGCCGAGGACCAGGAAGCCGGCGGTGGCGGCGATGGCCGGTTCCAGGCTCATGAGGATCGCGAAGGTGGGGGCGGGCAGCCGGCGCAGCGCGAGGAGTTCGAGGGTGTACGGCAGCACGGAGGACAGCAGCGCCACCCCCGCGCCCAGCGCGAAGGTCACCGGGTCGGCGAGCCTGGCCCCCGACTCCGCGATGCCCAGCGGCAGGAAGACCAGCGCCCCGACCGCCATCGCCAGGGCCAGCCCGTCCGCATGCGGGAAGCGGCGGCCGGTGCGGGCGCTGAAGACGATGTACGCCGCCCACATGGCGCCCGCGCCCAGCGCGAAGGCGACACCGGCGAGGTCGAGGCCGCCGAAGTCCCCGCCGCCGAGCAGGAAGACCCCGGCCAGCGCGAGCGCGGCCCAGACGAGATTGACGGCGCGGCGCGAGGCCAGCACGGACAGGGCGAGCGGGCCGAGGACCTCGAGGGTGACGGCGGGGCCGAGCGGGATGCGGTCGAGCGCCTGGTAGAAGAGGCCGTTCATCGCGGCCATGGTGACGCCGAAGACGACGACCGTGCCCCAGTCGGTGCGCGAGTGGCCGCGCAGCCGGGGCCGGCAGACCAGCAGCAGCACGACGGCGGCCACCAGCAGCCGCAGCGCCACGACGCCCAGCGCACCCGCGCGCGGCATCAGCGTCACGGCCAGGGCGCCGCCGAACTGCACCGAGACGCCCCCGGCCAGGACCAGCCCGACGGGACCGAGGGAGCCCCGCCGGTGCGGCGCGCCGGCCCCCGCGGAGGAGGTGGCCGGGGTCGACGAGGAGGGGGCGGCGGCACGAGGGGTGCTGGGGATGCTCACAGGGCGGTCCAGGGGGCTGAGCTCGGACATTCGTTCATCGCGATGTACTACCAAGTCCAGAGTAATGGACCCGGTCAGGCGTGTGAACCCTTTACACTGCTGTACCGATCACCGCGGGCCACGAGACCGGCCGGACCCGGGCCGGCGGCTCCGCATCCGTCGGCGGCCGGTACCCCGTCCGGGAGGAGGTCAGGCCTCCTCCCCGTCCAGGGCCTCCGCCAGCACCTCCGCCAGATGCCGTCCGCGCACCCCCGCCAGCTGTTCCAGCTGGGTCCGGCAGGAGAAGCCGTCGGCCAGGACCACCGCCGCCCCCGGGGCCCGCCGCACCGAGGGCAGCAGCTGCTCCTCCGCGCAGGCCCGGGACACCTCCCAGTGGCCCCGCTCGAAGCCGAAGTTCCCGGCGAGGCCGCAGCAGCCGCCGGACAGCTCGCCGGTCAGGCCCGCCGCGGCGCGCAGCCGCCGGTCGGCCGCGTCACCGAGCACCGCGTGCTGGTGGCAGTGGGTCTGCCCGGCGACCGGGCGGTCCAGCCGGGGTGGCCGCCAGCCGGGCGCGTGGCGTTCCAGGGTCTCGGCGAAGGTGAGCACCCGGTCGGCCAGCCGCCGCGCCCGCGGGTCGTCGTGCAGCAGCTCCGGCAGGTCCGTGCGCAGGGTGGCGGCGCAGCTCGGCTCCAGCACGACGACGGGGGCGCCGGTCTCCAGCACCGGCGCCATCAGGTCGAGGGTGCGGACCAGCACCGTACGGGCCCGGTCGAGCTGACCGGTCGACACGAAGGTGAGCCCGCAGCAGACGCGGCCCCGGCCGCGCAGCAGAGCCACCGGGTCGAGGACCGCCGACCTGCCGTCGCCCACCGGGGGACGGCGCAGCCGCAGCGTCGGCGGCAGCGCCACCCGCAGCCCCGCCGCCTCCAGCACGCGTACGGCCGCCCGGCCCACGGACGGCGACAGGTGCTCGGTGAAGGTGTCGGGCCACAGGACGACCAGCTCGCCGGGGCCCGAGACCGCGTTCCGGCGCCGCCCGCGCCACCACCGGGTGAACGGCTCCCGGGCGAGCCGCGGGAGGTCCCGCTCCGGGGTGATCCCGCCGAGCCGTTTGGCCACCGCCGCCAGCGGCCGCACCGAGGCGAGCGCGTCGAGGACCGGCGCCGCGCGGAGACGGGCCGTCCAGCGCAGCCACACCGGGAGCCCGCCCATCACGTAGTGGGCGGCCGGGCGGCGCCGCCCGGCGTAGTGGTGGTGCAGGAACTCCGCCTTGTAGGTGGCCATGTCGACGCCGACCGGGCAGTCCGAGCGGCAGCCCTTGCACGACAGGCACAGGTCGAGCGCGTCGCGCACCTCCGGCGACCGCCAGCCGCCGGTCACCAGCTCGCCCGCGAGCATCTCGTGCAGCAGCCGGGCCCGCCCGCGTGTGGAGTGCTCCTCCTCACCCGTCGCCCGGAAGGACGGGCACATCACGGCGGGCCCGGACACCTCCGTCGTACGGCACTTGGCGACGCCGACGCAGCGGCGCACCGCCGCCCGGAAGTCGCCGCCGTCGGCCGGGTAGCCGAAGGCCACGTCGACGGGCTCGCGCGGCAGCACGGAGAAGCGCAGGCCGGAGTCGAGCGGCGCCGGGCGCACCAGCATCCCGGGATTGAGCAGGTCGTCGGGGTCCCAGACGGCCTTGGCCCGCTCGAAGAGGGCGACCGTCTCGTCGCCGTACATCACCGGCAGCAGCTCCGCCCGCGCCTGCCCGTCGCCGTGCTCCCCGGAGAGCGAGCCGCCGTGCGCCACCACCAGCTCGGCCAGCTCCCGCGAGAACCGCCGGAAGCGGCCGACCCCTTCCCCGGTCAGCAGGTCGAAGTCGATACGGACGTGGACGCAGCCGTCGCCGAAGTGCCCGTACGGCGCGCCGCGCAGCCCGTGCGCGGCCAGCAGCTCCCGGAAGTCCCGCAGATAGGCGCCCAGCCGGGTCGGCGGGACCGCGCAGTCCTCCCAGCCCGGCCACGCCTCCGAGCCGTCCGGCATCCGGGTGGCCGTGCCGCTCGCGTCCTCCCGGACGCGCCACAGCGCCCGCTGCGCCGCCTCGTCCGTCACCACCAGCGCGTCCACGGCGTCGGCCGCGCGCACGATCGCCTCCGCCCGCGCACGGGTCTCGGCCACCGAGCGGCCGCCGGTCTCCACGAACAGCCAGGCGCCGCCCCGGGGCAGCGCGGTCGCGTCCGGGACCAGGTCGCGCGCCATCCCCTCCACCGTGAGCGGCCGGTACGGCCGCAGCCCGGCCGCCGCGTCGGCGGCGGCGCTCTCGTCGGCGTACCCCAGGACCGCGAGCGCCCGCGCCCGGGGCGCCTCGACCAGCCCGACCACCGCCTCCGTCAGCACGCCCAGCGTGCCCTCCGAACCGCAGAAGGAGCGGGCGACGTCCGCGCCCCGCTCGGGCAGCAGGGCGTCCAGCGCGTAGCCGGAGATACGGCGGGGCAGGTCCGGGAACCCGGTCCGCAGCCGGGCCAGCTCCCCCTCGACCAGCTCCCGCAGCCCGTCCGGGGCCCCGGCCCAGCCGGGCCCGGGCCGCAGCCGCCGCCCGCGCGCGGTGACCACCGACAGCTCCCGCACGTGGTCCGCCGTCGTCCCCCAGGCCACCGAGTGCGCCCCGCAGGAGTTGTTGCCGATCATCCCGCCGAGCGTGCACCTGCCGTGCGTGGACGGGTCGGGGCCGAAGCGCAGGCCGTGCGGCGCGGCGGCCTCCTGGAGCCGGTCGAGCACCAGCCCCGGCTGCACGACGGCGGTCCGCGCCTCCGGGTCGATCCCCAGCACCCGGTTCATGTGCCGGGTGAAGTCCAGGACCACGCCCGTCCCGGTGGCCTGGCCCGCGATCGACGTGCCGCCGCCGCGCGCCACCACCGGCACCCCGCGGCCCCGGCACACCTCCAGCACGGCCGCCACGTCGTCGGCGTCCCGCGGCGCCACCACGCCCAGCGGGACCCGCCGGTAGTTGGACGCGTCCATGGTGACCAGGGCCCGGTCCGTGACCCCGAACCCCACCTCCCCCCGGACGACCTCGCGCAACTCCGCTCGCAGACCCGGTACATCCGTCATGGCTCCAGGATGCCCACGCGCACCGGCGGCCCACGCGCGCCCCGCCCGCCCCCGCTGCATCGGCCGTCCCCGAGCACCGCCGTCGCCCACGCACCGCCGTCCTCGGCGGCCCGTCAACGTCGTAGGTCCCCACAAGCCCAAGGGCTGAAGGAGTCGTCTCATCGAACGGACACGGTTCCGTCCGGTTTCACCGAAGAGATACCCTCCGGCACGTGGCTGAGATCCGGATTCCCTCTGACATCAAGCCCGCGGACGGACGTTTCGGCGCGGGTCCCTCCAAGGTGCGGACGGAGGCGCTGGACGCCCTCGCCGCCACGGGAACGTCCCTCATGGGCACCTCCCACCGCCAGGCACCGGTCAAGAACCTGGTCGGCAAGGTGCGCGAGGGCATCCGCGACCTGTTCTCCCTGCCGGACGGCTACGAGGTGATCCTCGGCAACGGCGGGTCCACCGCGTTCTGGGACATCGCGACCCACGGCCTGATCGAGAACAAGTCGCAGCACCTCACCTTCGGCGAGTTCAGCTCCAAGTTCGCCAAGGCCGCCAAGCTCGCCCCCTGGCTGGCCGAACCGACGGTCGTCGCCGCCGACCCCGGCACGCACCCGGAGGCCGTGGCCGAGGCGGGCGTCGACGTCTACGCCTTCACCCACAACGAGACCTCGACCGGTGTCGCCATGCCGATCAGGCGCGTGGCCGGGGCAGACGACGGCGCCCTGGTGCTGGTCGACGCCACCTCCGGCGCCGGCGGCCTGCCGGTCGACGTCGCCGAGACGGACGTCTACTACTTCGCCCCGCAGAAGTCCTTCGCCTCGGACGGCGGCCTGTGGATCGGCGTCTTCTCCCCGGCGGCGATCGAGCGCGCCGAGCGCGTGCACGCCTCCGGCCGCCATGTGCCGGAGTTCTTCAGCCTGCCGACGGCGATCGACAACTCCCGCAAGAACCAGACGTACAACACCCCCGCCCTCGCCACCCTCTTCCTGCTCAACGAGCAGCTGGAGTGGCTCAACGGCCAGGGCGGCCTGGCCTGGTCCACGGCCCGCACCAAGGACTCCTCGACCCGCCTGTACGGCTGGGCGGAGGAGAGCAAGTACGCGACCCCGTTCGTCGCCGACCCGGCCAAGCGCTCCCAGGTCATCGGCACGATCGACTTCGCCGACGAGATCGACGCGGCGGCCGTCGCCAAGGCGCTGCGCGCCAACGGCGTCGTCGACACCGAGCCGTACCGCAAGCTCGGCCGCAACCAGCTCCGCGTCGCGATGTTCCCGGCGATCGACCCGGCGGACGTCGAGGCGCTCACGAAGTGCGTCGACTACGTGATCGAGAAGCTGTAGCCCACGGCCCACTGCCCACCGTGAGGGGGGCGCCCGGCGAGAGCGGGCGCCCCCCTCCGCCGTCCGCTCAGCGGCGGCGGCGCAGGCGGCTCAGCGCGAAGACGGCGGCCGCCGCGACGGCCACGGCGACGGCGCCGGCCTTCAGGCCGCTGTCCGCACCGGCGCCGCCGGAGCCCCCGGCGGCCGAACCGCCGTTCGTCGAGGGCGACTTGTCCGAGCCTCCGCCCGGCGCGTCCTTCGCCTGCACGGGGCTGTTCTCGCCCTCGCTGCCGTAGAGCAGCTTGCTGCCGTCGGCGCTGTAGGTGACCGACTCCCCCTGACTCTGGAGCGGCACGTCCAGTTGGCCCTCGCGCCTGACCCGCCCGCCGTCGAAGGCGTAGAGGATGCCGCCGAAGTAGCCGCGCACGGCGAGGCTTTGGCCGTCGGGCGAGAGGGCGGCGTCGGTGGCCCACAGGTCGACGGGGGCGACGGGCCTGAAGACGTTGGCCTTGGAGGGGGAGAGCCGGGCGGGCCCCTCGTACAGGTGGCCGCCGTTCTCCTTCTTGTCGATGAGGTACACGCGCCCCGTCCTCGGGTGCACGACGAGCGACTCGGCGTCCCGGGGGCCGTCCGCGTACTTCACGACGTACTGCGTGGCCCGGATCGTCTGGTCCCTGAGCTCCTTCGGCTCGGGCAGCCGGTAGATCCACACATAGGGCCAGGTCCCGCCGAGGTTGTCGCCGATGTCCCCGACGTAGATCTGGTTCCCCGGTCCGATCGAGACGGCCTCCACGTCGCGCGGCCTGCCGACGCCGCTGAGGGTGACGGTGGCGACGGTCCGGCCGGTCCGCCCGTCCACGGCGTAGAGGTACGGGCCGTCGTCACTGTCGTTGTGGGTCCAGTAGACGCCCGGGTGCAGGCGTGAGGCCGCGAGGCCGCTGGACTCCTTGATCCGCGGATCCCTGATCGTGAAGCCGCCGTCGCCGTCGGCGGCGGACGCGGGCAGGGCGGACGCACCCGCGAGAAGGACTCCGGCGAGGAGGGCGAGGGGTCGGCGCATGGGCCAAGCCTGCCATCCGGCACGGCCGTTCACCGGCGTGGTGGGCCTCACACCCCACCGGGGCCCGTGCCGGACCGTGATCGTCCATCATGAGCGGATGCTCAGGTTCATGCCCGTCGGTGACTCCATGACGATCGGAAGCGCGGGCGAACACACATGGCGGTACCGGCTGTGGCAGCACCTGTGCGCCACCTACGGCGGCCCGTTCACCCTCGTCGGCCCGCGCGAGACGCTGTACGACAAGACGGCGGACGCGCCGACGTCGTACCTGTACGCCGACCCGGAGTTCCCCCGCCGCCATCTGGCGGGCTGGGGCGAGGGCTGGATGCACATGGCGCCGCTGATCGGCGGGGAGGTGCGCGCCTGCCGGGCGGACGTGCTGCTCGTCTCCCTCGGCCTGATCGACCTGGGCTTCTACACGAACGCCGAGCAGACCGCGGAGAACGCGCGGGCCTTCGTCGCCGGGGCCCGCCGGGCGAACCCGCGCATCCGCATGGTGCTGCTCCCGGTGATCCCGAACGTGCGGGCCGCGTCGGACCCGCCCTTCGCCGAGCAGGTGGCCCGCTTCAACGAACTCCTGGCGAAGACGGTCGCGGACCTCGACGAACCCCGCTCCCCGCTGCTCCTGGCCTCCCCGCCGGCCTCCTACGACATCCACACCGACACCTACGACGGCACCCACCCGAACGCGCAGGGCGAACACCGCCTGGCCCAGGCCTTCGCGGACGCGATGCACCAGGCGTGGGGATGGGGCGACGCGTACGGGGACGACTGAGCCGGGGCGACTCCTGCTCCTGGCTGTACTCGTCCGTGAGACAGCCGGGGAGGAGCGCCACGACGACCGTCCTCGAAGACGGGATCGAGATGGCCGCCGCCAACACCAGGCGTCCGGACGAGTGGTTCGAGCGTCTCGAGCGCATGCCCGCCCCGCGAGACTGACCGGCCCCGGCTCCCCTTGCATGGAGCGCACTCCAGGACGTTGGCTGGGGGACCATGGAGTACACGCAGCTCGGACGCACAGGACTCAAGGTCGGCAGGCTCGTTCTCGGGACCATGAACTTCGGTCCGCAGACCGACGAGGCGGACAGTCACGCGATCATGGACGCGGCGCTGGACGCCGGCATCAACTTCTTCGACACCGCCAACGTCTACGGCTGGGGCGAGAACAAGGGCCGTACCGAATCGATCATCGGCAACTGGTTCGCCCAGGGCGGTGACCGGCGGGACAAGGTGGTCCTAGCCACCAAGGTGTACGCGAACATGGGCGCGGACGGCACCGCCTGGCCCAACCACGACAAGCTCTCCGCGCTCAACATCCGGCGGGCCGTCGACGCCAGCCTCAAGCGGCTGCGCACGGACCACATCGACGTCTACCAGTTCCACCACATCGACCGCGACACCCCCTTCGAGGAGATCTGGCAGGCCGTCGACGTCCTCGTCCAGCAGGGGAAGATCCTCTACGTCGGCTCCTCCAACTTCCCCGGCTACAAGATCGCCCAGGCCAACGAGATCGCCGCCCGCCGCCACCTCACCATCGGCCTGGTCAGCGAGCAGTGCCTCTACAACCTCGCCGAGCGCCGCGCCGAGATGGAGGTCATCCCGGCCGCCCAGGACTACGGGCTCGGGGTCATCCCCTGGTCGCCCCTGCACGGGGGCCTGCTGGGCGGTGTGCTCAAGAAGGAGCACGAGGGCGGCCGGCGCGCCTCCGGACGCGCCGCCGAGACCCTGGCCGACCCCTCCGCGCGCGCCAGGATCCAGGCGTACGAGGACCTGCTCGACAAGCACGGCCTGGAGCCCGGCGAGGTCGCGCTGGCCTGGCTGCTGACCCGGCCGGGCGTGACCGGCCCGATCGTCGGCCCGCGCACCGCCGAGCAGCTCGCCTCCGCGCTGCGGGCGGCGGAGCTGGAGCTGTCGGAGGAGCTGCTGGCCTCGCTGGACGAGATCTTCCCGGGGCCGGGGCCGTCCCCGGAGGCCTTCGCCTGGTGACGGCCGTCCGCGTCACGCGCCGAGGCACGTCCGGGCGTCTCCCTCGCTGAGGCACATCCGGGTCGGTCCGGGTGTGCCCCTCGCCGGGGCACGTCCGGGCCGCCGCGCCCGGCGTTCACCTGCCGAGCGCGGCGGCCACGGCGACGACGGCGAACATCAGCACGAGCGCACCGGCCATGATCCGGTTCCGGGTCTTCGGGTCCACGTAGTCGAGGTTAACCGGCCCCGCCGAGCGGCCAGCGGGCGACCGGTTCGTACCGGGGCTGCTCGCCGGGCACCCCGGACGTCGGCAGATGGCTGCGGAACATGATGATCTCGTCCACGGTCCACCGGCGGCTGCCCAAGGCGCCCAGGGCCTCCACGTGTGGCCGGACGTCCACCGCGGCCCGGCTGCGCGCGACGGTCAGGTGGGCCTTGTAGGGGCGGTGCTCCCCCATCGGCAGGCCCGCCTTGCGCGCCGCCGCCTCCGAGCGGTCGGCAAGCAGCCGCAGGGTCGCCAGGTCGCCCTCCGCCCCGGCCCACAGCGCCCGGCCCCGCCCGAACTGCCCGCCGCCGCGCAGGGCCAGCGGGAACGGCTCGGTGCGCCGGGCCGCGCGCTCCAGCCGGGCCGACAGCTCCGCTACGAGCTCCTCGTCGACCTCGCCGTAGAAGGCGAGCGTGAAGTGCCAGGCGGGGCGGCCGGTCCAGCGCAGATCCGCGGCGCCGGGCAGCCTCCGCAACCCGGCGACCGCGCGATCGACCTCGCGGAGAACGTCCTCCGGCGGCAGCACGGCGGCGAAGAGCCTCATGCCACCAGTGTCGCTCTGCCCGTCCGTGCGCGCGGGCGTGCCCTGGTGACCGCCGACACCCCTGTCGGCCCGGTCCTCGGGACCGAGGAGTTGCCCCGGGACTGGACCGGCCCCCGGCGGGGCCGGGGGGCGGGGGCCTACGCCGGCGCCGGCTCCTCCCGGCACTCGCGGGGTACGAAGCGGACGTGCGGGTGGCCGCCCCGCCAGCCGACCGACAGGCGCAGGCCGCCCACCCGGGCGAGCAGCAGGCCGACGGTGACGGCCGCGGCGACCGAGACCACGCCGCCGAGGACGAAGCCGATACGGGGACCGTAGACGTCGGTGACCCAGCCGACGACCGGCGCGCCCAGCGGCGTACCGCCCATGAAGACCATCATGAACAGGGCCATCACCCGCCCGCGCATGGCCGGGTCGGTGGCCATCTGGACCGCGGTGTTCGCGGTGACGTTGACCGTCAGGCCGAAGATCCCGATCGGGATCATCAGCAGCGCGAAGGGCCAGTACGACGGGGTCAGCGCGGCCACGATCTCCAGCGTGCCGAAGGCGGCCGCCGCGGCGATCAGCACCCGCAGCCGGGCCGTGCCGCGCCGGGCGGCGAGCAGCGCGCCGACCAGCGAGCCGACCGCCATCAGCGTGTTGAAGAGGCTGTAGGCGCCTGCCCCGGCGTGGAAGACGTCGTCGGCGTAGGCGGACAGCCAGACCGGGAAGTTGAAGCCGAAGGTGCCGATGAAGCCGACCAGGACGATCGGCCAGATCAGCTCAGGCCGCCCGGCGACATGGCGCAGGCCCTCCCGGAGCTGGCCCTTGCCGCGCGGGGCGCGCTCTACGACGTGCAGCTCGCGGGCGCGCATCAGCAGCAGGCCGGCGATGGGCGCGACGAAGGACAGGCCGTTGAGGAGGAACGCCCAGCCGGTGCCGACGCCGGTGATCAGGACGCCCGCGACGGCGGGACCCACCAGGCGGGCGGACTGGAAGTTGGCCGAGTTCAGGCTGACCGCGTTCTGCAGCTGCTTCGGGCCGACCATCTCGGAGACGAAGGACTGGCGGGCCGGGTTGTCGACGACCGTGGCGAGGCCGACGGCGAACGCGGCGAGGTAGACGTGCCAGACCTGGACGTGGCCGGTGAGGGTGAGGGCGGCGAGCGCGAGGCCGGTGGCGGCCATCGCGGACTGGGTGACCAGCAGCGCGGGGCGCTTGGGCAGACGGTCGACCAGGACACCGCCGTAGAGGCCGAAGAGGAGCATCGGCAGGAACTGCAGGGCCGTCGTGACGCCGACGGCCGCGGAGGAGCCGGTGAGGCCGAGCACCAGCCAGTCCTGGGCGATGCGCTGCATCCAGGTGCCGGTGTTGGAGACGACCTGGCCGACGAAGAAGAGGCGGTAGTTCCGGATCCTCAGTGAGCTGAACATCGAGGACTTCGCGGAGGTGCCGCTGCGGGGGGTGGGCGGGGAGTAGTGGGCGGCTGGTGCGGGGGCGGAGTCTGCTCCGGATCCCGTACTCAAAAGGGTCGCCTCCTCGATCGGCGTGCTTACAGGTGCGCGAGCTTCTCCAGTACGGGGGCGGCGGCGCGCAGTTTCGCCCACTCGTCCTCGTCGAGGCCGTCGACCAGGCCGGCCAGGAAGGCGTTCCGCTTGCGGCGGCTCTCCTCGAGCATGGTCTCGGCCTGCTCGGTCCTGGTGACGACCTTCTGGCGCCGGTCCTCGGGATGCGGCTCCAGACGGACCAGGCCCTTGGCCTCCAGCAGCGCCACGATGCGGGTCATCGACGGCGGCTGGACGTGCTCCTTGCGGGCGAGCTCGCCCGGGGTGGCGCTGCCGCAGTTGGACAGGGTGCCCAGCACCGACATCTCGGTGGGGCTGAGCGACTCGTCGACGCGCTGATGCTTGAGCCGACGGGACAACCGCATCACGGCGGAGCGCAGGGCGTTCACGGCGGCAGCGTCGTCGCCATGGGTAAGGTCCGGCATGTTCTTTAGCGTAACTCATTACCCTGACTAAAGACCAACGGGGACGCATCCCCATGCCCGTGAGCCCGGCCACTGCGGGGGCGGATCGCCCATAGATCACCCATACGGGTGATCCCGGCGCGGAACGTGACACGTCGCGCGGAAGCGTGCGGCGACCCTCGTTGGCATGGGGACCAGCGTGCTCAGCCTGCGTATGGACCGTGAGCTGCTCGAACGGCTCCGGTGCCACGCCGCGAAAAGGGGAATGAGCGTCCAGGACTATGTCGTCCGAACGCTCATTCGCGATGACTTCGACCAGCGGTTCCAGACCGCCGTCGAGGAGACGGAGAAGTTCTACGGGGTCACGTGAGCGCGGGCGCGCCGGGTGCGCGGGCGCGGGCCTCGCGTGACCCCGTCGGGCGGGATCAGGTCAGGCCCAGGGCCGGCATCAGGTAGTAGAAGGCGAAGACCGCTGCCACCACGTACATCGCCGCCGGGACCTCGCGGCCGCGGCCGACCGCCAGGCGCAGCACCGCGAAGGTGATGAAGCCCATGCCGATGCCGTTGGTGATCGAGTAGGTGAACGGCATCATCACCATGGTGACGAAGGCCGGGACGGCGATCGTGAAGTCCGCCCAGTCGATGTCCTTGACCGAGCCCGCCAGGATCAGGAAGCCGACCGCGAGCAGGGCCGGGGTGGCCGCCTGGGACGGGACCATCGTGGCGATGGGGGTCAGGAAGAGCGCCACGGCGAACAGCGCGCCGGTGATCACGTTGGCGAAACCGGTGCGGGCGCCCTCGCCGACGCCGGCCGTGGACTCCACGAAGCAGGTGGTGGCCGAGGAGGAGCTGGCGCCGCCCGCCGCGACGGCGATGCCGTCGACGAAGAGGACCTTGTTGATGCCGGGCATCTGGCCCTGCGCGTCCGTGAGCTTGGCCTCGTCGCTGACGCCCATGATCGTGCCCATCGCGTCGAAGAAGCACGACAGCAGCACGGTGAAGACGAAGAGGATGCCGGTCAGCAGGCCGACCTGGGAGAAGCCGCCGAAGAGGCTGACCTTGCCGATCAGGCCGAAGTCGGGGGTGGAGACCGGGTTGCCGGGCCACTTCGGGGTGGTCAGGCCCCAGGAGGGCACCTTGACGAGGGCGTCGACGACCATCGCGAGCACCGTCATGGCGACGATCGAGATGAGGATCGCGCCGGGCACCTTGCGGATGATCAGGGCGAGGGTGAGCAGCGCGCCCAGGATGAAGATCAGGACCGGCCAGCCGGTGAGGTGACCGTCGGCGCCGAGCTGGAGCGGGACGGTGGTGTGGGCGGCGTCCGGGATGCGGGAGACGAAGCCGGAGTCGACCAGGCCGATCAGCATGATGAACAGGCCGATGCCGATGGCGATGCCCTTGCGCAGGCCGAGCGGCACCGCGTTCATGACCCGCTCGCGCAGGCCGGTGGCGACCAGCAGCATGACGACGAAGCCGGCGAGCACGACCATGCCCATGGCGTCGGGCCACGACATCCGCGGGGCGAGCTGGAGGGCGACGACCGTGTTCACGCCGAGGCCGGCGGCCAGGGCGATCGGGACGTTGCCGATGACGCCCATGAGGAGCGTGGTGAACGCGGCGGTCACGGCGGTGGCGGTGACCAGCTGGCCGTTGTCGAGCTGATGCCCGTACATGTCCTTCGCGCTGCCGAGGATGATCGGGTTCAGCACGATGATGTACGCCATCGCGAAGAAGGTGGCGAAACCGCCGCGGATCTCGCGGGACAGCGTGCTGCCCCGTTCGGAGATCTTGAAGTAGCGGTCGAGAGCGCCGTAGGCGGGCGGCGTGCCCGGCTGCTCGGGAGCGGGAGCCTTGGCGGTGGCCGAGGTGGACATGCGGGTGACCTCAGGGGTGCGGGGGGTACGGGGGTACCGGGGCCGGAAACATGATCGAGTCTCGCCGCCTTCGGGTCACCAGCAGGTCTCCCCCAGGGCTCTGTTGGTGTTTCCTACGAACAGAAGTGGCCAGACTCAGACTGTTTCAGTATGAACATATAAACGCCAAAAGGCCATCTCCGCGCGTAGACCCCTGGCGGGCAAGGGATCCGAAACGATCACCGACGGCCGCGAGGAGCCGCGGCACGGGGGCCGTAAGCTGAGGGCCATGGCGAAGTGGACCCCCAAGCACGAGGCGCCGGAGCCCCTGGAGGGCCCCGTGATAGCCACCATCATCGGCGGCACGATCGTGTGGTTCGTCCTCTTCCTGGTCCAGCTCCCCTTCTACGGCCGGCTCGAGGACCACGGCCGCGCCTGGTGGGTCTGGACCTGCCTGGCCGGCGCCGGCCTCGGCCTCATCGGCATCTGGTACGTCCGCGGGCGCGACGCCGCGCTCCGTCGGGCGGCGGACTCGCCCGCGCCCGAGTCGGAGCAGCAGCCGACGTCCGCGGAGTGACGCCCCGGGTCCACCCGCCGTACGACGCCTCCTCCCCAGGTCGGATCTTCCGCCCACTCGGCGGGTGAAGCCGTACAACCGCACGTACCGTCGAAGGCATGACGCACATCGACGCGGGCGCCGGGCCGGCCGAGGCGCACCCCGTGCGCGCGCCGGTGCGGGCGGGCGGGCTGACCGCCGCCGAGGTCGCGGAGCGCGTCGCGCGCGGGCAGGTCAACGACGTACCGGTGCGCAGCAGCCGTTCCCTGCCCGAGATCGTCCGTGCGAACGTCCTCACCCGGTTCAACGCGATCATCGGTGTGCTCTGGCTGATCATGCTGTTCGTCGCGCCGATCCAGGACAGCCTCTTCGGCTTCGTGATCCTCGCCAACACCGGGATCGGCATCGTCCAGGAGTGGCGGGCGAAGCAGACCCTCGACTCGCTGGCCGTGATCGGGGAGGCGCGGCCCACCGTCCGGCGGGACGGCGCCGCCGCCGAGGTCGGCACCGGCGAGATCGTCCTCGACGACCTGCTGGAAGTCGGGCCGGGCGACAAGATCGTCGTCGACGGCGTCTGCGTCGAGGCCGACGGTCTCGAGATCGACGAGTCGCTGCTCACCGGCGAGGCCGACCCGGTGCTCAAGCGGCCCGGTGCCACCGTCATGTCGGGCAGCTTCGTCGTCGCCGGCGGCGGCGCCTACCAGGCGGCCAAGGTCGGCCGCGAGGCCTACGCCGCCCAGCTCGCCGAGGAGGCCTCCCGCTTCACCCTCGTCCACTCCGAGCTGCGCACCGGGATCTCCACCATCCTCAAGTACGTCACGTGGATGATGGTCCCGACCGCGATCGGCCTGGTCGTCAGCCAGCTCGTGGTGAAGCACAGCGACCTCAAGAGCTCCGTCGCCCGGACCGTCGGCGGGATCGTGCCCATGGTCCCGGAGGGGCTGGTGCTCCTCACCTCCGTCGCCTTCGCCATCGGCGTCATCCGGCTGGGCCGCAGGCAGTGCCTGGTCCAGGAGCTGCCCGCCATCGAGGGCCTCGCCCGCGTCGACACGGTGTGCCTGGACAAGACCGGCACCCTCACCGAGGGCGGCATGGACGTCGGCGAGCTCAGGGCCCTGGACGGCTACGACGAGGCGTACGTCCGACAAGTGCTCGGCGCCCTCGGCGAGTCCGACCCGCGCCCGAACGCCTCCCTGCGGGCGATCATCGACGCCTACCCGGACAGCGAGGAGTGGCGCTGCGTGGAGTCGCTGCCCTTCTCCTCCGCCCGCAAGTACAGCGGCGCCACCTTCAGCGAGGGCGACGGGCAGGCGAGCACGTGGCTGCTCGGCGCCCCCGACGTACTGCTGCCCGAGGGCTCCCCCGCCCTCGCCGAGACCGGACGGCTGAACGAGCGGGGCCTGCGGGTGCTGCTGCTCGCCCGTGCGGGCGGCGACCTCGACGACCCCGGCATCACGCGGTCCGTCACGCCCGCCGCCCTGGTCGTGCTGGAGCAGCGGCTGCGTCCCGACGCCGCCGGGACGCTCGGCTACTTCACCGCGCAGAACGTGCGCGCCAAGGTCATCTCCGGCGACAACGCGGTCTCCGTCGGCGCGGTCGCCGCGAAGGTCGGTCTCACCGGCTCCGCCGTCGACGCGCGCCGGCTGCCCGCGGACCGCGACGGCATGGCGCGGGCGCTGGAGGAGGGCACGGTGTTCGGGCGGGTCACCCCGCGGCAGAAGCGGGACATGGTGGCAGCTCTGCAGTCGCGGGGGCACACGGTCGCGATGACCGGCGACGGCGTGAACGACGTGCTCGCGCTGAAGGACGCCGACATCGGCGTGTCGATGGGCTCGGGGTCCGAGGCCACCCGGGCCGTGGCGCAGATCGTGCTGCTGGACAACAGCTTCGCCGGCCTGCCGTCCGTGGTCGCCGAGGGGCGCCGGGTCATCGGCAACATCACCCGGGTCGCGACCCTGTTCCTGGTGAAGACGGTCTACTCGGTGCTGCTGGCCCTCCTGGTCACCGCCTGGCAGGTGGAGTACCCGTTCCTGCCCCGGCACCTGACCCTGCTGTCCACCCTCACCATCGGCGTCCCGGCCTTCTTCCTCGCGCTGGCCCCCAACACGGAGCGGGCCCGCCCGCACTTCGTCCGGCGGGTCATGCGCTACGCGGTGCCGGGCGGGGTGGTGGCCGCCGTGGCGACCTTCGCCGCCTATCTCGTCGCCCGGCACCACTACACCGGGCCGGGCTCCCTGGAGGCGGAGACCAGCGCGGCGACGCTGACGCTCTTCCTGGTCTCGATGTGGGTGCTGGCGATCATCGCCCGGCCGTACACCTGGTGGCGGATCGCGCTGGTGGCGGCCATGGGGGCCGCGTTCCTGTGTGTGCTCGTCGTTCCCGGGCTCCAGCGCTTCTTCGCGCTGGAGCTGGTGGGGACGACGCTGCCGTGGGTCGCGGTGGGCATCGCCGCGGTGGCGGCGGCCGCCCTGGAACTGCTGTGGAAGTGGGTCGGCCGCCGCTTCCCCGCCTAAGGGCCTCCTAAGGGCCTCTCTTTCGGATCTTGCCGGGGTCGCGGGGTCTGGCACCTCGGAAGGCACCGTTGCCCGAGCCGGCCCGAGCCGAAGGAAAGGCCCCAGCGGAGTTGCTTACTGCACGTCGACGTAGTCGCCGGTGGCGTTGACCGCCGGGGTGGTCGAGGTGCCGGCGAAGCTGAAGCGCCAGTAGCCGTCGTAGTTGGCGGTGGTGGTGGTCTTCACGTTGCCGTAGGAGTCGGAGTACACCGTCTTGACGGTGGTGTACGTGGTCGTGCCCGCCTTGCGGAACTGGAGCTTGACCGGCTGGTTGGTGTAGCCGTGGTACAGGCCGTCCTCCCAGTTGGCGCGGGAGAGCTTGCCGGTCGCGGTCAGGGTCTTGCCCTTGGCGACGGGCTCCGGGCCGGCGTTGACGGTCAGCTTGGAGTAGCGCTGGACCTTGGTGCTGCCCAGGCCGCCCTGGACTGTCTCGTCGTTGGTGCTGTACTGCACGGCCAGCGCGCCGGCCGACCAGGTGCCGGCGTCGGAGTTGAGCAGGTCGCCGTCGGCGGGGCGGATGTCGACGAGTCCCTTGCAGGACGCGGTCGTCGACGAGGTGGCGGTGCAGGTCGCCGGGGCGTCGCCGAACAGCACGTTGACCGCGGTGTCGGGCGAGGAGCCCTTGTAGATGAAGGGGCCGTTGTCGAAGTCGTCGCCGTTGAGCTGGTAGCCCGGCCCGAAGGTCATCGTGTACGTGACCGTGGCGGAGACGTGGTTGGTCGTGCCGACCTTGATCGCGGAGGCGATCTTCAGGTTCGAGAAGGTGACGTCCAGGTCCGCGGCGGTCCCGGCGGTGTAGGCGGACTTGCCGGAGGCCGAAACTGCCTTCTCGGCCTGCGCCTTGTAGGACGGGGCGTCGGTGGCGTGCGCGGCGGGCACGGCGAAGGCGGCGAGGGCCAGGGCGCCGGAGACGGCGGCCACGGTGGCTCGAATACGCATGCGTTCCCCAGTGGGAGAAGGGGCCCGGCCGCAGGTCGTTCCTTACGGCTCGTCTTCGGCGGCGCGGGGCCCAAAGGATCTTGAAGTCTGTTGACTCACGCGATCAGATCCGCGACCGGCCGAAAAGGTTGTGGCGGGCGCTCACGATTTTGTCGCCCGCGGCCCAACGCTTGACGTGCTCATTACGCGACGCACCGCCGCCCCCACAGGTCGGGAGCGGCGGTGCGGGTCTTTCGGGAACGACGCGGCGCCGGGGACTACTTCACGTCGACGAAGTCACCCGTGGCGTTGACCGCCGGGGTGGTCGTGGTGCCCGCGAAGCTGTAGCGGTAGTAACCGTCGGCGCTCGCGGTGGTGGTGGTCTTCAGGTTGCCGTACGAGTCCGACTTGATGGTCTTCAGCGTGGTGTAGGTGCTGGAGCCCGACTTGCGGTACTGCAGCTTCACGTACTGGTTGGCGTAGCCGTGGTACTGCAGGTCGTCCCAGTTGGCGCGGGACAGCTTGCCGGTGACCGTGATGGTCTTGCCCTTGTAGACGGGCTCCGGCGAGGCGTTGACGGTCAGCTTGGAGTAGCGCTGGACCCGGGCGGTCTTGTAGGCGTCCTTGATGACGTAGTCGCCGTCGTTGCCGGCGGCGCCCACCCACACCTTCCAGGTGCCGGCCAGGATGTTGCTGTAGATGTTGTCCAGCGGGTCGGCGACCATCGTGACCTTGCAGGTCGAGGTGGTCGCGTTGACGGCGGTGCAGGAGCCGACCTGGTCGTTGTCGATGGTGGTCGGCTCGATCACGCCGTCGATGTTGTCCATGTCCGGGCCGTGCCACAGGACGGGGAAGGCGTCGTAGATCCCGTTGGGGTCGGTCGCCGTCACCGAGACGGTGAAGGTCTTCTTCGCCGAGACGCCGACGACGATGTCCTTGCCGGCGTTGACGGAGACGCTCGTGATCTGGGTGTCACCCAGGGTCTCGTCCGCCGGGGCGTCGGCCACGGACGGCGCGGCCTTGAAGCCCGTCGAGCTCTTGGTGAGCGTCGGGATGTGCGCGGCCAGGTTCCCCCGGCCGTCCGCCTGCGCGGCCGGAACAGCGAGGGCGGTGAGGGCCAGAGCGCCGGTCACGACGGCGACAGAGGCACGAATGCGCATGTGTTGTCCCCACGTTGGAGGGGGATCGCGTGCGGCTCAAGAGCTTTCGCGATGCCCGAGTCGAATCTGTGGAGTCCGCTGACTCCACAGACGAGACCCGAGGCGATTGTGAAAGGTTGTACGACCCTGTGAAGTTTTTTTGAGCCCGGGTTTACCCGGTGTTCGGACGCGGGTGCGTGGGCGTTTCGGTCCTCCGGGCGCGGGCGCCCGCGCGGTTCAGTCGAACCAGCGGTCCCGCGCCAGCTCCTCGGTCCGGGACGGGTCCTCCAGCAGGGCCGCGACCTCGAACCGGCGCGGCCACTGACCCGCCGCCCAGGCCAGCCCGGCGGCCACGCCTTCCAGGGTCGCCGCGTGCAGCACCCCGTCCGCCGTCAGACGCCAGTCCAACTCGGTCCCGTCCACGACGAGTTCCTCGTGCTCGACGTAGGTCCCGGGGGCCCGCGGCCCGAGCAGCGCCCGCACCGGCTCCGGTACGTCGTGCTCGGTGCCCTCGGAGTCCACCTCGCCGGTGACCGACTCGCTGAGCCGGCGCACCTGGAACAGCTCGGCCAGCTCGGCCGCCCGCGACGGCCGTACGGGCAGCAGGGGGACGCCCTCGGTGAACGGCAGCAGGTCCGGCGAGTCGCACACCACGGCGTCGGCCGCGTCCACGACCTCCACCCGCCCGTCGACCACGGCCCGCAGCTCGTCCGGCAGCGTCACCTGATCCGGGTCCAGCTCGGCCAGCGCGCCGTACAGGGCGTGCAGTTGGGCGGAGGTCACCGGGCGCTCCGGCTCGGCGAGCCGGTCGAGCAGCTCCGCGGCGCCGCCGGGCTCGTCGAGCAGGGCCGCGACGCTCGTCCGCACGCCCAGCGCGCGCAGCACCTGCTCGTCGTCGAAGCCGGTCGCGTCGGCCTCGTCGTACAGGCCGCGCAGCAGCGGGTCGGAGCCGGCGGCGCGCAGACCGGCCGGGCGGCGTCCGCCGAGCACCGGATGCCCGCGCAACCACCAGGCGGTGTAAGGCCGGACGATCTCGTGGGTGCCGTCCGGCAGCAGGATCCGCACCGGCTGGACCAGTGCGTCCCGCAGCGGCGGGCGGGCCAGCTGGGCGAGGGCGTCGGGCCACTGGTCGTCGTCGACGAGGTCCAGGTCGCGCACGGCGACGATCTCGGTGGCGACCGGCGGCACGGGCGTGTCCGGGAACCGGTCGAGGACGTCCTCGCACCACACGTCGACCGCGTCGAGCAGTCCGGGGTCGTCCGGCTCGGGGAAGTCGCCCTCCCGGGGCTCCAGTTCGTCGGGGTCGAGGACGACGTCGGTGGCCCGCACCAGGGCGAAGTGCGCGAGCACCCCGCAGGCGGCCAGCGGCTGCTCGCCCCACCGGGCGGCGAGTTCGGCGTCGACCGCGGGCAGTTCGCCCTCCCGCATGACCTCCGCGAACGGGGCGCCGGGCAGGACCAGTTCACCGGCCGGGGCGAGTTCGCCGTCCTCGTCGGGCAGGGCGAGCGCGCCGAGCCAGGGTTCGTCGCCGGGCTCCAGGCCCGCGTCCCGCACCAGGGCGAGGACGGTGTCGGCGAGTTCCTCGGCGTCCGGGGTGTCCTCGTCCCACGCCCCGGCGTCGTCGTCGAGGGAGGCGGCGACGGCGGCCCGCACCTGGGGGGTGGTGAGCACCGCGCGCGGGGTGGCGGGCAGGGCGCCGAGCTTCTCCAGGATCGGGTGGGCGGCGTCCGGGTGGGCGACCTTCAGGCCGAGCCGGGCGAGCATCTCCGGGTCGACCGGGGCGGCGTCCGGGGTGGGCAGCAGCACCTGCCGGGGCCCGAGCGTCGTCCGCCCGTCGGCCAGCGGCACCGGCAGTCCCGACAGCCGGTCCGGATCGACGCCCGCGAGGGAGTCGTACAGCCGCCGCCACCAGACCGGCTCCTTCTCCAGCCCGGCCAGCCGGTCGATCGCGTCGGTCAGCGGCACCCGGGCCACGCCCAGCGTGCGCAGCTCCACGCGCCGTTCGAGACCGGCGGGCAGGAGGGTGGGCAGCACCTCGGCGAGGACGCGCACGGTGTCGGCACCCGCGCCCTCCACCACCTCCGCGTCCCGCGGCCGCAGCGACTCGGGCAGGTCGGAGTCGGCCTCCTTCGGCTCGGCGGCGGGCGGCAGGAAGGACGTGCGCGGCAGCCGGTCGAGGACCGCCTGGCGCAGCGCGCCGTCCAGCTCGCCCTTGCCCAGCGGACCGGGCACGAGTGCGATGATCCCGGCCGTCACCGGCCGCCAGTCGGCGAGGAGTTCGGCGTAGGCGTCCGCCGCGCGAGCGACCACGAAGTCGGTCAGCGGGCCGGGCGCGGCGCGGCGGCGGGTGGTGTCCAGCGGGAAGGAGGCGATGAGCAGGGCGGGGACGCCGAGCGGCTCGTCGCTGGGCGTGGGCGCGTGGACGACCGGGCTGGTACGGGGCCGGGCCGGGCCGCCGTCGGGGTCGACGGGCACCGCCCAGGTGACCGACCAGTGCGGGCGCAGGCGCTCCTCGACCGGCCGACCGGCCAGCAGGTCCGGGGTGAGCGGACCGTGCGCCTCCGCTGTGCGCCAGCGGGTCGTGCCCTCGCGGGTGTCCTCCACGACGGTCAGAGCGCCCTCGGTGCGGCGGCGCAGGGTGCGCGGACCGGCGTCGCCGATCTCCACGACGACCTCCTCCAGCCCCGGCAGGGCGAGGAGCAGGGCGTCGTCGACGGCGAGCAGCATCCGTTCGGCCAGGTCGGCGGCGGCCGTGTCGCGCAGCGGCAGGATGACGACCGTGTCGTAGGGGTCGGGCGCGGTGCCCTCGGCGGTGAAGGGCAGGCGCAGCAGCGGTACGTGCCCGTCGCGACGGCGGATCTCGTCGCCCAGGCCGGGGCTGTGCCGGGCGGTCTCCTCGGCGAGGTCGCGGGCCTCGGCCAGGGACCAGCGCACCCCGCCGTGCCGGCCGACGACCGCGGGCTCGTCGGTGACGGAGAGGACGGCGGCGAACCCGACGCCGAAGCGGCCGACCGACGGGGTGTCCCGCTTCGCGGAGGCGCGCAGCGTGGACAGCGACTCCACGCCGGCCGCGTCCAGCGGGGCACCGGTGTTGGCGGCGACCAGGACGTCGTCGCGGAGGGTGAGGCGCAGCCGCCCGGGGACGCCGGCGCGGGCGGCGGCGTCGGCGGCGTTCTGCGCCAGCTCGACGACGAGACGGTCCCGGTAGCCGCCGAGGACGAGGTCCTCCTCGGCGTTGGCGTCCTCACGGAAACGGGCCGGGCTGGTGGCCCACGCGTCCAGCACGCCGCGGCGCAGACGCGCCGTCCCGAAGGGATCGACACCCTCGGCCGGCGACGGCACGATCATGCTCACGTTGCATCTCCTCGCATATGTGAGGTCGACGGTACCGCCCCGCCGGACACCGTCCGCACCGTCCAGGGCTCCGCCCCCGCAGGCAATAGCCCCACTCCCGGTACGGACCGGGGGCACCTCGCGGCCGAGCCGGCGGCCGACGCCGTCACGCACGGCCGCGTACCCGGGAGGGACTTCCGGCCGACGCTCTACGGGATCGGCGGCACGCTCCGTATCGGGGGCGCATCCACGAACCCGGTGCCGACGGCTCCGTTTCCCAAGGAACGTGGGAGAGGAAGAACCCCACCAAGCCCCACCCGCCAGAGGACGAGTGACCAAGCCCGTTCCACACCGCGCGCGGACCCGCACCGGCCGCCGCCGGACCTGACCGCGGCCGACCGCCGCCGTGCGGCCCCTGACCGCCCATCACGCACGGGCCGACGCCGCACCGGCGCACCCGGCCCCAGGGGGGCGCGCGCCGGACACGCGGGCACCACGGGCCCCAGCGGAGCTCGGGCACCACGGGCCCCAAGGATGCGCGGGCATCACGCGCGCGGGCGCCACGGCTACGCGGGCGCCACGCTCACGCGGGCCGCGGACCCTACGAGTGGCCCAGCTCGGCCGTCTCCTCGTCCGCGACCGCCGCGGGGACCGATCCCGAGTCGCGGGCCGGGCGCAGCGGGAAGGGTTCGACCTGGGTCTCGTCGACCACCGGCGGGGGCGGCTGCGGCGGCTTCGGCATGACGGCGGCCTCGGAGTGCCCGCCGCACCCGTACGCCAGCGACACCACATGTCCGTCGGCCGGGGAGAACTCGTTCGCGCACACGCCGAAGGCCTGGCCCAGGGAACCGCCGATCGGCATCAGGAAGCCGCAGCTCACACAGGCCGCGGGGGCCGCCTGGGCCATCGGTGTCTTCGGCCCGAAGGCCTTCTCCCAGCGGTCGGCGGCGACATGCAGGCCGTACCGGGAGAGCACCCGCGCCCGGCGCATCCCGAGTTCCTCGGCGACGGCCGCGATCGAGCCGCGCAGGGGCGCCGCCGGGAGGTTGCGCGGCGTGCCGGCGGTGACCTCGGCGTCCTCCGCCTCGACCAGCTCGGCCATGTCCGCGGAGACCGCGGAGCTCGGCACCGGCTCGTCCTCGCCGCTGTAGCCGGGCTCCAGCCGGAGGTCCTCGGCGTCCGTGGGCAGCAGGTCGCCGGGGCCCATGTCGCCGGGGCGCAGGCGCTCGCTCCACGGCACCCACTCCGGGGCGAGCAGCGCGTCGGGGCCGGGCAGCAGGACGACCTCGTCCAGGGTGACGATCTTCGCGCGGGAGGCGCGGGCCACGGTCGCGGCCCAGCGCCAGCCGCGGTATCCCAGCTCCTTGCACTCGAAGAAGTGCGTGACGACGCGGTCGCCCTCGGACACCACGCCCGTGTGCTCCCCGACGACGCCGGGCGCGGCAGCCTCCTCGGCTGCGGCGCGGGCGAGGTCGACGGCCTCGGCGCACAGGCGGTCGGGGGTGCGGCTTCGCGTGGTCGCTGCGCTCACAGGTATCGCTTCTCTCCTACGCCGTCTCTCAGGGTGCGCCGGCCTGAAGGCGGGCGGGGCGGACGGAGCGGAGCCCGGGGACCGCGTCGACGTCCGCGCCCGATCGCGCTCGGGCGCACCTACGTCATCCATTCTGCGGTATGCCCGTAAGGCGCGCGGCCGAGAACGTTCGCCACGGCGCGCTGTGCACGCTACCTTCTCGCGTGCCGTCGGCCTACACCGACGGGGTGCTTCGCCGCTGCGCGGCGGCACTTTTCTTCCCGCCCCCGACCTGGCCCGCTCCGCCGGACGGCACCGCAAGGGTGTGTTCCGGCGGGCCCTTCGGTCCCTTCCGTGCCGTAATCGCACTACCCGTGCCCGTCTCGGGGCACTATGACGGGGTGGCAGCCGCGAGGACGCCTCCGGGAGCCGCCGGGATCGGTGAGACCAAGGGGCTCAAGGGGATGAAGGGAAGTGGCCGGGGAAGCGGTTCGGGCCGGTTCGGCGGGTCCGTCCGCGCGGTCGGCCGTGCCCTGCACCTCCCGTTCACCGGCGCGGCCCGGGGTATCCGGAAGGCCACGCACGCGCACGGAGCGGGTGAGTCCGGGCTCGGCAAGCTGATCGAACTGCACGCGGTCAACGGCGCGGGCGACGTCATGATCACCGTCGCGCTCGCCTCCACCGTCTTCTTCTCCGTGCCCACCGACGAGGCGCGCGGCCGGGTCGCTCTCTATCTCGCCGTCACCATGGCGCCGTTCACGATCCTGGCGCCCGTCATCGGCCCCCTCCTGGACCGCCTGCCGCACGGCCGCCGGGCCGCGATGGCCGGCGCGATGCTGGCCCGCGCCCTGCTCGCGCTGATCATCTCGGGGGCCGCGGCCAGCGGCAGCCTGGAGCTGTATCCGGCCGCGCTGGGCGTGCTGGTCGCCTCGAAGGCGTACGGCGTGGTCCGCAGCGCCGTCGTGCCCCGGCTGCTGCCACCCCGGTTCTCGCTGGTGAAGGCGAACTCGCGAGTGACGCTCGGCGGGTTGCTCGCCACGGGCGTCGCCGCGCCGATCGGCGCCGGCCTGCAGGTCCTCGGCTCCCCCTATCCGCTCTACGGCGCCTTCGTGATCTTCGTGGCGGGAACCTTCCTGTCCCTCTCGCTGCCCCCGAAGGTGGACTCGGCCAAGGGCGAGGACCGGGCCCTGCTCGCCGCGGACGCGCAGCACCTGCACGGCCCGCACCGCAAGCCGGTCAAGCGGCCCGGCCTGCGCACCGTCGGCGCGGCGGTCACGCACGCCCTGGCCGCGAACGCCACGCTGCGCTGCCTGTCCGGCTTCCTGATCTTCTTCCTCGCCTTCCTGCTGCGGGAGCACCCGCTGGGCGGGGCCAGTGCCGCGGTGTCCCTGGGGATCGTCGGCGTCTCCGCGGGCGCGGGCAACGCGCTCGGCACGGCGGTCGGCGCGTGGCTGCGGTCGCGGGCGCCGGAGCTGATCATCGTGACCGTCGTCGCGATCGTGCTGGGCACGGCGATCACGGCGGCCATCTTCTTCGGCACGTTCGTGGTGGCCTGCCTGGCCGGGATCGCCGGCTTCGCGCAGGCGCTGGCCAAGCTGTCCCTGGACGCGCTCATCCAGCGGGACGTGCCCGAGCTCGTGCGCACCTCGGCGTTCGCCCGCTCCGAGACGCTGCTGCAGATGGCCTGGGTACTCGGCGGCGCGATCGGCATCGTGCTGCCGCTGAACGGCACCCTGGGCCTGTCGGTGGCCGCCGCCATCGTGGCCGCCGGATGGCTGACCACCGTCCGCGGCCTGCTGGCCTCGGCCCGGCACGGGGGCGCCCCCCGGCCCCGTGTGGCCTGACGCGCGGCACTCCGGCGTACCGGCCGGGCGGCACGCCGTACCCCCGCGTGGGCGGTCCGCCCGAGGTGCCCGATAGCCTTCGGCCATGACCACGCTGCAATCCGCCGTGCGACGCCGCCGCGCCGTCGCCGCTGCCGGTGCCGTTTTCGCCGGACTGCTCGTCCTCACGGCCTGCGAGAAGCCGACGCCTCTGGCCACGATCACCGTCGGCCAGTCCTCGGTCAGCTCGGAGGCCAGCTGCTACAACGACGGCAAGTCGCTGCAGACGGCCGACCTGGCCAAGTGCCTCAAGGACACCGACATCAAGTCGATCAAGGTCGACCCGGACGAGACCGTACGCTTCGGTGTCGACCCGGAGATCGCCGACAAGGGCTGGACCATTCTGATGAACGGTCAGCCGCTCACCGACGCCAGCACGAAGACCTACCGCACGATCCCGGGCAGCGTGTTCTTCAACGCCCAGTACGGCGCCAGCGGCAACTCGACGCTGGTCTCCGTCAAGGAGGGCGACAAGGAAGTGACCGGTCTGTGGTCCTTCAAGCTCCAGAAGAACTCCTGACCACGTCCTCCCTACGCGTCCTCGTGGCCACCGCGGTCCCCGTCGAACGGGACGCGGTGGCCCGGGCGTTCCCGGGGCCGTTCCACGAGGTCGCGCTGCCCGGGGCGACCCTGCGCCGCACCGCCGGCTGCGACCTGCTCGCCGCCGGTGTCGGACCGGCCCTGTCCGCCGCGTCGACCGCCGCCGCCCTCACCGCCGCCGCCCTCGGCGGCACCCCCTACGACCTCGTCGTCTGCGCCGGCATCGGCGGGGGCTTCCCGCCCGGCGCGCCCGTCGCCTCGCTCGTCGTCGCCGACGAGATCACCGCCGCCGACCTGGGCGCCGAGACCGCCGACGGGTTCCTGCCGGTGACCGAGCTGGGCTTCGGCACCGTCACCCACCGTCCGCCCGAAACACTCGTACGGAGCGTCGTGGCCGCCACCGGAGCCCGTACAGGCACGGTGCTCACCGTCTCCACCGTCACCGGGACCGCCGCCCGGGCCGACGCGCTGCGCGCCCGGCACCCCCGCGTCCTCGCCGAGGGCATGGAGGGGTTCGGGGTCGCCGAGGCGGCCGCCGCGCACCACGTGCCGGTGCTGGAGATCCGCGCCGTCTCCAACCCCGTGGGCCCCCGGGACCGCGCCGCCTGGCGCGTCGGCGACGCCCTCGCGGCCCTGACCGAGGGTTTCGGGAAGCTCGCGCCCGTCCTCACGAGTTGGAACCCACATGAGCCCTGAGAGCCGACCTCTGCAGATCGCCTACTCCCCCTGCCCCAACGACACCTTCGTCTTCGACGCCCTCGCCCACGGCCGCGTCCCGGACGCGCCCGCGCTCGACGTCACCTTCGCGGACATCGACATCACCAACGGCATGGCCGAGCGCGGCGAGTTCGACGTGCTGAAGGTGTCGTACGCGGTGCTGCCGTACGTCCTGCGGGAGTACGCGCTGCTCCCGTGCGGCGGCGCGCTGGGCCGGGGCTGCGGGCCGCTGGTGCTCACCCGGGAGCCGGGGGCCGGAGGCGTCCCCGGCGGCGGTGCGGGACTGGCGGGCCGCACGGTCGCGGTGCCGAGCGAGAGGTCGACGGCGTACCTGCTCTTCCGCCTGTGGGCCGCGGACACCGTCCCCGGAGGGGTCGGGGAGATCGTGGTGATGCCGTTCCACGAGATCATGCCCGCCGTACGGGACGGCAAGGTGGACGCGGGACTCGTGATCCACGAGGCCCGCTTCACCTACCAGAACTACGGCCTGCACAAGCTCGCCGACATGGGCGAGCACTGGGAGAGCACCACCGGCCTGCCGATCCCGCTCGGCGCGATCGTCGCCAAGCGGTCGCTGGGCGCCGAGCGCCTGAACCGGCTCGCCGAGTCCATTCGCACGTCTGTGCGCATGGCCTGGGACGACCCGGAGGCGTCCCGGCCCTACGTCATGGAGCACGCCCAGGAGATGGACCCGGCCGTCGCCGACCAGCACATCGGCCTGTACGTCAACGAGTTCACCGCCGGGCTCGGCGAGGACGGCTACGCGGCGGTCCGCGGGCTGCTCACCCGTGCGGCGGCCGAGGGACTCGTGCCGCCCCTCGGCCCGGACGCGCTGGACTTCCCGTAGCCGGTGCCCGTGTTCCTGTGGTCCTTCCGCGCCGACTAGACGTCCAGCTGGTCGGCGACCGCGCGCAGCAGGCCCGCGATCTTCTTGCCGGAGGTCTTCTCCGGATAGCGGCCCTTCTCGAGCATCGGGGTGATGTTCTCGAGGAGGGTCGTCAGGTCCTGCACGATGGAGGCCAGCTCGTCCGGCTTCTTGCGCTGCGCGGCCGCGACCGAGGGGGTCGGGTCCAGGAGCGTCACCGACAGCGCCTGGTCGCCCCGCTGACCGGCGACGACGCCGAACTCGACGCGCTGTCCCGGCTTGAGGGAGTCGACTCCGGCGGGAAGGACGGAGGAATGGACGAAGACGTCACCGCCGTCGTCGCGGGAGAGGAAGCCGAAGCCCTTCTCACTGTTGAACCACTTGACCTTGCCGGTGGGCACTTCCGTCCTCGTCCTCGTACTCGTCGGAAAACTGCTTCTGCAACGGGCTCTTGATAGCACTGGGGCGGGCCGCGTCAGGACCCGCCGGTACCCAGGCTAATGGTCTTGGGGCGGGTGACAAGACGTCCCCCGCTTGTTCCTTCGCGCCAGGAACTACCCTGGTCCGGTGCGTGACAAAACCCAAGCGAATTCCGCCGCGGCCGGTGACCGGCTGATCCGTGCCGGTGCCGTCGTGTTCTTCGTCGGCGCGCTGGCCACTCTGGTCACGGTGGCCCCGCTGTTCCTCGGCGCGAAGCCTTTTCCGACCTACATGTTCGGCCTGAGCATGCTCATGGGCGTCGGCTTCCTGATCGCGGGGGCGGGTGTCCTGCGGTCGATCGCGGCCGGCCGTCGGCAGGCCCGCGAGGGCACCCGGTAGGCGACGCCCTCGCGCACGTTCGTCCTAAAAGGCCGCGCGGAAGGCCGAAAACCAATTCGGAAACTCGTTCAGATCGGCGAGTACGACGTCCGCGCCCGCCGCGCGCAGCTCTCCCGCGGCGCACGGCCCGGTGGCCACGGCCACCGACAGGGCGCCGGCCGTCCGGGCGCCGCGCACGTCCCCGACGTGGTCGCCCACGTACACCCGGGCGCCGTGCTCGCGCAGCGCCTGCGCCTTCTGCTCGGCCCACAGGTCGCCGATCACCGCGTCGGCCTCGATGCCCAGGTGCTCCAGGTGCAGCTTGGCGTTCGGCTCGTACTTGGCGGTGACCACGATCGCCCGGCCGCCGGACTCCCGCACCGCCGTGAGCGCCTCACGGGCGCCGGTCAGCGCGGGCGTCGCGGTCACCGCGATCTCCGGGTACATCTCGCGATACAGGTCGCCCATGGGCTCGACCCGGTCGGCGGGGAACCAGTTGACCAGCTCCTGCGCGAGCGGCGGCCCGAGCCGCGTGACGGCGAGGTCGGCGTCGATGTACGTCCCCGTCCGCTCGGACAGCGCCAGGTAGCAGGCGCGGATGCCGGGCCGGGAGTCGATCAGGGTCATGTCGAGGTCGAAGCCGACGGTCAGCGGGCGCGAGGTCATATGGGCCATTGTGCCCAGGGCCGGGAACGGGGGGACCACCGGCCCGTGCGACCTACACCTTTCCGCACCGCGCGACCGGCTCCGACTCCCGCGGCCGCCTACGGCCCTACCTCTGCCGCTGCGAGCGCCACACCAGGAAGAGCGCCGACAGGACGGCCGCGCCCCGGACCACCCACGGCCAGGTCTCGCCGATCGCCGCGTTCATGTGGCCCTGGGCGACGGGCGTGCCCCAGCGGCCGTCGCCGCGGCCCCACAGCCAGACCGCGCCCGCCACGACCGCCAGGCCCGGCATCCCCATGACCGCCCACTTCGACTCCAGGGCCGTCAGACGGCGGGAGGCGTACGCGATGACCCAGCCCAGCAGCAGGGCGAACCAGTTGCCGAGGAACGCGCCGGCCACGAGCAGCCCGGCGGCGAGCAGCAGCAGGGGGTTGCTCCACCGGCCCGTGCGCAGGGTCGCGAGGCGGCGGCGCGGGGCGGGGGCGTCCGGTACGGCCGTGGCGTCCTCGGCCGGTTCCACGGCCGGGACGTCCCCGGTCCGCGCCTGTTTCTCCGGCCCCCTGGCCGGCGGGGCCTTGAGCAGTTCCGGGATCTCCACTCCGCCGACGAAGCCCGGCACGTCGTCGCCGATCCCGAAGGGGCCGGCGTCCGTCCGCCACCAGTCGGGCCGTGCGGTGGCGCCCCCGAGTTCCGCGGCGGTCGCCAGGTGCGGCGGGGCCGGGCCGTCGAAGGGCGCGGGGACCTCCCGCGGCCGGGCGGGACGCGGCCGGGGCACCATCCGGCGCAGCCCCTTGGGCCGCTCCGGATCCTCCTCGTCCCCGTCGTCCCCGTCGCGCTGGACGGGGACGGCGGAGGCCGGCTGCTCGTACGGGCTCGTCCGGGCGTCCGCGCTCCGGCCGCCGGCCGCGGCCACGACCTCGTCGGGGCTGCCGAGGCGGTCGAGGATGCGGCGGACGGCGGCGGGGCTGTCGACGGCGGCCCTGGACCGGCGCCGGTCGATCTCGTTGCGCAGCTCCGAGACCAGGCGCATCCGCGTGGCGGACGACAACTGCCGCTGGTGGGCCACGTCCCCGACGCGGCTCAAGTACTCGTAGACGACCTGGTCGCTCTCGATCCCCACGGAACCCCTCCGGGGCGACGGCGATGAACCCCGTGGGCACGAAGGTAGCGCAAGGCCCCCCACCCAATAGCTCTCCGGCCCGCGGAAACAGCCCGCCCGGCGATTGCGGACGAGGCTGGCAGGGGGCCTGGGGCACACCCCAGGGACGAAAGCTCTCCGGCACCAGAAGATCCCGCCCGACCCCCACCAGCCCGTCCGGCGATTGAGGACGAGGCCGTCGGCCGAAGGGGGGTCCGGGGCACAGCCCCGGAGCCGCGCCCCCACCCACCCGCACCCGGCCAGGAAATCGCACCCCCTTCACCCCGGCCGCAGGAGGCACGACCCGCTAACGTGGACCGGATGAGCAGCGATGAGAAACCGCCGGCCCCGCGCTCGCTCGCCGAGGCGCTCCGCGCGCGCGACGACGCCTCCCTGGCCGTCCTCCTGCGCAGCCGGCCCGACCTCATCACCCCCGTCCCGACGGACCTCACGCAGCTGGCCACCCGCGCGGGGACCCGCGCCTCGGTGGTCCGCGCCCTGGAGCGGCTGAACCGCTTCGCCCTCCAGACGGCGGAGGCCCTGGCGGTGGCCGGCGACCCGGCGACGTACGACGAACTGCTCGGTCTGCTGGCCGGGGACGCCGGTGACCCGGCCGTAGCGGCGGCGCTGCCGCACGCCCTCGGCACCCTGCGCGAGCAGGCCCTCGTCTGGGGCGACGACGACCGGCTGCGGCTGGTGCGCACGGCCCGGGAACTGCTCGCCCCGTCGGCGCAGCACCCGTCCCCGACCGGGCTCGGCCCGACGGTGCGGGAGGCGACGGCGGGCATGTCCCCGGGCCGGATCCAGGAGATCGTGACCACGGCCGGGCTCCCCTCCACCCACGACTCCGTCTCCGCCGTGGCCGCGCTCACCGCCCTGTTCACGGACCGGAAGCGGATGGCCGCGCTGCTGGACGAGGCGCCGGCCGACTCCCTCGACGTACTGGACCGCCTGGTGTGGGGACCGCCGTACGGGCAGGTCACCGCCGACCCGGCAGCCAGGCTGCGCTGGCTGCTGGACCGCGGGCTGCTGCTGCCGACGGCGCCCGGCACGGTCGTGCTGCCCCGCGAGGCGGCCCTGCACCTGCGCGCGGGCCGCGCCCACCGCTCGCCCGAGCCGGTGCCGCCGCCGGTCGAGGCGGCCGCGGCGCACCGTCCACAGATGGTGGACAGCACGGCGGCGGGGCAGGCGTACACCGCCCTGGCGACCGTGGAGGAGCTGCTCAAGGACTGGGACGAGGGCGGGCCGAACGTGCTGCGCGCGGGCGGCCTGAGCGTGCGCGACCTCAAGCGCACCGCCGTCGCCCTCGACGTGAGCGAACCGGTCGCCGCCTTCTGGGTGGAACTCGCCTACGCGGCCGGTCTGCTGGCCTCCGACGGGGACGCGGACGAGCGGTACGCGGCGACCCCGGAGTACGACGACTGGCTGGAGCGGCCCGCCGCCGACCGCTGGGCGCAGCTCGCGCAGGCGTGGCTGGCGGCGACTCGGACGCCGGGGCTGGTCGGCGGCCGGGACGCCAAGGAACGCGCGCTGTCGGCGCTGGGCCCGGGGCTGGACCGGTCGGCGGCACCGGAGGTGCGGCACCGGGTGCTGACCCTGCTGGCGGGGCTGCCGCAGGGCGCGGCACCGTCCGCCGAGTCCCTGCGGGCCCGGATGCGCTGGGAGCGGCCGCTGCGCGGGCCCCAGCGGGAGGACGACCTGCGCGGCCGCCTGGCGGGGTGGACGCTGGCGGAGGCGGAGCTGCTCGGGGTCACCGGGCGGGGCGCGCTGTCCGCGCACGGGCGGGCGCTGCTGGGGCTGCCGCCCGCGCCGGCGCCGGCCGAGGAGCCCGAGCCGGTGGGCCCGGGCGACAAGCTCCCCGTCCACCGGCACCACCGGCCGGCCGGCGGCCCCGAGACGGCCGTACCGGCCGCACCGGAACCCCTCTCCCCCGCCGAGCGGGCCGCGGCGGCCGCGACGGCCGCCCGGGTGCTCGCCCCGCTGCTGCCCGAGCCGCTGGACCACGTACTGCTCCAGGCGGACCTCACCGCGGTGGCTCCCGGACCGCTCCGGCGGCCGCTGGCCGCGCTGCTCGGCGTGCTCGCGGACGTGGAGTCGAAGGGCGGGGCGACCGTGTACCGGTTCACCCCGGCCTCGGTACGGCGGGCCCTGGACGCCGGCCGGACGGCGGCCGACCTGCACGCCTTCCTGGCCGAGCACTCCCGTACGCCGGTCCCGCAGCCACTGGCGTACCTGATCGACGACGTGGCCCGCCGCCACGGCCATCTGCGGGTCGGCGCGGCCTCGGCGTACGTCCGCTGCGACGACGACGCGCTGCTGAACGAGATCCTCGCCGACCGGCGCTCCGCCGGTCTGGGCCTGCGCCGTCTCGCACCGACCGTGCTGGCGGCGCAGGCCGACCCGTCGACGCTGCTGGAGGGCCTGCGGGCGATGGGCTACGCCCCGGCCGCCGAGTCCGCGGAGGGCGACGTCCTGATCACCCGCGCCGACGCGCACCGCACCGGGCCGCGCGCGGCGCCCGAGCCGGTCCCGGAGGGGCCGCCGGCCCCGGACGCGACCCTGCTGTCCGCCGCGATCCGCGCGATCCGGGCGGGCGACCTGGCCTCCACCGCCCCCCGCAAGCCGTCCACGTCCGCGTCGGCACCGGCCGACGGCGAGCTGCCGCGCACCAGCTCCGCGGAGACCCTCGCCACCATGCAGGCCGCCGTGCTCACCGGGGAGGCCCTGTGGATCGGGTACGTCAACGCGGAGGGCGCCGCCAGCCAGCGGGTCATCGCGCCGATCCGGGTCGAGGGCGGCTTCGTGACGGCGTACGACCACACCGCCGACGAGGTCCGCACCTATCCGCTGCACCGGGTCACGGGTGTGGCCGAGCTGGCGGACGACCAGCCGTGATCGCCCGCCGGTAGGGCACACTGGACGTTTGGCCGCACCATGAAGGCCGTAGCGAAAGGTGCCGCGCGTGAATGGTCCGCTGATCGTCCAGTCCGACAAGACCCTGCTCCTGGAAGTCGACCACGAGCGGGCCGACGACTGCCGCCGGGCCATCGCCCCGTTCGCCGAGCTGGAGCGTGCGCCCGAGCACATCCACACCTACCGGGTGACCCCGCTCGGCCTGTGGAACGCCCGCGCGGCCGGGCACGACGCCGAGCAGGTCGTGGACGCGCTCGTGGAGTACAGCCGCTACCCGGTGCCGCACGCGCTGCTCGTCGACATCGCCGAGACGATGGACCGCTACGGGCGGCTGACGCTCAGCAAGCACCCGGCGCACGGCCTGGTGCTGACCACCACCGACCGGCCGGTGCTGGAGGAGGTGCTGAAGTCCAAGCGGATCGCTCCGCTGGTCGGCGCCCGCATCGACCCCGACACCGTGGCCGTGCACCCCTCCGAGCGCGGGCAGATCAAGCAGACGCTGCTGAAGCTGGGCTGGCCCGCCGAGGACCTCGCCGGGTACGTGGACGGCGAGGCGCACCCGATCGAGCTGAGCGAGGACGGCTGGGCGCTCAGGCCGTACCAGAAGCAGGCGGTGGAGAACTTCTGGCACGGCGGCACCGGCGTGGTCGTGCTGCCCTGCGGCGCGGGCAAGACGCTGGTCGGCGCGGGCTCGATGGCGCAGGCGAAGTCGACCACCCTGATCCTCGTCACGAACACCGTCTCCGCCCGGCAGTGGAAGCACGAGCTGGTGCGACGGACGTCGCTGACCGAGGACGAGATCGGCGAGTACAGCGGCGCGAGGAAGGAGATCCGCCCGGTCACCATCGCCACCTACCAGGTGCTGACGACCCGGCGGAAGGGCGTCTACC
Source organism: Streptomyces sp. NPDC014864 (assembly GCF_043081525.1). Lineage (NCBI taxonomy): Bacteria > Bacillati > Actinomycetota > Actinomycetes > Kitasatosporales > Streptomycetaceae > Streptomyces > Streptomyces sp. NPDC014864. The sequence goes on from NZ_JBIBWT010000010.1 coordinate 123,142, forward strand.
CGCACCTGGAGCTGTTCGACTCCCGCGACTGGGGCCTGATCGTCTACGACGAGGTGCACCTGCTGCCCGCGCCGGTCTTCAAGTTCACCGCCGATCTGCAGGCGCGGCGGCGGCTGGGCCTGACCGCGACGCTGGTGCGGGAGGACGGCCGCGAGTCGGACGTGTTCTCGCTGATCGGGCCGAAGCGGTTCGACGCGCCGTGGAAGGAGATCGAGGCGCAGGGCTACATCGCGCCCGCCGACTGCGTCGAGGTCCGGGTGAACCTGACGGACTCCGAGCGGCTGGCGTACGCCACCGCCGAGACCGAGGAGAAGTACCGCTTCTGCGCGACGACGGCCACCAAGCGGCGGGTCACGGAGGCGATCGTGCGCCGCTTCGCCGGGCAGCAGATTCTGGTCATCGGGCAGTACATCGACCAACTCGACGAGCTGGGCGAGCACTTGAACGCGCCCGTGATCAAGGGCGAGACGTCCAACGCGCAGCGCGAGAAGCTCTTCGACGCCTTCCGGGAGGGCGAGATCAGCGTGCTGGTCGTCTCCAAGGTCGCGAACTTCTCGATCGACCTGCCGGAGGCGACGGTCGCCGTCCAGGTGTCGGGCACGTTCGGCTCGCGCCAGGAGGAGGCCCAGCGCCTCGGCCGGGTCCTGCGCCCCAAGGCGGACGGCCACCAGGCGCACTTCTACTCGGTGGTGGCCCGCGACACGATCGACCAGGACTTCGCCGCCCACCGGCAGCGGTTCCTGGCCGAGCAGGGCTACGCCTACCGGATCGTCGACGCGGACGAGATCCTGTCCGAGGGCTGATCGCCGCCCCCCGTTCCGCCCGGCCGGAACGGGGGCAGGCGGAGCGCCGCCGCTGCGAGCAGGGCCAGCCCGAGCAGCGCGTACGGCGAGGCGAACGGCTCCTGCCACCACGGGATGCGCAGGTCCAGGTCGCCCTCGCGGGGGATCAGCCACATCGTGCGGGCCGTGAAGAGGACCGTGGTGAGCGCCGCCCAGCCGTGCCGGCCCTCCGCCAGCAGGACGGCGATCAGCGGGACACACCACACCCAGTGGTGGGACCAGCTGATCGGTGAGACCAGCAGCGCGGTGAACGCCGTCAGCAGGACGCCCCACCGCTCGTCCGGCGCCCGGCGCGCCAGCCACAGACCGGCCGCGGCCACCGCGAGCGAGGGCAGCACCCAGGCCAGGCCGGGCGCCTGCTCCCGCAGCGCGCGGGCGACCAGGCCCTGGAGGGACTGGTTGGCGATGATCCACGGCTTGCCCACGCGGCCGGTCTCGTACAGGTGGCGGGTGAAGAAGTCCCAGGTGGCGGTGGGCACGAGGAGGCCGCCCACGGCGACGGTCGCGGCGAACGCGGCCGCCCCCCTGGCCGCCTCCCGTCCGCGCCCCCGCAGGAGCAGGTACACCAGGAAGATACCCGGGGTGAGTTTGATCCCGGCGGCGATGCCGAGCGCGACGCCCCGGGCGCGGGCGCCGGGCGGCCGGGTGAGGTCCCACAGGACCAGGCAGGCGACGGCCAGGTTGACCTGGCCGTAGATGAAGGTCTGGAAGACCGGTTCGAGCCAGAGGGCGAGGGCGGTGGCGGTGCACAGCAGGGGCAGGCCGGCGGGGCGGCCCGCCAGCCGGGCGGAGAGGTGCACCAGCCAGACGAGCAGGAACGTGTTGCCCACCAGGAACGCGGCCTTCAGGACCGGCACCGGCAGCCAGGCGAGCGGCACGAACAGCACCGCGGCGAACGGCGGGTAGGTGGCCGACAGTTGCCCTTCGGTGACTCTCAGTCCGTACAGATCGCCGCCGTGGACGACGGCACGGCCCTCGGCCCGGTAGACCACCGCGTCGGGCATCGGCACGCGCAGTACGGCGAACAGCACTGCCAGCGCGACGAGGGAGACGGCGAGGAGGACAAGGGACATTCCCGCACGTGACCGCAGGGCCACCGTCGTCCGTTCTTCCACGGACCCGACCCTAATTGGTCACTTGCGGCGGACGCCCGCCTCCTCGCCGTATTCGCCCAGGACCACCACGTCGAACACGGCGCCCGCGAAGACCTTGACGGCCCGCAGGGCGTCGCCCAGACGGTGGTGGTGGTCGCCCCGGACGGCGGTGGCACCGGCGGGGCGCCCGGAGGAAGCGGGGTGAAGGGTCGCTGTGCTCATGGCTCAATGGTGGGACTCGAGGCACTGGGCCGGCATCGGTCCGCGGTGCCGGCCCCTTCGCCCGTTGTGTACCCCTCCGGACGGATCCGCACCCCTCCGGAGGGCGGACGCCCCCGGGCGGCTCCCGTAGGGGGCGCCGCACCACGGCCGGCTTCCCCCGCCGGGTGGACGGCCGCACAATTCATTGGCCTCCGCCACCCAGGGCGTCCTAGAATCTCCGCTCTTGCCCGCCTCCCCTCACGGAGCGCCGCCGTCCGGACGGAAACCGGCCGGCCCTCACCGCAGCCGCCCGTCCCGCAGGTCCACCGGAGGCACCCCCTTGTCGCCCTCGCCCCCGTCCGCCGGCCCCCATGTCCCACCCGGCTCCGCCGACGACCCGCTGGCCCGCGAAAGGTCCCATCTGACCGCGTCCCGCGGCGCGTTGCGGGCGATGCGCGAGGACGTCGAGGCGCTCGACATCCGCAACGTCACCGCGAACTGGGTCAACGCCGCCGTCCTCGCCCGGCAGATCGACGACCGCATCAAGGCGCTGGCCGACCTCAGCGACACCCCGCTGTTCTTCGGCCGCCTCGACTACCTGCACCCGCCGGGCGCGGACCGGGCCGAGGGGGCGGAGGGAGAGCGGTTCTACATCGGGCGCCGGCACGTGCACGACGCGGACGGCGACCCGATGGTGATCGACTGGCGCGCGCCGGTCTCGCAGCCGTTCTACCGGGCGTCCAGGAAGGACCCGATGGACGTCGGGCTGCGCCGCCGTTTCGGCTACACGGGCGGCGACCTCACGGCGTACGAGGACGAGCACCTTTCCGACCCGGCGGAGGCGGCCGGCACCAGCAAGCTGCTCCAGCAGGAGATCGAGCGCCCCCGCGTGGGCCCGATGCGCGACATCGTCGCCACCATCCAGCCCGAGCAGGACGAGATCGTGCGCGGCGGCCTGTCCGGCACCGTCTGCGTGCAGGGCGGCCCCGGCACCGGGAAGACCGCGGTCGGCCTGCACCGGGTCGCCTACCTCCTGTACGCCCACCGGGAGCGGCTCGCCCGCACCGGCACCCTGGTCATCGGGCCGAACCGGTCCTTCCTGCACTACATCGAGCAAGTGCTGCCCGCGCTGGGCGAGTTGACCGTGCGGCAGGCCACGGTGGACGACCTGGTGGCCCATGTGGAGGTGCGCGGCGCGGACGAGGCGGCGGCGGCGCTCGTCAAGGGCGACGCCCGGATGGCCGAGGTGCTGCGGCGGGCGGTGTACGCGCAGGTGGCCTTGCCGGACGAGCCGGTCGTGGTGGTGCGCGGCTCACGCCGCTGGCGTGTCCCGGCGTACGAACTGCAGGAGATCGTGCGCGAGTTGCTGGAGCGCGGGATGCGCTACGGCGCGGCCCGCGAGGCCCTGCCGCAGCGCATCGCGCACGCCGTGCTGGTGCAGATGGAGCGTGCGGGCGAGGCCCCCGACGACCGGGTGCAGGACGCCGTGGCCCGCAACGCGGCGGTGAAGGCCGCCGTGAAGGCGATCTGGCCGCCCGTCGATCCGGCCCGGCTCGTCCTGCGGCTGCTCACGGACGCGGACTTCCTCGCCGAGCACGCGGCGGGGATCCTCACCGAGGAGGAGCGCAGGACGATCCTGTGGGCGAAGCCCGTGCGGTCGGTGAAGTCCGCCCGGTGGTCGGCCGCGGACGCGGTGCTGGTCGACGAGGCGGCCGACCTGGTGGAGCGCACGCACTCGCTGGGGCACGTGGTGCTGGACGAGGCGCAGGACCTCTCGCCCATGCAGTACCGGGCGGTCGGGCGGCGCTGCACGACCGGTTCCGCGACCGTCCTCGGCGACCTGGCGCAGGGCACCACGCCGTGGGCGACCCGGACCTGGGAGGAGGCCCTGGCCCACCTCGGCAAGCCCGACGGCCTGATCGAGGAGCTGACGGCGGGGTTCCGCGTGCCGACGGACGTCATCACGTACGCCTCCCGGCTGCTCCCGCACATCGCCCCGGGCCTGACGCCGGTCGCCTCGGTGCGGGAGAACCCGGGCTTCTTCGAGGTCCGCCCGGTCACCGCGGACGCCGAAGTGGTCGCCGCCTGCGAGGAGTTGCTGCGCAACGAGGGCTCGACGGGTCTGATCGCCGCCGATGCCCGCGTCCCCGCCCTGGCCGAGGCGCTCACCGCGGCGGGCCTGACCCACCTCTCCCCCGGCGAGGAGACGACCCGGCGGACCCGGCTGACCCTGGTCCCGGCCTCCCTGGCCAAGGGCCTGGAGTACGACTACGTGGTGCTGGACGAACCGGGTGCCGTGGTCGACGGCGAACCCGACGAACGCACCGGCCTGCGCCGCCTCTACGTCTCCCTGACCCGAGCGGTCTCGGGCCTGATCGTGGCCCACGCGGCCCCGCTGCCCGAGCAGCTGGCCGAGGCCGGCGGTGCGGTCCTCCCGGCGACGGTGTGAGATCCCGGCCCGCACCCGGCACTCGTCCCGCGCCCGTGGCTCATCCCGCGTCGAGGACCGCGCGCCACCGTGCCACCGCGTCGGCGCCGACCGGGCCGGTCCAGCCCTCGGGGCGGGCCGCGCCGCCGATGTGGAAGGCGTCGATGCCGGCGTCCCGCAGCGGCGGGACGTGGTCGAGGCGCAGTCCGCCGCCGACCATGATCCGCTGCTCGTACCCGGGCTGCCCGCTCCGGGCCGCCTCCGCGACCAGGACCGGGAGCCCGTCGTCCACCCCGCCCGGCGCGCCGGCGGTCAGATAGGTGTCCAGGCCGGGCTGTCCCTCCAGCCGCTTGCGCAGCGCCTCACGGTCGGCGGCCCGGTCGATGGCCCGGTGAAAGGTCCACCGGCATCCCTCCAGTACGGCGACCAGCCGCTCCACGGCCGCCAGGTCCACCCCGCCGTCCGCGTCGAGGAACCCGAGCACGAACTCCTCGGCGCCCGCGGCCCGCAGCTCCCCGGCGGTCCCCGCCAGGCGCTCCACGTCGTCCGCGGCGAACCCGTCCGCGAGGCGCAGCATCACCCGCAGCGGGATGTCGACGGCGGCACGGATCCCGGCGAACGTCGCGGCCGACGGGGTGAGCCCGTCGGCCGCCATGTCGGTGACCAGTTCGAGGCGGTCCGCGCCCCCGGCCTGGGCGGCGACCGCGTCCTCGGCGTCGAGGGCGATCACCTCCAGGACTGCACGCGTGCTCATAGGACCCCTTTCCTCGGCTTCCCTGGAGCGGACAGGTCTAGTCCAATCTCAGGGTACGCCCGCGGGGCCCCGGAGCCGAGGACCGGTCACCCGAAGATGTTCAGTTCCCCCTTCTCCGCGCCGGCGAGTTCGTATCCCGCGCCGCCGTCCGGCACCGGGCGGCCCGCGTAGAGCCGTACCAGCGTGGCGGAGTCGCCGATGTAGCGCGCCGGGGGCCGCTCCCCGCTCAGGTCGCCGAAGCGCAGCGGCTCGTCCCGGTCGTCGAGGTCGGCATGCAGCGGCAGATGGCCCCTCTCGCGGGTGGTGCGGGCCAGGAGCACGAGCGCGTGCGGCTGTCCGGGACCGGCGTACGCCCCCGGCTCGCCGAGCGTCTCGCGCACGTCACCCGAGTGCACCCACTCACCCAGCGCCAGCGTGTCCAGCGCGCCGCCGGCCGCGGCGATCACCGGCCCGGCCTCGGTCATCCCGCGCTCCAGCTCGTCCACGACCATCGCATTGGTCCAGTCGGCCCGCTCGGCGATGTCCCGGTCGTTGCTCTCGGGCGAGAACACGCCCGGGCCCAGCCGCCCCTCCACCGCCCTGAGCAGCGCGGCGGAGCAGTGCGCGAGCACGTCCCGCACCGTCCAGTCCGGACAGGCCGCGGTCGGCAGTGCGAAGTCCGCCTCCGGCCTGGCCCGCAGCAGCGGGATCAGCACGTCCCGCTCGGTCGTGAGCAGCCGCCCGGGCAGCTCGGGGTCCCGTACGTCATCCGCGTCGACAGAAGTCATACCGTCCACGCTAGGTCCTGTCGTCAAACCCACGGGAGAAGGCCGCGGGAGAGGACCGCACGGAGATGGGCCGCACGGGAGAGAACCACTCGAGGGAGAGCCGCGCGGGAGAGGACCGCACGGGAGAATGGGACGCATGGCCGATCACGCCGACCTCGACGCCCTGCGCGGCCGATTCGCCCGCGCCCTGGAGAACGCCCGCGGCCCCGGCGGCGGACCCGACCCGGTGCCGTACGCCGACAACCTGCTCGCCCGCTGGCGGGAGCCGCAGCGGCACTACCACACGCTCACGCACCTCACCGCGGTCCTCGACCACATCGACGTACTGGAGGCGCACGCCGACGATCCGGACGTGGTCCGGCTCGCGGCGTGGTTCCACGACGCGGTGTACCTCCCGGACCGGTCCGAGAACGAGGAGCGCTCGGCCCGCCTCGCCGAACGCGCGCTGGCCGAGGCCGGCGTCCCCGCGGAGAAGACCGCCGAGGCCGCCCGGCTGGTCCGGCTGACCGTCACCCACGACCCGGCCGACGACGACCAAAACGGCCAGGTCCTGTGTGACGCCGACCTGGCGATCCTCGCCGCGCCGCCGTCCGCGTACGCCGCCTACACCGCCGCCGTGCGCGAGGAGTACCACTTCGTGCCCGGCGACGCCTTCCGCGCCGGCCGCTCCGCGATCCTGCGCGAACTCCTCGCCCTGCCCAGCCTGTTCAGGACCCCGCACGGGCGGCTGGCGTGGGAGCGGACGGCCCGGTACAACCTGCGCGGCGAGCTGGAAATGCTCTCGCTCCCGGACCGCCCGTATGCCTAGGCTGCGCCCCATGCGTGCATGGGGCGGGGAACAGGTGGAGGCGGCCGTCGCGGGCGCCGTGGCGCTGCTGCGGACGGCGACGGACCGGGACTGGGACGGCGTACCGGCCGGGCGGCTTGAGTGGAGCTGCCGACGGACCGCCGCGCACATCGCGAGCGATCTGATCGCCTACGCCGGGCAGTTGGCCGGGCGTGCGCAGTCCGCGTACGTCCCCTTCGACATCACCCTCGACGAGGGCACCGGCAACGCGGGCGTCCTGGACGTGATCGAGGCCACCGGCACCCTGCTCGCCGCCGCCGTCCGCACCACCCCGCGTCAGGTGCGGGCCTTCCACCCGTACCCCTTCCGCAGCGCCAACCGCGAGGGCTTCGCCGCGATGGGCGTGGCCGAGGTGCTGCTGCACACGCACGACATCGCCCAGGGACTGCGCCTGCCCTACGAGCCGCCCGCCGAGCTGTGCGAGGACCTGCTCACCCGTCTCTTCCCGCACGTCCGGCCGGGCGCCGCCCCCTGGCCGACCCTGCTGTGGGCCACCGGCCGCGGCGAACTGCCCGGCCGTGCCCCGGTCACCGGATGGAAGTGGAGCAACCCGCTCGCGATCCCGGCCGGGCGGCTCACCCTGGAGGGCGTCACCCCGGCCGCCGCGCGCGATCTGAGCGCCGGCGGGGACGGCGGTTTCCCGTGGGTGGAGGGCGGCCCGTACCAGGGCACCCGGGAGGCCGCCGGGATGGTGGCGAAGGCGTACGAGGCGGGGTTGCACCGGCCCGAGTGGGGGATGTTCGTCCTGGTGCGGCGAGAGGACGGCCGGGCGGTCGGCGGGATGGGCTTCCACGGACCTCCCGACGAGGAGGGACGGGCCGAGATCGGCTACGACCTCGCCGTGACCGCCCGCGGCAACGGCCACGCCACCGAGGCGCTGCGGGCCCTGACGGCGTGGGCGCGGGCCCGGGACGAGGTCCGGGTGCTGTTCGCCACCGTCGAGCCGGACAACCTCCCCTCGCAACGGGTCCTCGGACGCGCCGGGTTCACCCAGGTGGGCAGGGACGGGGAACTGCTCGTTTACGAACTGCGCCACTGAGCACGGCCCTTGGGGCGGCGGAGCCCGGACGCGTGCAGCAGCCGCACCACTTCGCGGCTGCTGACCTCGACCGCTCCGGCCGCGACCGCGTCCGCGTAGCGGTGGGACGAGAGGTCGTAGTGGTCGCGTTCGAAGGCGCGGCGCGGGACGCCCAGGCGCTCGGCGAAGCGGTGGAGTTCGTCGTAGGAGAGGTCGCTGACGAGGTGGGACCACATCCGGCCGTGGCCGGGCCAGGTGGGCGGATCGATGTAGACGGTCACCGGGTCACCGCCGGGCGCCCGGGCGCTCCCCGCGACACCACCGCCGGGCCGGCCGCCCTCACGACGACGGCCCCCCGCCGATCGCCCGCCCGAGGGCCCCGACCGGCGCGACCTTCACGCCCGCCTGGGAGCACACCCAGTGCGGGTCGGGACCCAGCTCCGGTTCGACGTCCAGCGCGTGCGGGTCGCCGGAGCCGCACACGGGGCACAGCGGCCAGCGGCCGTACCGCTCCAGCAGCGCGTCCTGCACGTCCTGCGCGACCAGCCCGGCCACGTACGCCGCGCCGTCCGGCCACTGCTCCACCCACCAGCGGCGCTGCACCACGGACTCCTCCACCAGCGAGACCACGTCCGCCTCGGCCACCTCCCCCGCGACCAGATCGGCGAGGACGAGGGCGCGGGCGGCGTGCAGGGCCTGCTCCATGGGGCTGATGGGGTCCATGCCTCCATTGTGCGCACTCTTGACCACACCCCTGAAACGAAAATATCTTTCACCATGTGACCCAGGACGTGAAGGAAATTTTCGCACGCGGGAGCGCCCCGGGCGGCGCCCTCCCCGCGCCCCCCGCGCCCGCCGCGCTCGCGGCCAAGGTCCGCACCCTCGCGCCCTCGATGACCCGTTCCATGCAGCGCGTCGCCGAGGCCGTGGCGAGCGACCCGGCCGGCTGCGCGGCCCTCACGGTCACCGGCCTCGCCGAGCTCACCGGCACCAGCGAGGCCACCGTCGTGCGCACCGCCCGCCTGCTCGGCTACCCCGGCTACCGCGACCTGCGCCTGGCCCTCGCCGGGCTCGCCGCCCAGCAGCAGTCCGGCCGCGCGCCCGCGATCACCACGGACATCGCGGTGGACGACCCGATCGCCGACGTCGTCGCCAAGCTCGCCTACGACGAGCAGCAGACCCTCGCCGACACCGCCGCCGGGCTCGACACCGTGCAGCTAGGCGCGGCCGTCACCGCGCTGGCCGCCGCCCGCCGCACCGATGTGTACGGCATCGGCGCCTCCGCCCTGGTCGCCCAGGACCTCACCCAGAAACTGCTGCGCATAGGGCTGATAGCCCACGCGCACAGCGACCCGCACCTCGCCGTCACCAACGCCGTGCAACTGCGCGCGGGGGACGTGGCGATCGCGATCACCCACTCGGGCTCGACCGGCGACGTCATCGAACCGCTGCGCGTCGCCTTCGAGCACGGCGCCACCACCATCGCCGTCACCGGCCGGCCCGACGCGCCCGTCACCCAGTACGCCGACCACGTCCTGACCACCTCGACGGCCCGCGAGAGCGAGCTGCGCCCGGCGGCGATGTCGTCCCGGACCAGCCAACTGCTCGTCGTGGACTGCCTGTTCGTGGGCGTGGCGCAGCGGACGTACGAGACGGCCGCGCCGGCGCTCGCCGCTTCCTACGAGGCACTGGCCCACCGGCACCGCAGCTCGTCGCGGTAGACCTGCCGGGACCGTCCGCCGTGGGGCCGAGGGGGCGACCGCCCCGGGGCCGTCCGCGTCCGCCCTCCGGGAGACCGCCGGCGACGTGCCGCCCTGCCTTCCTGCCGCCCCGACGGCATCGCACCACCCGCACCGGAAAGCACTGGAGAGAGCCGCTCCCATGACCTCCACGCCCCACTACCGTGAGCTGCGCGCCGAGTTGGAGGCGCTGACGACCGAGGCGTTCCGTCCCGAGCTGTCCGAGATCGACCGGCTGCCCACGCAGGAGATCGCCCGGCTGATGAACGCCGAGGACGCGACCGTGCCCGCGGCCGTGGCCGAGCGGCTGCCGCAGATCGCCGCCGCCATCGACGCGGTGGCCGAGCGAATGGCGCGGGGCGGCCGGCTGATCTACGCCGGCGCCGGCACCGCGGGCCGCCTCGGCGTGCTGGACGCCTCCGAGTGCCCGCCCACCTTCAACACGGACCCCGCGCGGGTCACCGGCCTGATCGCGGGCGGCCCCGAGGCCATGGTGACCTCGGTCGAGGGCGCCGAGGACTCCCGGGACCTGGCGGTCGAGTCCCTCGACGCGCTCGGCCTCACCCCCGACGACACGGTGGTCGGCATCTCGGCCTCCGGCCGCACCCCGTACGCCATCGGGGCGGTCGAGCACGCCCGGGCGCGGGGCGCGCTGACGATCGGCCTGGCCTGCAACGCGGACAGCGCGCTGGCGGCGGCCGCCGAGCACGGCATCGAGATCGTCGTCGGCCCGGAACTGCTCACCGGCTCCACCCGGCTGAAGGCGGGCACCGCCCAGAAACTCGTCCTGAACATGATCTCGACGATCACGATGATCCGCCTGGGCAAGACCTACGGAAACCTGATGGTCGACGTACGGGCCTCCAACGAGAAGCTGCGGGCCCGCTCCCGCCGCATCGTCGCCCTCGCCACGGGCGCGCCGGACGACGAGATCGAACTCGTCCTGGCCGCCACCGACGGCGAGGTGAAGAGCGCGATCCTGACCCTCCTGACCGGAGTCGACGCCCCCACGGCCGCCCGCCTCCTGCGCGACTCCGACGGCCACCTGCGCGCGGCCCTGGAGGCGGCACGGGGCTGACGAGCCACGCGGGCGGGGCGACATACGCCCTCGCGACATACGCCCTCGTCGTCAGCGTTCGGCCTCGCCCTGCGGGACGACCCACCGGGTCGGCTGTCCGGTCACGGCGGCGATGGTGTCGAAGCCGGCGTCGTAGTGGAGCGCCGTGACCTGGTGGCGCTCCGCGGTGGCGGCGATGAGAAGGTCCCACTGGAATGTGCATCATTGAGGCCGATCCGTGCATGACTGGACTGATGGCAAGGGACTGACGACAATGACGCGACGACCATGAACCACGCTCAGCTCACCGCCCTGGGCCGCGCCCTCCGCCTCCTCGGCGAGCACGGCGAGGCCCTCACCGGCGACACTCCCGACGCCCAGCTCCACGAGGTCAAGGCGGATCTCCGGCGCGCGCTCGAACTGCTGGAGGAGAGCGTCAGCGGCGCCGCCCCCGCGACCCGGTGCCCCGAGCATCCGAACGGGCCCGTCGACAAGAGCGCACCCGACCTCTGCCTGCTCTGCGAGACCCGGCGGCGGGCCGCCCGCCGGTCGCAGGTGGACGGGGCCTATCCGGCGTACGAGCGTCCCGCCGCCGAGCCCGTGGAGCGCACCCCCTCCCGATACGGCGTCCGCGGCGACCGTCCGCAGCCCCAGCAGCGGTGGCTGCCGGAGCTGTGGAACGGGCGGGAGTGGCAGTTGTGCGGGACGCCGCGCCGGGACCGGCGGGAGGCCGAGGCGTTCGTCAACGCCCAGCGCCGCGCCCCGCGCGCCGCCATGGCCTACCGGCTCGTGCACGAGTTCACCGACTACGAGGTGGTGCGGATGTGGGGCACCCCGGTACGGGTGGACATCGAGCCGATGGGGAACGCGTAGGACCTGTCCGGCGTCGCGCGTCAGCTCAGCGTCTTCAGCGCCGCGGCGTCGTACGGCTTCAGCTCGTCGAGGCGGCCGGCGAGGACCTTCGCCGCCCACTCGGGGTCCTGGAGCAGCGCGCGGCCCACGGCCACCAGGTCGAACTCGTCGTTCTCCATACGGTCCAGCAGGTTGTCCAGGCTGCCCACGGCCGCGCCCTCGCCCTGGAAGGCCTTGATGAAGTCACCGTCGAGGCCGACCGAGCCGACGGAGACGACCTGCTTGCCCGTCAGCTTCTTCGTCCAGCCCGCCAGGTTGAGGTCCGAGCCCTCGAACTCCGGGAGCCAGTAGCGGCGGGTGGAGGCGTGGAAGACGTCCACGCCGGCCGCGGCGAGCGGGGTGAGGATCGCCTCCAGCTCCTCCGGGGTTTCGGCCAGGCGCGCGTCGTACGCCTCCTGCTTCCACTGCGAGTAGCGGAAGAGGACGGGGAACTCGGGCGACACGCGCTCGCGCACCGCCGCGACGATCTCCGCGGCGAACTGCGTACGGGCCACGGGGTCACCGCCGTAGGCGTCGGTGCGGCGGTTGGTGCCCGCCCACAGGAACTGGTCGAGCAGATAGCCGTGGGCGCCGTGCAGCTCCACGCCGTCGAAGCCGATGCGCTCGGCGTCGGCCGCGGCCTGGGCGAAGGCGCCGATGACGGCGTCGATGTCGGCCGGGGTCATGGGCGTGGCGTCCTCGGTGCCGTCCACGCGCAGCCCGGAGGGGCCGTGGGAGGGGGCATCCGGGTGGGGGTTCTGGCCCTGCTTGCGGACCGTGCCGATGTGCCACAGCTGCGGCACGATGGTGCCGCCCGCCTGGTGCACCGCCTCGGCGACCTTCGCCCAGCCGGCCAGCTGCTCCTCGCCGTGGAACCGGGGCACGCGGCTGCTGCCGCCGGCCGACTCGTGCCCCACGTACGTGCCCTCGGTGACGATCAGGCCGACACCCGCGGCGGCGCGGCGGGCGTAGTACGACAGCACGTCCTCGCCGGGGACGCCGCCGGGCGAGAACATCCGGGTCATCGGCGCCATGACGATCCGGTTGGGGACGGTCAGGCCGTTCAGCGTGACGGGGCGGGAGAGGATCCTGGCCGCGCGGGAGGCGGACTCGGAGGCGGTGACGGTCATGCGGGGGTCTCCTCTTGCGGAGCAGTCGGGTACCGGACGGTATGTGCACGCGCATGAACTGCACGCACCGACGTCAACCCCGCGCCCCGGCGCGGCATTCCGGCCCGGCACACCTGTGACCCGGAACACGCCCGAGGGCGGCGCCCCCTGTCGGAACAGGGGACGCCGCCCTCGGTACGTGAAGGACGGTACCGATCCTCGGAAGGATCAGAAGTCCATGTCACCGCCCGGCATGCCGCCGCCGGCCGGCGCGGCGGCCTTCTCCGGCTTGTCGGCGATGACGGCCTCGGTGGTGAGGAACAGCGCGGCGATGGAGGCGGCGTTCTGCAGCGCGGAACGGGTCACCTTCGCCGGGTCGATGATGCCCTCGGCGATCATGTCGACGTACTCGCCGGTCGCGGCGTTCAGGCCGTGGCCGACGGTCAGGTTGCGGACCTTCTCCACGACGACGCCGCCCTCGAGACCACCGTTGACGGCGATCTGCTTCAGCGGGGCCTCCAGCGCGAGCTTCACGGCGTTGGCGCCGGTCGCCTCGTCGCCCTGGAGCTCCAGCTTCTCGAAGACCTGGGAGGCCTGCAGCAGGGCCACGCCACCACCGGCGACGATGCCCTCCTCGACGGCCGCCTTCGCGTTGCGGACGGCGTCCTCGATGCGGTGCTTGCGCTCCTTGAGCTCGACCTCGGTGGCGGCACCGGCCTTGATGACCGCGACGCCGCCGGCCAGCTTCGCCAGGCGCTCCTGCAGCTTCTCGCGGTCGTAGTCGGAGTCGCTGTTCTCGATCTCGGCGCGGATCTGGTTCACGCGGCCCTGCACCTGCTCCGGGGAGCCGGCGCCGTCGACGATGGTGGTCTCGTCCTTGGTGATGACGACCTTGCGGGCGCGGCCCAGGAGGTCCAGGGACGCGTTCTCCAGCTTGAGGCCGACCTCCTCGGAGATGACCTCGCCGCCCGTGAGGATGGCGATGTCGCCGAGCATGGCCTTGCGGCGGTCGCCGAAGCCCGGGGCCTTGACGGCGACGGACTTGAAGGTGCCGCGGATCTTGTTGACGACCAGGGTCGACAGGGCCTCGCCCTCGACGTCCTCGGCGATGATCAGCAGCGGCTTGCCCGACTGCATGACCTTCTCGAGGAGCGGAAGCAGGTCCTTGACCGAGGAGATCTTGGAGTTGGCGATGAGGATGTAGGGGTCCTCGAGCGCCGCCTCCATACGCTCCATGTCAGTGGCGAAGTAGGCGGAGATGTAGCCCTTGTCGAAGCGCATGCCCTCGGTGAGCTCGAGCTCCAGACCGAAGGTCTGCGACTCCTCGACGGTGATGACGCCTTCCTTGCCGACCTTGTCCATGGCCTCGGCGATGAGCTCGCCGATCTGCGTGTCGGCGGCGGAGATGGAGGCGGTGGAGGCGATCTGCTCCTTGGTCTCGACCTCCTTGGCCTGGTCGAGCAGGGCGGCGGAGACGGCCTCGACGGCCTTCTCGATACCGCGCTTCAGCGCCATCGGGTTGGCGCCGGCGGCGACGTTGCGCAGGCCTTCCTTGACCAGGGCCTGGGCGAGAACGGTCGCGGTGGTCGTACCGTCACCGGCGACGTCGTCCGTCTTCTTGGCGACTTCCTTGACCAGCTCGGCGCCGATCTTCTCGTACGGGTCCTCGAGCTCGATCTCCTTGGCGATGGAGACACCGTCGTTGGTGATCGTGGGGGCACCCCACTTCTTCTCGAGGACGACGTTGCGGCCCTTGGGGCCGAGGGTCACCTTGACGGCGTCCGCGAGCTGGTTCATGCCGCGCTCGAGGCCTCGCCGCGCCTCCTCGTCGAACGCGATGATCTTGGCCATGTGAAGTGGTCCCTCCAGGACTGGGGGTGATTCCTTCGGACCGCGCCCGCGCCCGCGACGGACGGCTCGCCGGCCTTGTGGTTCCTTGCCCCACCCGGCCTGCGGGCCTCACCGACCCGGTCCTTCGCTGTCACTCTCACCTTCAGAGTGCTAACGCCAATGATTAGCACTCGGCACCTGAGAGTGCAAGCGACCAGGGGGGTGCGGGGGCGACTCAGCCGCGCGCGAACGCGGGCGCGCCGCCCGCCCCGAGACGGAGGGCGGGCACGTCGAAGGGCCCGCACCCCACGAGGTGTGCACCTCGGGGCGCGGGCCCTTCGATCAGAAGAACGTCGCTTGCGGTGGTCGCGCGATTCAGGCCGTGACGCGGACCATGTCGGCCTGCGGACCCTTCTGGCCCTGCGAGATCTCGAACTCGACCCGCTGGCCCTCTTCCAGCGTGCGGTAGCCGTCCATCTGGATCGCGCTGTAGTGGACGAAGACGTCCGCACCACCGTCGACCGCGATGAAGCCGTACCCCTTCTCCGCGTTGAACCACTTGACGGTGCCCTGAGCCATGCCTAACTCCCCTATTACTGGCCCTTGCACAGATCCACACTTCGCGGATCCGGGTCAGACCTCCGCCCCCATGGATTGGGGGCGTGCGCCGGAACGCGTCGACCGCGGCTGAATGTATCTGTCCAACTGCCGTCTGCAACAGGTCAGTCGGACGAGAAATCTGGGCACGACCGATCCGGAATCTCCCGAGAATTCGCCTGAATTCAGGTCAAGTCGGGCCGGGCAAAGGGAGCGTATGACGCAAAAGACCCGCACAGTTTGGCTATTTCTTGTCGCCCGTGCGGAAGGTTCCCAGGGCCACCGATCTTCGGATCAGCGACGCGTTCCCCAACTGTACCGCGCTCAATCACGCTGAATTGCCCCCTCCGCTTCTCTTACGGAGGGGGCAATTCGATGAACTCTCGGTGACGACAGTTACCGAAGGTAAGGATCAGCCGCCGGCGACCGCCGGAATGATGGACACGCCCGCGCCCTCCGGGGTGGCCGTCTCCAGGCCCTGCTCGAACCGGACGTCGTCGTCGTTGACGTAGACGTTGACGAAGCGGCGCAGCCTGCCCTGGTCGTCCAGGACGCGCGCGGCGATGCCGGTGTGGTTCTTCTCCAGGTCGGCGATGACCTCGCCGAGCGTCGCGCCGTCGGCGCTCACCTCGGCCCGGCCGCCGGTGTAGGTGCGCAGGATGGTGGGGATGCGAACGGTCACGCTCATGCGAGGCCAGCCTCTCGGAAGGAGTCCAGGTTCGGGCGGATGGTCGCGGTGAGGCCGGTGCCCGCCACCGCGTCCAGGGTCTTCAGGCCGTCACCGGTGTTCAGGACGACGGTGGTCTTCGCCGGGTCCAGCACACCGTTCTCGATCAGCTTGCGCGTGACGCCCACCGTCACGCCGCCCGCCGTCTCCGCGAAGATGCCCTCGGTCCGGGCGAGCAGCTTGATGGCGTCGACCACCTGCTCGTCCGTCACGTCCTCCACGGCACCGCCGGTGCGGCGCGCGATGTCCAGGACGTACGGGCCGTCGGCCGGGTTGCCGATGGCGAGGGACTTGGCGATGGTGTCCGGCTTCTGCGGGCGGACCACGTCGTGGCCCGCCTTGTAGGCGGTGGACACCGGGGAGCAGCCCTGGGCCTGGGCGCCGAAGATCTTGTACGGCCGGTCCTCGACCAGACCGAGCTTGATCAGCTCCTGAAGGCCCTTGTCGATCTTCGTGAGCTGCGAGCCGGAGGCGATCGGGACCACGATCTGGTCGGGCAGCCGCCAGCCGAGCTGCTCGCAGATCTCGTACGCCAGCGTCTTGGAGCCCTCGGCGTAGTACGGCCGCAGGTTGACGTTGACGAAGCCCCAGCCCTCGCCGGCCGGGTCGCCGATCAACTCGGAGCAGAAACGGTTCACGTCGTCGTAGTTGCCCTCGATGCCGACGAGCTCGCCGCCGTAGACCGCGGCCATGACGATCTTGCCCTGCTCCAGGTCGTGCGGGATGAACACGCAGGAGCGGAAGCCGGCCCGGGCGGCCGCGGCGCCGACGGCGCCGGCCAGGTTGCCGGTGGAGGAGCAGGACAGGGTGGTGAAGCCGAAGGCGCGGGCGGCCTCCAGGGCCTGGGCGACGACCCGGTCCTTGAAGGAGTGCGTCGGGTTGCCGGAGTCGTCCTTCACGTACAGGCCGCCGGTCACGCCGAGCTCGCGGGCCAGGTTGTCGGCCTGCACCAGCTTGGTCCAGCCCGGGTTCAGGTTCGGCTTGGTCGCCACGTCGGCGGGGACGGGCAGCAGCGGCGCGTAGCGCCAGATGTTCGCGGGGCCCGCCTCGATCCTCTTGCGCAGCTCCTCGGTGTCGTACGCCGAGAAGTCGTAGGCGATCTCCAGCGGGCCGAAACACTCCTCGCAGGCGAAGACCGGGCCGAGCGGCACCCGGTGGCCGCACTCACGGCAGCTCAAGGCCGCGGCGGGACCGAGGTCGACGGTGGAGTCGGTGCTGCTTGCAACAGTCTGCACAGCCATGGAGGCGAGGCCCTTTCTCCTCATCTTCCTCACGACGCATCTCGCCGTGAGACGGATTTGGCACCTTCCCTAGCCGGGAGCCTCGCCGTGACGATCGACTGTGCGCGCACAGCGACGGATACGAGAACCGGCTGGAGGGTTGCCGGGGCTTCATCGGGCCGTGTCCCTCTGCCCCTCTGGATGAGCGGTATGCGGTTGTTGAGCGGCGGCGACCCCCGACATGCGATGGTCATCCGCGTTGTTCAAGACTGTAACCGAAGGCCAGGACAGTTGAGATAGTCGTCCGAACCGCGAGACGGAGCACAGGACCCGTGTGATCCGTTCCGTGATCCGAATCAGTGAGGAGCCGCCGACCGTGCTGGAAGAAGTCGAGCGCTGGCTGAGGACACGCTCCTGGTCCGTGACCGATCGCCCGCTGCACCGGATCCTGGCCGCCAAGCGCGCGAGCGGCTCGTCGGTCAGCGTCGTGCTGCCCGCGCTGAACGAGGAGGAGACGGTCGGCGAGATCGTCGCCGTGATCCGTCACGACCTGATGCGGCAGGCCCCGCTCGTCGACGAGATCGTCGTCGTCGACTCGGGCTCCACCGACCGCACCTCCGAGGTGGCCGCCGCCGCGGGCGCCCGGGTCGTCCACCGGGACGACATCCTGCCGCGCATCCCGGCCGTCCCGGGCAAGGGCGAGGTGCTGTGGCGCTCGCTGCTCGCCACCGACGGGGACATCGTCTG
The DNA here is from genome assembly GCF_043081525.1 of Streptomyces sp. NPDC014864. Taxonomy (NCBI): domain Bacteria; kingdom Bacillati; phylum Actinomycetota; class Actinomycetes; order Kitasatosporales; family Streptomycetaceae; genus Streptomyces; species Streptomyces sp. NPDC014864. Next base: position 141,010 of record NZ_JBIBWT010000010.1, read on the forward strand.
CTTCGTCGACGCCGACCTGAAGGAGTTCTCCTCCGACTTCGTCACCGGGATCGTCGGCCCGCTGCTCACCGACCCGGACATCGACCTGGTGAAGGCGATGTACGACCGTCCGCTGGGCACCGGGTCGACCGGGCCCGGCAGGACCGCCGGGCAGGGCGGCCGGGTCACCGAGCTGATGGCGCGCCCGCTGCTCAACATGCACTGGCCGCAGCTGGCCGGCTTCGTGCAGCCGCTCGGCGGCGAGTACGCGGCCCGCCGCTCGCTGCTCGAACAGCTGCCCTTTCCGGTCGGGTACGGGGTCGAGCTGGGGATGCTGGTCGACGCGCTGCACCTGGTCGGCCTGGACGCGCTCGCCCAGGTGGACGTCGGCGTGCGCAGGCACCGGCACCAGGACGGGCAGGCACTCGGCCGGATGGCCGCCGCGATCTACCGCACCGCCCAGCTCCGGCTGGCCCGCGGCCACCTGGTCCGGCCCGCCCTCACCCAGTTCGAGCGGGGCGAGGAGGGCTTCGAGCCGCGGACGTACTCGGTGGACACCGAGGAACGGCCGCCGATGGTCGAGATCGCGGAGTACGCCGCCCGGAAGGTGGCGTGAAACATCGGCCCGGCCGTATACGGCCACCCACCGAGCGGAACCGTACGTTTGAGCGTTTGGGGGCCGGGCTAGGTTGAGGCGTATGGCTTCTACGCACGGTGCCGAGGTGCTGGTCGCGTCCAATCGCGGCCCGGTTTCGTACGAGCTGCGCGAGGACGGTTCGCTGCAGGCCCGACGCGGAGGCGGAGGGCTGGTGTCCGGGTTGTCGGCTATCGGGCCGGAGGCGGGCGCGGTGTGGGTGTGCGCCGCGCTCGGCGACGCCGACCGGGAGGCGGCCCGCCGCTTCGAGGGAGGCCGCAGGCTGCCGTCCGACGCGACCGGCGGGCAGCAGGTCCGGATGCTCGACATCGACGCGGCGGTCTTCGCGGACGCCTACAACGGCATCGCGAACTCGGTGCTGTGGTTCGTCCACCACATGCTCTACCAGACGCCGCTGGAGCCGGTCTTCGACGCGGAGTTCCGCCGGCAGTGGGCGTCCTACGAGGCGTACAACCTGGCCTTCGCCGAGGCGCTGGCGGAGGAGGCCGCCGAGGGGGCGGCCGTGGTGGTGCAGGACTACCACCTGACGCTGGTCCCGGGGATGCTGCGTGACTTCCGGCCGGACGTGCGGATCGGCCATTTCTCGCACACGCCGTGGGCGCCGGTGGACTACTTCCGGATGCTGCCCGACGACGTCGCCGAGCAGGTGCTGCGCGGAATGCTCGGCGCGGACCGCCTCGGCTTCCTCACCCGGCGGTGGGCGGACGCGTTCACCGGCTGCTGCGAGGCGCTCGTCGACGGGCTCGGCGGCACCCGGGTCGGGGTGCACGGTCTCGGCGCGGACGCCGAGTTCCTGCGGGAGCGGGCGCACCGCGCCGATGTCGACGAGCGGATGGCGGCACTGCGCGAGGAGATCGGCACGGCTCCCGACGGGGCCCCGCGGCGCACCGTCGTGCGCGTGGACCGCACCGAGCTGTCGAAGAACATCGTGCGGGGGCTGCTGGCCTACGAACAGCTGCTCGAGGACCGCCCCGAGTGGCAGGAGCGGGTGACGCACCTCGCCTTCGCCTACCCCTCGCGGCAGGACCTCGCCGTCTACCGGGACTACACCGCCGAGGTCCAGCGGGTGGCCCAGGAGATCAACGACCGGTTCGGCACGCCCGGGTGGACCCCGGTCGTGCTGCACGTCCGGGACGACTTCGCGCGCTCGCTCGCCGCGTACCGGCTCGCCGACGTGGCCCTGGTGAACCCCATCCGGGACGGCATGAACCTGGTCGCCAAGGAGGTGCCCGTCGTCTCCGACGCCGGGTGCGCGCTGGTGCTCTCCCGGGAGGCGGGGGCGTACGCGGAGCTCGGCGAGGACGCGGTCGTCGTCAACCCCTACGACGTGACCGGCACGGCCCGGGCCCTGCACGAGGCCCTGACCATGCCGGCGCACGAGCGGGCGGAGCGCTCCAAGCGGCTGGCGGCGGCGGCCACCGCGCTGCCACCCGCCCAGTGGTTCCTGGACCAGCTGACCGAGCTGAACGGCCGACCGGACTGAACCGGGGCGGCGGGCGGCCGCCCGGGCTGAACGGCCGCCCGCGCTGCACGCCCGTTCTTGGGCCGAACAACCACCGGGACTGGACGGCCGACCCAGGCTGGGCGGCCGACCCAGGCCGGACGGCCGCCGAGGCCGGCAGCCAGGCCTGAAGGCCCCACCGGGCCGAACGCCCGCCGGCAGCCGAACAGCCACCGGGCTGAACGGCCGGCAGGGGCTGGGGACGACCGCCGGGCCGACCGGAGGACCGGGCCGACCGCGCCGAGAGCCGGACCGGTGCCGGAGACTCAGTCCAGCTTCTCCGCCAGCTCCCGCAGCAGGGCCACCACCCCGGCCGGGCCGTCCACCACCAGGTCGGCCCGCTCCGCCAGTTCCGTCACCTCGCTGCTGCCGCTGCACACCAGCAGGCCCGGCACGCCGTCGGAGCGGAGCTTGTCGACCGTGGCGAAGGCCGGCAGGTCGCCCAGGTCGTCACCGGCGTAGAGGACCGAGGTGGCGGCGACGTCACGGACGTAGTCTAGGAGGGCTACGCCCTTGTCCATGCCCGGCGGGCGCAGCTCCAGGACCATGCGGCCGGGCTCCACGATCAGGCCGTGCCGGGCGGCGAGGTCGGTGAGCGGTTCGCGGAGCAGTTCCAAGGCTGCCTGCGGGTCCTCGGCTCGGCGGGTGTGCACGGCGACGGACCGCCCCTTCTCCTCCACCCGGGTGCCGTGCCCGGCGCCGACGCGGTCGAGGAGCCCCGGCAGTTCGGCGCGGACGGCGGCGACGCCGGGGTGCGGGGGCGGGGCGGTGACGGTGCCGGTGGCCGCCTCCCAGCGCTCGGCGCCGTAGTGGCCGAGGACGACGAGGTGCTCCAGGCCGGGTACGCCCGCGAAGCCGCCGTGCCGCACGGCGACGTCGGCCGGACGGCCGGTGACCACCGCCACGGCGGCCACCTTCGGGGCGAGCGCGGCGATGGCGGGCACCGCCTCCGGGTGCGCCCGGGCCTGGTCCGGGTCCGGCACGATCGGCGCGAGCGTGCCGTCGAAGTCGAGTGCGATCACCGCGCTCCGGGGCCGCGCGAGGATCGCGGCGAGCCCGTCCCGTCCGGCCTGCGTGGCGGGCGTCGGCAGGGAGGGGGTGGGGTCGGGGGTGGTCGAGTCTGCTGCGTGACTGTCCTGGCTGCCCATACGGCGAACCTATCCACGTGGGGCCGGACGCACTCCTCGCCGCCCCGGTCCCGGCCGGTCCCGCCCCGCTCTCAGCGCTCGCCGCGGCGGGCCTGCCGCACCCGGCGCAGGCGATTCACCGTGACCGGGTCGTGGGCCAGGGCGCGGGTGTCGTCGAGGAGGGCGTTGAGGAGCTGGTAGTAGCGGACGGGGGACAGGCCCAGCTCCTCGCGGATGGCCCGCTCCTTGGCGCCGGGTCCGGGGAACCCGCGCCGCTCCAGGGCGAGGATGTCCCGCTCCCGCCGGCCGAGCGCGTCCTGGTCGTCGTCCATACCGGCACGGTAACCGCCGCCACCGACAACGAGGCTCCCCCCGCCCGCTCGCCCCGCGGCCTCGGGAACGCGGGCAAGCTGCCCCACTCAGCCCGTCCGGCTTTCGAGGACGAGGCCGTTCAGGCCGACAGGGGGCCCGGGGGCGCAGCCCCCGGAGCGACGCCCGCCCAACCGCACCAGGCACCAGGCGTCCGGCTCCGGGCACCCGGCGTCCCACCACCCGCCCCCGGCCGGGGGCTACCGCTCCGCACTCTCCGCCGAGGACGCCCGCGCCTGCAGCCCGCCGAGCACCCCGGCGGGGCTCCCACCCGGGGTGACCGCCTCGCCGATGCGCCGCTTGACGTCCGCGCTGACCTGGGCCCAGGAGGTGTTCCCGACCGGGTAGAGCTGAGCGAGCGGGAGCTCCTCCAGGAAGGGCCGGAGCTTGGCGTCCGCCTCGGACGCGGCCATCGCCTCCGAGGCGGAGGTGGTCACCGGCAGCAGGCCGTAGCGGCGGGAGAAGTCGAGGACGTTCCCGCGGCTGTAGACGAAGTCGAGGAAGTCGCCGATCTCGTCGCGGTGGCCGTTCTTCTTGAAGGCCATCATCCAGTCGGCGACGCCCATGGTGGCCTTGGCCGCGCCTTCGCGCCCCGGCATCGGCACCATGCCGAACTTCACACCCTTCCTCGCCGCCTGCTGCATCAGCGTGGGGTGGCCGTCGAGCATCCCGACCTGGCCGTCGGCGAAGGCGGCGAACGCGTCCGCGCGGTTGAGCCTGCCCGGGGCGACCGGTCCGGTCAGGTCCTTGCCGACGAGTTCGTCCTTGAGCCAGTCGAAGGTCTGGACGTTCTGCGCCGAGTCGATGGTGTAGGTGCCGATGTCGTCGGTGTAGCCGGTGCTGCCGCCGCTGAGCATCCACTGCATGGTCTCGGCCTGTGCCTCCTCCGGGCCGAGCGGCAGCGCGTACGGGTACTTCACGCCCTCGGCCTTCAGCGCCCGGGCGTCGGCCGCGAGCTCGTCCCACGTCCGCGGCGGGGTGAGCCCGGCCTTGGCGAAGAGGGTCTTGTTGTAGAAGAGGACGCGGGTGGAGGCCGCGAACGGGATGCCGTACTGCACGTGCCGCAGTTCCCCGGCGTCGGAGAGCTGGCCGATGAGGTCGGCCTGGACGGGGATGGAGAGCACGTCGTCGGCCTTGTAGAGCAGGTTGTCGGCCGCGTAGTCGGCGTACGCGCCGATCTGTGCCAGGTCGGGGGCGTGGCCCGCGGCGACCATCTCCTTGACCTTGCGGTCGACGTCGTTCCAGGAGTAGACGCTGACCTCGACCTTCACGTCCGGGTGCCGCGCCTCGTAGTCCTTGACCAGCCGGTCCCAGTACTTCTGCGAGCCGTTGGCCGCCGAGTCGCCGTAGTCGGCGGCGACGAGTCTGAGGGTGACGTCGGAGGAGCCGGTGCTCCCGCAACCGCCGGGGACCGCCGTCATGCCCAGCGCGGACACCACCGCGATCATTCCTGTCCTACGCCGCTGCACTGCCTGTTCCGCCCCAACCACTGTCGCCCGCCGAACGCGAACGCACATAAACCGAACTCGTGTGCTCGCAAGGCGAAACCTTTCGAATCGTCAGCCATAAGGTCTACACCACGCGAGTGGACTAGACCTCTTCCGGGTAAAAGGGTCACACTGTCCCCCGTGAGACACGTCATCGCCCTCGATGTGGGCGGCACCGGCATGAAGGCCGCCCTGGTGGCGGCCGACGGCGGCCTGTTGCACCAGGCGCGCCGGGCGACCGGCCGGGAGCACGGGCCCGACGCGGTGGTCGAGGAGATTCTGGGCTTCGCCGCCGAGCTGCGCGCCCTGGGCGCGGAGCGCTTCGGCGAGCCCGCCCGCGCCGCCGGCGTCGCCGTGCCCGGCATCGTCGACCCGGAGCACGGCATCGCCGTCTACGCGGCCAACCTGGGCTGGCGCGACGTCCCGCTGCGCGCGCTGCTCGGCGAGCGGCTGGCGGGCGTCCCCGTCGCCCTCGGCCACGACGTGCGCACCGGCGGGCTCGCCGAGGGCCGGATCGGCGCGGGCCGGGGCACCGACCGGTTCCTCTTCGTCCCGCTGGGCACCGGGATCGCCGGGGCCATCGGCATCGAGGGCCGGGTGGAGGCGGGCGCCCACGGCTTCGCGGGCGAGATCGGGCACATCGTCGTACGGCCCGGGGGCACCCTCTGTCCGTGCGGACAGCGCGGCTGTCTGGAGCGGTTCGCCTCCGCGGCCGCGGTCGGCCAGGCGTGGGCCGCGGCCTGCGGGGACCCGGGCGCGGACGCGGCGGACTGCGCGAAGGCCGTCGAGTCCGGGGACCCGCGGGCGCGGGCGGTCTGGCAGGAGGCCGTGGACGCGCTGGCCGACGGGCTGGTCACCGCGCTCACCCTACTGGACCCGCGCACGCTGATCATCGGTGGCGGGCTCGCCGAGGCGGGGGAGACCCTGTTCGCGCCCCTCCGGGAGGCCGTCCGGCGGCGCGTCACCTTCCAGAAGCTGCCCGCCGTCGTTCCCGCGGCCCTCGGGGACACCGCCGGCTGCCTGGGCGCGGGCCTCCTCGCCTGGGATCTCCTGAACACCCCCACGACTTCTGCGGAGGTAACCGCCTGATGGCCCCTAGCAAGGTTCTCGCCGGTGCCCGGGTGGTCCTGCCCGGCGGAGTCGTGGACGACGGCCGCCTGGTCGTCGAGGGCACCCGGATCGCCGAGGCCGCGCCCACGGGCGCGCCGGTCCTCGACCTGCGGGGCCACTGGCTGGTCCCCGGCTTCGTCGACCTGCACAACCACGGGGGCGGCGGCGCGTCCTTCACCTCCGGGACCGTCGACGAGGTCCTCCACGGCATCCGCACCCACCGCCGGCACGGCACGACCACGCTGGTCGCCTCCACCGTCACCGGCGAGATGGACCTCCTCGTCCAGCGGGCCGGGCTGCTGTCCGAGCTGGCCGAGCAGGGCGACCTCGCCGGGATCCACTTCGAGGGGCCGTTCATCTCGCCGTGCCGCAAGGGCGCGCACTCCGAGGAGCTGCTGCGCGACCCGGACCCGGCGGAGGTGCGCAAGCTGGTCGACGCCGGACGCGGCCAGGCCCGGATGATGACCCTGGCCGCCGAGCTGCCCGGTGGCCTCGACTCGGTACGGCTGCTCGCCGAGCACGGGGTGATCGCGGCGATCGGGCACACCGACGCGACCTACGAGCAGACGGTGCGGGCGATCGACGCGGGGGCGACCGTGGCCACCCACCTGTTCAACGCCATGCCCGCCCTGGGCCACCGCTCCCCCGGACCGATCGCCGCCCTGCTGGAGGACGAGCGGGTCACCGTCGAGCTGATCAACGACGGCACGCATCTGCACCCGGCCGCTCTTGAACTGGCGTTCCATCACGCGGGCGCCCGGCGGGTCGCGTTCATCACCGACGCGATGGACGCGGCCGGCTTCGGCGACGGCCGCTATCTGCTCGGCCCGCTGGAGGTCGAGGTCGCCGACGGGGTGGCACGGCTGGTGGAGGGGGGCTCGATCGCGGGTTCGACGCTGACTCTGGACCGGGCCTTCAAGCGGGCGGTGACGGTCGACCGGCTGCCGGTGCCGGACGTGGTGGCCGCGCTGTCGGCCAACCCGGCCCGGCTGCTCGGCCTGGCCGACCGGGTGGGCTCGCTGGAGCCCGGCAAGGACGCGGACCTGGTGCTGCTGGACGCGGAGTTCGACCTCAAGGGGGTCATGCGGCGCGGCGAATGGGTGGTCGATCCCCAACTGGGTTGATGCGTCCGGCCGTACGGCGGCGGTGGCCGGTCGGGGGGCTGGGCCCGCCGCCGTCCGTTTGGCATGATCGAACCTCCGGAACGTCGCACCAGGCGCCTGCACTCGGGGGAGGTACGGCCACGTGATCCTCACGGTCACGCTGAACACCGCTCTCGACATCACCTATCGGGTGCCGTCGTTGCGGCCGCACACCGCGCACCGGGTGTCCGAGGTGGTGGAGCGGCCCGGCGGCAAGGGACTGAACGTGGCCCGGGTGCTGGCCGCCCTCGGCCACGAGGTGACGGTCACCGGCTTCGCGGGCGGCGCCACCGGGCGTGTCGTGCGTGACCGGCTCGCCGGGGTGCCGGGCGTGGCGGACGCGCTGGTCCCGGTGGCCGGGGCGACCCGGCGGACCGTGGCGGTCGTGGACCAGCGGACCGGCGACACCACCCAGCTCAACGAACCCGGGCCGCTCGTCGCGCCCGCCGAGTGGGCCGCCTTCGAGAACGTGTACGAGGAGCTGCTCGGCTCGGTCGCGGCGGTGGCGCTGTGCGGCAGCCTGCCGCCGGGGGTGCCGGTGGGCGCGTACGCCGGACTGGTGCGCACCGCGCGCGCCGCGGGCGTGCCCGTGCTGCTGGACACCAGCGGGGAGCCGCTGCGCCGGGCGGTGGCCGCGCGCCCCGACATCATCAAGCCGAACGCGGACGAGCTGGCCGAACTCACGGGTGCGCACGAGCCGTTGCGCGCCGCCCAGGACGCCCGCCGGCGCGGTGCCCGCGCGGTCGTGGCCTCCCTGGGCGCCGACGGCCTCCTCGCCCACACGCCCGAGGGCCACTGGCGGGCCACTCCCCCGGCCCGCGTCCGGGGCAACCCCACGGGCGCCGGCGACTCGGCGGTCGCGGGGCTGCTGTCCGGCCTGGCCGAGCGCCTCCCCTGGCCGAGCCGCCTGGCCCGCGCCGCCGCCCTGGCCACGGCCACGGTCCTCGCCCCGGCGGCGGGCGAGTTCGACCGCGCGACGTACGAGGAGCTCGTGGACCGGGTGTCGGTGACGGGCGGGGTCAGCGCGGCGTGAGGGTCACTTGACCCAGCCCTTGACCAGCCAGAACTGGTCCAGGTTGGCGTCGCACTGATTGCCCTGCTCGCACGAGACCTTGATCGTGTTGGTGCCCTTGTTGAGCTGGACCCAGTTGAACGTCTTGGTCCACCCCTTCTCGTAGTCGCCCGCCGGGGCGCCCGCCCAGTTCTTGAGCTTCACGGGCGTGCTCGACGGGGTGCCGTTGAGGGTGAGGGTGGCGGTGCCGTCCGTGCCGGGGACGCCGTAGCCGACGAAGAGGGTGTACTTGCCGTCGGCGGGGATGCCGTTGACGGTCCAGGTGACCGAGGCGCCGACCTGGTTGAAGCCGCCCACGTAGACCCCGCCGTCCGCCTTGGCGCCCTTGACGTCCGACGCGGTGGTGGCGCCACCGCCCAGCAGCAGCGCCTTGGCGTCGATCTTGGGGAGTTCGCCGTCCTCGGCCACGCTGCTGGTGGCCGAGGGTGCCGTGGTCGGGTGCTGGGAGGCCGTGGGGGCGGTGCTCGCCCCGGCGTCGTCCTTCTTGTCGTCCGAGGAGTCGCCGAGCATCGCGATGCTGATGCCGATCACCACCGCGGCGACCACCGCGACGGCGCCGATCAGCAGCCCCTTGGTGTTCGGGCCCCGGCCGCGGCCGCCGCCCTGGCCCTGCCGGCCGGTCGTGGGGGCGCCGCCCGGAAGGGTCTCCGGCGCCGCGTAGTGGGCGTTCGGCTGGGTGTGGGTGCCCTGCTGCGGCACCTGGCCGTAGGACGTCGTGGGGGCCTGCTGGCCGTACTGCCGCTGGCCGACCGCGCGGACCCGGCTGACCGAGTTCGGGTAGCCGTAGCCGCCGGACGGCGGCTGGGCCCCGTTGGCCTGGCCATCGGCGTACAGGTAGCCGAACGGGTCGTCGTTGTCCTCGGGCGTGCTCGCGCCGTTGTTGCCGGGCGTCATCCCTTGGTACTCCTCAACAGGTGCGGGTCGGATGCGGGACGTGGTGAGAGTGGCGAGCCTACCCGTTCCACGGGCACCAAACGGGTGACTCCCACCGCATCAGCAAGCTGACCTGCGATCATCCGGCCCGACGATGTTGTTTGGGACGAGATCGTTTCTCGACGTACATCCGTTCGTCAGCGGATTTCAACACTTCGTCCGCCGTCATTCCACAGTGTGCCCATCCGATGCCGAAACTGGCCCCTACCCGCACCGCGCGTCCCTCGGCCCGGATCGGCTGGATGATCTCGTTGCGCAGCCGTACGGCGAGGTCCTGGGCGTCGGCGCGGCCGAGGCCGTTGGCGAGGATGACGAACTCGTCCCCGCCGAGCCGGGCCACCGTGTCGCCGTCGCGCACACCGTTGCTGAGCCGCCGGGCCACCTCGATGAGGACGGCGTCGCCCGCGTTGTGCCCGAACCGGTCGTTGATCGACTTGAAGCCGTCGAGGTCGCAGAAGAGGACCGCGAGCCCCTTGGCGCCGTCGTCCCGGTCGTCCTCGGGGGCGATGGTGTGCACATGGTGGTCGTAGGTGTCGTACGGGGATACGTCCGGCTGGAAGTCGAAGCCGTGGCCGCCGACGTCGTACGCCGGGTGCCCGTAGGCCGCGTCCAGTGAGTCGAGCTCCGCGTGCGCCGACTGGGGGCGCCGGCACAGCCGGGCGGAGAGGCGGGCGCGCAGCTCCGCGGAGTTCGGCAGGCCGGTGAGGGAGTCGTGGGAGGCGCGGTGGGCGAGGTGGAGCTCGCGGCGCTTGCGGTCCTCGATGTCCTCGACGTGGGTGAGCAGGAAGCGCGGGCCGTCGGCGGCGTCGGCCACCACGGAGTTGCGCAGGGACACCCAGACGTAGGTGCCGTCGCGGCGGCCCAGGCGCAGCTCGGCGCGGCCGCCCTCGGCGGAGGTGCGCAGCAGGGTGCCTATGTCCTCGGGGTGGACGAGGTCGGAGAAGGAGTAGCGGCGCATGGCGGAGGCCGGGCGGCCCAGCAGGCGGCACAGGGCGTCGTTGGTGCGCAGGATGCGGCCGTGCTGCTCGCCGCCCATCTCGGCGATGGCCATGCCGGAGGGGGCGTACTCGAAGGCCTGGCGGAAGCTCTCCTCGCTGGCGCGCAGGGCCTGCTGCTCGCGCTCCAGGCGGACCAGGGCGCGCTGCATGTTGGCGCGCAGCCGGGCATTGCTGATCGCGATGGCGGCCTGGAAGGCGTACATCTGGAGCGCCTCGCGCCCCCAGGCGCCGGGCCGCCGGCCGTTGCGCGGCCGGTCCACCGAGAGCACGCCGAGCAGCTCGCCGCGCCGACCGTCCGGCGCGCCGGGGGTCCACATGGGCGCGAAGAGCCGGTCGGAGGGGTGCCACTCGTCCTCGAAGCGGGGGGCGGGCCCGTCGGTGTACCACTGCGGGACGTCGTCGTCGTCGAGGACCCAGCCCTCGGTGTGCGGGATGAAGACGAGGTCGTCCCAGTGCTCGCCCATGCCCAGCCGGCGCTCCCAGGAGTCGCGGGAGCCGACACGGCCGGTGATGAGCGCCTCGGCGGCGGAGTTCCCGGCGAAGGCGGCGACGACGAGATCGCCGTCGGGGCGTACGAGGTTCACGCACGCCAGCTCGTAGCCGAGGCCGTTCACCACGCCGTCGGCGACGGTCTGCAGCGTGTCCGCCAGGCTGCGCGCGGTGTTCATGTCCGCCATGACCTGATGCAGTTGTCGCAGGGTCGCAAGGCGGACGTACGGCTCCGACTCGGTCTCCATGCTCGCCCTCCCCCCGAGACCTCGCAGCGAATCCAGGGTTCTCATCGGCGTCGTCTGTGCAGCGTCCCCGCCACTGAATCACAGCGTGAAGCCCACTCGGTACACAGGGTCAACAATTCACGGCCCTTGTGACTCAAGTCACAGACAAACTTGAACAATTGAGTGGAGATTCCGCGCTTTCCCCGCGCATTTACCGATCGCAAATGGTGTGGATGTGTGGACATGATGCACGAGAAGGACTCGTGACACGCCCGGAACGGGGGGAGAGCGGTCCGCCGCTGGTCCTAGGACCGGGCTCGGGCGGAGGCCCGATGCGGCCCGTGCGGGCCGGTGGTTAGCGTTTCGTGTGTGCTGAACTCTTCTTCCCCGCCCGCCTCCCCCGTCCGGCTCTCCCCCGCCGTCCCGGCCCCCGCCGTCCCGGCCGCCGGCGGGCATCCTGAGGGGGTGACCAACGACGAGTTCCGCGCCGCGATGTCCCGGCTGGCCGCGGGCGTGGTCCTGGTGACCGCGCAGGAGCCGCCGCTCGACGCGGACGACCCGGGGGCGCCCGCCGGCGAGGACGTGGGCATGACGGCGACGGCGTTCCTGTCGGTGTCCCTGGACCCGCCGCTGGCCATGGTCAGCCTGCGCGCGGGTTCCCGCATGGACGACCTGCTCGCCGAGCAGCCGCTGTGGGCGGTGTCCGTGCTGGCGGAGAGCCAGCGTCACATCGCCGGCCGCTTCGCCATGAGGGGACGCATCAGCGACCGCCTGCTCTTCGAGGACATCCCCTACGTCCGCGGCGAGGTGTCCGGCGCCCCGCTGGTGGGCGGCGCCCTGGCCACCCTGGAACTGCGCACCGAGCAGCGGGTGACGGCCGGGGACCACACCCTGGTGATAGGCCGCGTCCTGACCGCCCGGGTCCCGAGCGCGGACGGCGGCCCGCTGCTGTACTTCCGGGGCCGCTACCGGCACCTGGGCTGATCCGGGCGGCGCCCGCCGCCGGCCAGGAGCTGTCCTACGTCCAGTTGCGGCCGGAGCGGCCCTGCTTCCTCTCCGAGCGCTGCTTCTTCTCCCGCAGCCGGCGCTCGTTGATCCCGCGCGGGATCCGGGTCGGCCGGCGCGGCCTGGGCGGGGGCGCGGTCGCCTCGGCGAGGAGCGCCGCCAGCCGTACGGCGGCGGCCTCGCGGTTGCGCCACTGGGAGCGGTGCTCGGAGGCGCGGACGCTGACCACGCCGTCGACGAGCCGTCCGGCCAGGCGCTCCAGCGCCCGCTCCTTCCACACGTCGGGAAGGGCCTCGGTCCGCGCCAGGTCGAAGCGCAGTTCCACCTGGGAGTCGCTGGTGTTCACATGCTGTCCGCCGGGACCCGACGAGCGCGAGAAACGCCACATCAGCTCGGCCTCGGGAAGCGAGACGGAGCCGCGGACGACATAGGGACCGGACATGTCCTCCATGTTCCCGGGTCCGTCCGGTCCACGTCATCCGGATTTCGCGGGGCGCGTCCGCCGAGATGCGTAAAAAAGGTAAAGAGATCCGGAACCCCGGGGACCCCGCTCGGCGTTCCTAAGGGTGGCGGTAGCTTCGTCCGCACACGTAACGAGGGAAGGGACTCCCAACAATGGCTGTAAGCCTGTCCAAGGGCGGCAATGTCTCGCTCACCAAGGAAGCTCCGGGCCTGACCGCCGTCACCGTGGGCCTCGGCTGGGACGTCCGCACCACCACCGGCACGGACTTCGACCTCGACGCCTCCGCGATCGCCGTGAACCCGCAGGGCAAGGTGTACTCGGACGGTCACTTCGTCTTCTTCAACAACAAGCAGACCCCGGACAACTCCATCGTCCACACCGGCGACAACCGCACCGGCGAGGGCGCCGGCGACGACGAGGCGATCAACGTCAACCTCGCCGCGCTCCCGGCCGACATCGAGAAGGTCGTCTTCCCGGTCTCCATCTACGACGCCGAGAACCGCGGCCAGAACTTCGGCCAGGTCCGCAACGCCTACATCCGCATCGTGAACCAGGCAGGCGGCGCCGAGATCGCGCGCTACGACCTGTCGGAGGACGCGGCGACCGAGACCGCCATGATCTTCGGCGAGCTCTACCGCAACGGCGCGGAGTGGAAGTTCCGCGCGGTCGGCCAGGGTTACGCCTCGGGCCTGGTCGGCATCGCCCAGGACTTCGGCGTCAACGTCTGACGGACACCGCACCGCGCCCGGACCCCGGCTGCCTCGCGCGGCCGGGGTCCGCGCATGTCCCGTGCGCCCTCTATCCCCGGCGCCGATGCCGGTCCGCGATACCTTGCCCAGGTGATCCTCGAGCCCCTTCGCGTCGCCCCCGACCGAGACCTGCCGGGCGAGCTGCTGACCGAACTCACCGCGCTCTACGCGTCCAACCGCGCCTTCCACGCCCTCAGCGGGGACTTCCCCGACCCGGACCACATCCGCCCGGAGCAGGTGGCGACCGAGCTGGCCGACGAGTTGGCCAACCCGGACGTGGAGGTGCTGCTCGCCCGCAGCGAGGGCCGGCTGGTCGGCGTCGCCATCACGCTCGCCCGTCACCCCGACCCGGCCGACCCGGACCCGTGGATCGGCCTGCTCATGGTGGACGCGTCCGCGCAGCGGCAGGGCCACGGGCGCCGGCTGGCCGGCCTGGTCGAGGAGCGCCTGCGCGCCGCGGGCCGCACCGCCGTACGCCTGGCCGTCCTCGAGAACAACCCCGGGGCCCTGGCCTTCTGGACCGCCCTCGGCTACACGGTCGTCGACCACCGTCGGGACCGCCGCCTCAACCGCCCGTGCGCGGTGCTGCGCAAGGAACTGCGGTGAGGCGGGAGCGTGGGGCGCGGTCCGGAACGGCGCGGCTCAGGGGCGCGCGGCCCGGGGCGGCGGGGCTCCGGGCGGCCCGTGTCAGGGGTGCGCCGGCTTTCCCTCGCCGTACAGCCAGTTCTTCCAGATGCCGCTGAAGTCGTCGTCCGGTGCCTTCTTCTCCACGTACGCGGTGAACTGCGCGGTGTCCGCGGTGCCGTGGCGGTGGGCGGCGGCCCAGCCCTGGACGATGTCGTAGAAGGTCTCGTCGCCGACCTTCTGCCGGATCTTCTGCAGCACCATCGCGCCGCGGATGTAGACGGGGCTGTCGGAGATGTGCGCGGCGTCGCTCGGCTTCGCGGGCGGGAACGCCCAGACCGCCTTGGTGTCGGCCTCGTCGTCGTAGTGGTCGCCGCGGTAGACGGAGTCGAAGGTCCGCTGGGCGCTGTCGCCGCCGTGGTCCTCCGCGTACAGCCACTCCGCGTAGGTGGCGAAACCCTCGTTGAGCCACATGTCCTGCCACGTCCTCGGGGTGACGGAGTCGCCGTACCACTGGTGGACGAGCTCGTGGACGAGCGTGGTCGTGTCGGGGGCGCCGGCGAAGACGGGGCGGTTCTGGGTCTCCAGGGCGTATCCGGCGTCACGGGGGCGGTCGACGATCGCGCCGGTGGAGGAGAAGGGGTACGGGCCGAAGTTGGTCTCCGCCCAGTCCATGATCTCGGGGATCTTCGCGAGCACCGCGCGGCTCGCCTTCACCTGGGTGGGGTCCACGGCCACGTACACCGGCAGGCCGTTCTCCAGAGTCGAGCGGGTCACGGTCCAGCGGCCGATCGCGACGGTGGCGAGGTAGGTCGCCATCGGCTCGGCGGTGTGCCAGTGGAAGGTGGTCCGGCCGCCACTGGTCGTCTCGCTCTTCAGCTCCCCGTCGGAGACGGCCCCCAGGCCCTTGGGCACGGTGACGGTGATGTCGTAGGCCGCCTTGTCGGACGGATGGTCGTTGCCGGGGAACCACGCCATCGACCCCGTGGGCTCGCCGAGCGCGAGCGCGCCGTCGGCGGTGCGCAGCCAGCCCTCCTTGGAGCCGTCGGGGTCGGTGAGGGTGCGCGGGGTGCCCGCGTAGCGGACCGTGGCGGTGAACGTCTCGCCCCGGTCCAGCCCGTCGTGCGGGCGGACGGTGAGCTCCTGGCCGGCACGGCTGAACAGGGCGGTCCGGCCCTCGACGGTGACCGAGCCGACCTCCGTACCCGCCAGATCGAGGTCGAAGGCGGACAGGTCCTTGGTCGCGCGGGCGGTGATCACCGCGGTGCCGGAGAGGCGGTGGCCCTTCGGGTCGTAGGCGAGGGTCAGGCCGTAGTGCGTGACGTCGTATCCGCCGTTGCCCGCCTTCGGGAAGTACGGGTCGCGCACGCCCGCGCCGCCGGGGGTGCCGTGCACACCGCCACCGCACGCGGTCAGCGCGAGGGCGAGCACGACGGAGGCGCCGGCGGCGGCCGTGCGGACAACGGGTGCGGATCGGGACACGTGCGTGATCCTATGCGGGGGCGTGACACCATCGCCTGTGTGCTCGACATCGGCTACGCCCTCTCCCCCCGCTTTCCCGACCCGCCGCAGACGGACTACCGGCGCGCGGACGTCCACGCGCTGCGCCACGACCTGTTCAGCGGGGACGTGTACCTCGCCGACACCAAGGCGGACCGGGAGCTGGCCACGGCGTGGGGATGGGTGCCGGTGCTGGACTTCGCGTGGGCACTGTGCGACATCGTGGAGCTGCTGGACCGGGACCCGGCCGGGTCCCGGGCGTCGCGGCCGCAGCGGGCGGAACTGGACTTCACGGAGTCGACCGACCGGATGCTGTTCGAGCGCCGCTTCGGCTGGGTGGACATCGAGGCCGACTGGATGCCGGCCGAGGAGCCCCCGCTGACCTTCTCCCACGCCGAACTGCGCCGGGAGGCCCGGGACTTCCTGCACGATCTGATCGCCGACCTGTGCGACATGCACGAGGACCTGGCGGAGAACCCGGCCGTCTGGGCCCTCCAGGCCCGCTTCCCCCGCCTGCCCTGAAACCTGCGGTTCCCCACGCTGCCCGAACCGGCCGCCCCGCCCCGGGCGCACCCCGGTACGATCAACCCTCGTGCCTGAGACCATCTCCCGCCATCAGCGTTCCGCCCAGGGCCACTTGAGCCCCGGTGAGCAGCTCCGCACCTACGCCGTCGTCATCCCCGCGAAGAGCGCCAAGGGCATGAAGATGCGCGTCCACGGGTTCGGGCGGCTCGGCGGGGAGCTCGGGGACTACCTGATGCAGAACGTCGGTGCACAGTCCGGCGGGCACGGAAGCGTCGCGGCCGGAGTGCCCGCCACCTCCGGCGCCCTGCTCCTGCGCGTCACCGACCAGCGCGTCGGACTGGTGCACCCGCTGGACGGCACCCCCGTGTGGGAGGTGCCCCGCGCCTGGGCGGCCCGGGTCGAGCGCCGCCCCCGGCTGCAGCTGATGGCCCGCTTCCGGCTGCACTTCGCCGACGGCTCCTGGCTCGCCCTGCTCACCATGCGCCGCCGGACGATCGAGCGGTTCCGGTCGGAGATCGGCTGAGAAGGCTCCGGGAGGGCGCTCCGCTCAGCCCTCCACGGCGATCCCCAGCTCCGCCGCCAGCAGCGGTGCCAGGTCCAGGAGCTGGGCCGGGCTGATCACCGCTCCGGCCAGCCGGTCCAACCCGCGCGTGATGTCCAGCGGCGCGGCGTCCCGCAGGTCCACGTCCCTGAGGACCGCCGCGGTGAGGTCCGCGCCCCTGAGCGCGCAGTCCACGAACTCGACCCGCTCCAGCCGGGCTCCACCGAAGTCCGGCTCGACGAGGACGCACCCCTCGAAGACGACGTCCCTGAGCCGCGCGTCGCGCAGGTTCAGACAGTCGATCTTGCCGCCCCGGATCCACACCCGTTCCAGGACCGCCCCGTGCAGCCGCACCCCGCCGAGGCGGGCGTCGACCAGCTCCACATCGCGCAGGGTCGACTCCGCGAGGTCGGTGCCGACGCCCCGGACGCCGGTGAGGACCGAGTCGAGGAAGCGAGCGTGGCGCAGCGACGTCTCGTCCAGGGCGCAGCCGGTCAGCGCGCAGTCCAGGAAGCGGGCGCCCGCGCCGTCCTGGCCGCCGAGATCGGCGTCCCGGAAGTCCAGTCCGTCGTAGTCCCCGTCCGGGGCCAGCGCGCCGCCGTCGTACGCCGCCAACGGAGGCAGCCGCACCTCCGGCCGCCGCGCCGCCTTCACCGCGGCCCCGCGGCCGCCGCCCGCACCGGTCCCGTTCGCACCCGCGCCACCGGCCCTGCCCGTCACTCGCCTCACCATGCGCCCATCCTGCACCCGGCCACTGACAGTCCCGCCGACCTGCGCGGACGACGCACAGAGATGCGCTACATCCCGATTCATGGTCTTCTGACCAGATGACCCTCACCCGAACAGGTGAGTCCGATTCCGTGCACCAAGGGCAGGCGGCCGAGGCGGTGCCGCCGGAGTCCGTGGCCTGAGGCCGGGGGGGAAGCCCGCGAGGGTGGGGAGGGGTCCCGGCCGGGGCCCCTCCCCGTGGGGATCAGCGCAGGCGCCGCGGGTCGACGGCCCAGATGCCGCGCCCGTGCGTGGCCGCGTACAGCAGGCCGTCGGGACCGGTCCGCAGCTGCAGCACCGCGGTGGTCGGCAGGTTCTCGCCCGCCACCTTCCAGCCGGCCGACCCCGGGGTGCGCACCAGCACGCCGAGGTCGGTGCCGAGGACGACCGTCCCGTCCTTCAGCAGCGCCGCCGCGTTCGCCGGCACGTCGGGCAGGTTGCCGGAGACGTCCTTCCAGGTCACGCCGCCGTCCCGGGTCTCGAACAGGTGGCCGTAGCCCGCGCCCGGGCCCTCCGTCCACTTGCGGGAGAAGCCGTTGACCGCGAGCAGGACGTGGTCGGCGTCCGCCGGGTCGATCGCCAGCCCGGACAGATAGCGGTTGGGCACCGTGCCGTCGGCCGGCAGGGTCAGCTGGTGCCAGCCGGTGCCGTCGGCGTTGCCGACCGCGATGCCCCGGGTGAAGCCCTGGTTGTTGCAGGGGCCGCACCAGGCCGCGTACACCCGGCCGCCGGAGGAGGCGACCGCCGTGGCCGTGTGGCCCGCGCCGAGGTCGAAGGCGCCGGTCCACTCACTGCCGCTGCGGATCGCCCAGCCCTTGGTGTTGATCCACACGTGCCGGCCGCCGGCGACCCAGGTGTCGCTGTCCTTGATGTCGGCGTTCAGCGGCGCGATGAAGCGGGCCTCGCCGGTGGCGCTGTCGGGCGGCGCGACGGAGTAAGAGGTCGCCTTGGCCGGGTCGGTGACCCAGCTCCCGTCGTTGACCGCGCAGTTCTGCGTCACCGACACCGCCAGGTAGACGTACTCCTCGGCGATGTTGCAGCCGTTGCGCGGGTCGGTGATCGTGTCGCCGCCGTCGCCGCCGAAGTTCGAGCCCATCACACGGTCGCCCGGGCGCAGGACCGACTGGCCGTTGTCCTGCAGCCCGCCGGTGACGGCGACGCCGCGGCCGTCGGTGCCGACGCCGACCGAGTAGTACTGCAGGACGTCCATGGTGCCGTCGTTCAGCGAGGTCCAGTCGGTGGCGTGGCCCTCGGCGTTCGCGCTGCCGTTCAGCGGGCGGCGGAAGGCGCCGCCGTCGTCACCGACGATCACGTACGGCTTGCCGTGGAAGCTGCCGGTCGTCACCGCGTGCTGGTCAGCGTGCACGGTGGACGGACAGTCGCCGGACTGCTTGGCCGGGTCGATGGACCAGCACTTGAAGCCGAAGTTCCAGTACGGTCCGGGCACCGTCCAGGACCTGCCGCCGTCCTTGGTCTCGAAGACCTCCTCCAGACCCGCGTACACGTGGTCGGGGTTCTTCGGGTCGACGGTGAGGAACTGGTTGTACCAGGCCTGGACGCCGGGCTGGTAGCCGTCGTAGGTGAGCGCCGAGCCGGAGTCCCGCAGCTGCTCGTAGCCCGCGATCTTCGTCCACGGGCCGGTCGGTGAGCCGGACTTGGAGACGAAGATGCCCTCCAGGCCGCTGTCGGGGTTGGTGTTCATCTGCTCGGGCGACTGATCGATGGCGTAGTACCGGGAGCCGTCCGCGCTGCGGGCGAAGGTGACGTTGCCGACGTTGTCGCTGTCGCTCGGCAGATCACCGAGCCCGGTCACCCGCTCCCAGCCGTGACTTCCCTTGGTGTAGAAGCCGTTGTAGGTGTCACCGCTGCGCCAGCCGACCGCGAGGACGACCTTCGAGGGGTCCTTCGGGTCGATCGCGATGTCGTTGGCGATGTTCTTGTACGGCGCGTTCGGGTCGGAGGCCTTCGAACCGCCCGGCAGATAATCCGGGTTGGGCGCGAACTCCTGCTTCCAGGGGCCCTTCAGCGTCCTGGTGGAGTGGCTCCACACCCCGCTCGTGGTGGCCGCCCACACCTTGTCGCCGCCGAAGCGCAGCGCGTGGATCGAGGTCGACTCCAGCTCGTCGCCGCCGACCCGGTCGCGTCGGCCGAACTCCCCGTGCCGGGGGTCGGCGAGGACGTAGACGCCGGTGCCGAGGAAGGAGGTGGCGCTGGTGTTGGCCTCACCCGTCGCGTACCAGAGGCGTCCGCGGCCGTCGAGTTGCAGGTCGCCCGTGGACAGCGCGGGCAGCCGGTCGGAGATCGCGCTCCAGTGGCCGCCGCCGGTCCGCGACCGGAAGACACCGCCGTTGGCCGAACCGGCGTACACATAGCCCCGGTTGTCGGCCGCCAGTCCGGTGACCCGGCCGGACACCCGGCCCGCGCCGCCGCTGGAGTTGGAGTTGATGTCGCGATAGCGGGGGTCGTCGCTGTCGTAGGGCAGCCGGGTGACGTCCCGCCATCTGCCGTCCGTGTGCGGCAGGTTCTTCAGCGCCGCGTAGGCCGCACCGTAGGCGCCGGGCGCGACGATGCCGGGCGAGGTGCGGGCCTCGGCGTACTGGTCGGCCTGTTCGGCGATCTCCTCGCCCTCGTTGCCCCCCTCGTCGTCGCCCTCCGTGGCGAGGGAGACCCGGCCCGGCTGCTGCTCGTTCAGCCAGGCCTGGTGGTGCTGCGCGCGGACGCCGAAGGGATCGACCCCGCGTCCCGCCGCCTGGGCCTGGGTGATGGTCAGACCCAGTGCGGCGGTGGTGACGAGAACCGCCGCGGTTCGTTTTCTGCTTCGCCGGCTTGTGGCCGCCATGAAGTGCCCTCCCCTGGGAGCCGTGGCGTACATGACACAGTCGGCAGACAGCTTCGAGGGAATGGGCGTGACGGGAGACGTCCGTGCGGGCAATCAGAGCGTAAAGTTTCGGCCGTGGCATGAAGGGCCGTCAGTGACGCCCGGCCACCCGGTCGGCCAGCCGGGCGAGCCTCGACGACCGCGCGCTGGGGGTGAGCAGTTCACGCCGGTCGGCGGTGCGGTAGGTGGCGTACATGCCCTGCACACCGAGCCAGCGCAGCGGCTCCGGCTCCCACTTGCGGACCTTGTGGCCGACCCAGGGCAGGCCGGTCAGCTCGGTGGGGCCCGACTGCCCGGAGTCCAGCTGGACCAGGTCCCGCAGGGTGCGGGCGGCGAGGTTGGCGGTGGCGACGCCGGAGCCGACGTAGCCGCCCGCCCAGCCCAGGCCGGTCGCGCGGTCCAGGGTGACGGTCGCGCACCAGTCGCGCGGCACGCCGAGGACCCCCGACCACGCGTGCTCGATCCGCACCCCGGCCAGCGCGGGGAAGAAGCCGACCAGGATCTCCCGGAGCGCCTCGACCGTCGCCTCCTGGGTGCGGCCGTCGTGGTCGGTGCGCGAACCGAAGCGGTACGGCACCCCGCGCCCGCCGAGCGCGATGCGGCCGTCGGCGGTGCGCTGGGCGTACATGTAGGCGTGCGCCATGTCGCCGAGGGTCTCGCGGCCCGCCCAGCCCACCGCCGCCCACTGCTCGTCCGTGAGCGGCTCCGTCGCGATCATCGAGGAGTTCATGGGCAGCCAGGTGCGCCTCTGCCCCTTGAGCGAGGCGGTGAAGCCCTCGGTGCAGCGCAGAACGTAGGGCGCGCGGACGGTGCCGTAGGGGGTGACCGCGTGCTTCGGGCGGATCTCCGTCACCGGCGTCGACTCGTGCAGGGTGACGCCGAGCGCCTCCGCCGCCGCGGCGAGGCCCTTGACCAGCTTCCCCGGATGCAGGCGGGCCCCGTGCGGGGTCCAGGTGGCGCCGACGGCACCGGCGACGCGGACGCGCTCGGCGGTCTCGCGGGCTCCGTACAGCTCGCGGTCCTTCTCGCCGTACGACAGCTCGTGCTCGTGGAAGGCCTTCAGACGGGCCAACTGGGCCGGTGTCCGCGCCACTTCCAGGACGCCGCCGCGGTGCACGCCGGCGTCGACGCCCTCCTCGGCGGCGGCGCGGATCACCTCGTCCACGGTGTCGTTCATCGCCCGCTGGAGCCGTACGGCGGCCTCGTGGCCGTGCAGCCTCGCGTACCGGTCGCGCCCCGCGACGCCGTTGTAGAGCCAGCCGCCGTTGCGGCCGGAGGCGCCGTAGCCGCAGAACCGCTGCTCCAGGACGGTGATCCGCAGGAAGGGCGCCGCCTTCTTGAGGTAGTACGCGGTCCACAGTCCCGTGTACCCGCCGCCGACGATCACCACGTCGGCGCTCGCGTCACCGGTGAGCGGCTCCCGCACCGCCGGGAGGCCGTCGTCCGCGAACCAGAAGGAGATGCCGCCGTTGACGGGGCCGTGTGCCGCGCTGCTCATGGCCGGACGTTAACGCCTGAGGACGGCCAGTGTCTCCTTCGGATTCCATGCTCTTCCGCCGCCCTTGACCAGCGGATGGCAGCCCAGCCCGATCAGCACGGCGGTGACGTGCCCCAGATCGGTGAAGGTGCGCCCGATCAGCAGCGGCACCCCGTAGCCGGCCAGCACCACGGCCGCGTACAGGTACCGCCAGGGCGTGGTGATCCGGTACGTCAGCACGCCCATCACCCCCGCCAGGGCGTAACTCACGCCCACGTCCAGGGTGTTCACGGCGCCCACCGGCGCCACGCCGCCGCGGACCGCCCACAGCAGCGCGCCCTCGCTGATCAGCGTGGCCAGGGCGTGCGCCGCCACGCACACCAGCAGCCAGCGCAGGGTGCCCAGCCAGCGCTCGGCCTGCGCGTGGAAGACCGTGTAGAGCGCCGCGTACGGCAGCCAGTGGCCGCTGTCGATCCACATGGCACTGGCGACCAGCACCCGCACCGGATTGTTCGACAGCTCGCGGATGTTGGTCGAGCGCTGCCGCAGGAACTGGTCCTCGAACTCGGGCGGCATGTGGTGCAGCGCGACGGTGGTGACGAACAGGATCAGCAGCCACACGTACGTCCCCGGGGCGCTGCGGACGTACCGCGCCACGGCCCCGGCCCCACGCCGTATCCGGACGAACCCGTTCATGGTGCGAGTGTCGCCGGGCCCGGCCGGCCGTGGTCGCGGCGCCCTGAGGGGCCACGGCGGCCGGGGGACGGCGGGCGCACCGGGCCCCGCGGGCATGACACGCCGCCGTACGGCCCATCTCGGGATGCATCGGGTCGTAGGGTCATAGCGTACAGAATATGACGAAACGCCATATTGCTTACCTCGCCAGCGTCGCGGCGCTGCTCGGGGCCGGAGTCGGGGCCGCCCCGCCGATCAGCGTCCCCCGGGTCCACGTGGTGCACCCGGGGCAGTCGATCCAGAAAGCGGTGAACGCCGCGCAACCGGGCGACACCGTGCTGGTGTACCCCGGCACCTACCACGAGAGCGTCAAGGTGACCACGCGGGGCCTGACCCTGCGCGGCATGGGCCGGCTCACCGTCATCGAGCCGGTCGCCAAGAAGGCCGTGCCGAGCGGCCGCAAGGGTGTCAAGGGCACGCGGGCGGCGGCCAAGAGCTGCGCCGAGCTGGGCAACGGCATCTGCGTGGTCGGGGCGAAGGGCCACCCCCTCAAGAACGTCACCATCACCTCCCTGACCGTGCGGGGCTTCGCCCGGACCGGCGTGATGGCCGTGGGCACCGACCGGCTGACCGTGCGGAAGGTGACCGCCGAGAAGAACGGGCAGTGGGGCATCGCCGAGGAGCGCGCCACCCGCAGCCTGTACTGGCAGAACACAGCCCGCAACAACGGCGACGCGGGACTGTTCCTCGCCAACACGATCACCGCCGAGCAGGGCGCCAAGGACGCGCGGGGCACGGTGGTCGACCACAACCTGCTGACCGGCAACCGGATCGGCGTCACCGTCCGGCGCCTGCGCAACGTCGCCGTCACGGGCAACCGCGTCTCCGGCAACTGCGCCGGGCTGTTCCTCGTCGGCGACGAGAACAAGCCGAAGGCCGGCCTGCTGAACGTGTCCGGCAACCGCGTGGTCCAGAACAACAAGTACTGCCCCAAGACCACCCGGCTGGCCTTCCTGCAGGGTTCGGGCATCGTCCTGACCGGCACCGAGCACGTCACGGTGGCGCGCAACCTGGTCGCCGGCAACACGGGCAGGTCCCCGCTGTCGGGTGGCGTGGTGCTCTTCAAGAGCTTCGTGGGAGCCTCCAACGAGCGGAACCGGATCAGCGAGAACCTGCTGGCCGGAAACGCCCCGGCGGACCTCGTCAACCAGGAGGTCGCCCGCAGCCGCAACACCTTCCAGGACAACCTCTGCCGGACCTCCAGGCCCGCGGGGCTGTGCTGACGGACCCTCCCCACCCGTTCCCGGCATCAGCGTTCAGAAGGAAGGAAGGCGGCACATGACGACCACACCCCAGGCCCCTCCGCCGTCCATGCGGCTCAGGGAGCTCGCGTTCGGGGCGGCGTGTGCCGCCGCCCTCCGCGCGGCGGCCCGGCTCGGGGTCGCCGACGCACTCGGCGACCGCCCCATGGCCGTGACGGACCTCGCGGCCGCGGTGAAGACCGAGCCCAAGCCGCTGCGGCGGCTGTTGCGCGCCCTGGCCTGCTACGGCGTCTTCGCCGAGCGGCAGGACGGCACCTTCGAGCACACCGACATGTCCCGGCTGCTGCGCGAGGACGACCCGCACAGCCTGCGCTACATCACGCTCTGGTGCACCGAGGCGTGGACCTGGGACGCCTGGCCCAGGCTGGACGAGGCGGTGCGCACCGGCCGCAACGTCGTGGAGGACCTCTACGGCAAGGAGTTCTTCGTCTACCTCAACGAGGACGCCCCCGAGTCGGCCGACGTCTTCAACCGGGCCATGACGACCTCCAGCAGGCAGTCCGCGCAGGACGTCGCCGACCTGCTGGACCTGTCCGGGGCCTCCTCGGTGGCCGACATCGGCGGCGGCCAGGGGCACGTGGTGGCGAGCCTGCTGGAGAAGTACCCGGCCATGCACGGCACCCTGCTCGACCTGCCGCGCGTGGTGGAGAACGCCGACCCCCGGCTGCGCCCGGGCGGCTCCCTCGCCGGCCGGGTGCGCATCGTGCCCGGCGACTGCCGCGAGGCCATCCCGGTCACGGCCGACGTCTACATCATCAAGAACATCCTGGAGTGGGACGACGACAGCACCGCCCGGTGCCTGCGCAACGTCATCGAGGCGGGCGGCCCCAAGGCACGTGTCGTGGTCATCGAGAACCTCGTCGACGACACCCCCTCCATGCGGTTCAGCACCGCCATGGACCTGCTGCTGCTGATGAACGTCGGCGGGGCCAAGCACACGACCGAGAGCATGGTCGGCCGGCTCGAGGCCGCGGGCCTGGTCATCGACGACATCAGCCCGGTCAACCCCTACCTGCACGCGTTCGACTGCACCGTGCCCGGGTGACCGGCGGCACGGAGCACGCACACCGGTCGCCGGGCCCGCGACGCTGCGGGCCCGGCGACCGGTGTGTGCCCGTCTGTCCGGCAGACGGTCGGGGCGGACGGCTCAGTCGCGCTCCCAGACGTAGAAGCGGCGCGCCATGGCGTCCTTCGGCGACCGCCACGTCTCCGGGTCGTAGGCGCTGACGTACGCCGACAGCCGCTCGCTGATGCCCCGGAACTCGGGGTGCCCGGCGACCTTGGCGATCGCGGGAGCGGGATCCCGGTCGGCCTCGACGAGATGCATGTACACATCGCCGAACTGGAAGAGGCTGCGCCGGGTGACGCCGACGAGGTGCGGCAGCTCCCCCCGGTCGGACTCCTCGAAGATCCTGGCGATGTCCGGGGCCGATCCCGGGGCCATCCGGGCGACGATCAGTCCTTGGTGCATGGGCCTGTCCTCCGTCCGGCTCAGTCGGTGCTCAGGGCCGGCTCGCCACGGTGGCCCGCGGCGGCCTTCTCGATCCTGTCGCGGATCAGGGCCATCTGGATCTTGGAGTTCCGGTTGATGTTGTCGGTCATCCACTCGTCGTCGACCGGGGCGTCCGGCTTCATCGCGAAGTCCTGCGTCCACACCATCCGGGTGCCGGCCGGGACCTCCTCGTACCGCCAGTGGATGTCCATGTGGTCGAAGGGGCCGGTCTCGACGCGGCGGGCGCGGACGGTGAGCGTGTCACGGTCGGGCTCGCGCTCGGAGACCCAGCTCCAGACGGTGCCGTTCTCGTCGGGGTGCATGGTCAGCCGGAAGGTGCACTTGTTCCCCTCCCGGGACAGGATCTCGGCGGAGGCGTACTCGCTGAACAGCTGCGGCCACCTCTCCACGTCGTTGGTCATGTCCCAGACCAGGTCCACCGGCGCGGCGATGGTGATCTCGTTCTGCGTGTGTCCGGCCATGTCAGGCTCCTGCCAGGAAGGCGCTGTTGACGAGGGCGAGGAACTCCCGCGCGGTCCTGCAGCGCTCCGCGTCGGGAGGCATCGGCGTGCCGTGCCGGTTCTCCAGCTCGCCGACGATGCCGAGCAGGCCCAGGGAGTCGATGCCGAACTCCTCGAAGGCGGTGTCGGTACGGTCCCGGAGTTCCTGCGGGCCGACGGTGATTCCGGCGGCCGTCTTCATGAGCTCGGACAGTTCTTCCACGGTGATGCGGTCACTCATGCGGATCCTCTCCTTGTCGGTCCCGGTGGCCTCGCGGGGAGGCGCCGGTTTCTCGGACTCGTTCGCCTGCCGGGCGGCACGGCCCCTCGGCTCAGCCGGCGCCGTGCCGCAGCACCAGCGCCGAGTTCGACCCCATGAGGCCCCGGCTGAGGACCAGCGCGGTGCGCAACTCGGCGGGGCGGGCCCGGACGGTCACCAGGTCGAGGTCGTGGCAGACGTCGAAGACATTGGGGGTGGGCGGGATCAGTCCGTGCTCCATCGCCAGCACGGCCGCCGCCGCGTCCAGCACGGGCGCGGCGCAGTAGCCCCGGCCGGTGCCGGTCTTCGGTGCCGTCACCGGCACGCGCCGGCCGCGGGCACCGAGAGCGTCGGCGATCGCGAGCGCCTCGGCCCGGTCCGCCTCCGGGACCCCGAGGGCGTCCGCGAAGACGACGTCCACCTCCTCCGGAGCGCAGCCGGCCTCGGCCAGCGCACCCCGGACGGCCTCGGCGAGCCCCTGCCGGGACAGGTCCCAGCGGGAGGCGCCCGTGAAGGTCGCCGCATGACCGGCGACGAAGGCGCGTACGGGCACGCCCCGCTCCCGGGCCACGGCCGCCTCCTCCACGACGAGCATCGCGCCGCCCTCGGCGGGCACGAACCCCGAGGCCGCGTCGGTGAACGGCCGGTAGGCGCGCGCCGGGTCCTCCACCCGGCTCAGCTCCGGGTAACCGAGCTGGCAGACCATCGAGTACGGCGCGAGCGGCGCCTCGGTGGAACCCGCCACGATCACGTCGGTGCCCCGCCGCACGGCCCGCGCCGCGTGGGCGAGGGCGTCCAGCCCGCCGGCCTCGTCGGCGGCGACCACCGAGCAAGGGCCCTTGAACCCGCGCCGGATGGAGATCTGACCGGTGCTGGCCGCGTAGAACCAGGCGATGGACTGCCACGGCCCGACGAAGCGGCTGCCCCGGCCCCACAGTTTCTGCAGTTCCCGCTGGCCGAACTCGCCGCCGCCGGACCCGGCCGCGGTGACCACGCCCGCGGAGAACGGGGACTCCCCGGTCTCGGCCCGGCTGAGCCGGGCGTCCTCCAGGGCCAGGTCGGCCGCGGCCATCGCGAAGTGCGTGAAGCGGTCGGTCTGGACGAGGTAGCGCTCCTCGACGGCCCCGGCCGGCTCGAAGGCGCGGACCTCGCCGGCCACCTTCAGCGGAAGGTGCTCGCAGCCCTCCCGGGTGACGCGGTCGAGGACGTTCAGGCCCTCCTGGGTGGACTTCCAGAAGGTCTCGGTGCTCGTTCCGTTGGGCGCGACGACACCGATTCCGGTGACGGCCGCGCGCCGCTCATGCGGTGCACTCATCGTGTCCTCTCCCTACGGCCGGGTCAGGATCACCGCGGACTGGAAGCCGCCGAAGCCGCTGCCCACGGAGAGCACGCTGGACAGCTTCCGTTCACGGGCCACCCGCGGGACGTAGTCCAGGTCGCACTCGGGGTCGGGGGTCTGGTAGTTCGCGGTCGGCGGGACCACCTGGTGGGCCAGGGCCAGCACGCAGGCCACCACCTCGATCGCCCCGATCGCCCCGAGGGAGTGCCCCACCATCGACTTGATGGAGCTCATGGGGGTGTCGTAGGCGTGATGGCCCAGCGCCCGCTTGACCGCGGCGGTCTCATGACGGTCGTTCTGCCGGGTGCCGGAGCCGTGCGCGTTGACGTAGTCGATGGCGGAGCCGTCCAGCCGGGCGTGGTCGAGCGCGGTCTCGATGGCCCGCGCCATCTCCAGGCCCTCACTGGTCAGGCCGGTCATGTGGTAGGCGTTGCCGAAGGTGGCGTAGCCGCTGAGCTCGCAGTACACGTGCGCACCGCGGGCCCGGGCGTGCTCCAGCTCCTCGAGGACGAGCACCGCGCCGCCCTCGCCCATGACGAACCCGTCACGCTCGTTGTCGAAGGGACGGGAGGCGTGGGCGGGATCGTCGTTGTTGGGGGAGGTGGCCTTGATCGCGTCGAAGCAGGCCATGGTGATCGGGGAGATGGGCGAGTCCGAGGCACCCGCCACGCAGATGTCCGCCCGGCCCTCCTCCACGGTGTGCAGGGCGTAGCCGACCGCGTCGAGCCCGGAGGTGCAGCCCGTCGAGACGGTCTGCACCGGACCGCGCGCCCCGAACCGCTCCGCCACCGTCGAGGCGAGGGTGCTGGGCGAGAACGCGCGGTGCAGGTACGGCCGCGCGCGGCGGTGGTCCACGTCCCAGTTCTCACCGCCCTGGCTGACCAGGACGTAGTCGTTCTCCAGGCGGGTGGTGCCGCCGACCGCCGTGCCCAGGGACACCCCGACCCGCCAGGGGTTCTCCGCGGCGAGGTCGAGCCCGGAGTCCCGTACCGCCTCCGCCCCGGCGGCCAGCGCGAACTGGATGTAGCGGTCGCAGCGCGCGACCTGCTCCTCGTCCAGTCCGCAGGCCACCGGGTCGAAGTCGCACTCCGCGGCGATCCGGGAACGCAGGCCCGCCGGGTCGAAGAAGGTGATGCCCCGCGTCGCGGTCCGCCCGTCCGACAGCAGTCCCCAGAAAGCCGGGGCACCGATGCCGCCCGGTGCCACCACACCTATCCCGGTGACCGCGACACGCCTGGTCATGACCGGACCTCTGCCGCGCCGGCCTCCCCCTCGACGGCGGCCGCGGCCGGAACGGTCTCGGTGCCCTCCGTGTCGACGTGACCGAGCTGCGGACGCGGGGCCAGCGGCCCGAGGTGGAAGACGATACGGGCCTCCACGTCGCCGACGTTGCGGAAGCGGTGCCGCATGTAGGCGGGGATCATCAGCCCCTGCTCCGGCTTGAGCGGGTGCGGATCGCCGTCCAGGTCGACCTCCAGGTCGCCGCAGACGACGTACACGAACTCCTCGGAGTACGGGTGGTAGTGCTCGCCGATGCGGTCGCCGGGCTGCACGATGGCCACACCCATGAAGCCGCTGGTGGAGCCGACCGTCGCCGGAGTGAGCATGGCGCGCAGATCGCCTCCGCGCTTGGTGTTGGGCTCGGCTTCGTCGAGGTTCACGATCCTGGGCCGGGGTTTGATCACGTCGTTCCTCCGATGGTGTGGTGCGGTCGACAGCCTCGGGGGCCGCCCGTCAGGACTCCGGCGCGGACCGGCGGTCGGTGATGAGGTCCATCCGGGCGAGGGTGAGCAGGTGCGCGACGTCGTCGCCCCGTGCAGCGCCGTCGGCAAGGGTCGTCAGCTCGGCCACCTGCGCGGGGTCCAGACCCAGGGCGGCGGCGGGGTCGGCGTCGAAGCCCTCCCGCACGTCGACCAGACGCACCACGACGTCGTCGCGTTCGTAGACCGTGCTGCGCAGGACCGGCCCGTGCGGGTCCTCGGCGGCGCGGTCGTCGTGCTGGGAGAGCAGCTCGGCCAGCCGCATGCCGAGCCCCGGCCGCGCCTGGTAGTACAGGGCGTGCCGCTCGACCTCGGCCGCGTCGTCCGCGGTGACGTGGTGCACGGCCGGCAGCGCCGCCCGGGTGAAGAACACCCGTGCGGACTCCTGGTCGTTGAGGTCGCGGTGCTCCTCCAGGAAGGGGTTGATGGCCTCCTCCACGGCACGCACCTCGGGCTGCCGGGCGACGTGGCGCAGCGCGGCCAGCAGGTCGCCGCGCACCTCGATGGCCCGTACGACCCGGTTGCCGCGCATGAACAGCGAGGTGCGGCACAGCCGGGTGGTGTCGTCGACCCGCGCCTCGGGCGAGGCGTAGTTCGAGAGGATCTTCGCGACCTTCTGCTCGCTGCCCGGCTTCACCGTGAAGGTGAGCGCGTGCCGGATCACGCCGTCACCGATGCGCGGGGAGGTCTGCAGCCGCCGCTCGGTCCCCCCGGCCTCGCCGCCGGTCTCCCGGACGATGTGGAAGCGCAGCGAGCGGGTGTCGCGGATGCAGCTGTGCATCGGCTGCACCATCTGCACGTGCTCCTCGCTGTTCACCCAGGCGAGGAACGGCGGGGCGCTCTCCCACTCGCTGGTGATCAGCCACTGGGACGGGTTCTCGATCGACTGGCACAGCTGGTCGCTGACATGGCCCGGAACGGACGAGACCTGCTTGCCCATCTGCTCGTAGGCCTCCAGGAACTGCTGCTGAGCGCCGTCGTAGACGTCGACCAGCAGCACGACCCGGAGCCGGGATCCGTCGAACACCGACTGGGAGACCCGCTTCGCGGCCTGTCGCAGCGGTGGTTCTGAGGCTCGTTCAGACGTAGTGGTCATCCTGCGCACGTCTCCTTCGGGGGGCAGCGGAGTCAGAGGGACGTCGGCCGTGTGTGACGCGACGTCAGCATCTCGATCCTGAGCCCGTCGCGATCGGTGCGCGACTCGTATGAACCACGCGGGTGATCACACGGGTGATTGGGCGCGCACATGCACGCGGACCGGCTCCCCAGAGGGCATGGAACCTGCGATGCGCCCCGCTCCCGCACCCCTGCCCTGGAGGCATCGATGCACCAAGAAGCCGACCACCGGGTTCCCGTCCTCATCGTGGGCGGCTCCCTGGTGGGCCTGTCCACGTCGCTGTTCCTGGGCCGCCTCGGCGTGCCACACCTGCTGGTCGAACGCCACTCCGGAACCTCCATCCACCCGCGCGGCCGCGGCAACAACGTGCGGACGATGGAGCTGTTCCGGGTGGCCGGCATCGAGCCGGACATCAAGACGGCGGCCTCGCTCCTCGCCGACAACCACGGCATCCTGCAGACCCCCACCCTGGTCGGCGACGCCGGGGAATGGCTGTTCAAGCACATCGACCCCGGTGGCGGGATGGCGCGGTTCAGTCCCACCGGCTGGTGCCTGTGCAGCCAGAACGACCTGGAGCCCGTCCTGCTCGAAGGCGCCCGCGCCCTCGGCGGCGATCTGCGCTACTCCCACGAACTGGAGTCCTTCGAGCAGGACCGCGACGGAGTGAGGGCCGTCGTCCGGGACCGGGCGGCGGACGAGCGCTACACGGTCCGCGCCGACTACCTCGTCGCGGCGGACGGGCCGCGCAGCCCGGTCCGGAACCGGCTCGGCATCGGCCAGACCGGGCCCGGTGAACTCTTCGCCAACGTCAGCCTCACCTTCCGCTCCAAACTGCTCGCCGACGTGGTCGGCGACCGCCGCTTCATCTGCTGCTACCTCACCGACCCCGAGGCCGACGGCGCCCTGCTGCCCGTCGACAACAAGGAGCACTGGGTCTTCCACGCCCCCTGGCACCCCGAACGCGGCGAGGAGCTGGAGGAGTTCACCGAGGAGCGGTGCGCCCGGCACATCCGCCGCGCCGTCGGCGTGCCCGACCTCGACGTGGAGATCACCGGCAAGGCGTCCTGGCGCGCGGCCGAGCGGGTCGCCGACCGGTACGCGGCCGGCCGGGTGTTCCTGGCCGGCGACTCCGCCCACGAGATGTCCCCGACCGGGGCGTTCGGCTCCAACACCGGCATCCAGGACGCGCACAACCTGGCCTGGAAGCTGGCCGCCGTGATGCAGGGCTGGGCCGGACCCGGCCTGCTGGAGACCTACGACACCGAGCGCCGCCCGGTCGCCCGGGCCACCAGCGCCCGCGCCTCGGCCCGCTCCGTGGAGCACAGCCACCCCGGCTTCGCCCCCGCCCCCGGCGTCGGCGGCGGGCCGCGCGGCGGCATCCTCAACGTCGTCCTCGGCTACCGCTACCCGCAGGGCGCCGTCGTGGGCGCCGACCCGGCGCAGGAGGCCGTACCGGAGAACCTGCGGCTGACCGGGGAGCCCGGCAGCCGGGCCCCCCACCTGTGGCTGCGCCGCTTCGGGCAGCGGGTCTCCACGCTCGACCTGTACGAGCGCTCCATGGTGCTGCTCAGCGACGCCCAGGGCACGGGCGGCTGGCACGAGGCGGCCCGGCGCATCGCCGCGGAGGACGGCGTGGCGCTGCAGAGCTATCGGATCGGCACGGGTGCCGACGCCGACCTGACGTACGACCCGACGGCCCCGAACGAGGCCGCTGGGCGGCCGGGCGGCGCACCGGGGCGCGGGGCCGGGGCCGGGAGCAGGCCGGGCGGAGAGAGCGGGTCCGGGAGCAGGCCGGGCGGCGCGGGTCGGCCTGGGGCCGGCGAGGGCGCAGGCAGGCCCGGCGGGGCACCGGGGTCCCCGGGCAGGCCCGGCGGCGCGCCCGGCGGCGCACCCGGCGGCGCGGGTGGGCCGGGAGCCGACGGCGGGGACCAGGCGCCCGACTGGGCGCGGGTCCACGGCACGACGGCCGACGGGGCGGTCCTGGTGCGGCCCGACGGCTTCGTGGCCTGGCGGGCGCCGGGCGCGACCCCGGACCCGGAGGCGACCCTGCGCTCGGTCCTGCGGGCGGTGCTCAGGACCGACTGACCCGCGGAAAGGGGCACACACGGCCAAGGCCACC
This sequence comes from Streptomyces sp. NPDC014864, assembly GCF_043081525.1. Lineage (NCBI taxonomy): Bacteria > Bacillati > Actinomycetota > Actinomycetes > Kitasatosporales > Streptomycetaceae > Streptomyces > Streptomyces sp. NPDC014864. The sequence continues at coordinate 173,212 of NZ_JBIBWT010000010.1, forward strand.
CGCACCGGACGGTGCGGGTGGCCTTGGTGTGGGGAGCCCCCTGTCGGATTCGAACCGACGACCTACGCATTACAAGTTGTGCGATCTTGGTCCACGGGCGTCCGCCGCCATTCGTCGCGCTGCTTACACCCCTGGTCAGACGGTCTGCCGGACTTGAACGGATGCGGACGGACCACCTTGGAGTCACTGGCGAACGAGACCACGACTGAGACCGCAGGGCCGACTAAACAGATGGTCGACCCCCGTGACCTCCTGCCGGCAGCGGGTAGCGGTAAGCGGTGGCTACAAGCTCGCCTCGCGCTGGCGACCAGTCGCTCCACGAACGCCAACGTCCCCCATGACAGCGGAGGTCGTCACCGAGTTCGATCTGATCTATCACCACCAGGCAGGTAGGGATGCCTTCAGCGTGGCGAACCTCCCCCTCGGTCAGGTCGATTACCTCGCGGGCGGTGGTGCTGCCCTTCACCTCTACGTGAACCTCGGCGCCGTTCTTGCGCGCGGTGATGTCCCACGGCGAATGAGCACCTACGTCCTCCGCCTCGTAGCCGTGTGAGCGGTAGTGGCTGAGGACGAGGTCCATCGCGTACCGCTCGACGGCCTGTCGCCGTTGTACGTCACGCTGCCGACCGTAGCCGGTTGCCTTGCAGGGATTGGGTAGCGAAGCGGGCGACAAGTCAGGGACTTCCGACTCGTGGGGCTCTGACACGGCCGTCTGGCGCAACGCCCGCAGCTCGGGGAGAAATTCGACTAGTGCTCGCGGGAGCTTGGTCAGGTAGCCCTGAGCAGCACGAAGAGGCCGCGTACCTGACAACGCAAAAGGGAAGTAGAGCGGTCCTGCAACGGCTTCCGTCAGGTGATCCCGCAGAGCTCGGATTGTAGCCTCGATCTCACGAAGGCGCGCCTGAGTTACGGGGTGCTTCAACTCTCGATATCCGCCAAGGGGAGCTTCCCAAGCGGGCTCCGGACCGGACGCGCTCCGCTGCCGACCGTAGGTCCCCCGGCTCTGCCAGACGATCGTGGAGGCAAAGGCCTCACCCCGAGCGTGGGAGTACCCCACAACACCAGGACCGTGGTTCTTGTCCCAGTGCAGTACAAGATCACCGGGCCGTACCTCACGTACGAGCGCATAGGACCAGTACGGCTCGCCCCGATCGTTCACTTGGGGCGCAAGCAGGTTGGTGCCGATGTCCTCGCGGTTCGTGATCTCCAGCCAGTAACGCTCGTTCGGATCGCGTCCCCACCACTTGTTTATGGCCATGCCCCCCCTGACTCTCAACTCCGGGCTGCCGATGATCCTGTCAGGTCTAGTGGCTCCAGTGGTTCGGACGTGCACCTCTCTCAGAGCGGTCGGGGAGGCGACCTCTTCGTCCCGACCTCTCGGTTGAATGGTCATTAAGGACTGGTGGGCTGGTCAGCCAGCCATCGAGGGCTGTTGATGGTTGTCTGTGGTCGCGGTGGTTGCTGTACTTCACTGCTGTACTTCACTGCACTTGTCCTCGGCGCGCGATGGAGCAGTCCATGACGTGTTCAGTCGCAGACGGCCTGCACTTGGCGCAGGAAGTACGGCCACTGTCCGGGGCCGCCGCTGTATCCCGCGCTCCCAAGAGTGAGCTGCAGGGTCTTTTTGAGCGGGTGGGGGGACTGCAGGATCGCCTCGTTGCGCTGGGCGAGGCGGTGGAGTTCATCAGGCGTGGGGAGCCGGTCGCTCTTGGCGGTGTTGCACGTCTCGTGAGCTGGGGCGAGGTTCCAGATGACGTCCAGATCGGGGCCATGCCAGCCGGACACGTTGCCGAAGCGTCGCATCAGCGAGTGGGGAAAGACGTGATCGACGGCGGTCCTTTCCTCAGGAGTGATGGGTGCGGAACAGCTCAGGCACCTACCGTGCTGGAAGCCGATCAGGGCGTCGGCCACCCCGGTGACCGAGCGGCGGCGGTGCTTGTCGGTGAGCTTCAGCGTGGCCCAGTCCACCGCGACGCCCTCGGCAACGAGGCTACGGCCGACGCCGGCGGCGAAGGAACTCTCGACGATGTTCCACCGTGCACCTAACTCGGTGCGCAGTCCGGCGGCCTGCTCGGACCGGGCGACCTGGCACAGGTCGGGGGTCAGGCGCACGATCCGCTTGCGCGGGCTGCCGGCCAGCTTGTAGAAGCGATGGGCTACCTCGGTGGAGCCGCCGCCCAGGTTGTGGAACTTCTGCATCACCATCCCGGGCATGGACCGCACCGCGGCATGGAGGAGCCGCTCGGTGGGCCGACCCGACTTGGTGGACGCCTCAGCCTCCTGCCGGGCCACGGTCAGGAAGTCAGAATCGCCCAGCGGGGACCCGGACGGTGCCTGGGGTGCTTCGGCCAGATGCACGACCAAACCCATGGCGTAGAGCACGGCAAGTTCGTCCAGCGTCACCTCGGTCCGGTCCTGAGCGGCGCACGCCAGCAGGGCGGAGCCGAGAGCGAACTTGTAGGTGCGGCTATTTGCGCCCATCAGCACAGCCAGGCGCCAGGAGGTCCGAGGACTCGGCTCGACTCGGTAGAACTCCACCGTCATCCCGTCCTCCCCACGTCGACATGGCCCTGCGCACGGAAGACCAGCGTGCTCCAGTGCACATCCGCCCGGCTCAACCGGTCCGGCCCCCCGCCGCGGTGCACTGCAACCAACCCGAATCGCTCGGCCAGGGCGACGGTCTCCGCCGCGGACACCGCGAACATCCGCCGCCCTGCCGGGGGCGGACCATGCCGCAGCGATGCGGCCACACACCCTCCAGGCGCGGTCAGCTCGGCCACCCGCCGCATGCCCTCGGCGCGCTCCTGCTCGTCCAGATGCATCCACACCGCGGACAGCAGCACCAGGTCAAAGGGCCCACACAGACCGGTCAGCGCGGGCAGAGCGTCATCGACCCACGCAACCGCCACATCAGCGTGAAGACGTTGCGCAATCCGCCGCAGCTCCGGGGCGGGCTCCACCGCCACCACCTCGTACCCGCGCGCAGCCAGCGCAGCAGCATCCCGGCCGCTGCCGGCACCGATGTCGACCGCCCGGCCCGCAGCGGACGGCAACCACGACAGGAGATCCCCGTGCACGTCCTCGAACGCCATCCCTTCGTACTGCCGAGCCAATGCCTCGGCATCCTCTCCGTAGCCCTCGATTCCCGGCGGACGAGCCACGCCTCTAACACCTCCTCTCAGCTCAACCAACCAACCCTGTACGTCGGGCACCACGGCAACCAAGCCCAAGCTGCCAACGTAACGACGCCCTCCCAGCAGCACATAGCTGCTCAAGTGCCTGACGCTCCAGACACGTTGGCGCTAGGGTGTCCGTTCTGGCCGCCACACATAGCATGGATCGCTGGGAGTCGTCATGGACTATAACTACGAATCACTCTTGGACCAGCGATTCCAAAAGCTAGCGCAGGCGCTCCTCCTCAAGGAGTATCGGAATGTCCAATGCTTCCCCGTGGGCATGGCTGACGGAGGACGCGACGGCACCTCCGCTGCACGCGGGCAACTCGAGACTGTATTTCAGGTCAAGTTCACTCACAAACCTGCTTCAATTAAGAATGTAGCCAAATGGATCACCGACACACTGGACGAGGAACTCGAAAAAATCAGCCGTCTAAAGAAAATGGGGGCCTCTAGATATGTCCTGATCACAAACGCCTTCCCCACGGCCACACTGGAAAGCGGCACAATCGATAAGGTAAATCAATATCTGCGGGACAAAGTTCCCATGGAGGCATATTGCTGGTGGCGGGATGACCTGGATCGCAGGTTGGATGGCAATTACGACGTAAAACTTGCTTACCCATCAATTCTCTCTGGGCCTGACATGCTGCGGCTTCTATGGGAGAACATGGGGACCCGCGAGGAGGCACAACGACGAAAGATGGCGCTCAGTGCCTACTTCGCGCATCAGGCTGAACAAGACGCCACGATTAGATTCAAGCAAGCCGAGCTCCTTCCTAGCTCGCTACTGGAACTATTCATCGATGTTCCAGCAGTCCCTCATTCGCCGCAGGATGAGATCGACGTGAAGCTCCTAAGGAGCTACCTGGAGCTGTTGCAGGCGAACGAGCGAGCAAGTAACGCTTACGAGCGCGATATTAGAAGGCGCATGACCACCCTAATTCAGGGATCCGTGAAGCCGGGCGCTAAAATCCAGTCGGGCTACTTGACGAGGTTGCTGCGGGAAGCTGGGCAGACAACTGGTGCAGCAAAGGTCCTCTTGGACAACCAGTTCACAAGCCAGTGCCCCTACATCGTTCTTGAAGGGGCACCCGGCCAGGGTAAATCGACACTTTCTCAATACCTTGCCCAACTTCAGCGGCTGCGAATTCTCGACCGCAGCGAAGATATCTCCAAACTTCCTGATGCGCACACGTCTAGTCCTGTCAGAATGCCATTTAAGATTGAACTGCGCGACCTGGCTTCATGGATGAAGGGAGAGGACCCGTGGTCGGGAAATCCGTCAGGGCGTCACGACCGGCCGCGCACTCTGGAAGGTGCCGTATCAGCTCATGTTGAACGCTACTCGGGCGGGTTTTCTTTCGACGTGACGGACATGGCGTTCGTTGCACAATCCCACCCGGTCCTAATCATCCTCGACGCTCTTGACGAAGTAGCCGACCTTGAAGACCGTCACCGTGTGGTGGAGGAAGTTAGCGCAGCAATAGCGCGCCTAGAACAGGGATCCCAAAACTTGAGGGTTCTGGTTACCAGCCGGCCGACTGCCGTAACTGGTGCGCCGTCATTCCCACAGAGCAAGTTCGACTACCTGACACTTGCCCCGATTCCGCCGAAACTCGGTCTCGAGTACGCTAAAAAATGGAGTAAGGCTAGAAACCTTAGAAGGGCTGACGCGACTGAAATCAGTCAAATTCTGCAGCAGAAAATGTCGGCACCTCACATGGCAGAGCTTGCAAAAAATACAATGCAGCTCTCAATCCTCCTTAGCCTTATTTACCATCGGGGCTCCAGTCTGCCGGACAAAAGGACCGAGTTGTACGATGCGTATGTCGACAGCTTTTTCAATCGAGAGGTGGAGAAAAGTGAGGTAGTTAGGGAAAACCGTATGCTGCTGATTAGCATTCATCAGCACCTCGCCTTCTACATGCACGCACGAGCGGAAAGCAACAAGACTACCGGCCGTATTGGTGTAGGCGAACTACGGGATGTGTTGAAAGAATACCTCAGTAAACAACAAGAGCCAGCGGAGATTCTCGATGCGCTGTTGACGGGTATGGTGGAACGTGTCGTTGCCCTTGTCTCGCGTGTCGAAGGAACCTATGAATTTGAGGTGCAGCCCCTCCGAGAGTATTTCGCTGCTCGATATCTCTACGACACGGCCCCGTACGTTCCTGCAACCAGTACAGGATACGGAACAAAGCCGGACCGATTCGATGGAATCGCGAAGAATCCTTACTGGATGAACGTTACGCGATTCTTCGCAGGGTGCTTCACCAAAGGTGAGCTACTCGACTTGGCTGAACGTGTGTGCTCTCTGTGTGATCTGCCAGAGATGGTGGGGAGTGTCTACCCGCGAAGTCTCGCCCTCGCCCTTCTCCAGGACTGGGTATTCTCTCAGTCGAAACCAGCGACTGAAAAGGTGATTGATAAGGTCTACGACAACTATGGTGTCCGATCCGTCTACTTCTCTGACGGTGCTGCAGGAAGGCAGGCGTTTCCAGGGAATTCCTCATTGAGCCCGGGGCTTTCGAGCGAGACAGGTGCCACGCACTTCGTTGAAAGCCGACTTGGAGCCCTCTTTTTGCTTCCTCACTCTGAGCTGGTCCGAGCACTGGCGCATGTCATGGGGAAACAGTCGCGTCGGGAGAAGGACAGAGTTCGCGAGGAATGGCAAAACGCTTATCGGGTTGCAAGTTCGGCTAGGCGGATTGAACTGCTCCAAATTGCCCGCTGGGCAAACCTCTTCCATCCCGATATGGATCGAAGGCTCTTCAAGGAAGAAGAGGATCTAAATGTTCTACTAGCAATGATTGATTCGGAAGTCGGCATCGAACTGATTCCTGAATCAAAATATGGTGAGGTAGCCTTGGCTAGCTTGAATCAGGCCAGCCAATTTACCATCTACAATGGCGGTCCGGGAGCACCGTTGACTAGTGCGCTGGCCGTTACGCGAGTTCCTTTGTGGTATTACAGTATTCGCCACAACTATTCTGGCGTATTCCTCGGCGAATTCGCTTTTGAAGAGTCGTCATCATCTGAAGTTGTGCAGACGCTTCAAAAGATTGCCAAACCCTTGTACTCCCCCGATGCGAGGGTTGCGACGGACCTCGGGATCGTTCGGGATTTTCTGAGCGGCCTTGACGGGGAATTCGGCAAGAGCTGGGCATCGACTCTTATTGGTCTGCTCTCGGGATCAGTTAAATCTCCAGATGAGAGAGGGGCGGGAGCTGACGAGCTCTTCTCGAACGATCACACTCTATGTGATCGAGTGAGATATGCGCGTAGGCGAGGCAGTCAAGTCGAGTGGTGGAACTGCCAGCTCGCTTCTGCCGAAACGGCTCAAGACAAGGAACTGTGGATGGCCACAGCCTACTGTTGGGCCAGTGCAGAAGTCCTATCGGCCCTCTTCGAAGAGATCGACTCTGTCCTATCCGACCTCCCCATTGAGTCCATCGAGCGGCTAACGGAGTTGGCCGTAAGTCGAGTATCTTTTTCGCAGCGGTCACTTGATAAAGTCATCTTTCCGAGCTTGTGGCAGCGGCAAGTTTCAATCGCCTCGCCGACGCTTGGGCTCTTCTTTGATCGCCTAGGAGACGGCCCGCAGAAGGATAGAATTCTGACCAGAAAGGCAGTACCAGGCCTAAATCCGGGCCTATCTGGCCATTTCCTCCATTATGCCTGGAGCCGGTGGATTCAGGGCTGCCTGACTGATAGGCAGATCGCGTCCGTTAATAGAAAATTTTACACCCCGGGGGTGTTCGTTGAACAAATGTTGGAGGTTCCTTCCTCAATTGATAGACGGGCCCTTCGTCAAGCATGGGAGATGCTACTCAACCAGAGCGAGAGAATGCCCGATGCAGTTCTAATGGCTGCGGAGGGCGAGTTGCGGCGAATGAGTAAGCGCCCTAAACCTGTGAAGCGGGTAGCAGACAGAGAGAAGTGGTTTGTCTGAGGCGAACGCTGCAGCGTTCGCCGCGGCAGCTAACAGGATGCGGTCGGTGGAACGGCTTAGGGTGGGAGTTTCAACGACCGAGTCAAGGCTGGCTGTGGCCGCCTTCCACCAGTGAGGGCGGCATCTCGTCCGAGAGCGTCTGTGCCTCAGCCGACGAAGGTCAGCCAAGACCTACCCCTCTCTGGCATTAGGCAGCTGATTGCTGTGCGCCGCGGCACGGGCTGCGCCCGGGCTGGTGCGGGGCGGAGACAGACATCCGATGCGATTGATAAGTCAAGCGGTGTTGTGGAAGGCGGTCTGCTCGTTGTAGGGGATGCGGTGGGTGAGGCAGTGGTGCAAGCAGCCGAGTAAGCGGTTGAAGAGGTTGTGCTGGGCGGCTTGGACCAGAGGCAACGATGCCGCTGTTTGCGTGCGAGCGGGGTGGCGGGGCCGGTCCACGTGGGACGAAGGCAGGAGCGCGGACCGACCCTGCCACCCCCGGCGCTGCTTCACCGAGCGGCCAGGCATGTGAGGCCGGCTCTGTCGTGAGAGGTCAAGCCTCAGCAGGACTACGGATCACCACATACCGACCCGCCCCAAGACGCTCGGCCATGAGACACCGCCTCGCGTTTACCGCGCCATTAGCAGCGCAGGCCCGGCCGGGGCCGGGCCTGCGCGGGGAGCGGAGCGAGCCGCCTTGATGAGGTGGGAAAGTTGCTTCTCAGTCTCCGAGTAGAGCGGCAATACCATCAGCCGCCCAGTGACCGGCCGCACCTGGGCGTGTTGCCAAGTAATCGGCGATTTGCTCGCTTGACCATCCATGGGCCTCGGCCAGGCCAGAGCCGAGGTGCCGCAGATAGTTGGCAGATGGTGAGTTCAATGCGACATCCCCCATCCCCCAGGGCGCGGTGAAGGTCAGGACTGGGTGTCCGTCCAAGTAACCGGGGCAAACCAGCGTCTCGTAACGCCCAGGGCCCATCTCGGCCCGGCCCGTGGCAAGCACTTTCTTCAAGTCCATCTTCGCTCCTGGCTCCCTGTACATCTCCTGGGCAGCGATGTCCGAGAACTGTTCCGTTGTGAGCAGGTAGGCGCGAGCAGCCATCTGGTCGTCTACGTTCGGGTCGTAGAAGCCCATGCCGCCCGTCCAGGCCTGCGACTCGAGTGCGAAGTAGAGCTCGCCGGGGAGCATGACCGGCTCCGTGCGCTCCGGTGGGCTTCCGTCCCTGCAGCCCGGGTACGTACGTCGCCCGTTGGGGGGCTTGCCACCGAGCAGGTAGTAGGTCAGGCGCGCGAGGTGCATATTGGAGCCGAAAGCCGCGTACCAAACCTGCCGTGGCGAGGCCGCCTCAGCTACAAGATGGTCCAGCTGCTTAGGAATGATCACGTTCACTCTGCCGATACGTCGTAGCGGATGATGTGTCGGTCTCCCGGCAGGATGCTGATCATGACGCGCAGCGCGCGGCCATCCTCGTCGTAGCCCGTGCGCCGGTGGACGGCTACCGGAGTGCCGGCAGGGAGGTCGAGCCGCTCGGACTCCGAACGGGTGGGCATGCGCACGGTGATTTCGTCACGGTAGTGCGTCTGGACAAGGCCGCTACTGGCCAGCACGCCGCCGGGAGCCGATACGTCCTCCGGGAGCATGAGGGCAGTACCCCTGACCAGGTCTTCGGGGAAGTAGGAGTCCGCAAGGGCGTACGGCTCCTGGTCTACGTACCTGACACGCTCGCGGACGACCGTGAGAGCCGTCTCCGGGTCGAGCCCCAACTGCTCGGCTACGTCAGCCGGCGGGCGTCTGATCGCCACCGTGACCTCTTGGCGCGGCTTCCGGCCGCTTTCCTCCACCACACTCGACCACTGGTCGCCCTCGCTGTGGGCCGCGTTGTGCCGCGAGCGAGACTCCAAGACGGACCAGTCCCAAACTTCTGCTGGGTGGCTCCTTCGGACGAAGCTGCCGCGTCCCTGCCCGGCGACCACTAGGCCTTCCTCGGTCAGTCGCCGAAGGGCCAACCTGATCGTGTTGCGGCTCGCCTCGTACTGCTCCATGAGGCGATGTTCAGTCGGGAGCTGCTGGCCGGGCTCCAGCTCTCCTGTGTCGATGAGATGCCGCAGCTCATCAGCGATGCGGTGGTACCGCGGAGTCTGCTCACCCACGCCAGCCCTCCCAAGCTTTGACGGTCTTGTTCCAACAACATACGCGGATTGGCTTGCGCTTCCCAAGCGAGCCATGCAAACTCATGACCCGTCAGTTGTTGGAACAAGCCCAACTGCGCGACTGAGTCGCGTTACTGATGTTTTATCAGCGATCGGAGGAAAGCCCGCAGGGGTGAGTACGAAGGAAGCGCCGGTTGGTTGAGAACTCAACAGCGTGCCGAGGGAGCCCGTCCCACCTCAGCGAGCAAGAGGACGGGCGCGCGCAGGTTTCACCCCTGTGCGCGGTACAGCGCGTTTCTACCTGTCCGCAGCGCTTTGAGCTGCGGCGGTTGCCTCCGCTGCTCGTCTCGTACGAGCAGCGCTGAGGGGAGCCGGTGCCGGTTCGCCGGCCGGGTCCATCACCTACGACACGAGGAGTCCCCATGTCCGGTGAGAACGCACAGGAGCCCACCGACCTGACCAGCCCGGAGAACGTCCAGCGGGGCGAGCAGGTCTACGACCGGATCATGTCCGGCCAGTGCCAGGACGTCACGGCGGAGCTGGACGCCACCTACGGCCGCGCCTAGCCATCACACACCCACCTAACGGCGCGCACCCCCGGAGTAGCCGCTCCGGGGGTGCTTCGGGCCGTTCACCTGCTAGGGAGACCACGACCCATGAAGCACATCGGTGCACGTCACGCGGCTGTTACCGCATACGAGATCGACCGCGAGCCGACGGCCGCGGAGCTGGACGCCATCGAGCGGGAGATGCCGGTCATCCTCGCTGGCATCGAGCTGCTGGACGCGCAGATCACCATCCTGGACCGCGCCCCGACCGAGCTGGACACCCGCCGCATCCGCCGGGCCCGCCACCGCGTCCTGGCCGCGCGCCGCGCGCTGGCCAACCAGGCCGCGGACGTCCCCCGGGGTGGTGCCGCGTGAGCATGGTGACGCCGCAGGAGTTCACCGCGCAGATGTCCGTGCGGGAGGACCGCTGCCGTCTGTATGTGGTCCTGCTGAACACGACGGAACGGTGGCCGGAGCACCGCTTCGACCACGCGTGGCCACTGCCGACGTTCACCGAGCGCGCCGAGGCGCTCAGCCTGCTCGGTTTCGAGCCGGTGCCCGGGGCCGAGTGGACGTGGACCGAGGACGCCGAGAACCCCGACGACCCGGCGTCCTCGGTCCTTCTGATCGCCGCGATCCGGGTGCGTTCACGATCGGAGGTGCGCGCATGAACGGCGCTCACATCCGTTCAGCCGAGCGTGCGCTGTCGGCCGGCACCTGGCTGATCGTGGCGGGGGCGATGCTGTACTCGATCCTGACCGTGACGCCGCTCGCGGCCCGGCACACCCCCGCTCACTGGGCCTGGACCGCACCCATCCTGCCCCTGGTCGTTGACGCCGCGGTGGTCATCGTCGTCCGCCTGGACGCCGTCCTCGCCCGGCTCGGGGGCCACGGCGGGCGGTGGCCGGTCGTCCTGCGCTGGATGACCGGCTGCATGACGCTCGCCCTGAACGTCGCGGACTCCGCCCTGAAAAACGACCTGGTCGGCGTGGCCGTGCACGCGGTCGCCCCGCTGCTGCTGATCGTGACGGCGGAGACCGGGCTCGCCTACCGGCGGGCCATCGCCGCCGCCGTGAAAGCCCAGGAAGAGCAGCAGCGGGCCGAGCGGGAAGCCCGCGAGCGGGCCGCCATCGAGCGGCGCGAGGAAGCCGCCCGGCGGGCACACGAGGAGCGCGAGCACACCGCTGCGCTGGCCCGTGAACAGCGCGAGCACGAAGCCCGCATGGCCCGTGAACAGGCCGAGCGGGAAGCCGCCGCACGGCGCGAGGAACGCGAGCGCGAGCAGGCCCGCGAACGCGCGGAGCGGGAAGAGCGTGAACGCCGCGAGCGGGAGCGTGAACAGCTCCAGCGGCAGCGTGAACAGCAGGCCCGGGAAGCCCGTGAGCGGGCGACGCGGGAAGAGCGGGAGCGGGCCGAGCGTGAACGCCGTGAACGGGCCGAGCGTGAGGAGCGGGCCGCGCGTGAACGCGCCGCCCTGCTGTCCGCCGGCCCCGCCGCCGAGAAGCAGCCCGAGGACCTGGCCCGCGCCACTGTGCACGCCGCGTTCGTCGAGGGCCTGCCGGTGCGGGCCGCAGCCGAGCTGTGCGGGTGGTCGGTGGGGTGGGTGTCCGCCCGCTACGCCGACCACCGCGGGCCCGGCGCTGAGTACGACAGCGCAGAGCTGACCGCGAGCCGCTGATGGGCTCGCTTCCCGTCTACCGGTGGCGGCTGGCCCCGAACGGGCTGGCCACCCGCCGCCAACTCCGCGCCCGTGGATTGCGGCCCGGCGGACAGGACGTCGCCGCGCAGCTCGAGCGGCCGCGGCGCCGCCGCGGCCCGCTGGTCGCCTACCTGTACTCCATCGAGCAGGCCAAACCCGTACGGCCGATGACACCCGCCAAGTGGGCGGCACTGGCCAAAGCGAACGCCGCCCGGCGTAGATGCCCGAAGTGCCGGCGGGATGCCGGATACGTCATCCCCACCGCGCTCGGCATGTGCACCACCTGCGCCTACCCCGAAGAACAGCGCGTCCCATAAGCCCTGTTGGCAGGCCCGGCCAATCGCCTCCTACAGCCCTGGCCGGGCCCTACTCCCCAAGAGGAGTGCTCACAGCATGACGGAACTCAGCACTGAGCCGGTAGCCGCCGAGGCTGCCCCCACCACACCGCCCCCGCCGCCCGAAACGGCACCCACTGCGGCCCCGGCCGCGGCAGAGGTGGAGCACACGCCCGGCGGCTGGCCGATCGTCCCCCTCGTCCTCTCGGGGGCGAACACAACCGTCGGCATGGTCGCCGCCGCATCGCTGGCGGGCGGCCCAATCGCTGCCATGGTCGCCGCAACCGGGGCCGTTGTCCTCGGCACGGTCGCCGCCACTCGCTCCCGCAACCCCAACTCGCGCCGCGACGCCCGCCGGGCCGCAGCACGCGCCGCCGGCCGAACCGCCGCCCGCAGTGCGAGCGCTGGCCTCCGTCGCGGCGGAGCGGGGGCGAGCGGCGGCCGGTCCGGTGGCGGCCGTTCGCTCGGCTCGCGTGCCGGTCGCTCCGGCAGCCGCACGGGCAGCATCCCGGGCCAACATCGCCGTGGCACCGGCCCGGCCACCCGCCACAACACCCCCGCCGCCACCGGCAAGACCGCCAACCCCAGCGCCAGGAGCAGCGGCAAGACCGGTAGCAAGGCTGTTCAGGGTACGTCCAAGCGCACGGGCGGAGGCGCGGGCAAGGCCGCAGGCCGGGTCGGGCAGATCCGCGCCCTGCGGTCGCGGCAGACCGCGCCGGGATCGCGTGCTGACAAACGGGCGCAGACCACCGCCGCCCGGCGGGCGGTCGCAGATGCCCGCCGTAACGCCAAGGCCGCAGCTGGCAACGGCCACTTGGGCAAGCGAGGGACGGGCACAGGTCGCCTGCTGCGCAGTGCGGTCGGCAAGGCCCGCGCCGCACGCGATGCGGCCATCGCCAAACAGCGTGCCAAGCGCGACGCGAAGGCCGGCGGCACGGTCGCGGCACAGCGTGTCGCCGTGCGTAAGGCCCCCGCTCGCCGGGCGGCCCGGCAGGCGCTGCGCAGGTCCGCGGCCCGCTTCCACGGCCGACGCCTGCTCGCCGCCCTGCTCGCCCTCCCCGTCGGCCTGCTCGGGCTCATCACCACACCGATCGGACGCAAGCTCGGCATCCCGTGGCTGATCCACCCCGGCCGCCGCCTCTACCGGCGGCTGGCCGGGGTCGCCGCCGAGCAGCGCGCCGCCCGCGATGCGGCGATCCGCCAGGAGCAGGCCGAGCAGGAAGTCGCCGCCGACGCGGAGGCCGCCAAGGACGGCGCGGACGGCGTCGCGGACGGCGTCGAGCGGCCCGCCGCACAAGTTCCCACCAGCACCACACCCGAGGTGAGTGAAGGAGAGCACATGTCCGGTTTCCGGTTCGAAGAAGCCGCCGCCGAGATGGAGCAGGCCGCCAACTCCTACGACCCCGAGAACGCCATGGAGATCCTGGCCATGGTCGAGGGGCTCCCGGCCGCGCTGACCAGCGTGGCGAACGTGATGAAGACCCTCGCCGAGCGCTCCGACAGCGAGTTCCCGCTGGAGAAGGAAGTCGCGGACGGCTTCAACGACATCTTCGGCGCCCTGATGAGCGCCGTCGCAGTCGCGGAGGACATGGGCCCGCTGTTCCGGCAGGCCCACGCACAGGACATCGCCCGCCACGAGGACCCCCGCAACGGCCACGACGCCGAGAAGGGCTGGAACGTCTGAGATGAGCACCGCCACCGCCAAGCAGAACGCCGGCAGTGGCCCGGTGCTGGACTGGGCCGCCGGTCACGGACCCGTGACCGGCGCCCTGTCCGCCACCACCGGAGCCTTCGCCGTTGCCACCACCGGGGCCGCAACCGCCATGCCCCCCGGCTGGACCCTCGCCGTCGGCGCCGCCGGCGCCCTCGGACACACCATCGCCGGACTGCGCGTCCGCAACGCCGGCCGCACCCTGACCACCCGCGCCGCCTCCTGGCTCGTCGGCGCCGGATGGACCACCTGGGCCATCACCCACGGCCCCCTCACCTGGGCCGCCCTCGGCTCCCTCGCCACCATCGGCGTCGGCATCGGCGCTGCTACCCGCTCCACCAACCTCTACGAAGAGGCCCGCGAAGAAGAGGCCATGGCCGCCGAGCAGCGGGCCATCGCACGGGAACTGTCCGCGGAGCGCCGGGCCATCGCCGCGGAATGGGTGGACCGCATCCAGCGGGTCTGCAGCATCACCATCCGCGTGGTGGGTGTCGAGCAGTGGCCCACCGGGGCCGGGTACTCCCTCGACGCCGAACTGCCGCCGGGCGGCGCCACTTGGAACAAGATCGCCGCCGAGTCGGCCCGCCTGTCCGCGGATGCCCGTCTGCCGCACGGCTGCACCGCCACCGCCTCCCCCGGCATCCACCAGGGCCGCGTCATCATCGACGTGACCACCGTCAACGTGCTGGAACAGGAGCGCACTTACCCGGCCGATTACGGGCCGCTCTCGGTCCATACGGGCATCCCGTGGGGCTACCGGACCAACGCCGATCAGATCCTGGCCTACCTGCGCGAGCAGTGCGCCCTGATCGTCGGCCCGACCGGATCGGGCAAGACCAACATGGTCCACTCGATCCTCGCCGGGTTCGCACGCGCCGAGGACATGCTGACCTGGGTGATCGACCTCAACGCCGGCAGCGCCGGCCTGCCCTGGGTCCTGCCCGCCCTGGGCGGCGAGATCAGCGCTCCGGACGGCAAGCCGGTCCGGCCCGGCATCGACTGGCTCGCCGGAACGTACGACGAGGCCATGACCATGCTGGACACAGCCGTGAAGGTGGCCAAACAGCGCAAGATGGGCTACCAGGACGTGCTGGCCAAGGCCAACACGGACCTGCTGCCCATCAGCCCGAAGATTCCGCAAATCATGCTCGTCATCGACGAGGGCGCGGAGATCCTGGCCAGCCCGGACCGGCAGGTACGCAAGCTCGGCGACAAGATCCTGGAAGTCATCCGGATCGCCCGCGCCATGGGCATCCGCACCGTTCTCACCGCGCTGGGTGCCACCGGCAGTGTGCTGAGCAACCTCATGATCCGCCGGGAAGCCAAAGTCCGCGTCGCCCTGACCGGCGGCGAGACCGAGGGCATGGACCTGTCCAAGATGTTCCCCGGCAGCCGCGGACTCCGCGTCGACCAGGCCCCCTACAAGGGCGCCGGGTTCATGGGCACCCCGGAGTCCCCGGCGGCGCTGTTCAAGGCATGGCGGATCCTGCCCAACCAGATCCGCGAGATCATCGCCGCCACCTCAGACCGGCACCCCACACTCGACGACGTGTCCGCCAAGGCCGCCGGGCCCGCCTACGCCCGCCGCTGGGACACCGACCGCACCGCATGGATGCGCGACCACACCCCAGACGCCGACACGGACGCCGAGCCCCGGCCGGCGGCCGGAGCCGGGTTGAAGCTGTCCGCGCTGAGCGGCCCGCAGCCGGAGCAGACCTCGCCCGAGGACGAGATGCTGCGCCAGTTCCGGGCGCAGATCGACGCCCAGTTCGGCACCGCGCCCGACCCACACACCCCCGCAACCGACACCCCGCCGGGCAACCCCGGCGGGCTGAACCTGTCCGCGCTGCGGAGCGAGCAGGACAGCCCCGCACAGCGCGCGGCGCTCGCGCTGCTCCTCGCCGCCGGCACCGAGGGCACCGGCGCGTCCGCCATCGCCCGCGCACTCGCGCCCGAGTACGGCACGACCCGCCAAACGGTCGTCGGCTGGCTCAAGACATGGGTCGCGAACGGCACCGCCGTCCGCATCGGAGAGGGCACCAAAGCCCGTTACGTCCACCGCCAGCACGACCCTGATACCGGTGCCGAAGGGTGATTGGAGGAGGGGGGTGGGTCACGGATCCCAATTCCAGTCCCGAGCTGGATGCCGGGGACCTTCCTATCCCACCCCCCATGGCCGCGAGTCCCTCACGATCTCCGTCCGGCCGAGCACCCCGCACAGTAGCCGGAGCCACTGACAAGGCCCCGCGGCGTGACCTCTGTCGCTTGTCACTCATGCCCACAGGAAGGGCCCTGGGTGGCTCTGCGAGGGCCGGAAACAGCTTGTGACCTGCAAGGCGACAAGCGACAAGACAAGACAAGCGACAAGACAGACGACAAGCCGCACGACAAGTGACACGACAAGCAAGGCACGGGCGGCATCCGCCCGGCGCGGGTGCTGCCCGCCGCGTGGAAGGGACCCCGTTGTGCACCCCGACACCCCGTACGAGATCACCACCGCCCACCCCGTGCCGCGACAGTCGCTCGACCACGGTCGCGGCTGGGACGGGCCGCGGATGCTGCCCGAGGAACTGCCGCCCGGCGTGCAGATGGTCACCCTGCCCGGCGGCATCCGCACCCTCGCCTACACCCAAGCCCCGGCCTCGCAGCCCGCCCCGGCGGCGCAGCCGATTCCGGCATGGGCCAAGACCACCGCCCTCCTCGCCCCCACCGTCGGAGGCGGCATCGCCGCCGCTTCCGTCGGCCTCTCCTACGCCGCCCCGGGACTGATCGCCATGAGCCACGCCTTGTGGTCCGCCGTCGCCCTCATCGCCGCCGGCATCGTCGCCGTACCGACCATCCTGCGCGCCGGCCGCCGCAGCACCCCGGCACAGATCACCCAGAACATCACCGCAACCGGCCTCTTCGGCCGCGCCAGCGGAACCATCAACCACCGCTGACCACGCCAAAGGCGGCCCCACCGTCTCGCCAAAGATCCGGGGCCGCCCTGACCAACCAGCACCCAACCAAGGAACTGGAGACCTCCAGCATGACCCATGACGCCCGCTTAGCGCTGCTGTCCACAGCGCTGGACGCCGCCGCCCGCGGCTGGCACGTCTTCCCCCTGCGCCCCGGCACAAAGCGGCCCGCCCTGCACGGTGAAGCCGCCTGCCCCCACAACGGCCCATGCACCGATGGGCACCGCAAGTGGGAACAGCGCGCCACCACCGACCCCGACCGCATCCGCGCCGCCTGGTCGCGTGCCCCGTTCAACGTCGGCATCGCCACCGGCCCCTCCCGGCTGATCGTCGTCGACCTGGACCTGCCCAAACACAAAGGCAGTTCGGACGCGCCTTGCGGCGCGGCAACCTTTGCAGCGCTCTGCGAGCGCGCCGGACACGCCGTCCCCGACACCTATCGGACGCGGACCGCGAGCGGCGGAGAACACCTGTACTTCACCGCCCCGGCGGGAGTCCGGCTCGGCAACACAGCCGGGACCCTCGCCCCACTGGTCGACACCCGCGCCTGGGGCGGCTACGTCGTCGCCGCCGGCAGCACCACACCCAGCGGCCCCTACGAGACCGTGAACAGCGCCGCAGCGGTCGCGCTGCCCGATTGGCTGCTGGAGTCGCTGCAACCCGCCCCCGCCCGCCCCGCCGTGCCGCTGCGGCTGCCCGCGGTAGACGGCAGCCGCGCAGCGCTGGCCGCGCTGGAAGCCGAGTGCGCGACGGTCGCCGCAGCACCGGACAAGCAGCGCAACATCACGCTCAACCGGTGCGCCTTCAAGGTGGGGCGGTTCGTCGCATGGGGCGACCTCCCCCGCCACGTGGCAGAGGAGGCCTTCCAAGCCGCGGGAGAGGGCCGCGGACTCACCGCTGCGGAGTGCCGCGCCACAATCCGCAGCGCCCTGGACAGCTCCATCCGCAAAGCCCGCCCCAGGGAGGCGGCATGAACACCCCACACCCCTCCCCCTTGGAAGGCCAACCCCCCACCACAACCGGCCCAGAAGCCGCCGAACCGGCATCGCCCCGGACGGCCGTGGGCGAGCCGAAAGGCGCCGCCCGCAAGGGCGTCCGAACTGCTTGTGGCTCTGACCCGCACCGAGGCGACGGCCGGTACCCCGTGGCCTGGCTGCACATCACCGCCACCTTCCGGTGCCTGTGCGGGAGGGACCGCAGCGCCGTCGGCCACCGCCGGGTGCACGCCCTGATCACCGACCACCACGACCACCGGGCCACCTGCCCGCTCCACACCGCTCAGGAAGGATCGGCCGCCGCATGACCGACACCATCGACGGCGCCGCGCTGCTCGACGAGGTGGAAGCCTTCCACCGCCGCTTCAACGTCTTTCCCACCGAAGCCGCTTACGTCGCCGTCACCCTGTGGGACGCACACGCCCACCTGCTCGACTGCTTCGACTCCACCCCCCGACTCGCGTTCCTCTCCCCCGAACCGGGGTCCGGGAAGTCGCGGGCGCTGGAGATCGTGGAAACTCTCGTGCCGCACCCCATGACAGCCGTGAACGCGTCCGCCGCTGCACTGTTCCGGGCAGTGTCCGGAGCCGACGGCCGGCCGACGATCCTCTTCGACGAGATCGACACCATCTTCGGCCCCAAGGCAGGGGACAATGAGGAGCTGCGCGGATTCCTCAACGCCGGGCACCGGCGTTCCGGGGTCACCTACCGGTGCATCGGCGACGGCGGCAACCAGACCGTTCAGGCCTTCCCCTCGTACTGCGCGGTTGCGGTCGCCGGACTCGGGTCCCTGCCGGACACGATCCTGACCCGCTCCGTCGTCATCCGCATGCGCCGCCGGGCCCGCAACGAGCGTGTCGAGCCGTTCCGAGCCCGCATCCACGAGGCCGAGGGGCGCAAGCTGCGCGACGGGCTCGCGCAGTGGGCGGAGCAGGCCCGTCCACAGGTTGTGGGTGCGTGGCCCGACATGCCAGACGGCATCACCGACCGACCGGCCGACGTGTGGGAACCCCTGCTCGCCGTCGCGGACGCCGCCGGGGGCGACTGGCCCCACCGCGCCCGCGAAGCGTGCGTGACGCTCGTCAAGGCATCGCAGCACACGGACAAACACAGCCTCGGCATCCGGCTGCTCACCGACCTGCGCGACCACGTGCTCATCGGCATGGACCGCCTGCCCACCATCGCCATCCTCGACCGGCTCAATGCCCTCGACGACGCCCCGTGGGCGGACCTCGACGGCAAGCCGCTCGACAACCGCAAGCTCGCCCGGATGCTCGGGGAGTACATGACGGTCGACAACGAGCCGATCCGCTCACGCAACATCCGAACCGCCGGCGGAGTCCTCAAAGGGTTCGTCACCGCCGACCTCGAAGACGCGTGGGCCCGCTACTGCCCCCCTCCCCAGGAATCCGCTACAGCCGCTACACCGCTACAGCCCAGCTCAGAGCCGGTGAATCTGTAGCGGCACCCAAGCGTGTAGCGGCTACGCCCGCTACCCCGTAGCGCGTGCGTAGCCGCTACACGCCGACCATCCGCTACAAAAACACCCCCGCTGACCTGCGATGTAGCGGCGTAGCGGATGTAGCGGACTTCTGAGAGCCAAGCCGAGACCGGACAGCACCCACCGAGGAGACATCCCGGATGAGCACCGCCGTCGCTCCCCCCGTCGACCGACTTCTCTACACCCCCGAGCAGGCCGCCGAAGCGCTCGCGATCGGCCGCTCCACCCTCTACGAGCTGATGGCCGCCGGAGTTCTGAAGTACATCAAGTTGGGCCGCTGCCGCCGCATCCGGCGCACCGACCTTGAGAACTACGTGGCGAGCCTCGCCCCGCTGCCCAACTGACCACCGCACACCCGAGGCGGCCCCCCTGTGTCCGGGGCCGCCTCTCGCATGGAGGAGCACATGAGCCCCCGTAAGGCGAACCTGGAGTCATCCATCTACCTGGGTAATGACGGCTGGTGGCACGGACGCGTGACGATGGGTGTCAGGAACGATGGCAGCCCCGACCGACGTCATCGCAGGGCCAAGACCGAGGCGGAGGTGCGGCGCAAGGTCCGCGAGCTCGAGCAGCTCCGCGACAAAGGGCGCGCGCCCGCGGCCGGCCGCAAGCCCACCGTCGAGCAGTGGATGACCACCTACCTCACCGACATTGCATCCCTGAAGCTCAAGCCGCGTTCGCTGGACGACTACTGGTCCAAGACCAGGAACGACATCATCCCCGGCGTCGGCAAGCACCGGCTCGACAAGCTCACCCCCGAGCACCTGGAGCGGATGTACCGCGCCATGCTCGACGAGGGACACGCCCCATCCCACGTGCTCAAGGTTCACCGCATCCTGTCGCGCGCGCTGAAAATCGCCCACCGCCGGCGGCTCATCGTCGAGAACGTGGCCACCCTCGTGGACCCGCCGACGGTCGACGAGACGGAGGCGAACCCGTTCACGACCGAAGAGGCCAAGGCATTCCTGGAGGCCGCCGCCGAGCGGCCCACCTTCATGCGGTGGTGCATCGGGGTCGGCATGGGCTTTCGGCAGGGCGAAACCCTCGGACTGCGGTGGCCGTACGTCGACCTCGACAACGAGCTGTTCCGACCCGAGTGGCAGCTTCAGCGGCTCACGTGGCGCCACGGCTGCGCGGACCCGCACGCCTGCGGTACCGACTTCCACCGGTTGGAGCCGTGCCCGTCGGACTGCAAGACTCACAAGGGCTACAAGCGCGGCTGCCCCAAGCCGTGCACGCGGGGATGCACCAGCCACGCTCGCGCCTGTCCCGAGCGAAAGGGCGGAGGACTGGTCTTCACACGGCCCAAGACGAAGAAGAGCCGGAACGCCGTGCCCATCCCGCCGCCGTTCATCCCGTACCTGCGCGCCCACCAGGCGCAGCAAGAGGAGACGCGCGCGGCGGCCGGCGAGCTGTGGCAGGAGCACCAGCTCGTCTTCACGCGCCCGGACGGTCGCCCGCTCGACCCCCGACAGGACTGGGAGGAGTTCAAGGAGCTGCTGGCGGAAGCCGGAATCGACGACCGGCGCCTCTACGACGGCAGCCGACACACCGCCGGCACGATCCTCAATGAGCTGGGGGTCGATATGCCTACGATCATGGAGATCTTGCGCCACACCCAGATCAGTCAGACCCGGCGGTACGTGAAGGGGCGCTCGCACCTCTCGAAGGACGCGATGCGCCGCATGGGCGACGCCTTCATGCCCCGCTCCGAGACCCCGAATGAGACCAGAACTGAGACCGGAGACAGCCGCGCGGCCCGGGCCCGACGTCGTCGCCGCGTGCGCTGAATCACAAGACCCCAGGTCAGCGAGTGACTGGCCTGGGGTCTCAGTGGAGCCCCCTGTCGGATTCGAACCGACGACCTACGCATTACAAGTGCGTTGCTCTGGCCGGCTGAGCTAAGGAGGCAGTGCACGGACGTGCCCGTGCAGTGTACCCAGGTCCCCGGAGCGTGCCGTCGAAAATTTCGACGAAGGTCACAGGGCCCGGAGTGCTGACAGACGAGGTGGACGCCAGGTAGCGTCCTGTGCCAGTTCACCCTTGTGGACTACACCACAACGGCACCGCCCGTAGTGGACCACCACCTTCCTACAACGGATCGTCCGGCACGTTCCTGCCGGTAGAAGGGGGCCCATTCACCATGGCCACTGTCCAGTTCGACAAGGCGACCCGGATCTACCCGGGTTCCGAGAAGCCCGCCGTCGACGCGCTCAACATCGACATCGAGGACGGCGAGTTCCTCGTCCTGGTCGGTCCGTCCGGCTGCGGCAAGTCCACCTCGCTCCGGATGCTCGCGGGGCTCGAGGACGTCAACTCCGGCACCATCCGGATCGGTGACCGCGACGTCACCCACCTGCCGCCGAAGGACAGGGACATCGCGATGGTGTTCCAGAACTACGCGCTGTACCCGCACATGACGGTCGCCGACAACATGGGCTTCGCGCTCAAGATCGCCGGTGTCAACAAGGCGGAGATCCGGCAGAAGGTCGAGGAGGCCGCGAAGATCCTCGACCTCACCGAGTACCTGGACCGCAAGCCGAAGGCGCTCTCCGGCGGTCAGCGCCAGCGTGTCGCCATGGGCCGCGCCATCGTGCGCGAGCCGCAGGTGTTCCTCATGGACGAGCCGCTGTCCAACCTCGACGCCAAGCTCCGCGTCTCCACCCGTACGCAGATCGCGTCGCTGCAGCGCCGGCTCGGCATCACCACCGTCTACGTCACCCACGACCAGGTCGAGGCCATGACGATGGGCGACCGGGTGGCCGTGCTCAAGGACGGTCTGCTCCAGCAGGTCGACACCCCGCGCAACATGTACGACCGGCCCGCCAACCTCTTCGTCGCCGGCTTCATCGGCTCCCCGGCCATGAACCTGGTCGAGGTCCCGATCACCGACGGCGGCGTGAAGTTCGGCAACAGCGTCGTCCCGGTCAACCGCGAGGCCCTCAAGGCCGCCGCCGACAAGGGCGACCGCACGGTGACGGTCGGTGTCCGCCCCGAGCACTTCGACGTCGTCGAGCTGGGCGGCGTCGCGGCCTCGTCCCTGTCGAAGGACACCGAGGACGCCCCGGCCGGTCTCGCCGTCTCCGTGAACGTGGTGGAGGAGCTCGGCGCCGACGGCTACGTCTACGGCACCGCCGAGGTCGGCGGCGAGCGGAAGGACCTGGTGGTCCGCGTCAACGGCCGCCAGGTGCCGGAGAAGGGCGCGCAGCTGCACGTCGTGCCGCGGCCGGGCGAGACCCACGTGTTCTCGACCTCCACGGGCGAGCGCCTCTCCGACTGACGCGCGTGACTGCCGCTCCCGGGTGACACCTTCGGGTTGAAACCCACGACAACCCGGGGCAATTCACCCAGGTTGACGAAAAGGGCCCCGCGACCTGCCGCGGGGCCCTTCTTCATGCCCTCCAGCCACCCCGGCGCACCGGACGTTTCGAGCAGTGTGCGTCAACACGTCACTCCGGGATGAAGGGCTCACCATCCCTCGATGAGGTGACTGAATGTCGCCCAATCATTACCGGGCGCTACCCTCACTCGCGTGAAGCACTCCACCACCCCACAGACGCGACGCGGCCGAGGCCCCGCCCGCCGGATCGGCCGCTCCCTCGCCCTCGTCCTGCCCGTCGTCCTGGTGCTCTCCGGGACCCTCGCGGTCACCCGAGTCAACTGGTCGGGGGCCTCCTCGAACTCGGTGCTCACCGCGTCCGACACCGCCGTGACCGGCACCGTGACCGGTGTCTCCCCCCACACCCGCGCCCGCGCCCCGCAGGACGTGCTGCGCGACCGGCTGATGACGGAACTCCAGGAGAAGGACCCGGGTGTCGCGCTCACCCACCTCCAGGAGGCCGTCAACGGGCGCCCGTCGCTGGCCCGGCACTGCTCCTCCATCGCCCGCGCCCTCGGCCGCGCCGCGGTCCGCATCTACGGACCCACGCAGGCGCAGTCGTACGCGCGCCCGGTGTGCGACACGTCCTTCGCCTCCGGCGTGCTGAACGCCGCGCACGGCTGACCGGCACGCACGCCGGAACGCCGCGCACCAACGAACACCGGGCACGGCCGACCGGCACGCGCATCCGCACGCCCCGCCCGGCAGCCCGGCACGCGTATCCGCACACCGTGCACGGCCGGCCGCCGCCCCCTCCATCCCCCGGCCGGGGAGCCCCGGCAGGGGGCGAGGGCGGTCACCGAACACGGAACGGCCGTGGACGAAGGCGGCGTGCGGGGCGCCGCGTACAGTTCGGTCATGACCCATCCGAACGCGGCGTCCCGCCCTGCTCAAGCCGTCATCCTGGCCGGTGGCCAGGGTTCCCGGCTGCGCCCCTACACCGACGACCGGCCCAAGCCGATGGTCGAGATCCCCGGTACGGGCACTCCGATCATCGGCCACCAGATCGCCTGGCTCGCCGAGGAGGGCGTGACGGACGTGGTGGTCTCCTGCGGCCACCTCGCCGAGGTCCTGCAGACCTGGCTGAAGTCGACGGCCCTGCCCGTCAAGGTCACCACCGTCGTGGAGACGGAGCCCCTCGGCCGCGGCGGCGGCCTGAGGTTCGCCGCCGCCCATCTCCCGCACCCCGATCGGCCCTGGTACGCCACCAACGGCGACATCTGGACCCGCTTCTCGCTGCGGGACATGGCGGACTTCCACACCGAGCGCGACGCGGTCGCCACCCTCGCGCTGGCCCGCCCGCGCCTTCCCTGGGGTGCCGTGAAGACGGACGGCTTCGGCCACATCACCGACTTCATCGAGGCACCGCCGTCCACCGTCGAGATCAACGCGGGCGTCTACGTCTTCGCCCCCGAGTTCGCCGGTCTGCTCCCGGAGCGCGGCGACCACGAACGGACGACGTTCCCCCGGCTGGCCCGCGAACGCCGCCTGGCGGGCTTCCCCCTCCCCCAGGGTGCCTACTGGCGCGCCATCGACACCGCGAAGGACCTCACCGAGGCCGCGAAGGAACTAGCCGCCCTGAACCGCTGACCCTCGTCCCCGCGGGCCCCCGGACCTCGGACGGGGCCGCGGCCGGGGCTTCGGCGCCGCCCTCTTACGCCGACGGGGTCCCGCACGTCGTGCGTGCGGGACCCCGTCGGCGTGCTTCGGTACGACTAGGCGGCTTCGTTCGGATGAGGTCGGATCAGGCCGCGGCGTCCGGTGCTGGGGGCACCTCCCACGCCGTTGAGGCTGTGGGGGAGCATCGCAAGGCGGAGGACCACCCGCGTACTGGATGTACTCGGGTGGTCCGACAACGCGGCGAGGTGCCGTGCCGGGCGTCGCGGCCCCGGGCTGATCCGGACGAAGCCCCCTGGGCCCTCTCTTTCGGATCTTGCCGGGGTCGCGGCAGCCCTAGCCCAGAAGGCCGCCCACCAGGCCCGGCTGGCCGGAGGAGGTGCCGGTGGAACCCTGGCCGGCGCCGGAGCCCGTGCCGCCGGTCGCGGAGCCGCCGGAGGTCGGGCCCGAGCTGGTGCTGGGGGCCTGCTGGACCGGGGCGGAGTGGCGCGGCGGGGTCTGGCCGGTGCCCTGGGTCTCGCTGGGCGAACCGCCGCCGGCGGTACCGCTCTCGCGGGAGCCCGGTGTGGTCGCCGGACCGCCGGACGGGCTGGCCGACGAGCCGTCCCGGGTCGGCGAGGTGGAGGCCGACGGCGCCTTCTTCTGCCCCTGCCGGGGCTCCTGCGGGAGCGGCGAGCCGGGCAGTTCGTTGCGCGGGGCCTCGCCGGGGCCGGGCACGACCACCCGGCCGGCGTCACGGACCGCGCCGCCGAGCAGCGACCCGACGAGCAGCGTGAGCCCGGCGACGACGAGGGTGAGCAGGGCGCCCCGGCGCAGCACGAACCGACGCAGCTCCCAGATGTCGGAGCGCGGGCCGAGCCGCCGCCAGGCGGAGGCGGCGAGACGGCCGTCGACCGAGTAGACGGGGGCGCCGGCGATGATCAGCGGCGACCAGGCGGCGAGGTAGATGATGTCGGGCGCGTCATAGGCGGGGACCGTCTTCCAGCTGACGGTGACGATGAGCGCGGCCGAGAGCAGCGCACCGCCGATCGCGGCGACCCGCTGCCAGCAGCCCAGCACCGTCAGGACGCCGACGACCACCTGCAGGAAGGCGATGACGAGCCCGGAGCCGACCGGGTGGTGGAGCGCGAACTGGCGCAGCGGCTCGGCCACTTCCCACGGGTGCAGGGTGTTGAGCCACTTCACCATCGAGCCGCGCTTGCCCCCGTCGAAGTAGAGCGGGTCGCACAGCTTGCCCATGCCGGCGTAGATGGAGATGAAGCCGAGGAAGATCCTCAGGGGGAGCAGGACCACCCCGAGGTTCATCCGGCGGCCCGGATAGTAGGCGTGCCGGGCCGGGTCGTCGGCGTGCCGCCGGCCTCGGCCGAACTCGTCCTCGGCCGGCTCGTCGAGGTCGTCGTCCGCGAAGTCGTCCTGGTCGTAGCCGGGTTCGGCGTGACCGGGGCCTGCGTAGGCGCGATCGCCGTAGGGTGACCCGCCGTACGGCGTTTCCCCGTATGCCGGGTCGCCGTACGCCGGGTCGCCGTACGCCGGGTCGCCGTAGGTGGGTTCGCCGTAGGTGGGTTCGCCGTAGGTGGGTTCGCCGTAGGTGGGTTCGTCGTAGGTGGGTTCGTCGTACGCGCTGCCGACGGTACGCATGTGCGGCAGGAGCCGGGTCCCGCCGGACCCGGGCGTGCGCTGGGCGCCCACGACGGGCGTCTCGACGGTCTGGTCCGGATCGCCGTAACCGTCGCGGCCGTAGCCCTGGCGGCCGTGGTCCTGCCGGCCGTAGTCCTGGCGGCCGTAGTCCTCGTCGACGCCGATGCGTGGGATGAGCCGGGTTGCCCCGGGGTCGGCGGACGGCTCGTCGGAGTACCGGACGCTCCCGCTCCGGGCGGCCTGCAGCAGTCGGTGCGCGCCGGTGTCGTCGGGCGCGGACCTGCCGCTCCAGACGACCGGACGGCGGTGGGCGGCGGCCCCGGCCCGGCGGGCCGTGCCGGCCACGGGCACCCGGAAGGGGTCATCCGTGGCGCTCGGGTGGCGGGCGACGCGCGCGGACTGGACACGCCGCGTCGCGGCGCCCAACTGCACGCGGAAACTGGCGTGGTTGACGATGACCTGCGCCGGATCGCTCGGCACCTTCACCATGCTCAGCGCGGGAGCGTCGTCGATTCCCGACGAGCGGTCCCCCGTGGGTGTGCGGGGTGTTCTGGTGTCCACACTCATCTAACCGAGTGATGTGGAGTTAGGACACTGCCTTGACCCCGCCGGAACTGTCCGGACCGCGTCAAGGTTGTACCGCTCGCCCTGATTTACCCGGGTGGGTGACCGGACGGACTCCCGTTCGGCCACCCGGCCCCGGCCGGTTCAGGCGCGCCTGCGGGCCGCCTCGTACAGCACGATGCCCGCCGCCACACCGGCGTTGAGCGACTCGGCGCCGCCGGGCATCGGGATCCGCACCCGGAAGTCGCAGGTCTCGCCGACGAGCCGGGACAGCCCCTTGCCCTCACTGCCGACCACGATGGCGACCGGGCCCCCCAGGGCCTCCAGGTCGCCCAGCTCGACCTCGCCGTCCGCGGCGAGACCGACCACCGTGATGCCCGCCTTCTTGTACGCCTCCAGCGCGCGCGTCAGGTTGGTGGCGCGGGCGACGGGCGTCCGGGCCGCCGCACCGGCGGAGGTCTTCCAGGCACCGGCGGTCATGCCGGCCGCGCGCCGCTCCGGGACGACGACGCCGTGGCCGCCGAAGGCGGACACCGAGCGGACGACGGCGCCCAGGTTGCGCGGGTCGGTCACCCCGTCCAGGGCCACGATCAGCGGGTCCGCGCCCTCGTCGTACGCGGCCTCGGCGAGGTCCTCGGGGTGGGCGTACTCGTACGGCGGGACCTGGAGGACGAGTCCCTGGTGGTTGAGCCCGTTCGTCATCCGGTCCAGCTCCGGGCGCGGGGCCTCCATGAGGTTGATGCCGCCGCGCTCGGCCGCGAGCTGGAGTGCCTCGCGGACCCGCTCGTCGTTGTCGATGAACTGCTGGACGTAGAGCGTCGAGGCGGGCACGCCCTCGCGCAGCGCCTCCACGACCGGGTTGCGGCCGACGACCAGTTCGGAGGTGGAGCGCCCGCCACCGCGGCGCTGCTGCGGGCGCCCCTGGGCGCGGCGGACCTTCGACGCGGCGGCGCGCTGCTTGGCGTGTCCCTTGCGCATCTCGGCGGGGGGCGTGGGGCCCTTGCCCTCCAGGCCCCGGCGCCGCTGGCCGCCACTGCCGACCTGCGCGCCCTTCTTGCCGGACATGCGACGGTTGTTCGCGGCCATGACCTACCTGTCTCTGTGTTGCGTTCGAATGCGTACGTCTATGCAGTGTGCCGCCCGGAAGGCCGGGCGGCACAATCGATCACCCGCTCGAAGCGGGATCAGCGGGGGCCGAGGCTCCAGCGCGGTCCCTGCGGGCTGTCCTCGATGACCAGTCCGGACTGGTTGAGCTGGTCGCGGATGGCGTCCGCGGTGGCCCAGTCCTTGCGGGCGCGGGCGGCCTCGCGCTGGTCCAGCACCATCCGGACCAGGGTGTCGACCGCCCCGTGCAGGTCCTCGCCGCGGTCGCCCTCGCCGGCCCAGTGCGGGTCCAGCGGGTCGAGGCCGAGGACGCCGAGCATGGCGCGCACCTCGGCGAGGCGGGCGACGGCGGCCTCCTTGTCGTCGGCGGCCAGCGCGGAGTTGCCCTGCCGGACGGTGGTGTGCACGACGGCCAGCGCCTGCGGGACGCCCAGGTCGTCGTCCATCGCCTCGGCGAAGGCGAGCGGGACCTCGGCGGCCGGCTCGACCGCTCCCCCGGCCTTCTCCACCACGCGCTGCACGAAGCCCTCGATCCGCGCGAACGCCGACTCGGCCTCGCGCAGCGACTCCTCGCTGTACTCGATCATCGAGCGGTAGTGCGGGGTGCCGAGGTAGTAGCGCAGGACGATGGGGCGCCACTGCTTGACCATGTCGGCGACCAGCACGGAGTTGCCGAGCGACTTGGACATCTTGTCACCGGCCATGGTCACCCAGGCGTTGTGCACCCAGTACCGGGCGAACTCGTCGCCGAAGGCCTTGGCCTGGGCGATCTCGTTCTCGTGGTGCGGGAAGATCAGGTCCAGGCCGCCGCCGTGGATGTCGAAGGCGGAGCCCAGGTACTTGTGCGCCATCGCGGAGCACTCCAGGTGCCAGCCCGGCCGCCCTCGGCCCCACGGCGTGGGCCAGGAGGGCTCGCCCGGCTTGGCGCTCTTCCACATCGCGAAGTCGCGCGAGTCGCGCTTGCCGCTCTCCCCCGTGCCCGAGGGCTGCTGGAGGTTGTCCAGCTCGTGGCGGGACAACTCCAGGTAGCCGGGGAAGGAGCGCACGTCGAAGTAGACGTTGCCGTCGGCCGCGTAGGCGTGCCCGCGGTCGATGAGCGTCTGCATCATCTCGACCATCTCCGGCACATGGCCGGTGGCGCGGGGCTCGTAGGTGGGCGGCAGGCAGCCGAGGGCGGTGTAGCCGTCGTCGAACGCGCGCTCGTTCTCGTAGCCGATCGACCACCACGGACGGTTCTGCTCGTGCGACTTGGCGATGATCTTGTCGTCGATGTCCGTGACGTTGCGGATGAACGTCACGTCATAGCCGCGGTACGCGAACCAGCGGCGCATGATGTCGAAGTTGAGCCCCGAGCGGATGTGCCCGATGTGCGGTGCCGCCTGCACGGTGGCGCCACAGAGGTAGATCGAGACGCAGCCCGGCCGGAGCGGGGTGAAGTCACGGATCTGCCGGGCGCTGGTGTCGTACAGGCGAATAGTCACCACTCCAGGGTAGTGGGCCCCGGACAGTGCCCCATGCCCCTTCCCGCGCGTGGCCACCGTTTCGTGACGTCGCCCGCCTCACAGCGCCGGGCCGGCTTCCGCGGGGCGCACACGGCGCTCCTCACAGGCTCCCGACGATCTTGCGCGGGGTGATCCGCACGACCACCCGCTCCGCGTCCTGCGCCGAGGCCGGGTTGAACTCCGCGTACTCCTTGCCGGTGTACTTCAGGGAGAGCTCGTCGATGAGTTCCCGGCCGCCCCGCGTGGTCATCTCCGCGGACCCGCGGATCTCGGCGTACTCGTAGGGCGAGCGGGGGTCCAGGACGACGACGTCGACACGGGGGTCGGCGTCCAGGTTCTTCTTCTTGCGGCGGTCGACGGTGGTGGAGAACAGGAGCTGGTCGCCATCCCGTTTCACCCAGACCGGCGACATCTGCGGGCTGCCGTCGGGCTGGAGGGTGCCCACGACGGCGAAGACGGGGCTGTCGAGGAGAGCCTTGAGCCGGTCGGACAGAGCGGCGGACATGGGGGTACCTCCGGAGATCTCGGTCGGCGGTGACTCTCCGGGTACCCTCGCACGCCCTCAGCGCACCCGCACCACGAGCGCCGTGGCCACCGCCATCAGCCCCTCGGCGCGGCCCGGGAAGCCGAGCCCGTCCGTCGTCGCGCCGGAGACGGACACCGGCGCCCCGGCCGCCTCGGACAGGAGCTTCTGCGCCTCGTCCCGCCGCTTGCCGACCTTCGGCCGGGGGCCCACGACCTGCACCGCGACGTTCCCGATCCGGAACCCGGCCGCCCGCACGATCCGCGCGGCCTCGGTCAGCAGGGTGACCCCGGACGCCCCCGACCACTCGGGGCGGCCGGTGCCGAAGTGCTGCCCGAGGTCGCCGAGCCCGGCGGCGGAGAACAGCGCGTTGCACGCGGCGTGCGCGACGACGTCGGCGTCGGAGTGCCCGGCCAGCCCGGGTCCCTCGCCCTCCCACTTCAGGCCCGCGCACCACAGCTCGCGGCCCTCCTCGAAGGCGTGGATGTCGGTGCCGATGCCGACCTGGGGCAGCGGTGCCTCCGCGAAGCCGGCGGGGGTCTCAGAAGCCATCGTTCAGCCTCCTGCGGGCCAGGACCGCCTCCGCGAGGACCAGGTCGAGGGGGCGGGTGACCTTGAAGGCCTCCTCGTGGCCGGGCACGGCCACCACCCGCTCGCCGAGCTGCTCGACCATGCTCGCGTCGTCGGTGACGTCGTCGGTGACCCTCTCGTGGGCGCGGACCAGGGTCGCCCGGTCGAAGCCCTGCGGGGTCTGCACGGCCCGCAGCCGCGACCGGTCCGGCGTCGCGACGACCGGCTCGGGCGCGCCGGGCTCCGTCGCGGGCTCGACCTGCTTGACCGTGTCCGCGAGCGGGAGCGCCGGGACGACGGCCCGCGCCCCGTCCCGTACCGCCTCGATGACCGCGTCGACGGTGTCGACGGGCACCAGCGGGCGGGCCGCGTCGTGCACGAGGACGACGTCGTGGCCGGGCGGCAGCGCCTCCAGGCCGAGCCTGACGGACTCCTGGCGCGACTCGCCGCCGGGAACGACGAGGACGTCGGTCCGGTCGGGCAGCGCGTGGACGTCCAGCAGGGACTTCACCTCGGCCGCGCCGTCGGGCGGGGCGACGACCACGACGAGGGAGACGGCGCGGGAGGCGGCCAGGGCGCGCACCGCGTGGACGAGCATCGGCGTGCCGCCCAGCGTGCGGAGCGCCTTCGGGGCGCCCGGGCCGAGGCGTACCCCGCGGCCGGCGGCCGGGATCACGGCGGCGACGGGCGTCACCCGCGGGCGGCCTGCCGGCGAAGGGCGCGAATCGTCAGACATCGGTTCCTGTTCAGGTTTGTGTGCTCGGCCTACGTGGGTATGGCCACAGGCAGCACCCCCGGCCCCCGGCCGGGGACGTGCCGGGCGCGACGCCTTGACCGGACCCTTCCGTGACCCCGGTCGAGCCGCTCGTCCGGGCCCGGCACGACAGTAGCGGGGGCTTTCCCCCGTGGACGTGGGCGTCGTCGTAGGACGTCGGCGTCCTGCGCGCGGGTACGAACATGCCGCAGCGCCCGGCGACTGAAGATGTCATCGGGCACCGCGGCATCGCAGTGTGCTGATCTGAGGCGGGTGTCGCAGCCTCGCGTCAGGACGCGCCTCGCGTCAGGACGCGAGAACCTCGTCGAGCAGGGCCTCGGCCTTGTCCTCGTTGGTGTTCTCCGCGAGAGCCAGTTCGCTCACCAGGATCTGGCGGGCCTTGGCGAGCATGCGCTTCTCACCGGCGGAGAGCCCGCGCTCGCGCTCGCGGCGCCACAGGTCGCGCACGACTTCCGCGACCTTGATGACATCACCGGATGCGAGCTTCTCCAGATTCGCCTTGTAGCGACGCGACCAGTTCGTGGGCTCCTCGGCGTACGGAGCGCGCAGCACCTCGAAGACCCGGTCCAGCCCGTCCTGACCGACCACATCACGCACGCCGACGAACTCCGCATTGTCCGCTGGCACACGCACCGTCAGGTCACCCTGGGCGACCTTCAGCACCAAGTAGGTCTTGTCCACGCCTTTGATCTGGCGAGTTTCGATAGCCTCGATCAGCGCGGCCCCGTGATGGGGATAGACCACGGTGTCGCCAACCTTGAACGTCATGTGACAGGTACCCCTTCCGTGGCTATCCAGGGTAACACGGATACGGCGTGTTCTGAATGGCGTTTTCGCAGGTCAGGGCATATCTCGGGGCTTGACAACAGCGACGGGGACGTGCTTCGGAAGGGTCGGGCGGGCCAAGAGGAAGCAGGTATTCGCAGGTCGGAGGGGTACTTCACGCGGAGTGAAACCCGTACGGTACACACATCCGGCGGCCCCTCCAAACGGCTGAACATCCCGATTTGTCTGGTTCCAGATGCTCGACTTCCGCTACTCCGTTCGGTGAGACGAGTCGCGTCCCGGACGATTCCGGAATTGATCACGACCGCCGCCACAAGCGCCGGCGAACGGCGGGTGATCAATTAACGGGACCTGCTCCGTTTTCCCGCACCGATAATCCCGGCCCGCGGTGCGGGGTCGTGCCACTGGGACTTATGTGAATGGAGGGTCGACACAGACCAATGTGACCGACGAGTCACATGTGAGCCTGGTGGCCAGAGGGGACAGAGGGTGAGTTCGGGCGCTCTCGGAGCACCCCGGCGGGCATAGGGGCGGGTCGGGTGCGAAGGCCCGGGAACGGCTCGGTAACCTAAGGCCGCTGACAGACACTTAGGGTGGCTTTATAAGGGGGCCACCCTGCTCCGCCCACGTTCAAGGAGTTGCCGCCGCCGTGAGCAGCAGCCTTCGACGCGGCGCCCTCGCCGCCGCCGCCATCGCGTTCTCGATCGCCTCGCTCGCCGCGTGCGGCGCCGGCAACAACGCCCAGACGCTCCAGGTCAAGCCCGACAACGCGGCCACCAGGGTCGGTGACATCGCGATCCAGAACGCGGTCATCATCACGCAGCCGGACACCTCGCAGACGAAGGGCCCGGCCGTCGTCTCCGCGACGCTCTTCAACTCCGGCAGCACCGACCAGACGCTGGACTCGGTCCGCGTCGGCGGCAACGGCACCGCCCAGATCACGCCCGCGAAGGGCCAGCGCAAGCTGGTCGTCCCGGCGGGCGGCTCCGTCGTCATCGGCGGCAAGGGCAACGCGTCGGCCGCGCTGACCAACCCGGGCCCGGCCGTCCAGAACGGCAACGCGCAGCAGCTGACCTTCAGCTTCAGCAAGACCGGTGACGTGAGCCTGCGCGCCTTCGTCGTCCCGGCCGTGAGCTACTTCGACAAGTGGGGCCCGAGCAACATCCCGGCGGCGCCGGGTGCCACGGGCTCGCCGTCGGCGTCCGCGTCGGAGTCCGGCAGGCCGTCGAAGCCCTCGAAGTCGTCGGCCGCCTCGCCGGCGGCGTCGGAGTCCGCCGGCACCACCGCGACCCCGAGCGACTCGGCCTCGCAGTCCGCGGCCGGCAACTGAGTCTCAGGACGAACGCCGAAGGGCGGCACCCTCGCGGAGAGGGTGCCGCCCTTCGGCGTTCGTACGGGCACGGGTCCCGGGCGCGGTCTACGGCTCGAACTTGTAGCCGAGGCCACGGACCGTCACCAGGTAGCGCGGGGCGCCCGGGTCCGGCTCGATCTTGGCGCGCAGGCGCTTGACGTGGACGTCCAGGGTCTTGGTGTCGCCGACGTAGTCCGCGCCCCAGACCCGGTCGATGAGCTGCATCCGGGTCAGCACGCGCCCGGCGTTGCGCAGCAGCATCTCCAGCAGGTCGAACTCCTTCAGCGGCAGGTCGACCTTGGAGCCGGAGACGGTGACCACGTGCCGGTCGACGTCCATCCGGACCGGACCGGCCTCCAGCGCGGCCGGGGTGACCTCCTCCGGCTCGCCGCGGCGGCGCAGCACGGCACGGATCCGGGCGACCAGCTCACGGGAGGAGAAGGGCTTGGTGACGTAGTCGTCGGCTCCTATCTCCAGCCCGACGACCTTGTCGATCTCGCTGTCCTTGGCGGTCACCATGATCACGGGAACGTTGGAGCGGCCGCGCAGCTGACGGCACACCTCCGTGCCGGGCAGGCCCGGCAGCATCAGGTCGAGGAGGACGAGGTCGGCGCCGTTGCGCTCGAACTCGTCGAGTCCGTCGGGCCCGGTGGCCGCGACGGCGACCTCGAAGCCCTCCTTGCGGAGCATGTACGACAGGGCGTCGGAGAAGGACTCCTCGTCCTCGACGACGAGCACTCGGGTCACGGAAGGACCTCCGGGGCGGGAAGCGAAGCATACGGGGATGACTCGGTGGACTGCCCGGCCTCGTCGTCGAGGGCGGGGTGCTGCTGTGCACGGTCGCGGGCCGCAGCCGCCTCCGGCAGCCGCAGGGTGAAGGTGGAACCCTGACCCTCGGCGCTCCACACCGTGACCTCCCCGCCGTGCGAGGCGGCCACGTGCTTGACGATCGCCAGTCCCAGGCCGGTTCCGCCGGTCGCGCGGGAGCGGGCCGGGTCGACGCGGTAGAAGCGCTCGAAGATGCGCTCCTTGTCCTTGTCCGAGATGCCGATGCCCTGATCGGTGACGGCGATCTCGATCATGTCCCCGCCGGGCGAGGTCACCGTGCGGGCGGCGATGCCGACACGGGTGCGGGCCGGGGAGTAGTTGACGGCGTTCTCGACGAGGTTGCCGAGCGCGGCGGCGAGCTGGCCGCGGTTGCCCCACACGTGCAGGTCGGCGGTGCCCCCGGCGGCCATCGTGATCTGCTTGGCGCCGGCCTGGTGCCGGCAGCGGTCGACGGCCTCGGCGACCAGTTCGTCCACGCGGACCGGCTCGGCGTCCTCGAGGGGATCGTCGTTCTGCACCCGGGACAGGTCGATGAGCTCCTGCACCAGGTTGGTGAGCCGGGTCGCCTCGATCTGCATGCGCCCGGCGAACCGCTCCACGGCCTCCGGGTCGTCGGAGGCGTCCATGACGGCCTCGGACAGCAGCGAGAGCGCGCCGACGGGGGTCTTGAGCTCATGGCTGACGTTGGCGACGAAGTCGCGGCGCACCGCCTCGATACGGCGGGCCTCGGTGAGGTCCTCCACGAGCAGGAGGACCAGCCGCGAGCCCAGGGGGGCGACTCTGGCGGAGACCGCCAAGGCCTCGCCCCGTCCGGTCCCGCGCCGCGGAAGGTCCAGTTCCACCTGGCGTATCTCGCCGTCCCGCCGGGTGTCCCGCGTCATCTGGATCATGGGCTCGACGGCGAGCTTGCCGCCGCGGACCAGTCCGAGGGCGTACGCGGCGGAGCTCGCCTTCACGACGCCGTCGGCCTCGTCGAGGACGACGGCGGAGGAGCGCAGGACGGACAGCACGGTGTCCACACCGGGCGGGAGCACCGCGTCGGTGTGCAGGGAAGTACGAGTCGGGCGCTTCTGCTCGCGCTCGCTCCAGCGGAACGCCAGCATGGCGATCACACCGGTGAGCACACCGGCGATCGCTGCCGCTGCGGCGACCGCCGCGTTCACGTCCATGCATCCAGGTTAGGCATGGGGTACGAGGTGACCACAGCCGTCCGAGTGCGAGCTCGAACACTCGTCGCCCAGAGTTCACCTTGGAGCCAGTATTGGTTCATTTGGGAGGGCGCAAACGGACGCGTACGGGCCGGAACGTGGGAGCGTGGGGTTCGTACCGCTGGTTAGACCAGGGGCTCCGGCCCCGAACCCCGAACGAAGACGCACGAGAGGGAAACCCTGATGCGGGACGCGTACCACGAGGAACTGGACTCGATCGGCGACGGTCTGGTGGAGATGGCCCGGCTGGTCGGGTCGGCGATCGGGCGCGCCACCACGGCCATCCTCGACTCCGACCTCAAGCTGGCCGAGAGCGTGATCGAGGCCGACAAGAAGGTCGACGAACTCCAGCACGACCTGGAGGCCAAGGCCATAGCCCTGCTGGCGCGCCAGCAGCCGGTCGCCACCGACCTGCGGATCGTCGTCACGTCGCTGCGCATGTCCGCCGACCTGGAGCGCTCGGGCGACCTCGCCCAGCACGTGGCCAAGCTCGCCCGGCTGCGCTTCCCGCAGCGCGCGGTCCCGCAGGACCTGCACGCGACGATCCTGGAGATGGGCCAGCTCGCGCAGCGCCTGATGGCGAAGGCGGCCGAGGTGATCGTGACCAAGGACGTCGACCTCGCTCTCCAGCTGGAGCAGGACGACGACGAGATGGACCTGCTCCACCGCACCCTCTTCCAGCACCTGATCGACGACCGCTGGAAGCACGGCATCGAGACCGCCGTCGACGTCACCCTGCTCGGCCGCTACTACGAGCGTTACGCCGACCACGCGGTGGCGGTGGCCAAGCGCGTGGTGTACCTGGTGACGGGCGAGCACGCGGACGAGATCCAGGCCGCGGACATCCCGCCGGTGGCGGGGGTCGAGGGGGCCTGACGCCGAGGGGGCTGCCTGGCCCGGGGTGCTCGGAGGGCTTGGGCCCGCCGCGGGCTTCCCGGGGCCCGGCGGGACCGCCCGACGCGCCCCGGCGCGGGCTGCCCCGGGGCCCGGCGGGACCACCCGACGCGGCACTCCTCGGGTCTGAACAGGCGCGAAGGGGTGGTGGCTGGGCGTGCACGAGCCACTGTGCGCCGTTGATGCGCCCAGTGCGGCGGGCATCCAATGGGCACAGGCACCAGCCTCTAGGAGGACCCATGGCCGATTCCCCCAGCACCACGCCCGACCCCACGCAGGAACGCGAGACCGAGCAGCCCACCGAGATCAGGAGCCTCCCGCTCTTCGGCGCCTGCGGCTGCGGCTCGGGCTGCGGCTGCGGCTGCCAGTCGGGCGGCCCCTGCCAGTGCGGCTGACGGCACGACCGACGGCTCGTACATACGCACCAGACGTACGTACGCCGTACAGGGCCCCGGCGCACATGGATGCGCCGGGGCCCTGCCGTCTCCACGGTGACGGACCCGCCGGTCAGCCCTTGCCGCGGCTCTGGGCCTCGGCCTCCGCCATGGCCTGCGCCTCGGCGTCGGCCAGGGCGATGGTGAAGCCGAGGGCCTCGGTGATGTGACCGGCCGCGGCCATCACGCGCGCCGTCCCGATGACGGGTGCGACCGCCACGAGGACATCCTGCACCTGTTCGACCGTCAGGTTGGCCCGCACGGCCGGACCGACGTGGGCGAGGTAGGAGACGGCCGGTGCGTCCATCGCCGCGAGGGCGGCGATCCGGGTGCAGATGAGCGTGCTCTCGTCCAGGCCGCAGCGTTCGAGGGAGTCGATGGTCATGGCGGCGAGCGTGTCGAGGACAGGGGTGTCCGAGCTGGTGGTCATGGTGAGACGCCTTCCGGGCGTGCGGAGCCGGCACGCGCGCCCCGCGGAGCGGAGCCCCTCACACGCCGGCGACTGGCAATTTCCACCGTAAGCAGCACCTGAGCACCCCGCATGCCGGGCCATCCGGCTCAATCCCCCTCCGAAAACCGATGGACCCGTCGAAGGGGGATGCCTCCCGACACGGACCTTTGCGCGCGCTCCCCCCGAAACCTCACCATGGGCGGATGACGAACATCGACGAGACCGCCCCGGTGGAGCGGGCATGACGGCCCCGGCGGGAGCGCGTGTCGTGGCGATGCGCCCCGAGCACGCCGACGAGGTCCTGGCGAT
Organism: Streptomyces sp. NPDC014864; assembly: GCF_043081525.1. Classification (NCBI taxonomy): domain Bacteria; kingdom Bacillati; phylum Actinomycetota; class Actinomycetes; order Kitasatosporales; family Streptomycetaceae; genus Streptomyces; species Streptomyces sp. NPDC014864. Next base: position 210,152 of record NZ_JBIBWT010000010.1, read on the forward strand.
CTACCGGCTCGGCATCGAGGAGGGCGACGCGACCTTCGAGACGGCGCCGCCCAGCTGGGAGCAGTTCGACGCCGCCAAGCTGCCCGGCCACCGGTACGTCGCCGTGGACGGGACGGGCCGTGTCCTTGGCTGGGTCGCCGCGACGCGGGTGTCGGACCGGGGCGCGTACGCGGGCGTCGTCGAGCACTCCGTGTACGTCCACCCGGACGCCCGCGGTCGCGGCATCGGCCTGGTCCTGCTGAACGCCCTGATCGACTCGACCGAGGCGGCGGGCGTCTGGACCATCCAGTCGGGCGTCTTCCCCGAGAACACCGGCAGCCTCGCCCTCCACGAGAAGGCCGGGTTCCGGGTCATCGGCACGCGTGAACGCATCGGCCGGCACCACGGCGTCTGGCGCGACGTCGTCCTGCTCGAGCGCCGCAGCCATACGGTCGTCTGACTCCCACTGGAGGGCCGTCCGGCCCTGAGTCCGGGAACGATGGCCCACGCCCACCGAGGCCCCGCCGCCCCATCCTGGAACCGGAGATCGGAAATCCGGAATCGGCCGGCGGAAGTGATCGTCATGATGTGGTACGACGGTGGATGGGGCTGGGGCGGCTGGTTCGTCATGGCCGCGTTCATGGTGTTGTTCTGGGCCCTGGTGATCGCTGGCATCGTCGCGCTGGCCCGCTACTTCGGCGGTGGCCGCCATCAACAGGCCGGCCCGCACCCGCAGTCCGGTGCCCCCGGTGAACAGGGCTGGGGCAACCGCCGGGCGGAGGACGTGCTCGCCGAGCGCTTCGCCCGCGGGGAGATCGACGAGGAGGAGTACAAGCGCCGCCTCACGCTGCTGCGGGAGCACCGGTGAGCATGCGCCGCCGCCCGGGGGTGTGGCAGGTCGTCGCCGTGGCGGCCGCCGCCCTGGCCCTGGGCATCGCCTCGACGGTCCTGCTGGCCGCCACCCACCCCTTCCCCTCCCTGGGCCCCTCGTCCTGGAGGGCGCACGGGGGACGGTGCGCTCCCCCCGCCCCGGCCGGCCGTACGGTCGACGTGCTCGCCGACGACATGGGGCACATGGGGCCCGGTCCCGGCGCCCGGCACGGCATGCGCATGATGAACCTCACCGTCCACCCGGCGACGGTCCCGGCCGGCAAGGTCACGCTGCGGGTGTTCAACGCCGGACGGCTCGCCCACGAGGTCGTCGTCCTGCCCCTGTCGGCCGGCCAGTCCGCGGGCAACCGGGCCATCGGCTCCGACCTGCGGATCGCCGAGACGGGCAGCCGCGGCGAGGCCTCCCGCACCTGCGGCGCGGGCACCGGCGACGGCATCGCCCCCGGCACCCGAGGCTGGACGACCCTGACCCTCGCGCCCGGCCGCTACGAACTCGTCTGCAACTTCCCCGGCCACTACGCGTCCGGCATGTACACCGAACTCGACGCCACCCGCTGACACCCCGGCTCGGGGCCGTTCCGTGGCACGTGGAGAAGCGCGAGCCTCTTGCCAGTGGCCCCCTACACCCGCGCCTGCGAGAACACAGATCCGGAGCGGTGCGTCCCGCAGGCCGACACCACCCCGAAGCTGGACTCGCTCTCCTACTGGCCCATGTACCGGCTCGCCCACCGTAACTTCGGCGACGGACGTCAGTCCCTGGTGTTCAACCACGCGGTCGATGCCAACGGCGGCGTGGGCACGCGCTGGTACGAGCTGCGGCTGCGCGGACGCGTCCGGGCCTCGCGAGGCTTCGACGCACTCCCTCGCAAAGCATCTGCCGCCATTTCGTAAATTCTCACCTCTCGATTATTCAACCTCTCGATGTTTGAATAATCGATGGTCCTGCAACGCCTTCGAGATGCACCTGGGCCCCAGCACGCTTAAAATGCTGTGTGCCGAGCAGCGCACGCAGGTCTGGCAATCGAGACGAACTCCGATGAACCTCCAGGATTGCCGGGAGGTCAGCCATGTCATTCACTAAGAAAGCTGTGCTGGACGCGGACAACGATGTAGCCGGATACGCCAGATCCTCATGGTGGCAGCGCACGGTTGCACACATAGCAGAATTGCAGTGTCAGCTCAACCGGATTAAGTCGCTCAACCCTGACGGACTTGCACCGCACGAGGTGGAGATCGCCGCAAAGATTGAAACGCACCTCAACGCTGCACGGCAGGCGGCAGACCGCAAGAAGAATCTATGGTCCATCATCACCGGAGCTGATATCGATCGAGCATTCGCCAATATACACAGGGCGGAGGCAAAAATTATTCGCTTGACCCCCGAGGAGGAACTGGGCGAATTAGGACCGTTCGTGCTGGCGAACGCCCGACAGCATCTGGGCGGCGAAGATCCTCGACGCGCCAGGATAGAGGCGCAACTCCGGGGCAACGGCCACAGACTCACCGAAGACATGCGCGAACTCGCCATCACCACACTGCTAGCTGCTCAGATGGCGGAAGAAAAGGAGCGGGCGAGGGCTCGGAGTTTTCGCAATATACTGCTGGCGTCTGTGATGGCAACAGCGGTCATTGCTGGACTTTTCATTTTTTGGGGGTTTGTCTCTCCATCGACGATCGTGTCGAACATCTGCTTCAGGCCGGATCCGGCAAAGCCCCAAATCTGCCCGATCGGCAATTCGGCAACCGGTCAGGACATGTTGATGGTGATGGCGTTTGGATCAGCTGCGGCGGCCTTCGCGGCGGCGGTCTCCCTGAAAGGGATTCAAGGGACGTCCACTCCATATTCGGTCCCCTTGATGCTGGTGCTTCTTCGGATCCCAGTGGGAGCCCTGGCTGCACTAATGGGTCTCGTCCTGATCCACGGTGGCTTCATTCCAGGTCTTTCAAATCTGGACAGTGGGCCGCAGATTATTGCTTGGGCGATCCTGTTCGGCATACTGCAAGAAAGTGTCACGCGGCTGGTGGACCAACAGGGTAAGGACGTCCTGAACAACGTACGTGGAGCCGAACGCGAGTTCCAGAAGAGCTCAAGTTGCAAAACCTGACGTGGCGCGAGAAGGGATCTGGGCTTCCTGCCGTCGGGCACGCCCCGGCGGCGGCCGATCCCCGGGCGGTCGCCCGACGGCCCGGTCAGCAGCTCACGGCCAAGAGACGGCCCCCGCACAGCGACAAGCCCCCCTACCGGCGAAAAACCCGCAGGCAGGGGGCTTGATCAGCTCTGCTTACTTCTTCTTGCCCTGGTTCTTGACCGCCTCGATCGCCGCCGCGGCGGCCTCGGGGTCGAGGTAGCGGCCACCGGGGGTGACGGGCTTGAAGTCGGCGTCCAGTTCGTAGAAGAGGGGGATGCCGGTCGGGATGTTCAGGCCCGCGATGTCGGCGTCCGAGATGCCGTCCAAGTGCTTGACCAGGGCGCGCAGGCTGTTGCCGTGGGCGGCGACGAGGACCGTGCGTCCGGTCAGGAGGTCCGGGACGATGCCGTCGTACCAGTACGGGAGCATCCGGAAGACGACGTCCTTCAGGCACTCCGTCCTCGGGCGCAGCTCCGGCGGGATGGAGGCGTAGCGCGGGTCGTCGGACTGGGAGAACTCCGAGCCGTCCTCGAGCGGGGGCGGCGGGACGTCGTAGGAGCGGCGCCACAGCATGAACTGTTCCTCGCCGAACTCCTCGAGGGTCTGCGCCTTGTCCTTGCCCTGGAGGGCGCCGTAGTGGCGCTCGTTCAGGCGCCAGGTGCGGTGGACCGGGATCCAGTGGCGGTCGGCCGCCTCCAGCGCGAGCTGCGCGGTGCGGATCGCGCGCTTCTGGACAGAGGTGTGGACCACGTCGGGCAGCAGGCCGGCGTCCTTGAGCAGCTCACCGCCGCGGACCGCCTCCTTCTCGCCCTTCTCGTTGAGGTTGACGTCCACCCAGCCGGTGAACAGGTTCTTCGCGTTCCACTCGCTCTCGCCGTGGCGGAGGAGGATCAGCTTGTACGGTGCGTCGGCCATGCCTCAGAGCGTAATCCACGTCTTCGAACCCCTGCGTGGCCTGCCCGGCAGGCGGACGGTTGACGGCTTCTGTTAATTGAGTGGCCCCTTCGGGTCGCCCAATCGTAAGTTGTGCTCGCCGCTTGAGCCGCTTACATCACCGCCGCAGCCGTAGGGGGATCCCGTCATGTCCGTCGCCCGTCTCAGAGGTGCCGCCCGGGAGACCGTCTCGGGACTCCCCCGTGCGTTCTGGTGGCTGTGGACCAGCACCCTGGTCAACCGGCTGGGCGCCTTCGTCGCCACCTTCATGGCGCTGTACCTGACCCTGGACCGCGGCTACTCCGCCACGTACGCCGGTCTCGTCGCCTCGCTCCACGGACTGGGCGGTGTCGTCTCCTCCCTCGGCGGCGGTGTGATGGCCGACCGGCTCGGGCGGCGGCCGACCCTGCTCGTCGCGCAGTCCGCCACCGCCGTCTCCGTCGCGGTGCTCGGCTTCGTGCACGACCCCGTCGCCATCGCGGCCGTCGCCTTCCTCGTCGGCCTGAGCAGCAACGCGTCCCGGCCGGCCGTGCAGGCGATGATGGCCGACATCGTGCGGCCCGAGGACCGGGTGCGGGCCTTCTCGCTCAACTACTGGGCGATCAACCTCGGCTTCGCCGTCTCCTCCATGGCCGCCGGCTTCATCGCCGAGTTCAGTTATCTCGCCGGCTTCCTGATCGAGGCGGGGATGACCCTGGTCTGCGCCGTCGTCGTCTTCCTGAAGCTGCCCGAGTCCCGGCCGGCCGTGCCGTCCGGCGCTCAGGGCGGCGCGCCGGACGCCGTCGGTCTCGTCACCGTGCTGCGCGACGGGCGTTTCATGGCCGTCGTCGGGCTGTCCTTCCTGGTCGCCCTGATCTTCCAGCAGGGTTCGGTCGGCCTGCCGGTGGCCATGGGCACGGCCGGGTTCGCCCCCGCCGACTACGGCATGGCGCTCGCCGTCAACGGTGTGCTGATCGTGGCCCTGCAGATCCCGGTCACCCGGTTCATCGAGCACCGCGACCCGCGCCGGCTGCTGGTCGTCTCGTCCCTGCTCGCCGGGTACGGCTTCGGGCTCACCGCCTTCGCCGGGTCGGTGGGCGCGTTCGCCCTGACGGTCTGCGTGTGGACGCTCGGCGAGATGCTCAACGCGCCCACCCAGACCGGGCTGGTCGTCCAACTGTCCCCGGTGCACGGACGCGGCCGCTACCAGGGCGTGTACACCCTGTCCTGGTCGTTGGCGGCCCTGATCGCCCCGCTGATGTCCGGCTACGTCATCGACCACCTCGGCGCCGGGTGGCTGTGGGGCCTGTGCGCGCTCGTCGGCACGGCGGCGGCCGTCGGCTACGGGGTGCTGATGCGGAGCCTGCCCAAGGAGCAGCCGACCGGTGCCGAGGTCCCGGAGTGCGCCCAGGTCTCGGAGAGCGCCGCAGTCCCGGAGGGCGCCGCGCCCCGAGTCACGGCCGCGTGAGCGTGCGTCCGGACGCCGTCCGAGCGTTATCGCGGCGGCAGGTCCCGCGCGGGCCTGCCGTCGGCGTCACGCCGTCCCCGCGCCGGTGCGTCACGCCGTCCCCGCGCCTGCTCGCCGCTCCCGGACGCGTCCGCGGGCGCCTTCACGCCGTCCGTCCCGGACGCGTCCGCGGGCACCTTCGCACCCGCCCTGGCGGAAGAGCGCGGGTTCGCGGATTCTCGTGCGCTCCCCACGCGGAACCCGCACGCGATCCTGCGGCTCGCGCAGTTGTGCGTACGGGTTCCGGCCCACTTCAGAGCGTGGCTTCGTTCCCGGGCCTCACTTCAGGTGCCGGTCGTAGAACCGGCCCCCGTCCTCCACCTCGAACCAGGGGGTGCCGGTGTGCCCGCCCGGATTGGCGTGCAGCGTCTTCTCCCTGGTGCCGAAGGCGTCGAACAGGTCCAGGGCCCGTTGCCGGGGGTTGCCTTCGTCGTCCCACTGCAGCAGGAACAGCAGCGGAACGGCGACCTGCCGGGCCTCCTCGCGCTGGGCGCGGGGCACGTACCCACCGGCGAAGAAACCGGCGGCCGCGATGCGCGGCTCCAGAACCGCCAACCGGATGCCGAGGGCGGTCCACCCCGAGTACCCGACCGGGCCGCCGATCTCGGGCAGCGAAAGGAGCGCGTCCAGGGTGGTCCGCCATTCCGGGACCGCCTTCTCGACCAGCGGGCCGATGAAGGACTCGAAGATCTCATCGACCGGCTCGCCGGCCTGCATCGCCCGGCGCAGGTCGGCGCGGGCCTGCTCATCGGCGGCGGAACGGGGCCGGTCACCGCACCCGGCGGCGTCGACGGAGGCCACCGCGTAGCCGTACGCCGCGTAGTGCCGGGCCCGGGCCACCAGCCGGGGTTCCCTCTTGGGCAGGCCGTTGTTGTGGGCCATCAGGATCAGCGGAGCCGGTGCGGCGGACTCAGGCGTCCACAGGGTGCCGGGGATCTCGCCGAGGGTGAACTCGCGTTCGCGGACGCCGTCGTCGAGGCGCTGATCAGAAGTGAAATGCATGGTCGTGCCTTTCGGGAGGGCTCAGAGACGGCGCTCCCGGACGACCTATCGCCCGACCGTGACCCCGAAGGAGAGCACCCATGTCGATACTGCGTTCACGGGTACCACCTCCTCGTCCTCTCGCACGGCCTCCGGGAACGTAGCAGCGGCCGCCGCGGCCCGCCAAACGGTTTCCTGCGCGCGCTCCGTGGCCGCACGCGACGGAGCCGGCACGCGTCTTCGCGCCCCCCTCACGGATGCATCCGCGCCCCCTTCAGCACCTTGTCCACCGCGTTCCGCGGTCCGTACACCGCCAGTCCCACCAGGTCCAGCTCGCCGGTCGGTACGGCGCGCACCGCCGCACGGTTGTCGCGGTCGTTGCCCGTCGTGAACAGGTCGCCGGTGAACACCGCGCGGGGCAGCGCCCGGGAGAGCGCCCGCCCGTGGGCCGCCGTCAGGGTCTCCCCGGTGCCCTCGAACACCAGGACCGGCTGGCGGAACATCGAGAGGTACGGCACCCCGTCGGCGTCCTCGTACGGCTCGCCGACCACCTCGGGGACCGCCGTGCCGAGGCCGCTGACCAGGAAGGCGGTGACGTTCAGGCGCTGCCAGGGCTCCAGGTCCGCGCGCAGCAGGACGGCGATCTTGGTGTCGAAGCGGACGGGGGCCTCGCGGGAGGTCTCGGCAGGGGGCCGGACGTGGGTCTCGATGCTCATGCCGTGAGACTGCCGTTGGCCGTACGCCATCGTCTTGTACGTTCTTTGCATGGCCGCGCAGCCCGAGGTCACCGCCTGGCGCCCCCACGTCCCGGGGGTCGTGGAGGTCTTCCACGCGCACTTCACCGAGTACGCCTATCCGATGCACGTGCACGAGGCGTGGACGCTGCTCGTCGTGGACGACGGCGCCGTACGGTACGACCTGGACCGGCACGAGTACGGCACCCTGCACGACACGGTCTCGCTGTTGCCGCCGCACGTCCCGCACAACGGCTCCCCCGCCACCCCGCACGGCTTCCGCAAACGCGTCCTCTACCTGGACGCCACGGTCCTCGGCACCGACCTGATCGGCCCGGCCGTGGACGGCCCCGGCCTGCGCGACCCCTTGCTGCGCCGGCGCGTCGGGCAGCTGCACACCGTGCTCGCCCGTCCCGGCGACGAACTGGAGGCCGAGAGCCGGCTCACCCTCGTCGGCGAGCGGCTGCGCACCCATCTGCGGCCGCGGCTCGCCGCCGGGCCCGCCCGCGACGACGGCACCGTCGCCCGCCGGTTGCGCGAGCTCCTCGACGAGCGGGTCACGGAGGGCATCGCCCTCGGCGAGGCCGCGCGGCTCGTCCAGGCCCATCCCGCGCACCTGGTACGGGTGTTCAGCGGCGCCTACGGCATCGCGCCGCACCAGTACCTCATGTCCCGCCGCGTCGACCGCGCCCGGCGGCTGCTGCTGGAGGGGGTGCGGCCGGCCGAGGTGGCCACCGCGACCGGTTTCTACGACCAGGCTCATCTCACCCGGCACTTCAGAAGGCTGGTGGGGGTGACGCCGGGCCGCTACGGCGGGAGCTTCCGGCCGGGCGCGCGCTGATCGCGCGCCGAGCCTCGTACGGGTGCCGTCAGCGCCGTACGAGGCGGCCCGGGTCCGGCGTCAGTCGACCTTGGTCCGCGGTCGGTCCGCCGGAGTCCGCGGCCGGTTCGCCCGAGTCCGTGGTCAGCCCGCTCTGGTCGTGGTCGGTTCGCCCTGGCCCGTGATCAGTCGGCCGGGCGCTCGGTCAGGTGCGCGAACGCCTCCAGGTTCCGCGTCGACTCGCCGCGGGACACGCGCCAGGCGTACTCCCGGCGGATCGCGGAGGCGAAGCCGAGTTCCAGGAGGGTGTTGAAGCTGCCGTCGGCGGCCTCCAGCACCTGCCCGAGCAGCCGGTCGACCTCGTCGGGCGTGACGGCGGCGAGCGGCAGTCGGCCGGCGACGTACACGTCGCCCAACTGGTCGACGGCGTAACTCACGCCGTACAGCTTGAGGTTGCGCTCCAGCAGCCAGCGGTGGACGGCGTCCTCGTTCTCGTCGGGGTGGCGGATGACGAAGGCGTTGAGGGAGAGCGAGTGCCTGCCGACGATCAGGGACAGGGTGGTCGACAGCTTGCGGGTGCCGGGGAGCTTGGTGACGTACGTGCCCGACTCCGGGCTCTCCCAGTCCAGTTCGGCGTCCTTGAGCACGCCCTCGATGACCTGCGCCGCCCGCTGCTGCTCTGCCTCACCCATGGTGCGAGCGTACGCGACGGCGGTGGGCCTGCATCGCGGCCGTGTAGACGTCGGCCGTGGCGGCCGCCGAGGCGTCCCAGCCGAAGGACCGCGCGTGCAGGGCGGCGGCGGCGCCCATCCGGTCCGGCAGGTGCGGGTCGTCGGCGAAGCCGCGCAGCACGCGCGCGTAGTCGGCCGGGTCGTGCCCGCGCACCAGGTGCCCGGTCTCCCCGTCCCGCACGGCCACCGGCAGCCCGCCGACCGCGGCCGCGAGCACCGGCGTGCCGGCGGCCTGGGCCTCTATCGCGACCAGGCCGAAGGACTCGCTGTAGGAGGGCATGACCAGGACCGAGGCGGCCCGGAACCAGTCCGCGAGCTGCTCCTGCCCGACCGGCGGGTGGAACCGTACGACGTCGGCGATGCCGAGCCGGGCGGCCAGCTTCTGCAGCCCCTCCGGCTTGGCCAGGCCGCTGCCGCTGGGGCCGCCGACTATGGGCACGACGATGCGGGAGCGCAGTCCGGGCCGTTCGTCCAGGAGGGCGCCGACGGCCCTGAGCAGCACGTCGGGTGCCTTCAGCGGCTGGATGCGGCCGGCGAAGAGCGGGACGAGCGCGTCCTGCGGCAGGCCGAGGCGCTCGCGGGCGGCGGCGCGGCCGTCGCCGGGGCGGAACCGGCCGAGGTTGACGCCGGGGTGCACGACGGCGACCTTGGCGGGGTCGGCGGCGTAGTGCCGGACGAGTTCGTCGGCCTCCTCGGCGGTGTTGGCGATGAGCCGGTCGGCGGCGGCGACGATCTGGGTCTCGCCGATGACGCGGGCGGCGGGCTCGGGGGTGTCGCCGTCGGCCAGGTTCGCGTTCTTGACCTTGGCCATGGTGTGCATGGCGTGCACCAGGGGGACGCCCCAGCGCTGGGCGGCGAGCCAGCCGACGTGGCCGGAGAGCCAGTAGTGCGAGTGGACGAGGTCGTAGTGGCCCGGGCGGTGGCCGGCCCAGGCCTGCATCACGCCGTGCGTGAAGGCGCACAGCTGGGCCGGGAGGTCCTCCTTGGCGAGGCCTTCGTAGGGGCCGGCGTCGACGTGCCGGACGAGGACGCCGGGGGCGAGTTCGACGGACGGTGGGAGATCGCCCGCGGTGGCCCGGGTGAAGATCTCGACCTCGATGTTGATCGCGGCGAGTCGCTGCGCGAGCTCCACGATGTAGACGTTCATGCCGCCGGCGTCGCCCGTGCCGGGCTGGTGGAGCGGTGAGGTGTGCACGGAGAGCAGGGCGACGCGGCGGGGCCGCCGGTGCAGCCTGAGCCGCGAGGGCGCCGCCGCGGAGCGACGCCCGAGCCTGCTGACGTACTGGCTCACGTGGCGTTCCTCCTCGCTGCGGGCATGCCGTACGGCGGGCGCGGAGCGCCCTTCAGGGGCTAACGCCGGAGGAGTTGGCTCCATTTCCGGTGCGGGCCTCTTTGCCCAATCATTACTCGATCTCGCTCAACCGTTCGATGGGGTGGGCGGGTGAGGTCGAGAGGGGGCGGACGGGGCCGGGGCCGGAGCCGGAGGTGGCCAGGACGAATGCCAGAAGGGGACGGCATACGGCCCCGACCCCGGCGTGCGTCCCCCTCCGGGTGCCCGTCCGGTCCCGCATACCCTCGTATCCATGACATCCCGCGCAGCGACCCGCCCCGTGGGCACGGTGACGCGCGGGACGACCAACCCGAACCGGCTCCGCCGGATGGACCGCTGGATCGCGGCCACGCACGGCGCCGAGCTGCGCCGGGCCGCCGACCCGGTGGTCGTCGACCTCGGCTACGGCGCCGCCCCGTGGACGGCGGTCGAGCTGCTGCACCGGCTGCGCACCGCCGCGCCCCGCGCGCGCGTGGTGGGCGTCGAGATCGAACCGGTGCGGGTGGCGGCCGCGAAGCCGTACGAACGCGACGGGCTGGTCTTCCGGCACGGCGGCTTCGAGGTCCCCGTCGCCCGGCGGCCGCACCTCATCCGCGCGGCGAACGTGCTGCGGCAGTACGACGAGGCCGAGGTCGCCGCCGTCTGGGAGCGGCTGTGCGCGCGGCTGGCCCCGGCGGACGGGCACTCGCGCGGAGGGCTGCTCGTCGAGGGGACCTGCGACGAGATCGGCCGGCGGCACGTCTGGGTCGCGCTCGGCCCCGAGGGCCCCCGCACGGTCACCTTCGCCACCCGCCTCGGCTCCCTGGACCGCCCCTCCGACCTCGCCGAACGCCTCCCCAAGGCACTCATCCACCGCAACGTCCCCGGTGAGCCGGTGCACGCCTTCCTGCGCGACTTCGACCGCGCCTGGGCGGCCGCCGCACCCTACGCCTCCTACGGCGCCCGCCAGCGCTGGATCCGCGCGGTGCGCGACCTGACGGCCGGCTGGCCGGTGACGGACGGGCCGGTGCGGTGGCGGCAGGGCGAAGTCACGGTGGCCTGGAAGGCGTTGGCACCGCGCGGCTGACCGCCGGACCCACCCCGACCTGCGGGGAACGATCTTCGGGAGTCGCTCGTCACACAGGCGGGGAGATCGTCATGCCGGTGTCCGCCGCGGAGAGGGAAGTCGTCGTACGGCCGGGTTCCGTCCGCGCAACGCCGAGCGCACCTCTGTCGCTTTTCGCCCGGACATGGCACGATCCCCCAGGTGTCGTAAGTTACTGACGGTAAATCAGCTTGGGGGCTGAGTATGGGACGGGGCAGGAGCAGCGTGCTCGCGGCGGCCGTGGCCGTGGTCTGCGCGGTCACCGTGCTGGGGGCGCCGGGCACGGCGTTCGCGAGCGCGCGGCCCGCACCCACTCCTCCCGCCTCCGCCCCTCCCGGCGCGTCGCCGGCCGGCTCACCCACGGCCCCGCCGTCCGGCTCGCCCTCCACCTCCGTGAGCCCGCCCGCGGACAAGGGCCTCGAAGCCGTCCGCGCCAAGCTCGACAAGCTCTACCACGACGCCGCGGTGGCCACGGACGCGTACAACGCCGCCGAGGAGAAGGCCCGCAAGCAGTCCGCCGAGATCGTCGACCTGGCCCAGAAGATCGTCAAGGGACAGCAGCGGCTGGACGAGTTGAAGGACCGGGCCGGTGCCGCCGCCCGTGCGCAGTACCGCACCGGGGGACTGCCGCCCGCGGCGCGGCTCGTGCTCAGCGACGACCCGCAGCAGTTCCTCGACGGCGCGGGCCGCGTGCTGCAGGGCGAGCGGGCCACCAAGGGCCTGCTCGCGGAACTGGCCCGAACCCAGAAGGACTTGAAGCAGTACGCGAAGGACGCCGCCGACCGCTGGAAGAGACTGGAGGCGAACCGCAAGGCGAAGGCCGCGGCGAAGAAGAAGATCCAGCAGCGGATCGAGGCGGCCGAGGAACTGCAGTCCACGCTGGAGAAGCGTCAGCAGGAGCGCCTGGAGCGGCTGGAGCAGGAGGCCGCGCTGAAGGCGCAGACGGCCTGGCTCGACACGGGTGTCCTCAAGGAGATCAGCGGCAAGGCTTCCGAGGCCGGCCGCAAGGCGGTGGAGTACGCCACCGCCCAGATCGGCAAGCCGTACGAGTGGGGCGCCGAGGGACCGAAGACGTACGACTGCTCCGGGCTGACGTCGCAGGCCTGGGCCGCGGGCGGCCGCCCCATCCCGCGCACCTCCCAGGAGCAGTGGAAGCAGCTCCGGCACGTGGACGTGAAGGACATGCGCCCCGGCGACCTGATCATCTACTTCGACGACGCCAGCCATGTGGCGATGTACGTCGGCGACGGCACGATCGTGCACGCCCCGCGGCCGGGGCGGACGGTGACCGTCGCGGGCGCGGGTTCGATGCCGATCCTGGGGGTCGTACGGCCGGACGCGGGCTGATCGGCCCGGCGGGGACCCGACCCCCGCGGACACGGATCGAACGGGAATGCGGCCGTGAGCTGGACCATGTGACGTATCGCACCAAGGTGCGCCGTCAAACCCCCCGCCGAAGTGAGCTACGTCATGCCCACCTCGGAGGGGCCCTGTACAACTCCGGCAGGAAACGCGGCATATGACGGTGGCCGCGGCCCGAGCGACGCGCCTCACACCATTCCGCTGCGGCGCCTACTACCGCTAATGTCCCCGTCGGTGGAGCGAGATCCCTCGTGCCCACCGTGCCCTCGGGGGGAGGGAAGGAACCAACACGATGCCCGTGCCCGTACCGCGGCAGAAAGCGTTCCCGGCCGCGGAGAGCGGTCAGGCGCAGACCGTGCCCCACGGCGGCGGCCCCTCCGCCGCACCGGCCCTGCCCAAGGAAGCCACGGTCGACAACAACACCCGCGACACCGACCACGCCCACAGCACCAACCTCACGCTGCTGCTGATCGAGGACGACCCCGGCGGCTCGCCGATCGTGCCCGACCTGCTCGACCAGGCCGGCAAGCCGATCCGCGTCCGGACGGCCCGCAACCTCACCGAGGCCGGGCGGCTGCTCACGGACGACGTCCACTGCATCCTGCTGGACCTCGCGCTGCCCGCGCCCGGCCGGGCGGGTGCCGACGACGACGAGCTGGCCGTGCTCAAGGACGTGCTCGAGCTCGCGCCCCGGCACGCCGTCCTCGCGCTGACCGCGTCCGGCGACGCCGAGCGAGGCGCGGAGGCGGTGCGGGTCGGCGCCCAGGACTACCTGTTCCGCGACGAGCTGGACGGGCGGCTGCTGAGCCGCGCGATCCGGTACGCGGTGGAACGCAAGCGCTCCGACACGGCCGAGCGCCGGCTCGCCGAGGGCAGGTTGCGCGCGCAGGAGAACCGCCGCCTGGAGCGTGGTCTGCTGCCGACCCCCCTGCTGGACGGGGCCTCGCTCCGCTTCGCCGCCCGCTACCGGCCCGGCCGCTCGCGCGCGCTGCTCGGCGGCGACTTCTACGACGCCGTGCGCACGCCCGACGGCACCGTGCACGCCATGATCGGCGACGTCTGCGGGCACGGCCCGGACGAGGCCGCGCTCGGCGTGGAGCTGCGCATCGCCTGGCGGGCGCTGACGCTGGCGGGGCTGTGCGGCGACGAACTGCTGAACACCCTGCAGCAGGTGCTGGAGCACGAGCGCGCCGACGACGAGATCTTCGCGACGCTCTGCACGGTCGACATCGCGCCCGACGGACGCCGGGCGGGCCTGTGCCTGGCCGGCCATCCGGCACCGCTGGTCTCCCACCCGGGCCGACCCGCCAAGCTGCTGCCCTACGACAACAACGGCCCCGCCCTCGGCCTGCTGCCCGGCGCGCGCTGGCCCCGGATGCAGGTCGAGCTGGGCTCCGAGTGGAGCCTGATGCTCTACACCGACGGCCTGATCGAGGGCCGGGTCGGCGCCGACGGCGAGCGGCTCGGCCAGGACGGCATGGTGGAGATGGTCCGCCGCCAGCTGGCCCAGGGCCTGCGCGGCGAGGCCCTGCTGCGCGCGGCGGTGAACGAGGTCCGTGACCTCAACGGCGGCGAGCTGACCGACGACGTGGCGGTGGTCCTGCTGGACCGGGAGCCGTAGGGGCTCGGAGCGGGCCCCTTACCGGGACCGCCGCATACCGGGCGGCGGGTCCGGAGCTGCCCCCTGAGACCGCCCCCTGAGACGGCCCCCGGGCTCAGCGCCCGCCGTTGTAAGGACCGTACGGGCCGTCACTGCTGCTGCCACGGCGGCGGCCCCAGCCGCTGCCGCCCGACACCTGCTTGAGCGCGGGCCGTACGTCGACGATGTAGACGATGCTCGCGATCACGCCGATGATCGGCAGGAACGACAGGATCGAGAACAGGTAGCTCACGACGAGGGCCAGGGCCAGGATGATCAGCCAGAACACCTTGTTCTGCTTGTCGGCCGCGCGGAAGGCGTCCTCGCGCCGGAACGCGGCGTCGAACAGCCCGAACGCGGCCAGGGCCATGAGCAGGATCTTCAACAGCCCCAGGAACCCCGCGAAGCCCAACATCAGCATGCTGTCCACCGCCCGATCTCTCCCGTTTCCTTTGCGGCCACCGTACCCGTAGAACGGGCCGGACACCCCAAGGGTGCCCGGCCCGCGGAACCCGCCCGGGAGCGCCGGGCGCGGGTGCCCTCTACTTGGCGGGCGGCGTGGTCTTCTTGGTGGCCGTGGTCTTGCGGGTCACCGGAGCCTTCTTCGCCGGCGCCGGCTTGTTCACCGCGGCGGCCTCGGCGGGCTTGGCCTCGGCGAGCTTGTCCTGCTTGACCTCGACCGGCTCGGTCCTCGGCTCGACCGCGATGGCGAGCTCCTCGACCTCCTCGGCGATGTCCTCGATGCCCTCGGCGGCCTGGCCGCGCCAGGTCCGCACGGTCTGCTCGCCGTGCTCGGCGACCTTCTCGTAGGCCTCACGGGCCTTCACGGCGTACTCGGCGGCGACGCCGACGCCACGCAGGGCGAGGTCCTGGGCGGTCTCGCCGAGCTTCTTCAGGTCGGCGTCGAGGTTGGTGGAGAGCTTCTTCAGGTCGGAGTCCAGGGAGTTGATGAACTCGCCGACCCGGGTCTGGATGGTCGACTGCGTCTCCCGGACGCGGTTGCCGGCCTCCTTGGCACGGGCGGCGGCCCGCTCCTGGACGACCTTGGGGTCGGTGTTGCGCACCGCGTCGATACGGGCCGGGGCCTCGGCGCGCAGCTGCTCCACCAGGGCGGGCACCTTCTTGGCCTGCTGCAGGGCCAGGTCCGCGGTGCCCGCGGCGAAGTAGAGCGGCGTCGGGTCGCTGAGGGTCTTGCGCAGGTCGTCGGTGATGGCCATGGTGATGGACCTCCCGGTCACTTTCGGCTGAGGGTTGTGGTGTTCCGCGGTCGGCCGGCCGCGCGGCCCCTGGGGGCGCGGGTTCAGCCGGCCTCCTTCCGCGGATCGGCGTCACTGCCGTGGGACGTGCGGGTGCCGGTGGCGTCACTGGTGTCCTCGGCGCCGCCGCCCCGGGCACGCGGGGCGCCGGGCACGTCCGGAACGTCCGGCGCGCGGACCCCGTCGTCCGTCCGTCCGTCGGCCGGGCCGTCCGCCCTGGTGCTCCCGAACCCGTTCTCCTTGCGGAAGGACTCGTAGATCTGGAGCAGCACCTGCTTCTGCCGCTCGTTCAGCGAGGGGTCGGCGAGGATGACGGCGCGCGTCTCCACCTCGTCCCGTTCGCGCTCGGCGTCGAGGATGCCGGCCCGCACGTACAGCGTCTCGGCGGAGATGCGCAGCGCCTTGGCGACCTGTTGGAGCACCTCCGCGCTCGGCTTGCGCAGCCCGCGCTCGATCTGGCTCAAATACGGATTGGACACCCCGGCGGCGTCGGCGAGCTGCCGCAGCGACAGCTGCGCGTTGCGCCGCTGCTCGCGCAGGTACTCACCGAGATTGCCGACGTTGAGCGATGCCATGCCTCCACTGTGCACCACCCTCGCTAACAATTGCAAGCACCCCGCTTGCAAGAGTGCGCCACGCCACCCGGCGGTCAGGGCACTGAGCGGCCCACGTCCTGCCTCGGCGAGTGCGGGCGATCCCGCTTCGCCCCCGAATGCGTGGCCACACTCAGCGCCGACTGAGATGTGACGGCCGGTTCGGTATCGGTCGGGACCACCGGACGCAGCCGAGCAGAACTCGTGGTTGACCTTCACCTTGGGGGAGCCCACAGCATCGGTGAGGCCGGGCGATGTGCCCGACATGAGGAGGAGCGAGGCATGGGGTTGCTGACCATCGGGGCGTTCGCCAAGGCGTCCCGGCTGTCGCCGAAGGCGCTGCGGCTCTACGACGAACTCGGCCTGCTGACCCCCGCTCGCGTCGACCCGGTGACCGGCTACCGCCTCTACGCACCGGAGCAACTGAACCAGGCCCGACTGGTCGCCTGGCTCAGACGCCTGGGAATGCCTCTGGCCCGCATCCAGAAGGTCTGCACGCTGGAGGCGGGTCCCGCGTCCCAGGAGATCCGCGCGTTCTGGGCCCAGGTCGAAGCCGACACCGCCGCCAGGCGGGACCTGGCCACCTTCCTCATCAACCACCTGTCCCGGAAGGACCCTGCCATGTCCCCGACCGCCAAGCCCCTCGGAATCCGCTGCGCTGCCCTGTCCGACACGGGCCTTGTCCGCGAGAGCAACCAGGACACCGTCTACGCCGGGTCCCGCCTGCTCGCCGTCGCAGACGGCTACGGCCGCCAGGGAGCCCCCGCGAGCGCGGCCGCCGTCGACGCACTCAAGCACCTCGAAGCCGGCAGCATCCCGGCAGGCGATCTCCTCAATGTCCTCGAAGACGCCATCGAGCAGGCCGAACACGCAGTGCACGGCGTCGCCGGAGCCGGCTCTTCACCCGAAGCGGCCGGCACGACGCTCACCGCGATGCTCTGGACCGGATCGCAACTGGCCCTCGTCCACGTCGGTGACTCCCGCCTCTACCTCCTGCGCGACGGAGAGCTGTTCCAGATCACCCACGACCACACCGTGGTGTAGTCGATGGTCGACGAAGGACGCCTCACCCCGGAAGAGGCCGCCTCCCACCCCCAGCGGTCACTGCTGGTACGGGCCCTGGGCCAGGGAGCCGACGCCACCCCCGACATGCGCCTCCACGACGCCCGGCGGGGAGACCGGTACCTGCTCTGCTCCGACGGTCTGTCGACAGTCGTGCCGACCGAGGAGATCCATCGAGTGCTCGCCCGGACGACGGAGCCCGAACAGGCGGTCCGCGAACTCGTCACCCTCGCCAACGACTCGGGCGGCCCCGACAACGTCAGCTGCGTGGTCGCCGAGGTCATGGAGCCCCAGCAGTAGGAGCGGGCGGCATGCACCGGGGCATACGGACTCGCGCGAGCACGAGGCCGGTCAGGGTGCGGTGCGCTGCCACCGGGAAGGGACCGCGGCCAGCGTCACCGCCCTCGCCCGACGCCGTGGACCGCTCAGCATGCACGACCTCCCCCGCCCCCGATGACGCCGGTGGTCCGTCACATCCCCAGCCGACCGGCCTTCCGGTCCCGTCATCCCTAGGCCAAAGCGCGCGCTAGATAAGGGTTCGCCGTCGGGCGGATGGGCAGGCCCAGGGAGCCCGTGGCCACCGCGAGGGTCATCGCGTACGAGTCGACGGCGCGGCGGACGTTGGGGGCGTCCAGGCTCGCCCCGGTCACCAGACGGTCCAGGTCCACGTAGGCGGACCGGACGGTCTCCAGCCACCGGTACACCCGCCAGTCCTCCCGCCAGTCAGCCGTGTACTCGGCGGGCAGGAGGCGCTCCCAGCGCCGGAACATCCGCTCGCGGATCTCGGGGCGGGTGGGGGTGAGGTGCATGTGCCGGACGAGGTCGTACAGCGGGTCTCCGACCAGGGCCATCTCCCAATCGATGATGGTCAGGGCCTGAAAGTCCCTGGGGCGCACGAGGTTCCACGGGTTCAGGTCGCCGTGCAGCAGGGCCGGCCGGCGGTCGCTCACCCGATGGCGGGACAGGATCTGCCGGAGCCGGGGCGCGTCGGGCAGCCCGAGGAGGCGGGCCAGCTGCTGGGACTCCTTCGGCAGGCCGGCCACCAGGATCACGAGTTGATCGCACAGCCAGGCGAAGAAGGCCCCTTCGCCTGCGGCGGGATCGAGTTCCGTGTAGTCCACACCGGCCAGCGCGCACAGCTGATCGACGAGCCCGTCCGCCTCGTGCGGCAGGAGCCCGTGCACGGGATGGCTGGGCGGGCGGTCGGTGTCCTCGGGGCCGACGTACGTGTGGATGGCGAAGGGCTGCCCCCCATGGCTGTGTCCCAACGCGAGGGCCCTGGGGGCCGCCACCGCGACCCCGGACTGCTCGATGGCCCGCAGCACGGCGTGCTCGCTGAGGAAACTGGGCTCGCGACGGCAGCTGTTGGCCACCTTCCGCCGCACCACGACCGGGTGGCCGAACCCGGGCACGCGGACCACCGAATTGAGGTGGGCCGTGCCCTTGAACACCCTGCTGGCCGACGCCATGCCTTCGGCGAGCAGGGCGTCACCCACGGCGGTCGCGGGAAAATCGTCACGCGTCGGGAGACGCGCGTCCCAGTCCCACGAGATCGTCTCGGTTGCGCTGCCGGAGCCGCTGCCCCGGAACACCGTGCGGGGGGCGCGCCACCGGTAGAGGATCCGCTCCACCTCCGCCGCGTCCGGGATGTTTCGCAGCCCGAGCGGTTGTGCGGCCGCTTGCAGTGCCCGGTGTACGGAGGCGGTCGCATCGTCCAGGCTCTTCTGGTCGGGCGCGTTCGCCAGGGCCTCGGCGGCACGCATCACGTCCGGGTAGACGGACTGCGCCCGCTCGAAGGCCACGTAGTGGCGCAGATCCTTGTCCAGGCCGTTCACCGCCGCGGGGCGGATCCGCTGCATCGCCTCCGCCCATGCGCCGATCACCTCGTCCCACTGGTGGGCGGGGTACTGCATCCGCACAAGATGCGTGGCGAGGTCGTGCAGCGGGTCGCCGTAGGTCGCCAGTTCCCAGTCGACGCAGATCAGGGGCGGCACGCCTCCGTACGACATGATCAGGTTGTCGCGGTGCAGGTCCGCGTGGAGCAGGCTGTACGGCCGTCTCGCCATCGCGGGGACGCGCTCGGCCAGCCGGATCATGGCGTCCTCCGGGATGCCCAGCTGCGCGAACAGTCCCCCGAAAGCGGGCCAATTGGGCTGACGGATCTGCCGGTCCGCAAGCCTGGCCAGCGTCTGCAGGAACCCTTGGCTGTCCGAGTGGTTGCCGGGCCAGCCGGCCGGCAGGGGAGGCAGCGCTCCCCTGCGCACCTGGGCCATCTGGGCCAGCAGCCCGGCCAGCGCCCTGATCAGGAGCGTGTCGAGGGGTTTGCCGTTGGCGCAGACGCTGGAGAGCGGTACGCCTTCCACATAGCTGTGGATGGTGAAGTCGTCCCCGTCCAGGAGGCACTGGGGTGCGTGCGGCAGGACGCCATTGGCGGCGTCCAGGATCCGGGCCTCGTCGTCCCACGTCCTGATCACCACGGGCAGCACCTCGGCGCGACGGATCCGCACGGTCACCTTGGTGCCCGTCGGCTTGCCCAGCAGGTTCGCCACACGGTCCGTCAGGTGCAGCACATAGTTCTGGTTGTGGTGCCCGCTGCTCGCCTCACCGCGTTCGGCGGCGAGCCGCACGAACGTCCGGACGTCGCGCGCGGCAAGCTCCCCGAGGGAGGGACGGGGGGGAGGAGGTGCGCCCACGGCCGCTCCCTGACTCACGCAAGCACGAACGAAGGTATGGCAAAAGGTACGACATAAGGACATACTGCGCACTGTGAGCGCGGCCGGGGTGAGTGGAAGAGGTGGTGCACCCTCAGCTGAGCGTCCGGCGGGTCAGGCCAGTGCGGTGGGACGGAGCGGTTGCTCACGCGGTGCCGGAGATGCTACCGGAGACCTCCGGTGCTTTTGAGCCACTCAGGACACACGACCTCGGCCGCTACTCGGACAGCAGCGTCCAGACCGACGCGAACCAAGCCTGCATCGACGTCACGAAGACCGACCCCGGTGAGTTCGGGTCGGCGTCACGCACGTGGTGCGTCAGGGTGGCGCCGAGCCCCAGCACGTCCAGTGCCCTGATCTCCTCACCGCTGTCGAGCACCACCGGGCGCTCGATCACCTCATAAGGGCCGAAGAGGACCTCCACCCCATTGATCACGTACAGCTTGAACGCCGGCGTCAGCGGTGTGTGCCGGATCCGCACGTCGACGGAGGGCACCAGCTTCTCGGTCTGCAGGTCGCGGAGCACTCCGCGCAGGGAGTCCGTGTGGCGCTCCGTGATGGCGTGCAGCCGATCACGCAGGAGCGGGGCGTGCTGGTCCTCCGTCGCCCGTGGATAGGGCAGGGGCAGTGACGTGGACGGCAGGAGCATGCGCAGGGAGATGCGCCTGGGCTGGATGATGCCGGCCCTGATCCGTTCCGCCTGGAGCCTCATGTGCGCGTCGAGCGACTCGGACGTCAACGTGTAGACGTCCAGCGTCACTTCTTCCTGCTCGAAGGCCTCACTGATGAGCGGTCCCAGCGTCAGGCCCCGGCGCGATCGGGTGGCCTTGGCCGCCGAGGACTGTATGCGCTGGTTCTTGAGGACACGGGAGCCGCTGCCCCGCCGCGACTGGATCCAGCCCTCGTTGCTCAACTCCCGCAGTACGCGCTGCACGGTGTCACGGGAAACCCCGAACTCCTTGGCGAGGTCACGCTGGGAGGGCAGGAAGGAACTCTGCGGGTAGGTGCTGTCCGCCATCCGGGCCCGCAGTTCTTCGGAAACGCGGCGGAACTCCCTGCCCCCGCCATCACGCTCTTCGCCCACACGATGTCCGTACCGCCAACAGCCCACCGTCAAACCGGCTTTTGGCCGCACTGCGGCAGTCACATCGGACTGCCGGGTTAAGGGATCAGCAGGCCAGGGGAAATCCACTTCAAGGCAACCAGGCCAATTGGACGGGACGTTGGACTGCCCATCGGTCGCCCCAGCGGTGTGTCACGGGAACGGAAAGGACGGGTGGGGGACGTGGTCCTGATGCAACTTCTCCGGATCCTAGGGGAGTTCCTTCTGACACGGCAGGCACAGGCGAGACTGGGCCTGCTGGGGCTCGCCCTGCTGAGTGTGGTCACCGTCGGCATACGGGCCCGTCGGGCCGGCCTCGCCGTCGGCGCCGCCGTGGTGTTCACGCTGCTGATGACTCAGGCCTGACCCCGCCGGCCCCGTGGCTCCCGCAAGGTGCGCAGGAGGGGTTCCAGGGAGTCCACGACGGTCTCGGCGCCGGATTCGCGGAGGAGTTTGGCCTTGCGGGGGTTGCGGGCGAAGCCGAGGAAGGGGACGCCGGCGCGGAGGGAGGCCTCGTGGTCCGAGGGGGTGTCACCGATCATCAGGGCGTCGCACGGGGCCACGCCGGTCGCCGTGAGGGCCCGGTTCAGGCAGTGCGGGTCCGGCTTGAGGTGGTGCAGGTCCTGGGTGCGGCCGTAGATGTGGGGGGCGAAACAGGAGAGCACGCCACGGCTGTCCAGATACCTGCGGACCACGACCGGCGAGTTGTTCGTGGCGATGGCCAGTCGGGAGCCGAGCGCCGTCCAGGTGCGGATCAGCGGGTCGGCGTACGGGGTGGGCCAGGCGGAGGCGGCGGCCCGCAGCTCCTCCTGGGTGAGGCGCTCCTCCAGTTCGGCCACGAGATCGCTGCCGGGGTGCCGGCGGTCGACGGCGCGCAGGACGACGTGCGGGTCCAGCGACTCCCGTTCGGTCCCGGTCAGCAGCCCGCGCAGTCCCCGCCCCTCCAGCCAGTCGACCAGGTCGGTCGCCACCCGGTCCGCCGAGTGCCCGGCGAAGAGGCGGCAGATCGGGCCGTCGAAGTCCCAGAGCACGACACGTGCGCGCGTGATCAGGTCCCGCAGGTTCTCGGTCTCCGCTGTCACCGGTTCGGTCTGTGTCGTATCAGAAGTCACTAGGAGAGTGTCAGGTCCGTGGTGATGGTTTCCCAGAGGGCGTCGAACCACTTCTGGGATTCCTCCACGAACGCCGCGTCCCGCCGGCCCGCCGCCCGCTCGAAGGAGAACAGCAGGGACTCCGTGCCCATGACGTCGTACATGTCCAGCGTTCCCCCGTCGGACGGCTCCTCCCGGCGGGTGATCATGTAGTACGCGATGAGCGCCTCCTCGCCGTTGAGCAGGTACAGCTTCACCGGCGGCGTGAAGGGCAGGGCGCGGAACCTCACGCGCACGTCGACCCCGTGGGTGGCGCGCAGGGCGTTGAGGTTGTGCCGCAGGACGTGCCCCTGGGCGTTGCGCTGGGCCAGCCAGCGCTGGTGGACGGGGTCGTCGTCGCTGTCACGGTCCACCGAGATCGGGAAGGCCAGGTTGATGTCCCGGGACGGCAGCAGGATGCGGACGTCGATCGACTCGGGCCGTATGCGGCCCTCGTGGATCAGCCGGACCGGCTCGCCGAGCGCCAGCATCAGCGTCTCGGCGGTCAGGCATGCCGCGTCGATGCGGACCTGCCGGGCCGCGAAGGCCGCCGCGAGCCGGGGGGCGAGCCCCACCATCGTGGGCTGGGGCTCCGCGCGGGCCGGGGTCGGGGCCGCGACCCTCGGTGGGCTGCCCTTGCTCACGTTGCTGAGCAGGCCGCCCTCCTGGAGCGACCGCAGGGCCTGACGGACGGCGCCGCGCTCCACGCCGAACTCCTGGGCGAGTTCGGCCTGGGTGGGCAACCGGTCGCCCGGCTTGAGCTCGCCCGCGCGGATCCGTTCCCGCAGGCTGTCGGCGATCTCCTGGGGGGAACTCCTTCTGCTTCCGTTCACGGCCACGCTCTCCTGGGTCACGACCAAACGCTACAACTTTGATCCATCTAAGGGGAGTTGTTTGGAACTTGTTTATGAGTAGGTACCAAGTGGGCACAACTTAAGCAGAGTTGGTTGCCAACTTGGTTGAGTTGGCGGAAGTTTTGCCTCCCGATCTCCTCACTCCGCACCCGGCTCCGCGCTCTCCGCTCTCCCGTCCGCACCGCCCAGGCAGCCCGAAGGGGGAATCGCCGTGCCTGCTCTCGCCCTTGTCTCCGCCGTCCTCGTCCTCGGCTTCGAACAGCTCGTCCAGTGGAAGTTCGGGGCGATGGGCATCATCGGCCTGCTGCTGCTCACCATCGGCGTCAAGGCCAAGAACCCGACCATCGGCTCCATCGGGGCCGTGGTGCTGGCGATGCTGGTCGCCGGCCCCCTGCTGTGAGGCGTGCCGTCCCGCGAGGCGCCCCTTCTGCGAGGTGCGCCTCCTGGGCGGCGCGCCACCTCAGGTCGTGAGCAGCAGCTCCGAACTGATCGTCTCCCACAATGCGTTGAACCACAGGTGCGACTGCTCGACGAACGTCGTGTCGCGCGACCCGGCCCCCTGCTCGAAGGCGAACAGCATCGACTGCGTGCCCTCGGCGTCGTACAGCTCCAGGTGTTCCTGGTCGATCTCCTCCGCGCGCCGCCGCAGGGTGTAGTACGCGAAGAGCGCCTCCGTCCCGTTGAGCAGGTACAGCTTGACGGGCGGGGTGAAGGGCAGGGCGCGGAAGGTGACCCGCACGTCGATGCCGTGGGTGGAGCGCAGGGCCAGCAGGTTGTGCCGGAGAACCTGTCCCTGCGCGTTGCGCTGGGCCAGCCAGCGCCCGCGCAGCCGGCCGGCGGCCGAGGCGGCGTCCACCGGCGCCGGGAAGGCCAGCTCGATGTCACGGCTGGGCAGCAGGACCCGGACGTCGACCTTGGCCGGTTTCAGTCGCCCGGCGTGGATCTGGCGCAACGGTTCGCCGATGGCGAGCGTGAGCGAGATCGCGGTCAGGCACAGGGCGTCTATCTCCACGTGCGGGGCCGCGAAGGCGGCGGCGATGTGGCGCGCGAGAGCGGCCGAGGTGGGCTGGGGCAGGCCGGCCGGGCCGGTCAGGGCCAGGGCCGGGTCGGGCACGACGGTGGCCGGGCTTCCTTTGGAGACGTTCGTCAGCAGGTGCTCGGCCTGCAGGATGCGCAGGGCCTGCCGTACGGCCCCGCGTTCCACGCCGAACTCGTGGGACAGCTCGGCCTGCGTGGGCATGCGCTGCCCCGGCCGCAGCACACCGGTCCTGATCCGGTGCCGCAGTTCGTCGGCCACCTCACGGTGTGACGGTTGTGGCCGTTGTGGCCTCTTCCGCCCACTGGCGGAGGCGTGTTCCGGGTCCACGGCCAAACGGTACAACTTCCCGCCATCTTCAGGCAGTTCGCGGAAAGGTAGTTATGAGTCGCTTCCAAGTGGAGATAAGAGGAGTGAAGTTGGTAGCCAACTTCTACGACATGGTCAAACTTCCCGAGTGTTGGCCACCAGGGTGACAGTCGGGGGACGTCGGTTCGGGCTCCCTTCCGGAGGGGAGCCGGGAGCTCGGCCCACGCGCACCGCCACAAATGAACAGCCGTCGCAGCCACAACCGCACACCGGCACAGCCACAACAGAACATCGTGCACAGCCACAACCGCATACGGGCACAGCCACAACTGAACAGCCAGGCTACGGATGCCTCAGCCCTGTCGGCGACGGGAAGGAGCGCTCAGAAGACGTCCGGGCACCAGGGGCGCCTGGACGTACGCAGCAGGGCGTCGGCCACTCGGCCGGCGCCCGCTCGGTCTTCCCGGACCCTGCCGAGCGCCGCCAGCCGCACCGCCGACTCGTCGCCGAGCCACAGCGCCGACAGCTCCCCCACGCCCAGCGTCAGGTCCGGGTTCTGCCTCGTCGGCGTGCAGGACGCCCCAGCGGCCGACGCCTCCAGCCGCAGCCGCCCGCCGGTCAGCCCGTCCCGGTCGACCACCTCGAGCACCAGCGTCCCCTCCCCCTCGTACGTCCGCGCCTCCAGCGCCCGTACGACGTCCAGGATCCGCACCCACAGCCAGTCCGCCTGCGTGGTGATCCTGGCCGCCCGCGGGTCCGGCAGGAAGAGGGGGAGCAGGTCGTCGGGGGACCGCCAGCCGCTCTTGACCGTGGTGATCCAGTCGATCGAGCACAGATAGCGCCACAGGGCGCGCTCCGCGGCCGGGCTCACGGCGATCAGGCCCTTCACCGTGGCGGTGTTCAGGGGCTGCTTGGCGTCCGCCCAGGTGTCGTCGCACACGTAGGTGACCAGTCCCTCGACCGTGCCGTCCGCGGAGCGGTACACGGCGTGGAAGGGCTCGGTCCACGGGACGTGGTCCTGGCGCAGCGCGCCGGTGCTGAGCTGCCACCAGCGCTCGTCGCGGTCGATCACGCCGGGCCGGCTGCCGCGCAGCCGCTCGTGCAGTTCGGGACCCAGCTTGCGCACCTCCTCGCCCGTCACGAGGTCGATGCGGCCGCCGTCCGGCGGGCCGGACAGGCGGGGGTCGAGACCGGTGCGGGGCACGTCGACGGTCCACTCGGTCGCCCAGGTGGCGGGACCGAAGCCGTAGCGGCCGTAGATCGGGTACTCGGCGGCGATCAGGGTGGCGACGACGTCACCGCGCTCCTTCGCGGCCGCCAGGTCCTGGGCCATCATGCGGGTCAGCAGACCGCGGCGGCGGTGGGTGGCGGTGACGGTGACGTTGGTGATGGCGTCCGCGGGGACCGGGGCGCCACCGACGGCCGTGAGCTCCTGCGGGAAGGAGCGGAACGTGGCGACGCACCGCCGGTCGTCGAAGGCGCCGAGGGTGCGGGAGGGAACGATGTACGTACTGCGCTCGGCGACCTCGCGGTCGGAGACCTCGGGGGCGCGCAGAAAGCCGGTGTGCACTGCCCGGATCCAGTCGGGTGTCTCATCCTCGCGGATCGGACGGATGTCGATGTCGGGGCGGCCGGTCATGGGTCGACGGTAGGCGGCGGCGGGGGGAGGTGTCGCGGGATTTTCCGGCGCACCGCACGCCAGACACCGCGCACCGCACGCCAGACACCGCGCACCGACCGGTGGCGGGCGGCCCCGGGACCGCCACGGCCGCCACGTCACCCGAGTCGCACGACCAGGTCGTCACACGAGCAGGTCGTCCACCTGGGCCTCCCCCTCCCGGTACCGGCGGGCGATCTCGGCGCTGCAGTCGTCGGCCGTGCGCTGGAGGCGCTGGCGGCGCCGGGACACCTGCTGCTCGTAGCGCACCAGCCGCCCCATCGCCGCGTTCAGCTCCAGGTCGGTGCGGGCGCCGAGGTCCGACAGCTCGACCTCGCCGAGCATCTCCGCGGCCAGCCGCCGGTACTCCTCGCTGTGCGGAGGGCCGAGCGTCACATGCCGGGCGGAGGAACGCTGCCGGGCGGGCGCGTCCCGCAGGATCTCCGCGAGCCGCTCCACGACCGACCCCGGCCCCGACTCGGACCCGGTCCCGGACCGCCGCCCGAGCGCCCCGCTCTCCCCGGTCCTCCCGCCCGCCTCCGGGGCCTGCCCGGCCCCGCACGCGCGGGCCGTCCCGGCGGGCGCGGGCCGCGCGGGTCCGCGCCGGGCCAGTTCCGCGCGCAGGATGTCGATGCGGCCCTGCAGCAGCCGCCGTACGTAGCTCAGGTCGGCCTCGTCGCGCTGGGCCTGTCGGCGCAGGGTGCGCAACTCCGGCAGGCTGGGCACGGTCAGGTCACGCTCCGGCAGGTCCGTCGGCAGCCAGGGGCTGTCCGTGCGCTGCACGGGCGGCCGGCGGGTCTCCGCACCAGCCGCCCGGACCAGCGAGACTGCCACGGGCGGCTGCCCTGTACTCGATGTGCTCATGCGCCCCTACCGTCCCCTCGACCGGCGCGTACGGGAGCATGGTGCCACCCCGAGTGGCCAGTATGTGACCGAGTGCCCCCGATCGGCCCCAGATGGGGGGTTACGGAGCAGAAAGAAGCACGATATGGCCGGACCGGTCCGGCCGCGGGTCATGACCGACCGCCCGGCATGATGGTCCCCATGCGTGCAGTGGTGCAGAGGGTGGACGGCGCGAGCGTCGTCGTGGACGGCGAGACGGTGGGGGCCATCGAGGGCGAGGGGCTGTGCGTCCTCGTCGGGGTCACCCACGAGGACACGAAGGAGAAGGCGGCGCAGCTCGCCCGCAAGCTCTGGTCGATCCGCATGCTGCGCGACGAGAAGTCGTGCAGCGACACGAACGCCCCGCTTCTGGTGATCAGCCAGTTCACCCTCTACGGCGACGCCCGCAAGGGCCGCCGCCCCACCTGGAACGCGGCCGCCCCCGGCGAGGTCGCCGAGCCGCTCGTCGACGAGGTGGTCGCCCAGCTGCGGTCCCTGGGCGCGACGGTGGCGACGGGCCGGTTCGGCGCGCGGATGCGGGTGGCGCTGACGAACGACGGCCCGTTCACCGTCCTGCTGGAGATGTGAGCGGGCCCCGGGCTTTGGGGGCCCGGGCCGCTACGGCTCCACGACGACTTCCTGCGCCGCCGCGGTGTCCCCCGCCAGCAGCGGCGCGTCCACCGGGACGTTCCGCTTGACCAGGGCGAGCGCGATCGGGCCGAGCTCGTGGTGGCGCACGGAGGTGGTGACGAAGCCGATCTTGCGGCCGTCCGGGCCGTCGGCGGCGAGGCGCACGTCGGTGCCGTGCGCCGGCAGGTGCACCTCGCTGCCGTCGAGGTGCAGGAAGACCAGGCGGCGCGGCGGCTTGCCGAGGTTCTGCACCCGGGCCACGGTCTCCTGGCCGCGGTAGCAGCCCTTCTGCAGGTGCACGGCCGTGCCGATCCAGCCCAGCTCGTGCGGGATGGTGCGGTGGTCGGTCTCGAAGCCGAGGCGCGGGCGGTGCTGCTCCACGCGCAGGGCCTCGAAGGCGAGCAGCCCGGCGGGCGGCCCGGCCTTCTCCGCGTACGACTCCA
The DNA here is from genome assembly GCF_043081525.1 of Streptomyces sp. NPDC014864. Taxonomy (NCBI): domain Bacteria; kingdom Bacillati; phylum Actinomycetota; class Actinomycetes; order Kitasatosporales; family Streptomycetaceae; genus Streptomyces; species Streptomyces sp. NPDC014864. The sequence goes on from NZ_JBIBWT010000010.1 coordinate 237,916, forward strand.
GGTCCGCGCGGGGCAGGAAGAGGTCACGCCCGTACGCCGTCTCGCGGACGACGACGCCCTCGGGGACCTCGGCGATCGAGCCGGCGGGAAGGTGCACCACCGCGAAGTCGGCGGTCCGGTCGGCCACCTCGACCCGGTAGAAGAACTTCATCGACTCCAGGTACGCGAGCAGCGCCTCCTGGGTGCCGGGCTCCACATGGGCCCAGACCGTCTCGCCGTCGTCCACCAGGTACAGGGCGTGCTCGATGTGGCCGTGCGCGGAGAGGATCAGCGCCTCGGTGGCCTGACCCACGGGCAGTTCGCTGACGTGCTGGGTCAGCAGCAGGTGCAGCCAGCTCAGCCGGTCGGCGCCGCTGACGGTGACGACTCCGCGGTGGGAGAGGTCGACGAATCCGGTGCCGTCGGCGAGGGCGCGCTGTTCGCGGAACAGGTCGCCGTAGTGGGCGGCGACCCCTTCGTCGGCGCCCTCGGCGGCGACGGCGCCGGGCAGGGACAGCAGGGGGCTCTTCATGGACACAAGCCTAAGACTTGGCAGTTGAACTCTTGAGCGAGCAGTCCCGGCAGCGGCCGAAGATCGCGAAGTGCTTCATGTCGGTCTCGAAGCCGAACTCCCCGCGCAGCTTGGCGGTGAACTCGGCGGCCACATCCAGGTCGGCCTCGATGACGTTGGTGCAGTCGCGGCAGACCAGGTGGAGGTGGTGGTGCCGGTCCGCCAGGTGGTAGGTCGGCGCGCCGTGCCCGAGGTGGGCGTGGCTGACCAGACCGAGCTCCTCCAGGAGCTCCAGGGTGCGGTACACGGTGGAGATGTTGACCCCCGACGCCGTCTTCCTCACCTCGCCGAGGATGTCGTCGGGGGTCGCGTGCTCCAGGGTGTCCACGGCTTCGAGCACGAGTTGCCGCTGCGGGGTCAGCCGGTAGCCGCGCTGCCGCAGGTCCGTCTTCCAGTCGGTGCTCACCACACTGAAAGTCTAGGACGACCCGGGCCGGGGGCTTACTTGAAGAAGGCGATCCCGTCGTCCGGCAGGTCGTCCGGGAGGGCCTTGGCCCAGCGCTCGACCTCCTCGGGGGTGACGACCTTCTTCAGGTGGGCGGACATGTAGGGGCGCAGCTCGACCTCGGGGGTCTGCTTCTCGCCGACCCACATCAGGTCGCTCTTGACGTAGCCGTACAGCCGCTTGCCGCCGCTGTAGGGGCCGGCGGCGGCAGTGCGCGCCACGGTGTCGGTGGCGAGGTCGATCTGCGGCTTCTTGTCGGCCATCTCGCCGTACCAGACCTCGACCACGCCGCTGTCGCGGGTCATCGTGACCTCGACCCTGCGGTCGCCGTCGATCCGCCAGAAGCCGGACTCGGACTCCAACGGACGGACCTTGTTGCCGTCCTTGTCCAGCACCCAGGTGTGCGAGTGGTACTCGAGGAAGTCCCGCCCGTCGTGGGTGAACGTGACCTCCTGGCCGAAGTTGCACTTCTCGGCGCCGGGGAAGTCGTGCACGCCCGCGCCGGCCCAGTTGCCGAGCAGGAAGGCGAGGGGGACCAGGTCCTTGTGGAGGTCGGACGGGATCTCGATCATGAGCAGCTCTTCGTCGTGGCCGTCTGGGAGGTCGGGGTCAGCGCTGGCCCTGGTACAGCTTCTTCACGGTCAGCCCGGCGAAGGCGAGGACGCCGACGCAGACCAGGACCAGCAGGATTTCGTAGAAGAGTTCCACGGGGGTGTGCTCCTTGCGGTGAGCGTGGTGCGGTACGTACGGGGGCCGGGCCCCAGCTTACGCGGCTGGGGCCCGGGCCTCTCGGCGAGGTGCGCCTGCGGGAGCTCAGCCGAGCAGCTCGCTCTGCACGGTCACCGTCTGCTGGAACGGCACGGCCGGTGCGCCGCCCTTCCCCTGTGCCCGCTCCACGGAGACCCGTGGCCGAAGTCCGTGGTCTGGAAGCGTTGATTACGATTCAGGCATGGCGAAGAAGCTCGTGATCAAGGTGACGGCCGGGGCGGACGCCCCCGAGCGCTGCTCGCAGGCGTTCACGGTCGCGGCGGTGGCGGCGGCCAGCGGGGTCGACGTCTCGCTGTGGCTGACCGGTGAATCGTCGTGGTTCGCGCTGCCGGGCCGGGCCGCGGAGTTCGAGCTGCCGCACGCGGCCCCGCTGCCCGACCTGATCGACTCGATCCTGGCGGCCGGGCGCATCACCCTGTGCACGCAGTGCGCGGCCCGCCGCGAGATCACGGAGAAGGACGTCCTGGAGGGCGTGCGGATCGCGGGCGCGCAGGTCTTCGTGCAGGAGGCACTGGGGGACGGGACGCAGGCGCTCGTCTACTGAGAGAGACGGCGGGCACCCGAGCGCGCCGACGCGGCTGGGGCCTTTCTTTCGGATCGGGCCGGCTCCGGGCGACGGTGCCTTCCGAGGTGCCCGAGCGGCGTCCGGTACGTGCAGACGCAGGGCGGAGGAAGGAGTCGACGCGATGGGGGTCCCCCTGCCCGAGGGCAGCCGAGAGCTCGGGGGAGTCGGCGAGTGACGGCAACGCGGCAGATGTGCGTGCCGGACGCCTCGACCCCGGCAAGATCCGGAAGAGAGGGCCTAGTGGCGTTTCTTGCCGTCGAGCTCGTCCCACCACTCGTCCGACTGCGGGTCGCCCGACGGGTCGTCCCACCAGCGGTCCTCGGGGCCGCGCCGGTTGGCGATCACCGCGGCCACGGGCGGGATCACCATGGCCACCACGCACATGGCGACCGCGGCGGGGACCGACCACAGGCGTACCACGCCCCACGCCAGGACGAACAGCGTGATGCAGATGCCCATCATGGCGAAGTACACGTGACGCCGTCGTGCGTACATGGGTCCAGCGTAGGGCGCCCCGGCGGGCCGGGGCACGCCGGAGGGCCGCACCCCAGGCGTCCAACCCGGGGGGTGCGGCCCTCCGTCGTACCGGTCGTCCGGAGTCCGGATCAGACCGCGATCGCGACCTCCGCGAGACCGCCCTTCTGGGCGACGACCGTGCGGTCGGCGCTGCCGCCGGGGACCAGGGCGCGCAGGGTCCAGGTGCCCTCGGCCGCGTAGAACCGGAACTGGCCGGTGGCGGAGGTGGGCACCTCCGCGGTGAACTCGCCGGTCGAGTCCAGCAGCCGCACGTAGCCCGTCACCGGCTCTCCGTCGCGGGTCACCTGGCCCTGGATCGTCGTCTCACCGGGCTTGATCGTCGAGGCGTCGGGGCCGCCGGCCTTCGCTCCACACATGTGTTTCTCCAGAGGTCAGATAGGTCGAGAGGGCTTACTTGCCGGCGCCGAGCTCGATCGGCACGCCCACCAGGGAGCCGTACTCGGTCCAGGATCCGTCGTAGTTCTTGACGTTCGGGACCTCGAGCAGCTCGTGCAGCACGAACCAGGTCAGCGCGGAGCGCTCACCGATGCGGCAGTAGGCGATGGTGTCCTTGGCCAGGTCGACGTCCTCGCCGGCGTAGAGCTCCTTGAGCTCCTCGTCCGACTTGAAGGTGCCGTCGTCGTTGGCGTTCTTCGACCACGGGATGTTCCGGGCGGTCGGGACGTGGCCCGGGCGCTGCGACTGCTCCTGCGGCAGGTGCGCCGGGGCGAGCAGCTTGCCGGAGAACTCGTCGGGGGAGCGGACGTCGACCAGGTTCTGGTTGCCGATGGCCGCCACGACGTCGTCGCGGTAGGCGCGGATGGACGCGTCCTGCGGCTTGGCCTGGTACGAGGTCTTGGCGCGCTCGGGCACGTCGGTGCCGTCGACCAGCTCGCGGGCGTCCAGCTCCCACTTCTTGCGGCCGCCGTCGAGGAGCTTGACGTTCTCGTGGCCGTAGAGCTTGAAGTACCAGTAGGCGTACGAGGCGAACCAGTTGTTGTTGCCGCCGTAGAGGATCACCGTGTGGTCGTTGGCGATGCCCTTCTCCGACAGGAGCTTCTCGAAGCCCTCCTGGTCGACGAAGTCACGGCGGACCGGGTCCTGGAGGTCGTCGGTCCAGTCGATCCGGATGGCGTTCTTGATGTGGTTCTTGTCGTACGCGGACGTGTCCTCGTCCACCTCGACGATGGCGATGCTCGGGTCGTCCAGGTGGTCCTGGACCCAGTCGGCGTCGACCAGGACGTCGCTGCGGCTCATGCTCAATCTCCTCCGGGGCAGTTACGGCGGGGCGTGCGAGTGCGAAGGGCGCGGGTACGCGGGTGGGCGCCTGCGTACGCGGCGCGCGGAGGGCCCCGGTACGGTCGGCGGGGCCGGGGATACGGGAGGCGGAGCTCCCGCTCAGAAGGGGCGACAGAGCATGGCGGCGACGCGGCACAGGTCTACTGCCCGCCGCTTCGTGAGATCCGCCTGTCGCTTCATAGGCTCGATCGTAGGGAGGTACGGGCGGACATGTCACCGGCGTGTCGCATGATGAGATGCGATCGTCCGCGATGTGAAACGGGAGCGGCGCCCGAGCCGTCACCGCACGGCCGCCGGACCTCCGGGCCCGTTCGCGCATCTACGGTGCGGACGAGCCCGTCTCACCTGCCGGACGCCCGTCCCGGCACCGTCCACCGCGCGGGTCCTACCCGGCGAGCCTGACGTGCGCACCCTTCACCGTGATCTCCACGCCGTCCGGCGCGGCCTGCACCGAGTCCAGCCGGATGCCGCCGGGCAGCTGGTCGATCGCCTGCTGGAAGTCGGTGATCGCACGGATCCGGCCCTCGGCGAGCCGCACGCCGCCGAACGCAGGCAGGGCGTCGGCCTTCACACCCACCTCGTTGCCGTGGACCGTGACGGAGCTGAGCACGGAGACCGGCTTGGGCAGCCGGGTGCCGAGCACGGTGGCCTCCACGGCGACCTTGATCTTGCCGTTTCCCCCGTCGGACAGGCCGACCACGCGGGCGGTGATGCCGGGGGCGACCCGGGTGGGCTCGGACTTGGCGGTCCTCAGCAGCTCGTCGTAGCCGATGGTCGCGGTGCCGGTGGCGGTGGCGGCCGTGGCGGAGCTGTAGTCGCCGGAGAAGGTCACGCCCCTCATGTCGGCCTTGAGGTCGTCGATACGGATCGTCTGCTCACCCTTGCCGGTGGCGGCCTCGTAGTCCTTGATGCCGACCCGGACGTCGTCCAGCTCGCCGCCCGCCACCTGGGTGAGGAAGGGGAAGCCCTTGATGGACACGTCCGGGGTGCGGTCCAGGTGCTCCGCGGCCTTCAGCTTGTCGGCCGCCTCCCCCTCGGCGAAGTGCACCGCGAGCCGGTCGGCCGCCACGAACAGTCCGCCCAGGATGACGACGACGACCAGAAGTATTCGCAGCGCGCGCATGTTCCCCCAACCCGGACGGTCCTCGACGACCGGATGGCCGTCATGCGCGAGCGTAAACCCGGGACGGGACCGGCCGGGGATCTGTCGATCACTTGTGACAGGCGGCCGGCCCGCACCACCGGCCGGGACGGCCGCCCCGGCCGCTACCCGAGCGCGCGCCCCAGCACCCACACCGCCGGGGCCGCTGCTGCCAGGGGCAGCGCCACGCCGGCCGTGAAGTGCACGAAGCGCGAGGGGTAGTCGTAGCTCGCGGCCCGGTGGCCGGCCAGCGCGCACACCGCGGCGCCCGCGCCGAGCAGCGCGCCCTTGGCGCCCAGCCCGGTCATCCCGCCGACCGCGATGCCCGCGCCCGCCGCCGCCAGCAGCGAGACGACCACGGAGACCGGCGTCCGCAGCGGCAGCGCGCGGGCCAGGACGGCGACGGCGACCGCCGCCCCGCCGATCGCGACCGCGTCGGCCCCGGCGGCGAGGTACCCCGTCGCGATGATCGCCAGCGCCGCCGCGGCGACCGTCGCCATCAGGCCGTACATCCGCTCGTCCGGGTCGGCGTGGGAGCGCAGTTGCAGGGCGAGGGCGAGCAGGACCCACACCCCGAGCGTGCCCAGGATCGCGGCGGGGGCGTGCGCCCGGCCCGCGACCAGCAGCGCCGCGTCCGCGGCGAGCGCCCCCGCGAAGCCCAGGGCGATGCCCTGCCGCGCGGGCCACATGCCGTTCAGCCGGAACCAGCCCGCCGCCGTCACGGCCTGGAGCACGACCAGCGGGACGAGCAGGGCGTAGGAGCCGAGCTCCGCCGCCCCGGCCAGCAGCAGGCCGAGCAGCGCGGTGAGCGCGGCAGGCTGCATCCCGGGTTCGATGATCGGCGAGCGGCCCTCGGCGCGGGCCCGCTGCGCGTCCGTGACGCGGGTGTTGCCGGCGAGGGTGGCGGGGCCGAACGTGGGCTCCGCCTCCGGGGACTCCCCTGGCGCCGCGCCGCGCGCGGCGGCGGACGGAGCCGGGGCGGCGGACCGGGCCGGGACGCCGTGGGCCGCCGTCGGCCCCTGATGGCGCACCGGCGGCAGATGGGCCGTCTCCGCCGCGGGGGCCGGCTGCTGGGCGGGCTGCTGGGTGGGGTGCGTCTGGGTGTCCCAGGTCTGCCCCTGCCACTGCTGCGTGTACTGCTGGGCGGCCCGGGGGTCGTCGTACCCCTGCTGCTGCCCGGGCCACGCCTGCTGCGGCTGCGCCCCGCCGTACGGCTGCTGGTACTGCCGCTGCGGCTGCCCCCCGCCGTACGGCTGCTGGTACTGCTGGGCGTACGGGTCGTATCCCTCGTACCCCTCGTGGGAAGCCCCGGGGGACCCCTCATACGGCCGATCGGTCATCGCTCATCCTCCTGCGAACGGGGGGAGCACCTCGACCGTGCCGCCCTCGATCAGCCGAACCGTCTCATGCCCGCGCGTCCCCACCGGGTCTCCGTCGACGAGGAACGAGCACCGCCGCAGGACGCGGTCGAGCTCGCCGGGGTGGCGTTCGCGCACCGCGTCGAGCGCCTCGGCGAGCGTCTGCGCCTCGTACGGCTCCTCGGCGACCCCGGCCGCAGCCTTCGCCGCCGCCCAGTAGCGCACCGTGACCTTGGCCATCCCGTCCCTCGTGTCATTCGGCAATGAACAGGCTCAGGCTAGCCCGCCTGTGCGACCGACCAGTCCCCGATGCGGTGCAGCAGCTCGTCGCCGGCCGCGTTCTCGGCGTGGCCCATGCCGGGCTCCAGCCAGAGTTCGCCGTGGTCACCGGCGGCCGCGGCCAGCATCCGGGGGTGGTCCAGGGGGAAGTAGCCGTCCCGGTCGCCGTGCACGATCAGCAGGGGCGTCGGGACGATCCGGGAGACCGCCTCGACGGGGGACAGCGGGACCGGGTCCCAGTCGCGGTGGTGGATCCGGGTGCGCAGTCCGTAGCGGCCCAGCAGCCGGCCCTCGGGGCGCGTCACCAGCCAGTGCAGCCGGCGCATGGGCGCCGTGCCCCGGTAGTACCAGCGCGCCGGAGCGCTCACCGAGACCACCACGTCCGTCCGCGCCTCCGTGCGCCCCTCGGGTCCGGCGCCGCCGCGCGGACCCCACAGGGCCGCGTGCCGCAGCACCACCGAGCCGCCCATGGAGAAGCCGACGGTCACCACCCGCGTGTGCCCGAGCCGCCGCGCCCACGCCACCGCCGCCGCCAGGTCGAGCACCTCCCGGTCGCCGACCGTGGACCGCCCGCCGGAGCGCCCGTGGCCGCGGAAGGAGAAGGTGACCACGGCCCCGTGCCGGACGAGGGCCCGCGCCGCCCGCCGCACGTGCGGCCTGTCCAGGTCACCGGTGAAACCGTGTGCGATCACGAACACCGGAGCGCCGGAGGACGGCACGGACGGAGCGGACGGCGACGCCGACGGCACGTCCGGCGCCGGGGCGTATACGACGGGGTCCGGGCCGTATACGACAGGCCCCGGCTCGTACACGGCGTCGATCGGCACCCCGTCCGCCGTGCGCAGAAGCGTCCTGACACGTGCGCGTGGAGGCGTCTCAGACTCCGGGACGTTCGACGAACGCGCCACATGACCTGCCGAACCCGAGCTCATGTCGGCTATTCTGCTGGGAAGAGGACTCGGGCAGTGAAGCCCCCGGGTCCTTTTGTGCTTTCGGGGAGGCGTTGTATACGACGCGGGAAACCGCAGGTGTACGGCCCGCCGGGCGCACAGTGGCCCCCTCCTGGGGCCGCGGCGGGTCCCAGGGGCGCGGGATTCGCACCACCGTACGAAGCAGTGCCGCGATGTCCTCGCCGGGACCGAGGAGGAACCAGACGACATGGGCGAGCCAACCGTGCACGGACGTATGACGACCCAGGCAGGTGGGGTGCGATGAGTTCTCTGCTGCTCCTGACCAATGCCCTCCAGCCGTCGACGGAGGTGCTTCCCGCCCTCGGCCTGCTGCTGCACAACGTGCGTGTGGCCCCGGCGGAGGGGCCCGCGCTGGTCGACACCCCGGGCGCCGACGTCATCCTGGTCGACGGGCGGCGGGACCTGCCGCAGGTGCGCAGCCTGTGCCAGCTGCTGCGCTCGACGGGCCCCGGCTGCCCGCTCGTCCTCGTGGTGACGGAGGGCGGCCTCGCGGCCGTCACCGCCGACTGGGGCATCGACGACGTGCTGCTCGACACCGCCGGCCCGGCCGAGGTCGAGGCCCGGCTGCGGCTCGCCATGGGCCGCCAGCAGATCGTCAACGACGACTCCCCGATGGAGATCCGCAACGGCGACCTGTCGGTGGACGAGGCGACCTACAGCGCCAAGCTCAAGGGCCGGGTGCTGGACCTCACCTTCAAGGAGTTCGAGCTCCTGAAGTACCTCGCGCAGCACCCGGGCCGGGTCTTCACCCGTGCCCAGCTGCTGCAGGAGGTCTGGGGCTACGACTACTTCGGCGGCACCCGGACCGTGGACGTCCACGTGCGACGGCTGCGCGCCAAGCTCGGCCCCGAGCACGAGTCGCTGATCGGAACCGTCCGGAACGTCGGTTATCGATTCGTTACTCCTGAAAAGGTGGACCGCGCCGCCGACGAGGCGAAGGCCAAGGCAGCCCGTCCAAAAGCGGATGATGCGGACAAGGCGACCGCCCCGGTCGCCGCGGAGGCGCGGGCCGAGGCCTAGCGGGCGCGCGGGCAGGGCATTGCGACCGCACATCCAAGGGGCGATACGCCCTGCCCAGAGCGGGTCCATCCGCGTAGACTCCGCGCGTGGCCAAGGTGACTCGGGACGACGTGGCGCGGCTGGCGGGGACTTCGACCGCCGTGGTCAGCTATGTCATCAACAACGGACCCCGGCCGGTCGCCCCGGCCACGCGGGAGCGTGTGCTCGCCGCGATCAAGGAACTGGGGTACCGGCCCGACCGGGTCGCCCAGGCCATGGCCTCGCGGCGCACCGACCTGATAGGCCTGATCGTCCCGGACGCCCGCCAGCCCTTCTTCGGGGAGATGGCGCACGCCGTCGAGTGGGCCGCCGCCGAGCGCGGAAAGATGGTCCTCGTCGGCAACTCCGACTACGTCGCCGAGCGCGAGGTCCACTATCTGCGGGCCTTCCTCGGTATGCGGGTCTCCGGCCTCATCCTGGTCAGCCACGCGCTCAACGACCTCGCCGCCGCCGAGATCGACGCCTGGGACGCCCGGGTGGTGCTGCTGCACGAGCGGCCCGAGGCCATGGACGACGTCGCCGTCGTCACCGACGACCTGGGCGGCGCGCAGCTCGCCGTGCGGCACCTGCTGGAGCACGGCTACGAGTACGTCGCCTGTATGGGCGGCACGGCCGAGACGCCCTCCGTCGGCGACCCCGTCTCCGACCACGTCGAGGGCTGGCGGCGCGCGATGACCGAGGCCGGCATCCCGACCGAGGGGCGGCTCTTCGAGGCGCCGTACAACCGCTACGACGCCTACCGGGTGGCCCTGGAGTTCCTCTCCGGTCCGGACCGCCCGCCCGCGGTCTTCTGCTCCACCGACGACCAGGCGATCGGCCTGCTGCGGGCCGCGCGCGAGCTGCGCATCGACGTCCCGGGCGAGCTGGCCGTGGCCGGCTTCGACGACATCAAGGAGGCGGCGCTCGCGGACCCGCCGCTGACGACGGTCGCCTCGGACCGGTCGGCGATGGCGCGGGCCGCGGTGGACCTCGTCCTGGACGACGGCCTCCGGGTCGCCGGGTCCCGCCGGGAGCGGCTGAAGGTGTTCCCGTCGCGGCTGGTCGTCCGCAGCTCCTGCGGCTGCGCGTAGCCGAGCCCGGCCCCGGGCCTGATCCCTGGGGGCTTCCGCACACGCCTTCATATCGGGCATACGAGGTTTTGTCGGGCTTCTCAGCGGGGACTCAGGAGCCTCTCATGATCGCGGGTCATTTTTGTAGTCATGACCGAGAGCATCCGCCGCGGCGGCGCACACGAGCCCTCCCAGGGTGACGCGCACCAGCCGTCCGCGTATCCCCAGCAGCACGCCTCCTCTCCCGTGCACCCGGAGTGGCCGCCCCGGCCGGCGTACGCGCCGACCCCGGCCGCCTTCGCCGACGGTGGCGGCGGGCACGGCGGACACGGCGCGCAGGGGACGTACGGCGGTCCGCTCGCGGACGGTCAGGGGGGCGGCACGGCTCTCCCGCCCCCCGTTCCGTCAGGTCCCGCGCCCGCGCCTCGCGAGCGCGCCAAGGGACCGACGGCGCTGCTCGCCGCCGTGGCGATCGCCGCCGCGGCGGTGGGCGGCGGCACCGCCTACGCCTTCCAGGAACTGACCGGTCAGGACACGGTCGCCGCCGCGAGCAGCACCGGCACCAAGGCGGTGCCCGCCGCCCGGCGCGGCAGCATCGCGGCGATCGCCGAGGCGGTCAGCCCGAGCGTGGTCGAGATCAACGCGACCCTCGGCAACGGCTCGTCCACCGGGTCCGGTGTGATCACCACCAGCGGCGGCGAGGTCGTCACCAACAACCACGTGGTGGCGGGCGCCTCGTCGGTCAAGGTGCGCACCAGCGACGGAAAGCAGTACAGCGCGCGGGTCGTCGGTACCGACAGCTCCAAGGACCTCGCCCTGGTCGAACTGGAGGGTGCCTCCGGTCTGAAGGCGGCCTCCCTCGGTGACTCCGCCGGTGTCTCGGTCGGCGACCAGGTCGTCGCCATCGGCTCCCCCGAGGGCCTGACCGGCACCGTCACCAGCGGAATCGTCTCCGCCCTCGACCGTGACGTGACCGTCTCGACCGGTGAGAGCCAGGGACAGCAGGACGGTGGCGGCGAGCAGTGGCCGTTCGAGTTCGGCGGCCGGGAGTTCAACGGCGACACCGGGTCCTCCACCACGACCTACAAGGCCATCCAGACCGACGCCTCCCTCAACCCGGGCAACTCCGGCGGCGCGCTGATCGACGCGAACGGCGACGTCATCGGGATCAACTCCGCCATGTACACCGCCGCTTCGAGCACGGACTCGTCCGGCGCGGGCAGCGTGGGCCTCGGTTTCGCCATCCCGGCCGACACCGTCAAGGCCGACCTGGCCGAGCTGCGGTCCGGCTCCCAGAACTGAAGCACCCCAACCCCGGAGCACCACAGCACCTGAAGCACCTGAGCGAGAAGGAGAACGTCATGATCGAGCAGGTTGTGCACGAGACCACCGAGACCGTCGAGGCCGCCACCCCCGTCGGCGTCGACCTGGGCCTGGCCGTCGCGAAGGAGCTGCACAGCCCGGTGAACCGGGTCCCCGAGGTCGCCGTACCGCAACTGATGGGCCTGCGTCTCCCGGCCGCCCGCCCCCACCGCCACAAGGTGCCGCTGCGCCGGCTGACGGCGGTGCACTGCTGACCGCCCCGCCCACCGGCCCCACGGCCCGGAAACGTGCGAGGCTGAGAACGTCCCGCCCACGCCCCCACCGCACCCGAGGAAACGCGAGCGATGAGCCCCGCCGATGGCGACCGTGACCCCCAGCGCATCCTGATCGTCGACGACGAGCCCGCCGTACGCGAAGCGCTCGAGCGCAGCCTCGCCTTCGAGGGGTACGGCACCGAGGTGGCCGTGGACGGCGCGGACGCGCTGGAGAAGGCGGCCGCGTACCGGCCGGACCTGGTGGTCCTCGACATCCAGATGCCCCGCATGGACGGCCTGACCGCCGCCCGCCGCATCCGCGGCACCGGGGACATGACCCCCATCCTGATGCTGACGGCCCGCGACACGGTCGGCGACCGGGTCACCGGGCTCGACGCCGGCGCCGACGACTACCTGGTCAAGCCGTTCGAGCTGGACGAGCTGTTCGCCCGGATCCGCGCGCTGCTGCGGCGCAGCTCCTACGCGGCGGCCGTGGCGGGCGCGGCCGACGACACGGACGTGCTGTCCTTCGCCGACCTGCGCATGGACCTCGCCACCCGCGAGGTCACCCGCGACGGGCGGCCGGTGGAACTGACCCGCACGGAGTTCACCCTGCTGGAGATGTTCCTGGCGCACCCGCGCCAGGTGCTCACCCGGGAGCAGATCCTGAAGGCGGTCTGGGGCTTCGACTTCGAGCCCTCGTCGAACTCGCTCGACGTGTACGTGATGTACCTGCGCCGCAAGACCGAGTCCGGCGGCGAGCCACGCCTCGTGCACACCGTGCGGGGCGTGGGGTACGTCCTGCGGCAGGGCGGCGCGGAGTGAGGCACGCGGTACGGCGGCTGCGTTCGCTGCCCCTCCGGTCCCGGCTGGCGCTGCTGGTCGCGGCTGCGGTGGCGTTCGCGGTGGCCGCGGTCTCGGTCACCTGCTGGTTCATCGTGCGGAGCCGGCTGTACGACGAGGTCGAGAACCGGCTCGCGAGCGCCAACACCCGGCAGCTGCTGGACGACACCCCCTATGTGACGGCGCTGCTGACCAGCTGCCCCCCGACGGCGGCGGGCGACTCCGGCGGCAGGCCGTCGTACTTCTACATGCAGCTGGTGCGGGCGGACGGCAAGGCCTGCGTCCTGCCCCAGTCCGAGGGCGTCCTCAAGGTCACGCGCACGGACCGGGAGACGGCCGCCAACCCCGACCTCAGCGTGCGCACCTTCCACAACAGCATCGACAGCGAGGGCAACGACGTGCGGGTTGCGGTCCTCGCCATCCCCCTGGAGGGCGGCCCCGACCTGCGGCCGTATCCCAATGCCGTGTTCACCATCGGGCTGTCCCTCAAGGACACCGAGAAGACCCTCGACGACCTCGCCCTGCTGCTCCTCGTCGTCTCCGGCGTGGGCGTCCTCGGCGCCGGGGCCGCCGGTCTCGCGGTGGCGCGCGCCGGGCTGCGGCCGGTCGACAAGCTGACCGAGGCGGTGGAGCACGTCGCCCGGACCGAGGACCTGACCATCCGGATCCCCGTGGAGGACGACAGCGAGGACGAGATCGCCCGGCTGTCCCGCTCCTTCAACTCGATGACGTCGGCGCTGGCCAGCTCCCGCGAGCTGCAGCAGCAGCTCATCGCGGACGCGGGCCACGAGCTGCGCACCCCGCTCACCTCGCTCCGTACCAACATCGAACTCCTCACCCGCAGCGAGGAGACCGGCCGCCCGATCCCGGAGGCCGACCGCAAGGCGCTGCTCGCATCGGTGAAGGCGCAGATGACGGAGCTCGCCTCGTTGATCGGCGATCTGCAGGAGCTGTCCCGTGCGGAGGGGCAGCGGGGCGAGCGGGTCCAGCTGATCGCCTTCCAGGACACCGTGGAGGACGCGCTGCGCCGGGCCCGGCTGCGCGGGCCGGAGCTGACGATCACGGCGGACCTGAGCCCCTGGTTCGTCCGGGCTGAGCCGTCCGCGATGGAACGGGCGATGGTCAACATCCTCGACAACGCGGTGAAGTTCAGCCCGGAGGGCGGCGCGGTCGAGGTGGTCCTGGAGGAGGGCGTGCTCACCGTCCGCGACCACGGGCCGGGCATCGCCGCCGACGAACTCCCCCACGTCTTCGACCGCTTCTGGCGCTCACCGAGCGCGCGGGCCCTGCCGGGCTCGGGCCTGGGCCTGTCCATCGTCGCCCGCACCGTCCAGCAGGCCGGCGGCGAGGTCGCGCTGACACCGGCGCCGGGCGGCGGCACGGTGGCGACGGTACGCCTGCCGGGCGCCCCGACCCCGCCCCCGGAGGGGCCGTACGGCACGGCCGCCTGAGGTCGGGGCAGCACTCGGGCGCCTGAGTTCCGCGGACGCCTGGGCGGCTGGGGTCGGTGCTCGACGTGCGGGAACGTGCGGCCGGTTCCCGGGGGTGCGCGCGACGTCGTCGGCGAGTCGGTGCGGAGCGCGGTGCGACGCGGGACGGGCCCTGCGGCCGGTGGCCCTGGGCGACCGACGAGCCGCATCTCCTCAGGCGGGGCGGCGCACCCTTACTCTCATACGCATGACCAGCGACGACACCGCACCGATCGCCCGCTCACTGGACACCTGCTCCGTGCTCTCCCCGGACCAGGCCGACGCCGTGCTCGGCCTGCTGGCGGTGGCCGCCCGCAACGACGGCCAGCAGGCGGTGTCCGAGCAGGGCCGGCTCCAGCTGCGCGGCGGCGCCCGTGAGGGCGTGTCCCACATGCTGCTCACCGTCGACGGCGAGCTCGTGGGGTACGCGCAGCTGGAGGACACCGATCCCGTGGAGGCGCCCGCCGCCGAGCTGGTCGTCCACCCGGCGCACCGCGGGCACGGCCACGGGCGGGTGCTCGGCTCCGCCCTCCTCGCCGCCTCGGGCAAGCGGCTGCGGGTGTGGGCGCACGGCGGGCACTCCGCCGCCCGGCACCTCGCGCAGGTCCTCGGGCTCACCCTCTTCCGTGAGCTGCGCCAGATGCGGCGGTCGCTCACCGACTTCGACCTGCCCGAGCCGCCGCTCCCCGCGGGCGTGACGGTACGGACGTTCGTCCCCGGCGAGGACGACGCCGCGTGGCTCGCCGTCAACGCCGAGGCCTTCGCCCACCACCCCGAGCAGGGCTCGCTCACCCAGCGGGACCTCGACGCCCGCGAGGCGGAGGCCTGGTTCGATCCGCGCGGGTTCTTCCTGGCCGAGCGGGAGGGCAGGGTGATCGGCTTCCACTGGACGAAGGTGCACGCGCAGGAGCGCCTCGGCGAGGTGTACGTGCTCGGCGTGCGCCCCGGCGCCCAGGGCGGCGGTCTCGGCCGGGCCCTGACCGTGATCGGGCTGCGGCACCTGGCCGCGCAGGGCCTGCCGACGGCGATGCTGTACGTCGACGCCGACAACAAGGCCGCGGTCTCCGTGTACGAGCGGCTGGGATTCAGCACCTACGAGACCGATCTGATGTACCGGACGGAAACCTGACCGGAGCCCTGGGACCCCGGACCGCCCTTCTGCCCGGAGACCTGACCGGACCCGGCCCGGAAACCTCGGCCCGGCCCTCTGCCCGGAGACCTGGCGGGGGATCTGGCCGGTGACCCGAACGGCCAGGCGGTACCCCGCACGGTCCCCGAGGCGGCCACACCGCCCCGCCCCACCGCCGTACGACCTGAACGCCCTGTGCCCGCACCGCCCTTCGAGGAGGGCGGTGCGGGCCGGACGCGGCCGTGCGGGGCGGCGGGGACGCCCCGGGGCCGCTCCCCGCTATCCCGCACGTCATGTCTCCGTAACCATCGATTCAGACGGGCTTGCGACGCTCGGGCAATGAAACCCGCCGCGCCAGAGCCTTCGCCGCCCCCCGAGGGCGCCACGGGGGACGGGAACGCTCCCGCCCCCTCGCGGCCCCGGCAGGCCGAGGGGACTCCCGTCGCCGCCGTGCTCCCGCCCGCGGCCTCCGACGCGCCTGTATTCCGCCCGGCGCGGAAGAATGGGTTCATGAGCCAGCCAGACACCCAGGCACAGGTCCAGCACCCGCAGCCCTCCGTGGGCTCCATAGCCGCCCACCGCCCGCACACCGTGGCGGCGGCGGTCTCCGACCTGGAACCCGACATCGATGCCGACCTCGACGGTTACGAGGAGTCGCAGGTAGACGGGGTACAGCTGCCACAGGGGCGATTCCTCGACCGGGAGCGCAGCTGGCTCGCCTTCAACGAGCGCGTCCTCGAACTCGCCGAGGACCCGAACACGCCCCTCCTGGAGCGGGCCAACTTCCTCGCGATCTTCGCCAGCAACCTGGACGAGTTCTTCATGGTCCGGGTGGCCGGCCTGAAGCGCCGGATCGCCACCGGGGTCGCCACCCGCTCCGCCTCCGGCCTCCAGCCCCGCGAGGTGCTGGAGATGATCTGGGCCCGCTCCCGCGAGCTCATGGCCCGGCACGCCGCCTGCTACCACGAGGACGTCGCCCCCGCCCTCGCGGAGGAGGGCATCCACCTGGTCCGCTGGAGCGAGCTGACCGAGAAGGAGCAGGCCCGCCTCTTCACGCTCTTCCGGCACCAGATCTTCCCGGTGCTCACCCCGCTGGCGGTCGACCCCGCGCACCCCTTCCCGTACATCTCCGGCCTGTCCCTGAACCTGGCCGTGGTCGTACGGAACCCGGTCACCGGCCACCGCCACTTCGCCCGCGTCAAGGTGCCGCCGCTGCTGTCCCGCTTCCTGGAGAGCTCCCCGGGCCGCTACGTCCCCGTCGAGGACGTCATCGCCGCGCACCTGGAGGAGCTGTTCCCGGGCATGGAGGTGCTGGAGCACCACGCCTTCCGGCTCACCCGCAACGAGGACCTGGAGGTCGAGGAGGACGACGCGGAGAACCTGCTCCAGGCGCTGGAGAAGGAGCTCATGCGGCGCCGCTTCGGGCCGCCGGTGCGCCTGGAGGTCGAGGAGTCCATCCACCGCGAGGTCCTGGACCTGCTGGTGCGCGAGCTGAAGATCAGCGAGGCCGAGGTGTACCCGCTGCCGGGTCCCCTGGACCTCACCGGCCTCTTCCGCATCCACAGCCTCGACCGGCCCGAGCTGAAGTACCCGAAGTTCGTCGCCGGCACCCACCGCGACCTCGCCGAGGTCGAGTCGGCCTCCGCGCCGGACATCTTCGCCGCGCTGCGCAGCCGGGACGTACTGCTGCACCACCCGTACGACTCCTTCTCGACCTCCGTCCAGGCGTTCCTGGAACAGGCCGCCGGCGACCCGGACGTGCTGGCGATCAAGCAGACCCTGTACCGGACCTCGGGCGACTCCCCCATAGTCGACGCGCTCATCGACGCGGCCGAGTCCGGCAAGCAGGTCCTCGTCCTGGTCGAGATCAAGGCCCGCTTCGACGAGCACGCCAACATCAAGTGGGCGCGCAAGCTGGAGGAGGCCGGCTGCCACGTCGTGTACGGCCTGGTCGGCCTGAAGACGCACTGCAAGCTGTCCCTGGTGGTCCGTCAGGAGGGCGACACCCTCCGCCGATACAGCCATGTCGGCACCGGCAACTACCACCCGAAGACGGCCCGCCTCTACGAGGACCTCGGCCTGCTGACCGCCGACCCGCAGGTGGGCGCCGACCTGTCCGACCTGTTCAACCGGCTCTCGGGCTACTCGCGCCGCGAGACCTACCGCCGGCTGCTGGTCGCCCCCAAGTCCCTGCGGGACGGCCTGGTCGCGCGGATCAACAAGGAAATCCAGCACCACCGTGCCGGGCGTCCCGCCTTCATCCGCATCAAGGTCAACTCGATGGTCGACGAGGCCGTCATCGACGCGCTGTACGGCGCGTCCCAGGCAGGGGTGCCCGTCGACATCTGGGTGCGCGGCATCTGCGCCGTGCGCCCCGGGGTCACCGGACTGTCGGAGAACATCCGCGTCCGCTCCATCCTCGGCCGCTTCCTGGAGCACTCCCGGGTGTTCGCCTTCGGCAACGGCGGCGAGCCCGAGGTGTGGATCGGCAGCGCCGACATGATGCACCGCAACCTCGACCGCCGGATAGAGGCCCTGGTCCGCGTCGTCGACCCGGCACACCGGGCGTCGCTCAACCGGCTCCTCGAGACCGGCATGTCCGACACCACCGCCTCCTGGCACCTCGGCCCGGACGGCGACTGGACCCGGCACGCGACCGACGCCGAGGGACAACCCCTGCGGAATATCCAGGAGATGCTCATAGACGCCCGGAGGCGCCGGCGTGGCAATGCAACACCCTGACCCGACGGACCCCACCGCCGGGCCGGTCCCCACCGACGCTCTCGCGGCCTATCTGCGGGCGCAGGCCACGGAGTTCCTCCGCGCGCTGCGCCTGCACCGCCAGGCGGGCCCCGGCGGCGGCTCCCCGTCCCGCGCGGAGGCGCGGACGGCGGACGACGGCCCGGCGGGCAACGGCTCCGCGGAGGCCGTCGACGCCGCGCGCGCCCTGCGCCGCTCGGCCCGCCGCATCAGCGGCAGCCTGCACACCTTCCGCCCCCTGCTGGAGGAGGGCTGGGCGGAGGAGATGCGGCCCGAACTCGCCTGGCTGTCTGGCACCCTGGCCCGTGAGCACGCCTACCAGGCCCGTCTGGAGCGGCTGTTGCTGGCCCTGCACCGGCTGTCGGGGTCGGCGGCCCTGCCCGCCCAGCCGGTGGGCGCGCTCGGCGCGGCCGTGGCCCGGTCCGGCGCGGAGGACCGGGCGGGCGCCGGTGCCGTCCCCGGCTCTACGACCCCGGCGGAGGCGCCCGGCGGCCACCGCGGCGCGGCCCCGGTGCCGGACCGCGGCAGCCTGACCGTCGGCGCGGCGAAGGCGGGCGCCCTGCTCGACCGCCAGCTGACCCTGGCCCGGACCCGGGCACACTCCACCGCCCTCCAGGCCCTCGGCTCCTCCCGCTTCCACGCGGTCGCCGACAAGGTGGCCGTACTCGCCAGCGACGTCCCGCTGGTTCCCGGCGCGGCGACCGCCGACCTGCGCCCGCTCGCCGCCGCCGCGCGGGAGCGGCTGGCGGACGCGGTCGCCGCGCTGCCGCTGCTCACCGCGGGCAGCCCGTACAACGCGGAGGCGCTGATCCACGGCCTGTCCCCGGACCCGTCCCCCCACCCGCAGGACGCGCCCTGGCACCAGGTCCGCCTGCTGCTGCGCCTGCACCGGTACGCCCGCGAGGTGCTGCACGGCGACAGCGCGCCCGTCGACGTACGGCTGCCGGAGGCCGGCCAGGCGCTCGACCGGCACCGTGACGCCTCGGAGGCCGCGGCCGCCGCGGCCGCCGCGGCCCGCACGCCCCGGATCGCGCCGACCACCGCGTACGCGCTCGGCGTGCTCCACGCCGACCAGCGGCACGAGGTGGAGGCGGCGCGGTTCGCCTTCCAGCAGTCCTGGCAGAAGCAGACGGTCAGCGCTCCCTGAGGAGGCGGTGAGCAACCGGTGAGTCCCGCGAAGGACACCGTCGTCCTGGCGTCCGGGTGCGTCCTGTGGCGCCGTTCCCCGGTGGACCGCGCGCTCGAGGTGTGCCTGGTGCACCGGCCCAAGTACGACGACTGGTCGTGGCCCAAGGGCAAGCTCAAACGGGGCGAGGACCCGCTCGCCGGGGCCCTGCGCGAGGTCGAGGAGGAGACGGGCCACACCGCCGTGCCCGGCGCCGAGCTGCGCACCGTGCGGTACATGGCGGGCGGGCGTCCCAAGCGGGTCCGCTACTGGGCGGCCGAGGCCACGGGCGGCCGCTTCGTCCCCAGCGACGAGGTGGACCGCGTGCTCTGGCTCTCCCCCGCCGCCGCCCGCAGCCGCCTGACCCAGTACCGCGACCGCGACCTCGTGGACGACCTGCTGGCCACCCTCCGCCACGCCTGACCGGCGGCCCCGCGGGGACGTGAACGGATCAGGCCTCCGACCGCCACCCACGGGCCGGACCGGATCGGGGCTCAGCCCCCCGGGGGGGCCCGGACCGATCAGGCTCCGTCCGCCGCTCAAGCGGCCGGGATCCGATCAGGGCTCCGTCGCGTGGCCCCGGGCGTCCGTGCGGGCCAGGCTGCGCGCCCGGCGGGCCGGACCGCGCCAGCCGCAGACGCAGTGGGCCACGCAGAAGCGGCCCTGTTCGACGGTCGTCGTGCGGTGAACCTGATCCTCACGGTCAGGGTCGAGCCCCTCCTGCTGCGCCACGCCCCCACCGTACCCACACCGGGTGAACGGCTCCTATCCCCGTGCGACGGACGGCGCCGCCGCGTGACGGGGCTCCCTACCCGTCGTTAACCGGAACGACAGGGGGTCCCGTGACGGACGTACCGGCTGGGGGTAGGCAGACGATGGCGGAGCGACAGCAGCGGCAGGCGAGCGGGGCGGTGCTCGCGGCGGGACTGATGGTCTGTGCGTGCGCCACGGGCTGCGCCGGCGGCGGCGCGGCCGCTCAGGACGGGCGCGCCGCGGCCGACCCGGTGCGGACCCTGCGCAAGGCCGCCGACACCCTGCTGGCGGCGGGCAGCTCCCAGGCCCGTACGTCGATGGAGATGGCAACCGGCGGGACCCGGGTGACCATCCGCGGCGAGGGTGCCTACGACTTCCGCGGGCAGCTCGGCCGGCTGACGGTGATGCTGCCGCAGGACCCGGCCGGCACCGTCCCGCACCGGCCGATCACCGAACTCCTCGCGCCGGGCGCGCTGTTCATGAAGAACCGTGGCGCGGGCGTACCGGCCGACAAGTGGGTGCGGGTGGAGACCGCCACGCTGTCCGACGGCAATCTCGTCACCGGTGGCGCCACCGACCCGTTGGCCGCGGCCGAGGTGCTGCGCGGGACGCGCACGGCGACGTACGTGGGGAGGACCGAGCTGGCGGGCGTCGAGGTGCGGCACTACCGGGGCACCGCCGATCTCGCCCTGGCCGCGAAGAGCGCCGGCGCGTCCGGCGGGGCGGCCCTGCGGGCGGCGGCGAAAGGGTTCGCCACGGCCACCGTCCCGTTCGACGTCTACCTCGACGACCAGGGGCGCATCCGCAAGGTCAGGCACCGGTTCAGCTTCGTCAACGGGCAGCACGAGGGCACGGTCGCCGTCTTCTCCACGACCCTGCTCTACGCCTTCGGGACCCCCGTGACCGTACGGCTGCCGAAGGCGGAAGACATCTACGCCGGGCGGATCGCCGAGAAATGACCGGCGAACTAGCCCGTCCGTGCCATGCGCGCCGTGCAGGCCGCTCCCTACCCTAGGAAGTCGGTGACGGCAGAGAAGAGGTGACGCACGTGGCTCCGGTCGGCGGTACGGCAGTTCAGGACCACGTGGCCCTCGCCGAGATCGAACTGTGCGGGGAGCTGATCATCGCCGCCTCGGCGGCCGAGGAACGGCTCAGCCTGGAGAGCATCGACGAGGTGCTGAGGGTGGCCGAGGAACGCGCGGACGCCCCGCGCGGCTGACCCGGCGCGGACGCCCCGCGCGCCCGGCTCGGCACGCACGCCGCCCCGAGCGACGAGAACCGGCCACCCGCACGCCGGGCGGACACGCCGGTACGGCGCTCAGGTGCGCAGCAGCCGCCCGATCGCCTTCGTCGCCTCCTCGACCTTCGCGTCGATCTCGGTACCGCCCTTGAGGGCCGCGTCCGCGACGCAGTGGCGCAGGTGCTCCTCCAGCAGTTGCAGGGCGAAGGACTGCAGGGCCTTGGTGGAGGCGGACACCTGGGTGAGTATGTCGATGCAGTAGACGTCCTCGTCGACCATCCGCTGCAGGCCGCGGATCTGGCCCTCGATCCGGCGCAGCCGCTTGAGGTGCTCGTCCTTCTGCTGGTGGTAGCCGTGCACGCCGCGGTCGTGGTCCGTCACCACGTCGCCCGCGCCCTCGGAGGGCACCGCCGCCCCGGCCTCGGTGGTCGTCATAGCGGCCTCCCTCTCAGAACGATCCCGACACGCGATCCCCGACATATACCCCCACAGGGTATATCCTAGCGGACTTTGCTGGGTATACGCCCTGTGGCCGAAGCCGAGCGCGGAGGCCGGACCGGCCCCCGGTACCGCCCCCGTGCGGAGCACCGTGCCCGATGGGCGACACTGGAGGACGGCCCCTTAGCCGTGGCCGGATGATGCGCTTAGCATCATCCTGACCGAAACCGAAGCATCCTGAGGACCCCACGTGCGCTTTCGTCTGACCCCCAGGGAGACGAGCTTCTACGACATGTTCGCCGCCTCCGCGGACAACATCGTCACGGGCTCGAAGCTCCTGATGGAACTGCTCGGGGCGGATTCTTCCGCCCGGGCCGAGATCGCAGAGCGTATGCGGGCAGCGGAACACGCCGGTGACGACGCCACGCACGCGATCTTCCACCAGCTGAACTCCTCCTTCATCACGCCCTTCGACCGCGAGGACATCTACTCCCTCGCGTCGTCCCTCGACGACATCATGGACTTCATGGAGGAGGCCGTCGACCTGGTCGTCCTCTACAACGTCGAGGAACTGCCCAAGGGCGTCGAGCAGCAGATCGAGGTCCTGGCGCGGGCGGCGGAGCTGACCGCCGAGGCGATGCCGCACCTGCGGACCATGGACAACCTCACCGAGTACTGGATCGAGGTGAACCGCCTGGAGAACCAGGCGGACCAGATCCACCGCAAGCTGCTGGCGCACCTGTTCAACGGCAAGTACGACGCGATCGAGGTGCTCAAGCTCAAGCAGATCGTGGACGTGCTGGAGGAGGCGGCGGACGCCTTCGAGCACGTGGCCAACACGGTGGAGACCATCGCGGTCAAGGAGTCCTGAGGCGTCCATGGACACCTTCGCTCTCATTCTGACCATCCTGGTCGCGCTCTTCTTCGCCTATACCAACGGCTTCCACGACTCGGCGAACGCCATCGCCACCTCGGTGTCGACGCGTGCGCTCACGCCGCGCGCGGCGCTGGCGATGGCGGCGGTGATGAACCTCGCCGGCGCCTTCCTCGGCAGCGGGGTCGCCAAGACGGTCAGCGAAGGCCTGATCGCGACGCCCACCGGCGGCAAGGGCATGGGCATCCTCTTCGCGGCCCTGCTCGGCGCCATCGTCTGGAACCTGGTCACCTGGTACTTCGGGCTGCCCTCGTCCTCCTCGCACGCGCTGTTCGGCGGCATGGTGGGCGCGGCGCTCGCGGGCGGTACGCAGGTCCACTGGTCCGGGGTGCTGGACAAGATCGTCACCCCCATGTTCCTGTCTCCGGTCGTCGGCCTGATCGTCGGCTACCTGGTGATGACCGCGATCATGTGGATCTTCCGCCGGGCCAACCCGCACAAGGCCAAGCGCGGCTTCCGCATAGCGCAGACGGTGTCGGCGGCCGGCATGGCGCTCGGCCACGGCCTGCAGGACGCCCAGAAGACCATGGGCGTCGTGGTGATGGCCCTGGTCATCGCCGACGTCGAGGACTACGGCGACCCGATCCCGGTGTGGGTGAAGCTGGTCTCCGCGATGATGCTGTCGCTGGGCACCTACGCGGGCGGCTGGCGCATCATGCGGACGCTCGGCCGCAAGATCATCGAGCTGGACCCGCCGCAGGGCTTCGCGGCGGAGACGACGGGCGCGTCGATCATGTTCACCACGGCGTTCCTGTTCAAGGCGCCGATCTCGACCACGCACGTGATCACCTCGGCGATCATGGGTGTCGGCGCGACGAAGCGGGTGAACGCGGTGCGCTGGGGCGTCGCCAAGAACATCGTCCTGGGCTGGTTCATCACCATGCCGGCGGCGGCGATCGTGGCCGCCTGCACCTTCTGGCTGATCGACCTGGCGATCCTGTAGGACGGCACCGGCCGGCCGCACGATCCCCCGGGGATCGTGCGGCCGGACCGCCGGGCAAGACAGCGGGCCCGCCCCCGGGAGCCGGGGGCGGGCCCTTCTGCGTCCTCGCGGTGGCACCGCCATGCAGCACCGCGAGGGTCTCGGGCGGGCCGCCGATCAGCCGAAGCGGCCCGAGATGTAGTCCTCCGTGGCCTGCACGGACGGGTTGGAGAAGATCCGCTCGGTGTCGTCGATCTCGATCAGCCGGCCCGGCTGGCCGACCGCGGCCAGGTTGAAGAAGGCCGTACGGTCAGACACGCGCGCCGCCTGCTGCATGTTGTGCGTCACGATGACGATCGTGAACCGTTCCTTCAGCTCACCGATCAGGTCCTCGATGGCGAGCGTCGAGATCGGGTCCAGGGCCGAGCAGGGCTCGTCCATGAGCAGCACCTTGGGCTCGACCGCGATCGCGCGGGCGATGCACAGCCGCTGCTGCTGACCGCCGGAGAGGCCCGAGCCGGGCTTGTTGAGGCGGTCCTTCACCTCGTTCCAGAGGTTCGCGCCCCTGAGCGACTTCTCCACGATGTCGCTGAGCTCGCTCTTCCTGTGGTTGCCGTTCAGCCGCAGGCCCGCCGCCACGTTGTCGAAGATCGACATGGTGGGGAAGGGGTTCGGGCGCTGGAAGACCATGCCGACCTCGCGGCGGACGGAGACCGGGTCGACCCCGGTGCCGTACAGGTCCTCGTCGTCGAGGAGCACCTTGCCCTCGACCCGGCCGCCGGGGGTGACCTCGTGCATCCGGTTGAGCGTGCGCAGGAACGTCGACTTGCCGCATCCGGACGGGCCGATGAACGCCGTCACCGAGCGCGGCTCGACGGTCATCGAGATGTCCTCGATCGCCTTGTGGGAGCCGTAGTACGCGGTGAGTCCGCTGACGTCGATTCGCTTGGCCATGACTACTTCTTCACTTCCAGTCGTCGGTCGCTGAGTGGCCGCGTCAGCGACCGGTCTTCGGGGCCTTCCAGCGGGCGATGCCGCGGGCCACCAGGTTGAGGATCATCACGAAGGCGATGAGGGTGAGGGCCGCGGCCCAGGCACGGTCGTAGGCCGCGCCGGATCCCGAGCTGTTCGCGTACTGCTGGTAGATGTACAGCGGCAGCGAGGCCTGCGGGTCCTTGAAGGGGTTGGTGTTGATGAACTGCGTTCCCCAGACCAGCAGCAGAACGGGTGCGGTCTCACCGGTGATGCGCGCGATCGCGAGCATCACGCCCGTGACGATGCCGCCGATGGAGGTCGGCAGCACCACCTTGAAGATGGTGCGCCACTTGGGGACGCCCAGCGCGAGGGAGGCCTCGCGCAGCTCGTTCGGTACGAGCTTGAGCATCTCCTCGGTGGAGCGGACCACCACGGGCATCATCAGGATCGACAGGGCGAGTGAACCGGCGAAGCCGGAGTAGCCCATCTTGAGGATCAGGATCCAGAAGCTGAGGACGAACAGGCCGGCGACGATCGACGGGATGCCGGTCATGACGTCGACGAAGAAGGTGATGGCCCGCGCGAGCCTGCCGCGGCCGTACTCGACCAGGTAGATCGCGGTGAGGACACCGATCGGCACGGCGATCAGGGTGGCCAGGGCGACCTGCTCCAGGGTGCCGAGCAGGGCGTGGTAGATGCCGCCGCCCGGCTGGGTGTCGGCGACGCCGGCCATCGAGTGGCTCAGGAAGTACCCGTCGAGGACCTTCACGCCGCGCTTGGCGGTCTCCCAGACCAGGGAGGCCAGCGGGACGACGGCGACGAGGAAGCAGCCCCAGACGAGGCTGGTCGCGATGCGGTCCCGGGCCTGCCTGCGGCCCTCGACGCGGGCCGCGACGACGTAGGTGGCGAGGACCGCGAGCACGGCCGCGATCAGGCCCCACTGCGCCTTGCTCCGCAGGCCGGTGCCCAGGCCGATGCCCACGGCGACGGCGACGGAGCCCGCGAGGACGGCCACCGGGAACCACTTGGGCAGGCTCGCGCCGCGCAGGGAACCGGTGCGCTTGTCGGTGACGGCTGGCGTGGTCATGCGTTGGCCCCCGAGTACTCCTTGCGGCGGTTGATGATCATGCGGGCCGCGCCGTTGACGAGCAGGGTGATGACGAACAGGACGAGGCCGGAGGCGATCAGCGCGTCCTGGCCGAACTCGGTGGCCTCGTTGAACTTGCTCGCGATGTTCTGGGCGAACGTGCCGCCGCCCGGGTCGAGCAGGCTGGCCTTGATGTCGAAGGTCGGGGAGAGGACGGTCGCGACGGCCATCGTCTCGCCGAGGGCGCGGCCGAGGCCGAGCATCGAGGCGGAGATCACGCCGGAGCGGCCGAAGGGCAGCACCGACATGCGGATGACCTCCCAGCGCGTGGCGCCGAGAGCCAGGGCGGCCTCCTCGTGCATCCGCGGGACCTGGCGGAAGACCTCACGGCTCACGTTGGTGATGATCGGCAGGATCATGATCGCCAGCAGGATGCCGACGGTGAGCAGCGAGCGGGCGGCACCGCCCTGCCAGGACAGGACGCCGGTCCAGCCGAAGTAGTCGTCGAGCCAGGTGTACAGGCCGCTCAGGTGCGGCACCAGCACGAGGGCGCCCCACAGGCCGTAGACGATGGACGGCACGGCGGCCAGCAGGTCGATCACGTAGGCGATCGGACCGCTGAGCCGGCGCGGGGCGTAGTGCGTGAGGAAGAGCGCGATACCGACGGCGATCGGGACCGCGATGGCCATGGCGACGATCGAGGAGACGACCGTGCCGAAGGCGAGCACCGCGATGCCGAACTCGGGCGGCAGCACGTTGGTGTTCCACTCGAAGGTGGTGAGGAAGTTCCCGTGGTCCTTGCTGATGGCGAGGGAGGCACGGTAGGTGAGGAAGACCGCGATCGCGGCCATGATCACCAGCAGCAGAATGCCCGAGCCGCGGGAGAGACCGAGGAAGATCCGGTCGCCGGGTCGGGTGGCGCCGCGGGCGGCGCGCTTCTGGGCGCCCGGGGTCGGCCGGGGCGTCGGGGGAGCTGCGTCGGTTTGCTGTGTGGATATGTCCATCGGGTTCTCCGGTCTGCGGAGCCGTTCTCGGCGTTCGGCTCCTGGCGGCGGTGCACCGGACGGTGCGGCCCGGCCCCGACTCAGGGTCGGGGGACCGGGCCGCACTCCTGGATCAGCTCAGGCCCTCGATGGTGGTGCGGACCTTGGAGATGATCTCGGCGGGGATCGGGGCGTAGGAGGCGTCGGTCAGCATCTTCTGGCCGTCCTCGGACGCGGTGTAGGCGAGGAAGGACTTGACGGCCGGCAGGGTCGCGGCCTTGTTGCCCTTGTCGCAGGCGATCTCGTAGGTGACCAGGGTCAGCGGGTAGGCGCCGTCCTCCTTGGGCTCGTAGTTGAGCTTCAGGGCGAGGTCCTTGCCGGTGCCGGTGACCTGGGCGGAGGCGATCGCCTTGGTGGCGTTCTCCACGGTGGCCTTGGCCGGGGTGGCGGCGCCGGTCTTCAGGTCGACGGTCTTGACGCCGTCGGCGGCGTAGGAGAGCTCGAAGTAGGAGATCGCGCCCGCGGTCTGCTTCACCTGCTGCGCCAGGCCGGAGGAGCCCTGCGCGGACTGGCCGCCCTTGGCCTGCCAGGCCTTGCCGCCCGAGTACGGCCAGTCGCTCTTGGCGGTGGCGATCAGGTACTTGGTGAAGTTGTCCGTGGTGCCGGACTCGTCCGAGCGGTGGAACGCCTGGATCTTCAGGTTGGGAAGCTTGGCGCTCGGGTTCAGCTTCTTGATCGCCGCGTCGTTCCAGTTGGTGATCTTGCCGTTGAAGATCTTGGCGAGGGTGGACGGGTCCAGGACCAGGCTGTCCACGCCCGGCACGTTGAAGCCGATCGCGATCGGGCCGCCGACCATGGGCAGGTCGATGGCCTGGCCGCCGGAGCACACCTTCTTCGACTGGGCGATCTCCTCCGGCTTCAGCGGGGAGTCCGAACCGGCGAACGCGGTCTGGCCCTGCAGGAAGGCGGTGATACCCGCACCCGAACCGGTCGGGTTGTAGTTGAGCTGCACGCCCTTGCAGGCCTGGCCGTACTGCGTGTTCCAGGCGTCGATGGCGTTCTTCTGCGCCGAGGAACCGGAGGCCTGGAGCTGACCCTGGGCGTCGCCGCACTTGATGTTGCCCGGAGCCGCCGCGGCGGAGGACTTGCTGCCGCTGCCGCCGCCGCTGTTGTTGTCGGAGCCGCACGCCGTGAGGGCCAGGGCGCCGGAGACGGCGAGGACGCCGAGAGCGAGGGCCCGCCGGTTCTTGCGCTGAAGCATCACTTGAGGGATTTCCTTCCTGAAGCCGCCGTCCTGATCGGCGGCGTGCGAAGTGTGAGTGACGCCGACGCGCAGACATGCGCATCAGCACCGCGTACGGCCGAAATTAGGCAGAAGAGGTGAAGCCGCCGATGGCCGGAAGTGAACGCGGGGTGAACCCCTGCCGTCGGTGCGGTGAGGTCACGGAATGCTTACGGGGAGGGCACGTCCCGGTCCCGACGCCTCCTGTTCCCACCCGTCTCCGGCGGCCGTGGAACCCCCGGGTACCCGTTTCCGTCTCGATCCACGGAAGTCGACCGGGGGAGGCGCGGGGACATGGAACGGCGTGTGTTCATCGGGGGCGGGGCCGCGGCGGCCGCGGCGATCGCCACGGCCGCGTGCAGCGGCGGCGCGCAGGGCGCGCCGGCCGGGACGGGCCGGAGCACCATCACGGGGAGGTCCGCCTCCTCGCGCACACCGCTGAGGACGGCCGGCGCGGCCGCGGCCGCCGACTGGGTCGCCCTCGGCCGCGAGCTGGACGGCACCCTGCTCCGGCCCGGCGACGCCTCCTGGACGACGGCCCGCTCGCTCTACAACACCCGCTTCGACACCCTCCGCCCCGCGGCGGTCGCGTACGTGGCGCACGCCGACGACATCCGCACGGCCCTGTCGTACGCCCGCGCCCACCACGTCCCCGTGTCCATCCGCAACGGCGGCCACTCCTACGCGGGCTGGTCGTCCGGCGACGGCCGGCTGATCCTCGACGTCTCCCGGCTGAACCGGATCCGCGCGAGCGGCGGCTCGGCGGTGGTCGGCGCCGGCGCCAAGCTGATCGACGTCTACCGGGCGCTCGCCGCGAAGGGCGTGACCATACCGGCCGGCTCCTGCCCCACCGTGGGCGTCTCGGGCCTCGTGCTCGGCGGCGGCCACGGCGTGGTGTCCCGGGCCTACGGCCTGACCTGCGACAGCCTCACCCGGGCGACCCTGGTCACGGCCGACGGCAGGCAGCTGACCGCGAGCGCGACCGAGAACAAGGACCTCTTCTGGGCGCTGCGCGGCGCCGGCAACGGCAACTTCGGCGTGGTGACCGAACTGGAGTTCCGCACCCACCCGGCGCCGCAGGCCGTGTCGGCGTACCTGACCTGGCCGTGGGCACGGGCGGCCGCGGTGGTGCGGGCGTGGCAGGAATGGGGTCCCGGCCAGCCGGACGAGATCTGGTCCTCGCTGCACCTGGCGAACACGCCGGGCGGCACTCCGACGGTGTCCGTGGCCGCGTTCTCGCTGGGCACCTACGGCGAACTGCAGAACGCGGTGGACCGGCTGGCCGCCGCGATCGGCGCCCGCGCGAGCCGCGTCTCGCTCAGGCGTCACTCGTACGAGGAGGCCATGGAGGCCTACGCCGGCTGCTCGTCCTTCCCGACGGAGGCCCAGTGCCACCTGCCGGGCTCCACCCCGGGCCGCTCCCCGCGGGGCGCGCTCGGCCGGGAGACGTACGCGGCCCGCTCGGACTTCTTCGACCGCTCCCTGTCGGCGGCCGGCATCGGCACGCTGCTGGCGCAGCTGCGGTCGGTGCGGGGCGGGGCGGGCAGCGTCGCGCTCACCGCGCTCGGCGGGGCGGTCAACCGCGTCTCCCCCACGGCGACGGCCTTCGTGCACCGCCGCTCCCGGATGCTGGCCCAGTACATCGCCTCCTGGCGGGCGGGCACGAGCGGCGGCCCGGCCCAGTCCTGGCTGACCTCGGCCCACGACGCCATGCGGCCGTACGCGTCCGGCGCGGCCTATCAGAACTACACCGACCCCACGCTCCGCGACTGGCGCAAGGCGTACTACGGGGACGCGGCGGCCCGCCTGACGAAGGTGAAGCGGCAGTACGACCCGGAACGCTTCTTCTCGTTCCCGCAGGCGCTGTAGGGGGCGGGCTCCCGTACGGGGGCTCGGTGGAAGTGGCCGCCGGTGGGAGCGGCCGCCGTGGAGGCGGCCGCCGTGAAGGCTAGGCGGCCAGGTCCCGCTCTCCGGTGGCTCCGGTGCGCTCGTCGGCCCGGGTCTCCTGGACCAAGGGGTCCCTGCCGCCGTCGGACCGCCGCCGCGCGCGCACCAGCCGGCCGCCCCACGCCGACCCCTCGACCGCCTTGAGCACCGGCGTCAGCAGGGCCATGGCGAGCGGCGACAGCAGCAGCGCGACCGCCGTGCCGAGGGCGAAGCCTCCGACGACGTCCGTCGGGTAGTGCACCCCCATGTAGACCCGGCAGAACCCTTCGAGCAGCGCGAGCCCGATCCCGGCCAGCCCGAAGCGCCGGTCGGCCACGAACAGCGCGACGCCCATCGCCATGGTGATCGTGGCGTGGTCGCTCACGAACGAGTAGTCGGTCTTGCCGGAGACCAGCACGTCCAGGCCTCGATGGGCGAGGAAGGGCCGGGGGCGCTCCACGAAGCCCCGGATGGGCACGTTCACCAGGACCGCGAGGCCGGCCGCGAGCGGCGCCCACACCAGTGCGGCGATCTGCGTCGCCGCGTCCTCGCCGCCCCGGCGGCGCACGGACCACCAGCACCACAGCACCAGCAGCACCATGGCGAACAGCAGCCCGAACTCGCCGACGTACTCCATGACCCGGTCGAACCAGTGCGGTGCGTCCTTGGCCAGGCCATTGATGTCGTAGAGCAGGTTGACGTCGGGGTTCGACCCGGATTCGGCGAGTCCAGCCATGGTGCTGCGGCCCCTTCGTCGCGTTCTGACGGGCGCACCCTGTGTGCGCCTCTCCTGCCCACCCCCGTGGTCGTAGATCCGCTTCCGCTGCCCGCGCGTGGGACACGCGCTCCGTACGACGTCCGCTCGGCTACGTCAACAGGAACGCACGACCCCGATTGATACGTTCCACACTCCACCGAATGATCACGCAGACGTTATCGAAGAGAGACTCGTCATCGCAGCTCAGGGGGTGGGTTCACGCTCGGTTTCACACCTTGGTGGGGAGCGCTTTCGCGCCATCCTCGGTTACCCGGGTGGCCCCGAAGTAGTCCGGCGTGTCGATGGGGTCGAACCGGATCACGGCCCCCGGCCGCGGCGCGTCGATCATGTAGCCGCCGCCGACGTAGATGCCCACGTGCCGGATGGCCCGTGAATTGGTCAGGTCGTCCGAGAAGAACACCAGGTCGCCGGGGAGCAGTTCGTCCCGCTCGGGATGCGGCCCGGCGTTGTACTGGTCGTTGGCGACCCGAGGCAGCGTGATCCCCACATTCTCGTACGCGGCCTTGGTCAGCCCCGAGCAGTCGAACCGCCCGCCCTGGTCGGCGGTGCCGTTGCCGCCCCACAGATAGGGCGTGCCGAGCTTGCCCTGCGCGTAGGAGATGGCCCCGGCGGCCTGCTCGGACGGATCCACCCGGGTGACGGGCGCGGCGAAGCTCTTCTCCAGCGTCGTGATGGTCTTCACGTAGTTCTGGGTCTCCGAGTACGGCGGCACTCCCCCGTACCTGATGACCGCGTCCGCACCCGCGTTGTACGCGGCGAGCATGTTGTGCGTCGCGTTCCCGGGCACGGTCCGCACGTACCTGGCGAGTTCGCAGTCGTAGGAGGCGGCCGACGGGATCGCGTCGGCCGGGTTCCACACGTTGCGCTCGCCGTCGCCGTCGCCGTCGATGCCGTGGGTGGCCCAGGTGCCGGGGATGAACTGCGCTATGCCCTGGGCCGCGGCCGCGCTCCGGGCGTTCGGGTTGAACCCGCTCTCCTGGTACAACTGGGCGGCCAGCAGGGCGGGGTTGATGGCAGGGCAGAGGTTGCCCCATTTCTGCACCAGGGGCTGGTAGGCGGCGGGCACGGATCCCTTCGCGAGTCCCACGGTGCCGCCGGCCACGCCGTTGACGATGTTCCCGGCGACGACGTACACCCCGACGACGAGCAGCGTCACGAAGGCGAACGTGGAGCCGACGGCGGCGATCGTCACGATCCATGCCCTACGCACCGTCAACCGCCCTCCGTGGCCCGGGAGTCCGCCCACGTCAGTCTAGAGGCGGCTCCCGTGCTTCGGGGATGATCACACACACGGAGAAAACGGCACGTGGCGGCGCCACAGCCGGCCCTTCGGCCGGCCCCGGGCAACCCGGGTGCGGTGCAAGACGCTTACACGCCAAACCTGGCCGGGCCGAGGTGCCGGATCCACGGGGTCGCGCCGACCGGGAACGTCACGATCCCCGGCGCCCGCCCGTCACGGGTCGCCCGCCGCGTCCGCGTAGAGGTGCGCGGCCTCCGCACCGAAGGCGACGCTGTAGGAGGTGTTCGCGGTCGTCCCGCCGTGGTCGTGTCCGCCGAGCACGCCGACGACCTCGCGGTCGCCGTTGATCCACGGGCTGCCGCTGGTGCCGCCGGTGAACCCGGGGCAGTCGATGCGCTGCTGGGTGCTGCTGTGGGCGCGCGGCTTGTTGGTGCAGCTGATCGGCGTCTCACGGGAGTTGGGGTAGCCGGTGAGCGTCACCGCGGTGGCGCCTGTGGCCATGCCGGTGACGAAGCGGTTGCCGCCGACCGTGTCCTCGACGCCCCTGCCGCCCTGCTCGCCGAGGACGGCGAAGGCGACGTCGCTGTCCTCGTCCTGGTCCCTGGTCCACCCGCCGGGCAGGAAGCGCCTCTTGACCCGCCAGACCCCGAAGGGCGCCCCACCGTCCCGGTAGCCGGGCGCGAACACCAGGTCCTTGTCGCCGCCCAGGCAGTGGGCCGCGGTGACGATCAGGTTGTGGTGCGGACTGTGCACGACGGACGCGGTGCAGTAGTGGTGTCCGGCGAGGTCGCCGGCCTTGCCGGCGGCGAACAGCGCCCCGACCCGCGCGCTCTGCGTGGTCGTCTCGGCCACGGCGGTCACCCCGAGCGGGCCGGGCCCGTCGTCGGCGGCGGCGACGGACGCCGAGGTGGCGGCCAGCAGCACCAGGGCGCCGAACAGCGCGTACTGCCGGGGACCGGTACGGGAGCGGGCGTGATGGGCGGGGCTCTTGGTACCTGAGGTGCGCTTCATCAGGCCCCACTCTGTCCCAGGAAGGTGAGAAACCCGTCCCGACTTCACCGAGATTTTTCCCGGAACGCCCGATCACAGCAGCCTGACCCCACCGGTCCCGTCGGAGCCGAGCCCGCCGGTCCCCGTCCGAGCCGGAACCGCCCGTCTCGTCGGGGCCGAACCAGCCGGGCCCGCCGGAGCCCGCCCTGGCCGGACCCAGCCCGACCGGCGTGAGGCCGCCCGATCGGAAACGTCACGGCCGGGCCTGCCGTGGCCGCGACCGTCGCGGCCCGACCGACCCGCTGAGCCCCGAATTCCCCGTCCGCGCCTCCGTCACACCCCGGCCGTCAGGGGGAAGCCCACCCCCGTCAACTCCTCCGAGACCGTCCACAGCCGGCGGGCCGTGTCGGGGTCGCTCGCGGCGGGCGTGCGGCCCACCAGCGTGGGGGCGCCCCGCATCTCCGCCGGGCCGCTGGGGCCCACATAGCTCGCCCCGGGCAGGTCCTGGGTCGCGGCGTAGAGCGTCGGCAGGGCGCCCGCCCGGTCGTCCTGGGCCAGGAACCGGTTGCCGAACTGCATGACCGCGCGCACGACCGGGTTGGCGGTGTGGCTCTGCAGGTTGGTGGCCGCCCAGCCGGGGTGGGCCGCCACGGCGCGGACGGGCGAGCCGGACTCGGTCAGCCGGCGCTGGAGCTCCAGGGTGAAGAGCAGGTTCGCCAGCTTCGACTGGGCGTAGGCGCGTTGCGGGGTGTAGCCGACGTCCTGGTTCAGGTCGTCGAAGTCGATCCGGACCCGGCCCCAGCGGTGGGCGCTCGAGGACACCGTGACCACGCGGCCGGTGACGCGGGGCAGAAGCAGGTTCGTCAGCGCGAAGTGGCCCAGGTGGTTGGTGCCGAACTGCGTCTCGAAGCCGTCCTTCGTCCGCTGCTTGGGGAGCATCATGACGCCGGCGTTGTTGATCAGCAGGTCCAGCGGGGCCGTCCAGGAGGCGGCGAAGTCCCGCACGGAGGCCAGGTCGGCCAGGTCCAGGCGCCGGACCTCGGTGCTGCCGGGCATCCGGCTCGCGGCCGCCCGGCCCCGCTCCGGGTCCCGTACGGCGAGGACCACGTGTGCGCCCGCCCGCGCCAGCGCGTCGGCGGCCGCGAAGCCGATGCCGCTGTTGGCGCCGGTGACCACGGCGGTACGGCCGGAGAGGCCGGGAAGGTCGGTCGTGTTCCAGTCGTGCTTGCGCGGACTGCGCGCGCCGCCCGCGGCGGAGGTGGTGTCAGCCATACCCGCAATGTAGGCGACGCCAACAATGCTGTCAATGACAACAATGATGACGGCAACAACTATGCTGGCATCGACTACATCGGGTTACCATGACACCCATGCCATCCCAGCGCCCCTACCACCACGGAGACCTGCGTGCCGCCCTGCTGACGGGCGCCGAGCGCACGCTGCGTGACCGGGGAGCCGCCGCCCTCTCCCTGCGCGAACTGGCCCGAGACACCGGCGTCAGCCACGCCGCCCCGGGTCGGCACTTCAAGGACAAGCAGGCCCTCCTCGACGCCCTGGCGCTGACCGGTTTCGAACGGCTGGCGCAGACCCTGGAGAGCGCCGACGAGCCCGCGCGGCCACTGGAGCGGCGACTCGCCGCGCTGGCGCGCGCCTACCTCGGGTTCGCCGTCGACAACGCGGCACTGCTGGAGCTGATGTTCGCCCGCAAGCACGACCCCGAGGTCTCCGAGCAGCTCGCCGCCGCCGTCGACCGGTCCGTGGGGTCCTTCACCCGGCTCATCGCGGACGCCCAGCGGCGGGGCGAGATCGTGGCGGGCGATCCCGAGCGCATCACCCTCGCCGCGGCCGCCGGCATCCACGGCCTCGCCGCCTTCGTCGCCAACGGGAGCCTGCCGCCCGACGAGGCCCTCGCCGGCCTCGACGAGCACGTCCACCTCCTGCTGCACGGCCTCCGGCCCCGCTGACGCCTCCTCAGCCGTCCGGCCGGGCCGCACCCCTGACTCCGAAGCGTGAGAACATCGGGTCGACCCCTCACTCGACCGGCCGTCAGAAACCGCGCCCAGCCGGAGAAGGGTCAACGACTCAACCACACGACAGGTTTCGGTTCTCCTTCATTGCCCGGCGTGACCTGCCGTGATACACAGAGTGACCACACTCGCGTTCGTTCACCTCCCCACCTCCGTCCGGCCGCTCGGCACGCGGCGGTGGCAAGGTATTCGTACGAAACCCGCCAACCAATGACGCCAAGTCGACATGCCTGGGCGTGATTGTCGGCGAGAATGAGGCCTGACCTCTGCACGCCCGCAGGGGGACGCGGAACTACCCAACAGGGGCGGTGACTTACATGCTCTTTGCGGCCGACAAGGGAGACATCAACACCATCATCGGCGGGATCGCTCCGGACTGGGGGCCCTTCGGCAGCCTGGGCAACGAGGCGAAGGTGATGATCGAGGTGGTGATGGCGGTGGCCATCCTGCTCTGCCTCGGCATCGCCGTCTGGGGCGCCGCCAAGCAGCGCATCGGCGCCACGGCCCTGCGCGACACGTTCAGTGCCGAACAGGGCAAGGGCCTCATCATCGCGGGGCTGACAGGGGTGTTCATCATCGGCTCGCTCGGCACGCTCTTCACCATCGTGTACGGCATGGCCGTGTAACCGGCGCATGACCCGCGCGCGCGTGCGCATGCCACCCCACCGGCGTCGTCGGCCGGTGCCCCCGGGCGCGCCCGGTGCCCCCGCCGCCCCCACCCACCCACCGTGCCCACCGGCCGAGGTTGCGTTTCCCTGATGTCGAGTCATTACACCGCGCCCGCGCGGGAACCAGCACGGCTACCGTCGTACTTCCACGCGTTCCGGTACGAGGTCGAGGGGGCGTACGGGGCATGAGTCTCGGAGACGAGCACGGATTCGGCGATTCCGCGCGCACCGACGACGGGTACGGAGGCAGCGGGCAGACCCGCACACGGCTCCCCGAACGGGCCGGCGACCCGTACGGAGGCGCTCGGCGCGGGGGCCGCTCGTCCTCGCGCAGCCTGGTCACGGTGGTCGGCGTGGTCGTGCTCCTCATCGCCGCGATCGCCTTCGCGAACCGTGGAGGCGACGGTTCCGCCTCCCAGGACGCCACCCGCGACCAACCGAGAACGTCCCCGACGGCGGCTTCGGGGGAGCGCCCGGTGCGGACCAAGACGGGCGGGGTCCCGACCGGTTACGCGCACGACGCGCAGGGAGCCCAGAGCGCGGCGGCGAACTACTCGGTGGCGCTGGGATCCGCCGAGATGTTCAGCACAGACCAACGGCACGCGATCGTCGACACGGTGTACGCCCCCGGCGTCGCGGCCCGCCGCCGCAGCGAGTTGGACAACGCGTACTCGAACGAGAAGTTCCTCAGCAACATCGGCCTGGACAAGCACGGCACCGCGCCGTCCGGCCAGACGTTCGTCTCCCGGATCATCCCGGTCGGGACCAAGATCACCTCACTGAGCGGGAACACCGCGAGCGTCGAGGTCTGGTACACGTCGCTCTTCGGTCTCTCCGGAGAAGCGTCGACCAACCCCGTGTCGGAAAGCTGGTACACCACCACCTACCAGCTGACGTGGGTCGGCAACGACTGGAAGATCACCGACTTCCAGCAGAAGGACGGCCCCGTTCCGGTCGGCCGCGACCAAAAGGCCTCCACCGCCGACGACATGACGAAGGCCGTCGAGGAGTACGGAGGGTTCACGTATGCGCGCTAACCACCGCTTCCTCAACGTCACGGCCGCCCTGGCCGCCGTCCAGGCCAACGCGGTCGTCCTGGCCACCCAGGCCTTCGCCGCGCCCAGCCCGACCCCCTCTCCCACGGGGGGCAAGGACCCCTGCGGCCTGATCCGCGGACCCGCCAAGGACTACTGCGAGAAGGGCAGCGGGTCGGGCTCCAAGGGCCTGACCACCGACCCCTCCGCCCCCACCTCCGCCCTCGACCCCCTCTCCTCCCTCGCCAAGGGCTGTGCCGACGCCGCCTCCTGGACCATCGGCAAGCTCAGCAAGGCCGTGAAGGAGACCGCGAACGTCGACTTCACCAACCCCAAGTTCCTTCAGCAGTACGCCGTGGTGTTCGCCGCGTCGACGATCCTGACCCTCCTTCTGTGGCTGCTGGCCGTGGCCAAGCGGGCCGTCCGCGGAGTCCCCCTGTCCACCGCGATCTCCGAGGCCGTCGGCTTCCTCTGGCTGACCGTGCTCGCCTCCGCCTTCACCCCGCTGATCCTCTACACCGTCGTCTCGGCCGCCGACGGCGTCTCGGACGTCCTCGCCAGGGCCACAGGCGACCAGGCCGACACCTTCTTCGGCACCTTCTCCGCCGCTCTCGACAAGGGCGACAGCATCGGCGGCGGCCCGATCATGCTGATCGTCGTCTCCCTCGTCTCCATCCTCGCCGCCGGCGTCCTCTGGCTGGAGCTCGTCCTGCGCGCCGCCCTGCTCTACGTGGGCGCCCTCCTCGGCACCGTCGTCTACTCCGGCCTGGTCGACAAGAACCTCTGGGGCCACGTCCGGCGCTGGGCCGGCATCATGATCGCCGTCATCCTGGTGAAGCCGGTCATCGTGATCGTCCTGGGCCTGGCCGGCGCCCTGTCCTCGGGTGACGACGGCCCCGGCGCCTTCTCCGCGGTCGTCTCCGGCCTCGCCATCATCCTGCTCGCCATCTTCGCCAGCGCGATGATCTACCGCTTCGTCCCCGGCTTCGGCGACGAGATCGCGGCCGGCCGCAACAACCGCATCATGCAGGGCGCCGAGGGCAAGGCCGCCGCGGTCATCAGCTCCCCCGCCAGCCTGGTCGCCCAGGGCATCAAGACCCACAGCACCCGGGCCGACAGCAACGGCGGTGCGGGCGGCGGCCAGTCGTCCACCCCCCGCCAGGCCAACCCCGCCTCCGGCGGCGTCGCCGCGCACAGCTCGCGCGTCCCCGACGGTGGCGGCGGATCCGTCCCCTCCGCCGCACCCGCTCCCCGTGCCCCCAGCCGGGTGAACACCCCGCACGCCAGCAGCACCCGCAACAGCACCAGCAAGAGCCCGGGAGGTGAAGGGCGTTGACGGCCGAGTCCCACGTGTCCCATACGGTCACGCCCCGCCGTACATATCTCATCGGCCGCGCCCGGCCGAACGCCATCGTCGGCCGCAACCGCGAGTCGGGCGAGATCGCCCTGATCATCGCCGGTGCGTTCCTCGGCATGATGTGCGGACTCCTCGTCCCCGTGCTGTCCGCGCGCATCGTGCTGCTGACCGGCTTCCCGCTGCTCGCACTGGCCGCGGTCTACGTGCCCTACCGGCACCGCACGTTCTACAAGTGGTTCGAGATCAACCGCACCTACAAGCGCACGGTCAAGCGGGGCGCCGCCTACCGCTCCGGCGCCGTCGAGGCCGGCACGCGCCTGGAGGGGCGGGAGATCGAGATCGGCCCGCCGCCCGGCATCGGACGCATCAGCTGGCTCGCCGCCCCCTTCGGCCCCGACGAGATCGCCGTCCTGCTGCACGCCGACCGCAAGACGGTCACGGCCTGCATCGAGATCGAGGGACCCGGCGTCGGCCTGCGTGACTCCGAGGACCAGGAGGCCCTCGTCGACCGCTTCGGCACCCTGCTCAAGCACGTGGCCAACGGCGACGGCTTCGTCACCCGCCTGCAGATGCTCGCCCGCACCCTGCCCGCCGACCCCGACGCCCACGCCAAGGACGTCGCGGTCCGCGGCGACGAGCGGGCACCGCGCTGGCTCGCGCGCTCCTACGACCAGTTGCAGTCGATGGTGTCCACCAGCAGCGAGCAGCACCGCGCCTATCTCGTCGCCTGCATGCACTACACGCGCGACCTCGCCGCCGAGGCCCAGGCCATGGCCCGCGCCGTCCGGCCCCAGGGCGGCCGCAAACTCGACCGGGACGCCGGCCTCGCGGTCGTCATGGCCCGCGAGCTCACCGACATCTGCTCCCGGCTCCAGGAGGCCGACATCCGCGTACGGCAGCCGCTCGGTCAGGGGCGGCTGGCCTCGCTGATCCACTCCATGTACGACCCGGACCACCCGATCGACCACATCCAGGCGATGACCCAGCGCAACGCCTGGCCGGCCGAACTGGACGCCATGGAACCGACCTACCTCCAGGCCAAGACCCGCGAGTCGTCCACCCGCGAGCCCTGGTGCCACGCCACCGCCTGGATCAAGGAGTGGCCGCTGACCCCGGTGGGCGTCAACTTCCTCGCCCCGCTGCTCGTCCACACCCCGGACGTCATCCGCACCGTCGCCGTGACGATGGACCTCGAACCCACCGAGGTCGCCATCGAACGGATGCTGACGGAGAAGACCAACGACGTCGCCGACGCCAGCCGCGCCGCCAAGATGAACCGCACCGTGGACCCGCGCGACGTGGCCGCCCACCAGCGCCTCGACCAGCGCGGCGACGACCTCGCCAGCGGCGCGGCCGGCGTCAACCTCGTCGGCTACATCACCGTCTCCGCGCGCTCCCCCGAGTCCCTCGCCCGCGACAAGCGGACCATCCGGGCCTCGGCCGGAAAGTCGTACCTGAAGCTGGAGTGGTGCGACCGCGAGCACCACCGCGCCTTCGTGAACACGCTTCCGTTCGCCACCGGAATCCGACGGTAGGGGCTGATGCTCTGATGCGGGACCCGCTGACCGCCCTCACGGACGCCTTCACGTCCTTCCTGTTCGGGAAGGTCGAGACGACCCGGCTGCCGGTGCGCACGTCGACGGGACAGGCCCAGGCGGTCTACCTGCCGACCGCCGCGCCCGGCCTCGGCGACTCCGGCGTCATCATCGGCCGTGAGGTCTACTCCGGAAAGGGATACATCTACGACCCCTTCCAGCTCTACGGCCAGCAGCTCCCCGCACCGCACTGGCTCGTCCTCGGCGAGTCCGGCAACGGAAAGTCGGCGCTGGAGAAGACGTACGTGCTGCGCCAGTTGCGCTTCCGCGACCGCCAGGTCGTCGTCCTCGACGCCCAGGGCGAGGACGGAGTCGGCGAGTGGAACCTCATCGCCGAGGAGCTGGGGATAACGCCGATCCGGCTGGACCCGACGGCCGCCCTGAACCACGGCATCCGGCTCAACCCGCTGGACCCGTCGATCACCACCACCGGGCAGCTCGCCCTGCTGCGGACCATCATCGAGGTGGCGATGGGCCACGGCCTCGACGAGCGCTCCGGCTTCGCGCTCAAGGTCGCGCACGCCTACGTCAACGAGACGATCGTCGAACGCCAGCCGGTGCTCACCGACATCGTCGAGCGGCTGCGCCACCCCGAACCGGAGTCGGCGGAGGCGATGAACGTCGCCATAGACGACGTACGGGCCTGGGGTCTGGACGTGGCGCTCGTCCTGGACCGGCTGGTCGACGGTGACCTCCGGGGCATGTTCGACGGTCCCACGACGGTCGGCATCGACCTGGACGCCCCACTGATCGTCTTCGACCTCTCCCACATCGACCGCAACTCCATCGCCATGCCGATCCTGATGGCGATCGTCGGCGTGTGGCTGGAGCACACCTGGATCCGCCCCGACCGGAAGAAGCGCATCTTCCTGGTCGAGGAGGCCTGGCACATCATCAACAGCCCCTTCGTGGCCCAGCTGTTCCAGCGGCTGCTGAAGTTCGGCCGTCGGCTCGGCCTGTCCTTCGTCGCGGTCGTCCACCACCTGTCCGACGTGGTGGACGGGGCGGCGGCCAAGGAGGCGGCCGCGATCCTCAAGATGGCCTCGACCCGGACGATCTACGCCCAGAAGGCCGACGAGGCCAGAGCGACCGGACGGGTCCTCGGCCTGCCCCGCTGGGCGGTGGAGATCATCCCCACCCTGACCCCCGGCATCGCGGTGTGGGACGTCAACGGCAACGTCCAGGTGGTCAAACACCTGGTCACCGAGACCGAACGCCCGCTGGTCTTCACCGACCGCGCCATGACCGAGTCGTCCAGCGACCTGGCCGACGACGACGCCCTGCGCGCCGCCGAACGGGAGGCGGAGGAACGGGCGGCCGCCTTCATGGAACAGCACATCACCGACCTGGACGGCTCCTCCGAGTCGACGGTCGCCTAGGAGGAGGCGCGTGCGACCGGACGACCGCGAGCGGGGACAGGGCCGCCCAGGCGGCCAGGGAGGCATCCCCGACGGACTGCTGCTCGGCCTCCTCGCCTTCCTCCTCGGCATGACCGTGCTGGTGTGGACGGCCACCGGCCTCGCGGGCCTGTTCGCTCGGGGCGCCTGGCCGGCCGGCGTCACCTTCGCCCGTACACCCCTGGCCATGCGCCACCTCATCGGCGCGCCGCACGACATGCCCGGGGCCTGGCCGGACTCCCCGCCCGGCGGGCTGTCAGGGTACGGCCTGTTCTGGGGGCTGTTCATCGGCCAGTTGATGGTGCTGCTGGTGCTGACCGTGTTCGTGATGGGCACGGTGGCCCGGTGGAGAGCGGGCCGGTGGCGCAGACGCGCGGACCGGGCTGCGGCACGGCACCAGCCGGCGCCCGCGGAGACCGTCTCGGGTCCGGCTCCGGCCCACCACGAGGTCCCGATCCAGAGAACGACCTCAGCGCCCGGCCAACCGTCCCTCCAGCCCCACCAGCCGCTCCCCCAGCCGGAGACCGAGGGCAAGGCCCAGCGGCTCCCGGACGTGCCGCAGCCCGCACAGGCGGCACAGGTGACGGCACCGGCCCTGGACCCCGCGCCCGCCCCGGCGCCGGCACCGGGTCCCGAGCCCTCCGCCGCCCCGGTCGCCGCAGAACGGGTGGGCGGCCGGGAGCGCATCGTCGTGGCCCCGAGAGAGAGCCGTCAGGCCGCGGCGGCCCAGGCGATCCGCGACGCCGAGGGCCCCGCTCTGGTGGTCACCTCGAACCCCGCCCTGTGGCAGGACACCAAGGACTCCCGCGCGAAACTGGGCCCGGTCCTCCTCTACGACCCCGCCCATCTCTGCGACACCCCGGCCCGTCTGCACTGGTCCCCCACCTCGGGATGCGAGGACCAGACGACGGCGGCCGCCCGGGCCGCCGCCCTCCTGGCGCCGGTCCGTCCCACCGCCAAGATCGACCAGATCCTGGCGGACACGGCGGAACTCCTGCTGCGCAGCTATCTGCACGCCGCCGCGGTCGACGGCCGCACCGTCCGCCACGTCCACCGCTGGTCCCAGGGCACCCAGGTGCAGGAAGCGGTCCGCGCCCTCCGTACGAATCCCAAGGCGGCGCCCGGGTCGGCGGGCGAGCTCGAGTCCGCGCTCACCTCGCACCCCCAGCGCCGCGACATCGCCCAGGAGTTGACGAGTCGTGCGCTGTCCGCGCTCCTCACGGTCAACATCCGGGAAGCCTGCACTCCAAACCGAACTGATGCGCTCGCCTTGGATTCCTTCGTGAGCGAAGGGGGCACGCTTTATGCGGTGGGGGAATCCCTCGAGGATCCCCGGACCCACCCGGGTGCGATGCCCTTCCTGACGGCACTCGCCTCAAGCGTGGTCGAGCGCGGCCGGCGCATGGCCGAACGGTCATCCTCCGGTCGGCTCGACCCACCACTCACCCTGGTCCTGGACGACGTGGCGGCCGTGGCTCCCCTCCCCCGGCTGCCCGAGCTGCTGGCCTCGGGAGCGGACCGGGGCCTGCCGACTCTGGCTCTGCTCCGCTCCCGCGAACAGGCCCGCAGCCGCTGGCCGCACGACGAACTTCCCGTTTGAACCGGGTGACCCGCCACCACGGCGGAGAGCTTCGGGACACAGCTCAGGGACGCTCGAGCACGTACTCCAGCTCCGACTCCGCCGAGCCACCAGCCAGCGGCACGGTCACACCGCTCGGCAGGAAGCCCACCCTGCGGTAGAAGCGCTGCGCCCGCCCGTTGTCCTCGTGCACGATCAGCCGGACGCGCTCCACCCCGATCCCCCAGGCCCACTCCAGGGCCTCCACGAACAGCACCTCGGTCAGGCCGCACCCCCGGTGTTCCGGCTGCACGAACACGCCGACGACATGGCCCTGTCGCCGCTCGACCGGGAAGCCGGCCCAGTCCGTTGTGCCGGCCTCCTCCACCAGGACGGTGACCGTCCCGACCCATGTGCCGTCGGGCGCCTCGGCGACGAACTGTCGGGCACCGGTCGCGCCCTCCGCGGCGCCGACCGCCCGGTCCTGCCAGAAGGAGTCCGGCTCGGCAACGGCCTGCTCATAGGTCTGCAGGAACGCCAGGTGCGCCACCGGGTCCTGGAGCGCGAGGAGCCGCAACGCCTTCACCGCGGGCCACTCATCGGCCCGTATGGCACGGACCAGGTAGTTGTCGTCGCTGTCGAGGCTGCTCATGGGCGCAACCGTAGTGCAGCAAAAGAAAAAGGCCCACACCATTTCTGGTGTGGGCCTTTTCTTAAAATTTGTTCGGCGGTGTCCTACTCTCCCACAGGGTCCCCCCTGCAGTACCATCGGCGCTGTGAGGCTTAGCTTCCGGGTTCGGAATGTAACCG
>NZ_JBIBWT010000011.1:0-262727 GCF_043081525.1 Streptomyces sp. NPDC014864
CGTCAGCTCCGCGATCTGCTGCAACGTCGCACCGATGTCCGACGTACGCGTCGTCGTCATCGACTGCACCGACACCGGGGCCCCGCCCCCGACCGCCACGGATCCGACCTGGATCTGCCGGCTCTTGCGGCGCTCGGCGAGCTTGGTCGGAACGGACGGCATGCCGAGAGAAATCGCAGTCATCTGCTGTGCAACCCCAAGTCGTGGATCAGGATCCGGCCCCGTCAGCAGCGGGCTCCAGGCTCCGAGATTACGGCACGGCGGGTCGCCCGAGCACATCCCGCCCGGCAAACCCACTCAATGGAAGACGGCCGGGCAGGAACCCTGCCCGGCCGCCGTGAACTTCGCGTGACTACGAGATGCGCACGGGGTTCACCACGTCCGCGATCAGGACGAGGAGGGTGAAACAGACGAAGATCCCGGCCACCACGTAGGCCACCGGCATCAGCTTCGCCACGTCGAACGGGCCCGGGTCCGGGCGGCGCAGGACCCTGGCCACCTGCCGGCGCAGGGCCTCCCACACGGCGCCCGCGATGTGCCCGCCGTCGAGCGGGAGGAGCGGGAGCATGTTGAAGAGGAACAGGGAGAGGTTGAAGCCGGCGACCAGCATCACGGCCATCGCGAGCTGCTGGCTGGGCGGGATGTCCAGGGTGAAGATCTCACCGCCGACGCGGGCCGCGCCGACCACGCCCATCGGGGAGTCGGGCGCCCGGGGGGCGCCGTCGAAGACCGCGTTCCACAGGGCGGGGATCTTGGACGGCAGTGCCGCGAGGGAGTCCACGGCGTCGCCCACCCGGTCGGTCATCCAGGTCACGGACTGCCCGAAGTCCTGCTTGACCACGCCGGTGGCCGCGCTGAAGCCGAGGAAGCCCGCCTTGACGTACTGGCCCTGGACGTAGGCGCCGCTGGAGTCCTTCTTCGCCACCTGGTTGGTGGCGATCCTGGCGTGCAGGGTCAGCTCGCGGCCGTGGCGGTCGACGACGACCGGGACGTCCTTGCCCGCGCTGACGCGGATGCGGTCGGAGAGCGTGTTCCAGTCCTCGGTGCGCACCCCGTCGAAGGAGACGATCCTGTCCCCCGGCTTCATGCCGGCGGCAGCCGCCGGGGAGGCGGGGTCGGACTTCTTGCAGGTGTCGCGGTTCTGGCTCTGCGCGATGACGCACGGGGAGATGGAGCTGACCGTGGTGGTCTGCTGCTGGAGGCCGAAGCCCATGAGGACGGTGAGGAACAGCGCGACGGCGAGGATCAGGTTCATGAAGGGGCCCGCGAACATCACGATGATCCGCTTCCACGGAGCGCGTGTGTAGAACAGGCGGGACTCGTCGCCGGGCTGGAGCTCCTCGAAGGCCGCCGACCGGGCGTCCTCGATCATGCCGCGCCAGGGCGAGGTGGAGCGTGCGGTGATGCGCCCGTCCTCGCCCGGCGGGAACATGCCGATCATGCGGATGTAGCCGCCGAGCGGGACGGCCTTGACGCCGTACTCCGTCTCGCCCTTCTTCCGCGACCAGACGGTCGGGCCGAAGCCGACCATGTACTGGGGCACGCGGATGCCGAAGAGCTTGGCGGTGGACAGATGCCCCAGCTCGTGCCACGCGATGGAGACCAGCAGGCCGATCACGAAGACGACTATGCCGAGGATCATCATCAGGGACGTCATGCACGCGCCTCCGCGGTCGCCGTCTGCGCTGTCAGTTCACGGGCCCGGGCCCGGGCCCAGGTCTCCGCTTCGAGGACGTCCGGCACGGTCAGGGAAGTTCCCGTACGGGGTGTGCCGTGCTCCTCGACCACTCGTGTCACGGTGTCCATGATCCCGTTGAAGGGCAGCGCTCCGCGCAGGAACGCGTCGACGCATTCCTCGTTCGCCGCGTTGAACACGGCCGGGGCGGTGCCCCCGAGGCCGCCCACGTGCCGGGCGAGGCCGACCGAGGGGAAGGCCTCGGTGTCGAGGGGGAAGAACTCCCAGGTCGAAGCGGTGCTCCAGTCGAAGGCGGGCGCGGCGTCGGGGACGCGTTCGGGCCAGCCGAGGCCGATGGCGATG
The DNA here is from genome assembly GCF_043081525.1 of Streptomyces sp. NPDC014864. Classification (NCBI taxonomy): domain Bacteria; kingdom Bacillati; phylum Actinomycetota; class Actinomycetes; order Kitasatosporales; family Streptomycetaceae; genus Streptomyces; species Streptomyces sp. NPDC014864. The sequence goes on from NZ_JBIBWT010000011.1 coordinate 2,039, forward strand.
GGCCCGCTCATGTCGGGGGGCGTCGCCTGGGCGAGTGTCGATCCGTCGGTGAATTCAACCATCGAGTGGACATACGACTGCGGGTGCACGACGACCTCAATGCGGTCGAAGGGAATGTCGTACAGCAGGTGCGCCTCGATGACCTCCAGCCCCTTGTTGACGAGGGTGGCGGAGTTGATCGTGATCACCGGGCCCATGGCCCAGGTGGGGTGGGCGAGGGCGTCCTCGACGGTGACGTCCGCCAGCTCCTGCCTGGTCCGGCCGCGGAAGGGGCCGCCGGAGGCGGTGACGACGAGTTTGCGCACGTCGGCGCGGGTTCCGGCGGCGAGGGCCTGGAAGAGGGCGGCGTGCTCGGAGTCGACCGGGATGATCTGGCCGGGCTTGGCCACGGCCTTGACCAGCGGACCGCCGACGATGAGCGACTCCTTGTTGGCGAGCGCGAGGGTGCGGCCCGCCTCCAGGGCGGCGAGGGTCGGGGCGAGGCCGATGGAGCCGGTGATGCCGTTGAGGACCGTGTGGCAGTCGGAGGCGGCGAGCAGGGTCGCGGCGTCCGGTCCGGCGAGGATCTCGGGGAGCGGCTCCGTCGTCCCGTACTGCGCCCCCAGCGCCTCGCGCAGCGCCGGTACGACGTCCTCGCGGGCGACGGCGACGGTCCGCACGCGGAGCCGGTACGCCTGCTCGGCGAGGAGGCCGACCCGTCCGCCGTTGGCGGAGAGTCCGGTGACCCGGAAACGGTCCGGGTTGCGCAGCACGAGGTCGGTGGCCTGGGTGCCGATGGACCCGGTGGAACCCAGGATCACCACGTCCTTGGGGCCGTCTGCGGCGACGGGGTCGAAGACGAGGTGCGGGTCGGCGAGAGGGGATGGGCTGTCGCTCATCCCCCCATTGTGGCCGCATCCGCGGCCCGGGAGGACAGCGCGTCCCCCGGGAGGGTGGCGGGCGCCGCCGGTACCGGGCCGCACCCCCGGTGCCCGTGGCGGGGCGGCCCGGGGGCGGGGGCGGTGGTGACCGCGAGGGGACGGGGTGCGGGGCGGCTACGGGATGGGGCGGTGCAGGTTCTCGTGCCGGCTCGCGCCGGGGGTGGCGTCCGCGATCCAGGGGCCGTCGCCCGAGGGGTCGATGACGCCCTGCTCCAGCCACTCGTAGGCGCCGCCGAGGACTCCCTTGACGACCTTGCGGTCGACGTCGTCGGTGTTGGTCCACAGCCGGTCGAAGAGTTCCGCGACGCGGATGCGGGCCTGGCGGCAGAAGGCGTCGGCGAGCTGGTAGGCCTCGCGTCCGTGGTCGCCCTGACCGCGCAGGAGTTCGGCGCGGACGCAGGCGGCGCTCATCGCGAACAGCTCGGCGCCGATGTCGACGACCCGGCCCAGGAAGCCCTGCTTGGTCTCCATCCGGCCCTGCCAGCGGGACATGGCGTAGAAGGTGGAGCGGGCGAGTTTGCGGGCGTGACGCTCGACGTACCGCAGGTGCGTGGAGAGGTCGACGTGGCCCGCCGGGTGGAACTCGGCGTACGAGCGCGGGAGCTGGCCCGGGCCCGCGACCAGCTTCGGCAGCCACTTGGCGTAGAAGACACCGGCGTTGGCGCCGGCCCGCGCCTTGTCCGCCAGGGACTTGTCGGGGTCGATGAGGTCGCCGGCGACCGACAGGTGCGCGTCGACCGCCTCGCGCGCGATCAGCAGGTGCATGATCTCGGTGGAGCCCTCGAAGATGCGGTTGATGCGCAGGTCGCGCAGCATCTGCTCGGCGGGGACCGCGCGTTCGCCGCGGGCCGCGAGGGACTCGGCGGTCTCGAAGCCGCGGCCGCCGCGGATCTGGACCAGCTCGTCGGCCATCTTCCAGGCCATCTCGGAACCGTAGAGCTTGGCGAGGGCGGCCTCGATGCGGATGTCGTTGCGGTTCTCGTCGGCCATCTGCGAGGAGAGGTCGAGCACGGCCTCCAGCGCGAAGGTGGTGGCCGCGATGAAGGAGATCTTCGAGCCGACCGCCTCGTGCAGGGCGACCGGCCTGCCCCACTGCTCCCGGGCGGCGGACCACTCGCGGGCGATCTTCAGGCACCACTTGCCGGCGCCGGCGCACATCGCGGGCAGCGACAGCCGGCCGGTGTTCAGGGTGGTCAGGGCGATCTTCAGACCCTGCCCCTCCTCGCCGATGCGGTGCGCGGCCGGGACGCGCACCTGGTGGAAGCGGGTGACGCCGTTCTCGATGCCGCGCAGGCCCATGAAGGCGTTGCGATTCTCGACCGTGACGCCCTCGGAGGCGGCCTCGACGACGAAGGCGGTGATGCCGCCGCGGTGCCCCTCGGACTTCGGCACCCGCGCCATGACGACGAGGAGGTCGGCCACCACCCCGTTGGTCGTCCACAGCTTGACCCCGTCGAGGACGTAGTCGTCCCCGTCGGGGACCGCCGAGGTGGCCAGGCGTGCCGGGTCGGAGCCCACGTCGGGCTCGGTGAGGAGGAAGGCCGAGATGTCGGTGCGGGCGCAGCGCGGCAGGAAGGTGTCCTTCTGCTCCTGGGTGCCGAAGATCTTCAGCGGCTGCGGTACGCCGATCGACTGATGCGCGGAGAGCAGGGCGCCTATCGCGGGGCTCGCCGAGCCGGCCAGGGCGAGGGCCTTGTTGTAGTAGACCTGGGTCAGGCCGAGGCCGCCGTACTTGGTGTCGATCTTCATGCCGAGGGCGCCGAGCTCCTTGAGCCCGGTGATGACCTCGTCCGGGATCCGCGCGTCGCGTTCGATGCGGGCCGAGTCGATCTTCGTCTCGCAGAAGTCGCGCAGCTTCGCGAGGAACTCCTCGCCGCGCTGGGCGTCCTGGTCGGCGGGCAGCGGGTGCGGGTGGACGAGGTCCAGCCGCAGGCGGCCGAGGAAGAGTTCCTTGGCGAAGCTGGGCTTGCGCCAGTCCTGCTCCCGGGCGGCCTCCGCCACCTGGCGGGCCTCACGCTCGGTGACACTGGGCCGGTTGCTCGTTGGTGCGGGCATGAGGCTCACCTCGCCGCGAATAGGGATCTGGGGGCTGTACGTTACTGACCGGTCCTACTGGATCGTATGTACCCGATACCGGGTGGACCCACCACCCCTCGGGCGGGACGCTCGCGGTCGTCCGTCTGTTTCGGGGTGGTTTCACCCAGCATCACGTGACCGTGGCGTGAAGGCCAGTTGTGAACTTCTTCACCGGATTCCTATGAATTTCTCGAAAACGCCGGTGAGCGTGCGCAGTTGTGCCATAGGGTCCTCGATCACTTGGGCACGTCCGTTCGGTGGGGAACGGCAGGAGACGGACGGGCCCGTGACGGCGACGTATGGCTGGGGGGCACATGCGGGATGTCGGCGTGTCGGAGTCCGCCGGAGAACCGGGGGCTCAGGCGTCCGGGAACGGGACCGGGACGACGCGGACGGCCAGAACGGCCGGAACGGACGGACTCGACGGGGAAACGATTCGGCGAAGAGGCCGAACGGGTGACGGCACGGCCCACCGGCACCGGACGGGCGACGGTAGGGCCGACTGGGACCGAATGGGTGACGGCCCGGCCCGCGGGCACCGGCCGGGGGACGGCAAGGCCCGCTGGTACCGTCCGCTCGCCGTGCTCACCGACACCTGCGGGGTCGGAGGCCCACTGGCCGTGGCCCTGGACGCCGACGGCCGGGACCTGCCGCTCGTCGGCGGGCTGCTGGGCGCGGCCGTGTGGACGGCCATCCGGGCGATGCGGCGCCGCTACGCCGTCCAGCGCCTCGGGGAGTCGTGGGGCGTGCTGGCCGCCTTACGCGACTGGGTGCTGCTGGCCGGGGTCCTGGCGCTGGCGCTGATCCTCTCCGGCGTGGAGAACGGGCCGCGGCCGAGTCTGACGCTGGCCGCTCTGGTGCCGGGGCTCCTGACCGCGGCGGCGGTGGCACCGATGACGAAGCTCCATCTGAACCGGCAGCGGCGCGAGGCACGCGCGGTTCGCCGGGCGCTGGTGGTGGGCGAGCCGGCCGCCGTGGACCATGTGGTCGGACGGCTCGCCTCGCGTACCGACCACGCGTACGTGGTGGTGGGCGTGGTGCCGGTCGGCGACCGGGCCGTGCGGTGCGGGATGCCGGTCGCGGGCCGGCTGGCGGACACCGCCGAGGACGAGGTGCAGGACGCGGACGCGGTACTGCGGGCCGTGGCGGACTCCGGCGCGGACGTGGCCCTGGTCGCGCCGGGCCTGCGGATGACCGGCGAGCGGCTGCGGCACGTGGGCTGGGCGCTGCACGGCGCCGGGCTCCAGCTCGCGGTGGTGCCCGGTCTCACGGAGGTCGCCGAGGCGCGGGTGCGGCCCACCACGGCGGCCGGGTTGACGGTACTTCAGGTGACTCCGCCCGCCCAGCAGTTCGGGCAGCCGTGGCTGAAGTCGCTGCTCGACCGGCTCGGCGCCGCGCTCGGGCTGCTGGTGCTGTCCCCGGTGTTCGCGGCGCTGGCGCTGGCCGTGCGCGGCTCGTCGCCGGGGCCGGTCTTCCACCGGCAGACGCGCTGCGGAGCCGGCGGTCGGCCGTTCACCATGTGGAAGTTCCGCACCATGGTCGCCGACGCGGAGGCCCGCCGGGCCGAACTCGCGCGCTCCGGGGCCAACCAGCACGACGGACACATGTTCAAAATGCGGCGCGATCCCCGGGTCACCCCGCTCGGCGCCGTGCTGCGCCGGCTGTCCCTGGACGAGCTGCCGCAACTGCTCAACGTGCTTACGGGTGACATGTCCCTGATTGGGCCGCGTCCACCGCTGCCCGACGAGGTGGCCCACTACAGCCCGACGGAGCTGCGGCGGCTGGCCGTCAAGCCGGGCATGACCGGGTTGTGGCAGGTCAGCGGGCGCTCGGACCTGTCCTGGGACGAGACGGTCGCGCTCGACCTCTGGTACGTGGACAACTGGTCGGTCGCCACCGACGTGGAGATCATGACCCGTACCCTGCGCGCCGTCGTCGACGGCCGCGGGGCGTACTGAGGGGGCTGCCGGTGCCCCGCACCCTTTCCGGGCCGCCGCGCGCCTCGCGCACCGGCGCCGGGTCCCCGGGCACACGCCCGACCCGGCCCGCGGGGGCCGCGCGCCCAACGGGCGCTGATGTCAGGGCCGTAGGTCACTCCCGATCCGGCGCCACGGCCGTGCGCCCGGCCGACCCCGAGATCGCGGCCGCACGCCACACCCGCTCCGGGATCACCTCCACGAGCCGCACCCGCTCCGAGGTCACGGCCACGAGCCGCATCCGAACCGGAGCCACGGCCGCGCGCAGAAGTCCTGCCGGGGTCGGGGCCGCGCGTCGCCTCCATCTCCCGGTCGCGGCTCCTCGCAGCCGCTCCGGGGCCGCCGGGCGGAGCCCCGGGGCCGGGCGGTCAGGTGCCGTGCCGGTGCTCCAGCCACCACGCGTAGGTCGAGGCGATGCCGTCGCGCAGGGAGACGGCGGGCTTGAAGCCGAGGGCGGTCAGGCGGGAGACGTCCAGGAGCTTGCGCGGGGTGCCGTCGGGCTTGCCGGTGTCCCACACGATCTCGCCCTGGTACTCCGTCACCTTCCGAACAATTTCGGCCAGTTCGCTGATCGGCAGGTCCTCGCCGCAGCCGATGTTGACCGGGCTGTCGCCGTCGTAGCGCTCCAGGAGCAGCGCGCAGGCCGAGGCGACGTCGTCGACGTGCAGGAACTCGCGGCGCGGGGTTCCGGTGCCCCACAGCACGACCTCGGGGGCACCGGTCTCGCGGGCCTCGTGGAAGCGGCGGACGAGGGCCGGGAGCACGTGCGAGGTGGCCAGGTCGAAGTTGTCGCCGGGACCGTAGAGGTTGGTCGGCATGGCGCTGACGTACGCGGCGCCGTACTGGCGGCGGTAGGACTGGACCTGGGTGATGCCGGCGATCTTGGCGATGGCGTAGGCCTCGTTGGTCGGCTCCAGCGGGCCGGTGAGCAGCGACTCCTCGCGGATCGGCTGCTCGGCGAGCTTCGGGTAGATGCAGGACGAGCCGAGGAACAGCAGACGCGGCACCCCGGCGGCGTGCGCGCCGGCGACGACGCTCAGCTGTATGCGCAGGTTGTCCTCCAGGAACTGCACCGGAGAGGTGCTGTTGGCCATGATGCCGCCCACCTTGGCGGCGGCCAGCACGACGGCGTCCGGATGGACGTCGCGCAGGAAGGCCTCGGTGCGCGCCGCGTCGCGCAGATCGAGCTGCTCCCGGCCGCGGGTGACCACCTCGTGTCCGTCGGCCTGGAGCCGGCGGGTCACCGCGGACCCGACCAGGCCGCGGTGACCGGCAACGAAGACACGCGCCGAACGCGGGAGCAACGGGGTCGTGAGCTTGAGCGAAGCGTCAGCTGTCATGCGCGGATTGTGCCAGCGGCCGGCGGCTCCGGGGAACGTTCCACGGGAAGTCAGGTCAATTCATAGGAAAACGCGACCCGTCGGTCGCGTCTGAGGGGGTACTGCATGGGCAAGTCGGCACTCATCACCGGGGTGACCGGGCAGGACGGCTCTTATCTCGCGGAGCTGCTGCTGAGCAAGGGCTACACCGTGCACGGGCTGATCCGCCGTTCGTCGAGTTTCAACACCGAGCGGATCGACCACATCTACCAGGGCCCCGACGAGCCGGAACGGTCCTTCGTCCTGCACCACGCCGACCTCTCGGACGGGGTGGCGCTGGTGAACCTGCTGCGCGACCTCAGACCGGACGAGGTCTACAACCTGGGCGCGCAGTCCCACGTCCGCGTCTCCTTCGACGCGCCGCTCTACACGGGGGACGTCACGGGCCTCAGCACGATCCGGCTGCTGGAGGCGGTGCGCGCCAGCGGCATCGAGACCCGGCTCTATCAGGCCTCGTCGTCGGAGATGTTCGGCGCGACCCCTCCCCCGCAGAACGAGCGGACGCCGTTCCACCCGCGCAGCCCGTACGGCTGCGCGAAGGTCTTCGGCTACTGGGCGACCGTCAACTACCGCGAGGCGTACGACATGTTCGCGGTCAACGGCATCCTCTTCAACCACGAGTCCCCGCGCCGCGGCGAGACCTTCGTGACCCGCAAGATCACGCGTGCGGTGGCCCGGATCAAGGCCGGTCTGCAGGACCGTCTCTATCTCGGCAACCTCGACGCGGTGCGCGACTGGGGCTACGCGCCCGAGTACGTCGAGGCGATGTGGCGGATGCTCCAGCGCGACCAGCCCGACGACTACGTGGTGGCGACCGGCGAGGCGGCGAGCGTCCGGCAGTTCCTGGAAGTCGCCTTCTCCCACGCGGGCCTGGACTGGACGGAGTTCGTCCGTTACGACCCCAAGTACGAGCGCCCCAGCGAGGTCGACGCGCTGATCGGGGACGCCTCCAAGGCGGCCGAACTGCTCGGCTGGACGCCCGCGGTGAGGGTGCGGGAACTGGCCCGGATCATGGTCGACGCCGATGTGGCCCGGCTGGAGGACGAGTTGGCCGGCACCGCCGTCCGCGTGGACCGCTGAGGCACGACTGGCCGCCGCCCCACGTGCGCCACTTGCCCCACCCCACACCGCCCCACACACCCAGGGACGCCCCCCACGCAGCACCACGTACCACCCGCTCGCACCGCTAGGAGAAGGAATGCACCGCAGATCCAAACAGCCCGGACTCCCCGGCCGCAGGTCCAGACACCGCCGGAGCCTCACCGCGCTCGCCGTCGCGTGCGCCGCTCCGCTGCTCTGCCTGCCGCTCACCGCCACCGACGCCGGCGCGCTCACCCCGCCGGTCTCCCTGACCGCCGACGACCTCTCCACCTGGCAGACGAACGGCGTCGTGTACGCCCTCGCCCAGGCGGACGGCACCGTGTTCGCCGGCGGCACCTTCTCGGCGATCCGCCCCGAGGGCACCGGCGCCGGGGACGCCGCGGAGCGGTCGGCGGTGAACTTCGCCGCGTTCGACGCGGCGACCGGCGCGCCCACCGGCTGCTCGCTGTCCTTCACGGTCGGCAGCGGCACCGCCACGGTCCGGGCGCTCGCGGTGTCCCCCGACGGCAGAACTCTGTACGTCGGTGGGTACTTCGGCGCCGTCAACGGAGTCGGCGCGAGCAGCCTGGCCGCCATCGACATCGCCAGCTGCACGCCGCGCGCCGACTTCCGTCCCTCGGTGCCCGCGACCGTGCGGGCGCTCGCCGTGACCGGCTCGACGGTGTACTTCGGCGGCGACTTCACCAGCGTCAACGGCAGCACCCGGCAGCGGTTCGCCGCCGTCGACACCGGCGGCGACCTCACCTCCTGGACCGCGAACGCGGACGCTCCGGGGCGGGCGGTGGAGGTCACCGCGGACGGGCAGCACGTGGCGGTCGGCGGCGACTTCTTCACCGTCAACGGCAGCGACTCGCACGCCCTGGCCATCACCGACGCCACCAGCGGCGCGGTGACCCGGGCGTACCCGCGGGGCTTCTTCCCGGACACCTCCGTCGTCAAGGACATCACCGCCGACGCCACCGGTGTCTACACCGCCAACGAGGGCACCGGCGGCGGCGTGTTCGACGGGCGGACGGCGTTCGAGCCGGACACCTTCGCGCAGCGCTGGCGCGACACCTGCCTGGGCGCCACCCAGGCCCTGCAGCTCTACAAGGGCCTGGTCTACAGCGCCTCGCACGCGCACGACTGCTCCTCGATGGGCGAGTACCCGGACGGACAGCGCCGCCATCTGCTCGCCGAGGGCGTGAGCGACCCGCGCCTGGTGGGCTGGGCCCCGGACACCAACGACGGCATCGGAGAGGGCATCGGCCCGCGCGTGTTCGCCCTCGCCCCCAAGGGCGGGACGGACTACCTGTGGGTGGGCGGCGAGTTCACCACCGTCAACGGCACCGCCCAGCAGTCGCTGACCCGGGTCTCCTCCGGCCCGGACACCGGCGCGCCGACCGTGCCGCAGGTGCGGGTGGAGAGCCTCGATCCCGGCAGGGTCGCCGTCCACTGGCGCTCCAGCTACGACACCGACGACAGCGACCTGACGTACCGGATCTACAAGGACGGGGGCACCACCCCGGTCCAGGAGATCCCGGCGTCCTCGCTGCCGTGGTCGCGCCCGCAACTGACCTGGACGGACACGGACGTGTCGGCCGGGGAGACGCACTCGTACCGGATCAGCGCCTCCGACGGCACCAACACCTCCGGCAAGTCGGCCGCGCAGTCGGTGCAGGTGGCGTCCGCCGCTGCCGCGTACCCCTCGGCCGTCCGCGGTGACGGCGCCTCGCTGTACTGGCGCTTCAACGAGACGTCGGGCGCGTACGCGGCCGACAGCTCCAGCGGCGACGACAGCGGTGTGCACTGGAACGCGCCGAGCCAGGCGGTCGCCGACGCGGCGGCCGGGTCCGGCTCGTCGGTCGGCTACACGGGCTCGCAGAGCGAGTGGACCTACAGCGACAAGCTGCACGACGCTCCGTCGGCGTTCTCGCTGGAGCTGTGGTTCAAGACCACGTCCACCAACGGCGGCAAGCTCATCGGCTTCGCCAACAAGGTGCAGCTGGCCTCCACCCGCTACGACAAGCACGTCTACATGACCAACGGCGGGCAGCTCGTCTTCGGCGTCTACCCCGGGTCGGTCCGCACCATCAGCACCCTGCAGGGGTACAACGACGGCAAATGGCACCACGTGGTCGCCACCGAGGGCGGCGACGGCATGAAGCTGTACGTCGACGGCTCGCTGCGCGCCTCAAACTCCTTCGTCACGGGCAACCAGCCGGGCTCGGGCTACTGGCGGGTCGGCGGTGACAACCTGGACTCCTGGACGAGCAAGCCGACGAGCCGGTACTACACCGGCCTGATCGACGAGGTGGCCGTGTACGGCAAGGTCCTGTCGTCGAGTCAGGTGCTCGCCCACTACAAGCTCGGGACGGGCGCTTCATGAAGAGAAGTGCGCTCGCGGCACTTGCCCTCCTGCCGCTGCTAGCCGCCTGCGGCAGCTCGGGCGGAGGCGGGGCGCGCCCCGCGGCGGCCGGCAGCGGCACCCCGCTCCCGGCCGCTCCGGCGGTGTCCGCCCCGGCGGCCGACGCTCCCGCGGCGACGCCGTCCGGCAAGGCGCCGGCGGGCGGCGCCGCGCGGGGCCCGCGGCACACCGTGCCCGACGGGAAGATCACCCCGGCCACCGGGTCGTTCACGAAGAAGGAGAGGAAGTACCTGGCGGGCCGGGTGCCCGAGGGCACCGATCCGGCGGCGATCCTGCAGGCCGGGCAGGACACCTGCGACCGGCTCGCGTACACCGCCAGGATCGACCGGGACGCGGCCGTCGGCGCGGTCATCGCCGGTGACATCAAGGGGGCCGACGCCGCCGTGGACGGCCTCTGCCCGGACCTGAAGCCCCTCGTCGCGGCCACCCGGGGCGGCTATCCGGACGGCACCCACACCGCTCCGGCACCGGGCACCTACCGGGCGCTGACCCCGTCGAAGGACTGCTCCTGGTCCCTCGACGGCGCCGGCGGCAGCACGCACACGATCACCGTGCGCAAGGGCACCAGGACCTTCACGTCCACCGGGTGCTACGCCTGGGCCCGCGCCTGACCCGTCCCACCGCGGGGGCCGCCACCCGGCGGCCCCCGTATGACGGGCTTGCGGCGGTGCCCGCCGTCCCGTCACACCCGCTCGGGACGCGCGGACCGTGTCCTGCGGGTGTGGGCGTCAGGGGCGGGAGAGGGATCCGTACAACGTGTGGAGGCGGTCGGTGACCGCGTCCAGGGAGAAGGACGTGCGGGAGAGCTGCCAAGCCGCCTGCGAGGCACGGTCGTTGGCGTCCGGGTCCAGGAGGGAGAGGATCTCCGCCGCGAGGTGGTCCGGGGTGCGGGCGACGCGGCCGGCGCCGGAGCGGGCGAGGTCGTCGGCGAGCCCGTTGGTCGGGGTGACGACCGAGGGCACGCCCACCGACAGCGCCTCCAGCACCGACATCGGGAACGGCTCGTCGACCGAGGGCAGTACGTGCACATGGCTGCGGCGCAGTTCGCCGAGGACGGCGCCCGGGGCGAGGGTGCCGAGGTAGTCGACGGAGCCCGCGACGCCGAGGGACGCGGCCAGCTTCAGCGCCGTGTCCAGCTCGCCCTCGTCCGCCCCGGCCAGCACGAAGCGGGCGCCGGGGTGACGACGCAGCACCTCGGGGGCGGCGGCGACGAAGTCCGCGGGACGTTTGCGGGCCTGCATCCGGGCCAGGTAGAGCAGCCGGGGCGGCCCGTCCGGGCGGGGGCGGCGCTCCTGCGCCGGCACGCCGTTGACCAGCCGTACGTGGTTGCCGGGATCGGTGCCGCCCAGCACCGCGTCCAGGGCCTTGCGTTCGTACGACGTCAGGTGCAGGAGCGCGTCCGCGCGGCGCAGCACACGGCGCACCGCCACGGCGTCGAGCAGCCTGGCGAGGACCTTGTCGCTGGGGTCGACCATGCCGTGGGTCTGCACCACCAGCGGGCGGCCGGCGCTCAGCGCGGCCAGCGCGACCGGCAGGGTGACCAGGTCGCGGGCGAGGTGCACGTGGACGACGTCGGCGGCGCGCACCAGGCGGCGGGCGCCGGCCAGCAGCGCCGGCGAGGTGATGCCGCTGAACCCGGCGCCGGGCAGGACACGGCGGGCCGGGTAGAGGCGGGCGGGGCGGCCGTCCACGTCGGACGGGAGCGGCCCGTCGAAGCCGGAGCCGAGGGCGACGATACGGCTGTCGACGCCGCGGGCGGCGAGGCCCGCGGTGAGGTTGACGGCGACCCGGACCGGGCCGCCGAAGGCCTGCGTGGGCGTGTGCAGGGTGACGGCGTGCAGGGCTCTCACGGGGTGCGCTCCTTCGCGGCCGGTTCCCGCACGGGCTCCTTCAGCGGGCGGGTGCCCTGCGCCGTGTGGAGGGTCAGGTCGGGCAGGTCGCGGGAGAGGACCGTGCCCGCGGACACCACCGCGTGCCGTCCCACCGTCACGCCCGCGAGCACCGTGGCCCGCGCCGCGATCCATGCGCCGTCCTCGACGCGGATGGGCGCGTTGCGGTACCGGAAGTCGGTGGTGCGGTGGTCGTGGCTGCCCGTGCACAGCAGCGCCTCCTGGGAGACGCACACATGGGCGCCGATCGTGACCGGCTCCAGGTTGAGCAGCCAGGCGCCCTCCCCGATCCAGGTGTGGTCGCCGACGGTGAGCTTCCACGGCCACAGGACGCGGACCCGGTGCCGGATCAGCACGCCCTCGCCGATCCTCGCGCCGAAGGCCCGCAGCAGCGCGACGCGCAGCCGGGCCGGGCAGAACCAGGCCATGAAGAGCGTGTTCAGCACGCAGAACCACAGTGCCTGGGCGACGATCCCGCGCCCCTTGTCGTAGCCGGACAGTGTGAACGTTCGCAGATCGCGCAAGAGTTCCCCCTCCTCCGCGCTCCACCCTAGGCATTCCCCCCTCGGCTCGCACACAAATCCGTAGACTCTGTGAACGAAGGGCGGAGGGGGCTTATGTCGGCGGGAACACCGGCTGCCGGATCACCGGCTGCCGTACGGCCGTTGCGCACCGGCCCGGCCGAGGCGCGGCGCGGTTCACGGCGCGGGGCCCTCCGGCGGGTGCTGGCCCTGCCGCTGGTCCTGGGGCTGACCGTCCTGCTGCCCGCGTTCGTCACCCTGCGCCAGGGCGCGGGCCTGCGCGACCAGGCGTACTGGCTGCAACTGGTCCTCACCGTCTACGCGGGAGCCCGGCTGTCCGCGATGATCCTGGGCCGGCACCGCAAGCTGCTGCAAGGCACTTTCTGGCTGTTCGTCTACATGGCGATGGGCATCGCCCCGCTCGCCCAGGCCGTCATGGGCAAGTACCCGGTGCCGGTGGCCGGTTCGCGGTCGGACCTGGCGCTGGCCGTGGGGCTGGTGCTGGTGGCGTGCGCCGCGTTCGACGCCGGGGCGCTGCTGGTGCGGCCGGGGGTGCGCCCGACCGCGCGCACGGTGTTCCGGCCCGCCACGGTGGCGCGGCGGCGGCTGGCGGTCCTGGTGGCGCTGGCGTTCGCGGGCAGCGGGCTGTTCGTGGTCAAGCTCGGCGGGCTCGGGGTGTTCTTCGCCAGCCGGATGGAGATCACCCAGTCGATCGGCAACAGCGGGGTGGGCGACGGCGGTTCGCAGGCGGGCACGGCGATGCTGCGCGGCTTCGGCACGGTCCCGGCGCTCCTCGCGCTCATGGTGGTGACCCGCTGGCTGATCACCTCGCCGCGGGCCCGCCGGCGTCCGCTCCCCTGGCTCACGCTGGCCGCCCTGACCGCTCTGAACGCGATCGTCAACAACCCGATCTCCAACCCGCGTTACTGGTTCCTGACCGTCCTGCTGGCCCTGTTGTTCACCGTGTTCCCGCAGAGCCCCGCGATGTACCGGGCGGCCCTGTCGCTGGGTGTCGCCGCCGCCGTGCTGATCTTCCCGTTCGCCGACCGGTTCCGCTACGACAGCGCCAACACCCCCGCCGCCGCCAGGACGTCGTCGGTCCTCGACCCGCTGGTGCTCAAGGACTACGACCAGATGGCGATGTTCGCCAACACCATCACGTACGCCGACGCGGGCAACGGCCACACCTACGGGCGCCAGCTGACCGGTTCCGCCCTGTTCTTCGTGCCCCGGTCCGTGTGGACGGCGAAACCGCGGGACACCGGGGTCATGGTGAGCGAGTGGATGGCGGCGGCCAACACCAACCGCTCCTCCCCGCTGTGGGCCGAACTGTGGCTGGACTTCGGGGCGGTGGGCATGGTCGCCGGGTTCGGGCTGATCGGCTGGGTGGCGGCCCGGGTGGACCGGCGCTACGCGCACCGGGTGGTGCGGGCCGGACCGGCGAGCATCCTCACCCTCGCCGTCCCGCTGGTGGCCGGCTACTCCTTCATCCTGCTGCGCGGCCCACTGCTGCAGGCCTCCGGGCGGATCGCGATCGGGGTGCTGTGCCTGGCACTGATCACGACACTGCGTCCGGAGCGGTGGCGGCAACTGCACTGACGGCCGCGGCCCGGCCGGGCGCCCGCACGGCCCGCAGCCAGGCCGCCGCGCCCTTGAGCACCGAGCCCGCGCACAGGCCCCAGGCGGCGCCCGCGACCCCGGCCCAGGCGTACCCGCCGAGCAGCAGCCCGGCGGACACCGGCGAGAACACCAGCTGCACGGGCAGAGTGGTGCGGGGGGCGAGCACCCGCAGCGCGAGCAGCCCGCACACGCCGAACGCCATCGCCGCGTACTGGGCGCCGGTGGCCGGCAGGACCCGTGCCGCCGACTCCCAGGTGTCGCCGAGGAGTTGACGGCCGTAGCGGGTGGGCAGCGCGTACAGCACGGCCGCCCATCCGGCGGCAAGGGCGGCGAGCGCCCCGCCGGCGGCCAGCGCCGCGCGCCGGGGCGCGGGGTGCCGGCCGAGCAGCGGCGGGCCGAATCCGGTGGCCGCGTTGAAGGCCACGTTCAGCGGCCCGAACAGGGTGGTCGCGCCGCGCAGCGCGCCGACCGCGAGCGGGGTCGCGAACAGGCCGAGGGCGAGGACGGCGAGCTGGCTGGTGGCGTTGCCGACGCCGAACTCGACCAGGAAGCGGCGGCCGAGGTGGCCGCGGCCGACGTAGCGCCCGAGGTCGTTGCCGGCGCCCCGGACGTAGGGCCGCAGCAGGGCCAGGGCCAGCAGCAGGGCGGGCAGCGCGGACAGGCCCCACACGAGGGTGGCGCGGGCGGCGGAGGCGCCGCCCGGCTGCGCGGCCAGCAGCGGCAGCGCGGCGCCGAGCCGCAGCAGGTCCGTGGCCAGCGCCAGGTGCGGTCTGCGCAGCACGGAGAAGCAGTAGCGCAGGGTGTCCTGGGTGAGCGTCACCGGCAGCACGAGACCGAGCGCCCCGTACACCGCCGCGTCCGGGGACAGCAGGGCGGAGCCGGCCGCGAGCAGCGCGCCCAGCACGGCGGAGGCGCTCGCCGTGAACGCGGCCGCGCCGCGGCAGGCCCGCCCCAGCGTCTCCGGCTCGCCCCGGTGCAGCACCAGCTCCTGGCCGACGTACGCCCCGAAGGCGCCGAGCAGCACGGTGAAGACCACGTACGCCGTGGCGAACACGGCGAAGGTGCCGGCCTCGCTGTGCCGGGCGACCAGGACCAGGACGGCGATGTTGGTGAGCGCGCTCACCGCCTGGTCGAGGACCGAGCACAGGACGGCCGTGCGCGCCCTCACCGGGTGCCCGAGGACAGGGTGTCCCGGGTGACGGTCTCGGTGGGCAGTGCCCGCGCCCGGGCCGGGACGGCGGTGGCACCGGCGCCCCGGCGGCGGCCCCTGCGCGCGCTTCCGGCCGGGTGCAGCACGGCGCCGAGCACCTGGCCGCCGGCCCCGTCGATCAGCTCGCGGACGCGCTCCAGCGCGGTCCGCGCGGTGGTGCGCGGGTCGCACACGACGACGACTCCGTCGACGCGGTCGACGAGCGCGAGCGCGTCGGCGTAGGACAGCACGGGCGGGGCGAGGACGACGACCGTGGTGTTCGGGGCGTCGGCCTGGTCGATGAGGCGGGTGGTGGCCGCGGAGGTGAGCGTGCGGGCCACGTGCGGCACCCGGGTCCCTGGAACGAGTTCGAAGGTGCCGGACTCCCCGGCGTCCACCGTGATGTGCCGGCCCCCGGGCCACGGATTGCCCTCGGCGGTGCGCCCGTTGGCCCATCCGGCGCGCGCGCCGGGCGCCTCCGGCAGCCGCCCGTCGAGCCCGGGGCGGCGCAGGTCGGCCTCGACGAGCAGGGCCGACATGCCGGTCTCGGCGAAGCAGGCGGTGAGGTTGACCGCGACGGCGGCGGCGGTCGTGCCCTCGCCGTTCGGCTCGACCACCAGCAGCCGCCGGCGGTCGGCGAAGTGCCGGTCGTAGGCCAGCCGGAAGGCCACCGAGCGGTACTGCTCGGCGAGGGCGCCGTCCGGCGCGAGCAACGGCTCCTCGGGCGCCTTCGGCAGGGCGCCCAGCACGGGGGCGCGCAGCGCGCGGGCCACGGTCTCCGCGGACCGGGCCGCCGGGTCGAAGATCATCCGCAGCCAGGCGCCGAGCAGGCCGAGGGCGAGGCCGACCACCCCGCCCAGCGCGATCAGCAGCGGGGTGCCGAGGCCCTCCGCGCCGGTCGGCGGCTCGGCGGTGACGGTGACGTAACCGGGCGTGGTGTCCAGTGCCTTGAGCTCGCTGATGCTGTTGGTGAGCTGGGTGATCTGGCTGAGCAGATTGGCCTGGGCGGCCAGCACGGTGCTCTTCTCGGTGTCGCCCTGGAGCCGGTCGATCTGCTTCAGCAGGTCCTCGCGCTGCTTGGCGAGCGGGTTCAGCTGGTTCTGGTAGCCCTTGACCATCGTGGCGACGGTGCCGGCGGTCTGCTTCTCGCGGTAGTCGAGGTAGGCCTCGGCGAAGGCGTTGGCGCCCCGCGCGGCCGCCCGGGGGCTGCCGGCGACGTAGCTGAACTTCAGCACCAGGGTGTCCGGCGGGTTGGTGACCTGCAGGTGGCTCTGCAGGTCACCGACGTCCGCCGGGCCCCGGCCGAGCTTCAGCGCGGCGCGCGCGGCCACCGCGTTCCCGGCGGCCGTCTGCCGCTCGCTGCCGATGTTGACCTGCTTGTCGACGGAGATCCCGCTCGCCGCGTACGGGTTGATGGTGGCCGCCCGGACGAGTACCTCGCTGGAGGACTCGTACGTCGGTGCCGAGCCGAAGGCGAACCAGCCCCCGGCGAGCAGCCCCGCGATCAGGCCGCCGGCCACCAGGACGCGGTGCCGCAGGACCTGCTGCACCTGGTCGCGCAGGAGCTCCGGCTCGTCCTGCTGCCCGCGTGCCTCTTCGTTCATGCGCGTGCCGCTCCTTCGTGCGCGGTGGTGCCCTGTTCCAGTGCCTCGGCGAGCAGGCCGTCCAGGCGGCCGAGGCCGGCCGCGCGGCTGAGCCGTTCGTCCACGTACGCGGGGCCGCGGGCCCCCAGCCGGTCCGCGGCGGCGGCGTCCGCCGCGATGTCCCGCACCGCCTGCAGCAGGGCGGCGGGGTCCTCCGGCGGGACCAGCACCCCGGCTCCCGAGCGGCGCACCTCGTCGGCCGTGCCGCCCTCGGCCGCGACCGAGGCGAGGACCGGGCGCCCGGCGGCGAAGTAGGAGGTGAGCTTGGACGGCACGCTCATGTCGAGCACGGAGGCCCGCTGGGTGACCGCGAGGACGTCGGCGGCGGCGAGGACGTCGGTGAAGTCCGCCTCCTCCGCGGGCGGCAGGAAGCGCAGGTTGGGCAGGTCGCCGGCCCGCTCCCGGAGGACCGCGCGCTGGTTGCCTTCGCCCATGAGCACGAAGTCGACGCCGGGGTCCAGGCGGGCCGCGTCGACGAGGACCTCCAGGCCCTGCTTCAGGCCCATGTTGCCGGAGTGCAGCACCACCGGACGGTCGCCGGACCATCCGAGCCGGGCCCGCGTCTGGGCACGCGGGCGCGAAGGACGGGCCACGTGGGACCAGTTGGGCACCAGCCGGATGCGGGACGGGTCGACACCCATCGCCTCCACCCGGGGCCGGAAGCTGTCGTGGATCACGCCGACGAGGGTGGCGCGGCCCAGCGCGTACCGCTCGGCGCGGGCCGCCACCGCGGCCGCCCGGTCGCCGCCGCTGATGCCGCTCTGCGCGGCCGCGGCGCCCATCAGGTCCTGCACGACCGGCACGAAGGGAACCCCGTGGCGGCGCGCGATCCGCGCGGCGGCCACCGCGCCCGCCAGGCTGGGCATCTGCGCGACGACCGCGTGCGGGCGGGGCATGCGGGGCGGCGCGGCGAGCTGGTGGGCAAGCAGGGATGCCTCGAACAGGGCCCGGCGCACGGCGGTCTGCCGGGCGGGCACGGTGTGTCTGCGCCGGTGCACGGTGACCCCGCCGCGTCTCTCCGTGGTCCGCCAGAAGCCCGCGTACTCGGGGTCGAGCCGCCAGGACGGGTAGTGCGGCATGCCCGCGAGGACGTGGGTGTCGGCGCCGCGGGCCGCCCAGTGCTCGGCGAGCTGGGTGGCGTACGGGCCGATCCCGGTGTGCTCGGGCGCGTAGTTGGTGGACACCAGCAGCACACGGCGGCCGGTCAGGTGCGGGTGTTCGCCGTGCTCGGTACGGGCATGCTCGGGCTCGAATCCGGTCAACGCCGGTCCCCTTCCCCCCAGAAGCGATCCTCGCCCACCTTAACCGTTCACCGGATCTCCAGGTGGGCTTCACAGTAAGGTCGGTGGACCATCAACTGCCCGTTGGCGGATTGACGTTCACTGTGGGGGGAGAACGCATGGTCCATCGTGTCGGTTATGCACCCGGGGTCTACGACCTGTTCCACATCGGCCACTTGAACATCCTCCGGCACGCCCGCAGCCAGTGCGACTACCTGGTCGCCGGCGTGGTCTCGGACGAGATGGCCCGGCTCGCCAAGGGGCGCGCGCCGGTGGTCCCGCTGCCGGAGCGCCTGGAGATCGTGCGCAGCGTCCGGCACGTGGACGCCGCGTTCGTCGAGACCGTCCCCGACAAGCTGGAGACCTGGCAGCAGGTCCGCTTCGACGTCATCTTCAAGGGCGACGACTGGCGGGGCACCGAGAAGGGCGAGCGGCTGGAGCGCGACTTCGCGACCGTCGGCGTGGAGGTCGTCTACTTCCCGTACACCGTCCACACCTCCAGCACCCTGCTGTCCAGGGCCCTGGACGCGCTGGTCACGCCGGGTTCCGGGGAAGCGCGGACAGCTCCCTGAACCACTTGGCGAGGAACGCCACGAGGAACAGGGCGTGCACGGCGGCGAGGACGGCGTACGCCCCGCGAAACAGCGTCGGCTCGCCCAGCGTGAGGAACACCAGGCAGAACACCCCGTAGTCCACCGGCAGCAGGGCCACCGCCCGCAGCCGGGAGGGCGGAGCCGCCGGGGTGCCGACCGGGGTCCGGCCCCGCTTGAGCTGCTCGGTCAGCAGACCGGCGCAGAAGGTGAGCACGGCCGCGAGCTGGAAGGCGAGCGGCAGCAGCAGCCAGCCGGCGCCGGGAAGGCCGAAGAAGCGGTAGAAGGAGATCAGTACCGCGGAGTGCAGCGCGACCATCTTCGCGCAGTCCACCACGTGGTCCAGCCACTCCCCGGCCGGACCGCCCTTCCCGGTCAGCCGGGCGAGCTGCCCGTCGGCGGAGTCGAAGGCGAAGCCGACGACCAGGGCGGCGTACACCGCGAGCGCGAGCGGCCAGGAGGGGCGGACGAGCGCCACCGCGGCGATGCCGGTGAAGGTGAACGCCCCGCTGATCAGCGTGACCTGATTGGGCGTCAGGCCGAGCCGGTACGCCCCGGCCGCCAGATACCGGCCCGCGGGCCGGTTGACGTACCGCGAGTACAGCGACACGCCCTTCGCCGACTTCTGCGCCCCGCGCAGCTCCCCCAGCACCGTCGTCCCCACGAGCCCCCCTCGCGTCCCCGGCGTACCCCGGGCGCGGCACCGCCCCCGGCACCACGCGACCGTCATGATGACATCCGCGTCGGGGCGCCGGGGGCGGAAGGCGGGATCAGAGCGCGAGACCGGTCAGGACCAGGACCCGCTCGTAGGTGTAGTCGTCCATCGCGAACCGCACGCCCTCGCGGCCCACGCCGGACTGCTTGGCCCCGCCGTACGGCATCTGGTCGGCGCGGTAGGACGGGACGTCGCCGACGACCACGCCGCCGACCTCCAGGGCGCGGTGGGCGCGGAAGGCGGTCTGCAGGTCGTGGGTGAACACGCCCGCCTGCAGGCCGTACTTGGAGTCGTTGACCGCGGCGAACGCCTCGGCCTCGCCGTCCACCTTCTGCACGGTGAGGACGGGCCCGAAGACCTCCTCGCAGGAGATCGTCACCTCGGCCGGTACGTCGGTGAGGACGGTCGGCGCGTAGGTGGCGCCGTCGCGCTCGCCGCCGGTGAGCAGGATGGCGCCGGCCTCGACGGCCTCCGTCACCCAGGACTCCACGCGCCGGGCGGCCTCCTCGCTGACCAGCGGGCCGACGTCGGTCTTGTCGTCGGCGGGGTCACCGGTGACCTGCGCCTCGACGGCGGCGACGATGCGCGGCAGCAGCCGGTCGTACACGGCGGCGTCGGCGATCACGCGCTGCACCGAGATGCAGGACTGGCCGCCCTGGTAGTTGGAGAAGGTGGCGATGCGGGTCGCGGCCCCGTCGAGGTCCTCGTCACTCGCCCAGTCGGCAAGGACGACGGCCGCGCCGTTGCCGCCCAGCTCCAGCGTGCAGTGCTTGCGCGGCACCGAGTCCATGATCGCGTAGCCGACCTTCTCCGAGCCGGTGAAGGAGATGACCGGAAGGCGCTCGTCCTGCACCAGCGCGGGCATCCGGTCGTTGGCGACCGTCAGGATGCTCCAGGAGCCGGCCGGCAGGTCGGTCTCGGCGAGCAGCTCGCCGAGGATCAGGCCGGAGAGCGGGGTGGCCGGGGCCGGCTTGAGGATGATCGGGGCACCCGCGGCGATGGCCGGGGCGACCTTGTGGGCGCACAGGTTCAGCGGGAAGTTGAACGGCGCGATGCCGAGGACGACACCCTTCGGGAAGCGGCGGGTGAGCGCGAGGCGCCCCTGGCCGCCGGCGTCGGTGTCGAGGCGCTGGGCCTCGCCGCCGTTGAACCGCCGGGCCTCCTCGGCGGCGAACCGGAACACGGAGACGGCACGGCCGACCTCGCCCCGGGCCCACTTGATCGGCTTGCCGTTCTCGGCGGAGATCAGCTGCGCGATCTCCTCGGTGCGCTCGGCCAGCCGCGTGGCGACGTGGGTGAGGGCGGCGGCGCGCACGTGCGCCGGGGTGGCGGCGAACTCGTCCCGCACGGCGTACGCGGCGGCCACGGCCTCCTCGACCTGGGCGTCGGTGGGCACGCTCACCTCGCCGACCAGGCGCCCGTCCCACGGGTTGGTGACGTCGAAGGTGTCCTCGCCGGTGACCTGGCGGCCGGCGAGCCAGAAGGCGTGGGTGGAGGAAGTCATACGAGTCCCGGCCCTTCCGCGTTGAGTGGTGTGTTCTCGGCTTGCGGGCTCCACGGTAGGGCGGGCCGGGCCGGGGGTCGTTTGTCCGACCCGTAGCAGTGGCGGGCGGAGACGCTACGAATTGGCCTACGACCACCCGGGGGGCCGGTCACTCCGTGCGGCTGGGCTCACTCCGTCGAGGTCGCCTTCAGGGCCAGCCAGAGCTCCATCCGGACGTCCGGGTCGTCCAGGGAACGGCCGAGGATCTCCTCGACCCGGCGCATGCGGTACCGCAGGGTGTGGCGGTGGACGCCGAGGTCGGCGGCGGCCGCGTCCCACTGGCCGTGCCGGGAGAGCCACGCCCGCAGGGAGGCCACCAGGTCCCCGCGGCCCGTCGCGTCGTGCTCGTACAGCGCCCGCAGCAGCCCGTCCGCGAACGCGCGCACCGCGTCGTCGGCCAGCAGCGGGAGCACCGAGCCGGACGCGACCTGCTCGTGCTCCACGCACACCCGGCCGCGCCGCCGCGCCACCGACAGCGCCTGCTCGGCCTGCTTGTACGCCCCGGCGGCCGCGATGGGACCGGCCGGCGCCGACAGCCCCACGACGAGCTCGTCCTCGTCCCCGCCGCCCGACTGCTCCCGTACCGCCGCGGCCCGGGCGGCCTCCAGCGCCGCCGCGTACTCCGCGCAGGCCGCGACAGCCGCGCCGCCGTCGGCGGCCAGCACCACCAGCCGCTGTCCCTCGGGCACCACCAGCACCCTCTCACCGGACCGCGCGGCGGCCGCCTCCGCGACCTCGGCGAGTCCCGCGAGCGGGTCACCCGCCCCGCCCGCGACGGCGAGCAACCCGGCCGGGGCCGCCGGGGCCGACCCCGCCCGCGCGGAACGGGAGGAGGCGGAGGCGTCGGGCGCGGCCCCCGGCGCGGGGGCGGCGGCCCCCGCCGCCGAGGCGGAAGCGGCGGAGGACGGTGAGGACGGCACGCGCGCATGGGCGTCGGCGCGCGCCCGCGCGGCCGACGCCGAGGCGGACTCGGCGACGATCACCCGGAACGGCGCGTCCAGCAGACCGCCGTACAGGTCGCCGGCGACGGCGCGGGCGTGGTCCGGCTGCCCGGCGAGCAGCATCCGCAGCACCGCCGCGCCGATCCGCTGCTCGGCCGCGTGCAGGGAGCGCGACCGCTCGGTGGTGAGCGTCAGCAGCGCGATGGCGGAATGGACGGCGTAGCGCTCGGCGGTGCCGAGGGTCGCGGCCGTGCCGACGGCGAGCGCGGCGCGCGGGCGGCGCCCGGTGCCGATGGAGTGCAGCTCGACGCGGTCCTCCGTCTCGGGGCCGCCGACCACCGCGCTCGCGGGCGCGGGCCGGTCCCGCAGCCGCTCGACCTCCGCCGTGAGCCGGGCGGCCCGCCGCACCGCCCACTCCGGCGCGGTCGCGACGACGGCGCCGGAGGCGTCGTACAGCGCCGCCCAGCCGTCGACCTGGGCCGCGAGCGCGGCGAGCAGCCCCTCCGGCCCGGCGTTCAGCGCCTGCCGGGTCAGCTCGCGCTGGGCGGCGAACCCCGCCGTGACCGACCGGTACTGGTCGGCGGCGATGGCCGCGGAGACGGCCTTGCTGATCGCGAGGAAGGGGGTGCGGCGGGGCACCTCCAGCAGCGGCAGGCCCTCCTCCTCGGCCGCGGCGACGAGCGCCTCGGGGATCTCGTCGTAGTTGACGCCGACGGCGAAGCCGAGCCCGACGACTCCCGCGCCGGCCAGCCGCTTCACGTAGCGGCGCATGGCCTCCGGGTCCTCCGCGTCCAGCTTCAGCGCGGTGACCAGCAGCAACTCGCCGCCCTCCATGTACGGCACCGGGTCGGCGAGCTCGCTGACGTGGGCCCAGCGGACGGGGACGTCCAGGCGGTCCTCCCCCGCGCGCACGGTCAGTTTCAGCGCCGAGTGGTGCACGAGCGAGGCGAGCGTCGGGGGCATGAGGCCTTCAGGTCTGCGGAGATCGGGTGATCGTTGTGATCTTTTGGCCGTCACGTATGAACGACCCATGCCGATTCTGCCTCACCGTACGGTCCTCGTGTGACCCTACGTACAGATGTCCGGTTGAAAAACGCACGAGTTCAGATCCGGACCGTCTCGGAGCCGTACGCCCGCCGACGGACCGTCACCCCCGCAGATCCACCAGCAGCGGAGGCGCGTGCTCGCCCCGCACGCTCGTGAGCGACAGCACCGCGTGGCCCGGCGGCACCTCGTGGGCCAGTTCGGACGCGGACCAGCGCTCCCGCTCCACCTGCTTGGTGGTCACGGCGTCCGTGGTGACGGCCTTGCCGGTGACCAGCTTGCGCAGCGCGTGCAGGGCCCGGGTCATGGGCTGGTCGGCGAAGACGGTGTGCTTGGCGACCTCCTTCGTCTCCACCCACGCGGTGCCCCAGGCGTGCGCGAACCGGCTGCCGTCCCAGGTGGTGACACCGCACAGCGCCATGCGGCAGCCGACGGCGCCGAGCAGCGGGCCGTGCAGCGCCTCGGGCACGTCGGAGACGGTGCGCAGGGCGAGGACGACACCGGCGTTCTGGGAGCGCAGGCGCTGGATGCGGCGGACCGACTCCGGGGTCACGGTCCCGGTGGCGTCGTCGAGGACCAGGCAGGCGAAGTGCGGACGCCGCGCGTCCCGGACGACGCTGTGGAACTGCGCGAGGACGAGCCGGGTGATCAGCCGGCACGCCTCCTCGTGCCCGCGCTCGGGCAGGTCGATGCGGACCCGCAGCGGATGGTGGGCGACCGCCCGCAGCGAGAAGCACCGTCCCGCGCCCCCGACGCCGAAGAACTCGGCGAAGGCCGGCCTGTCCAGCAGCGCCAGCCGGCCGGCCAGCGCCGGGCCCACGTCCGCGGCGGTTCCGGCCTGCCGCATCCGGGCGTCGAGTTCGCGCCGCATCACGGTGTGCCCATCGTCCGCCAGCGCCGCGCGCAGGGCCGCGAGCGCCCCCGGCTCGCCCTCGAGGAGCTCGCGCAGCACCGGCAGCGGCGGGAAGTGCCCGTGCACCTCCCGGTAGGGGCCGAGCAGCTGGGCGAGCGCGGTGACGGCGGCCTGGGTGCTCACCGTGTCCAGGTCGCCCGCCAGGGCCTCGGCGAGGAAGTCCGCGGCCTCGTCCGGGTCGTCGGCCTCCGCGTAGGGGTCGAGGTCGTGGACGGAGGCGGGGTCACCGATCCGCACCACCACGTCGTACGCCGTGTCCGGGCCCAGCGGGGCCCCGGCGGCGGAGACCGCGACGACCGCGCACCGCCCGGTGAGGGCCTGCAGCGCGAGCCCTTCGGTCACCGGCTCGACGACCTGGCGGGTCTTCCCCGAACCGGGCGGCCCCACGAGCAGGAGGGAGGTGCCGAGGACGTCGGGGCCGAGGGCGGCGCCGGCACCGTGGTAGGCGCGCGGCGCCCGCTCCCCGGGCACCCACCGTCCGATGCGCACCTGTTCCGCGAGGAGGTCGTGCCGTGCCGTGCGGCCGGGCAGGTCCCGGCTTCCCGAGGGGTGGACCCAGGCCGCCGCGCCCTGCCGCAGCACCGTGTCCGTGAAGGCGGCCAGGTCGCCGTCGCGCCGGGCCCGGGTCCAGGCGTGCTCCACGCGGGCGCAGTCCACGTCGTTCATCCGGCCGCCGGCCACCTCGGCGGTCAGCACGTCGGCCGCCTCGTCCCGGCCTGCCCGCCTGAGCTCCGGCCACTGGGAGCAGGGCGGCTCCGCGGCCGGCGCCGCCGCCGGGTCCGCGGCGCTGCGCCGGCGTGCGGCGACCTCCTTGGCGTAGGCCCACCAGCCGCCGAGCCGCGCGAACGGCCACACCACCAGCAGCGTGACGGCCGTGTAGAGCCCGTCGGTGAACAGCTGCGAGGCGAACAGGTCGTAGCCGCCCGAGAGCAGGACCACGAGGGAGAACACCGGGTCGACGACCGGCAGGGGGTCCCAGCCGACGCCCGGGAAGGCCCCCGGGAAGACGAGGCTCAGCACGACCAGGGCGCCGGCCGCGGCGCACAGGGCTCGTGCGGGCTGCGGGCGACGGCCGACGAAGTGCCGCAGGACCTCGGCCCAGCTGCCCAGCCGGCCGACGGCGAGGACGAGCACGCCGAAGAAGACGCCGTCGTAGACGACCAGGGCCTCGCGGCCCTCCATGCCCTTGGGCGAGACGGTGCCGCCCCACCACCAGTCGGCCGGCGTGAACAGCTTCAGCACGGCCCACTCGTACGGCAGGGCGCCCTGCCGCCACAGCGACCACACGAACAGCGCCACGACCAGCGGGACCAGGAGGCCGACAACCGTGATCGCGGGGAGCCGGTCCGGCGTGCGCGCGCCCTTCGGGGGGCGGTAGCCGAAGCGCCAGACGCCGGTCGGGGCGTCGGGGCGGGACTCGTCCAGCCAGGCCGCCACGGCCGACACCGGGCCCGGGTGCCGCGCGGACCCGGCCGCGCCCGGGGCGTGCTCCTGCCCCGCCGTACCCGGGCCGTACGCCGGGTCCGGCGCGCCCGGGGGCCGCGGGGGCCGCGGCGGCGTCGCGGGAGCGTCCCGCGGCACCGCCGGGCGCGGCACGGGGTTCGCGTGCGTACCCCGGGCTTCCTGCGTCCCGTCGTCCATCGCCCTTGCCCCCTGACCTGCCGTTCCGTCCACCATCAGCGAGTCAATCTAACGCCCGGGCAAGGGGAGTTCACCGATTGCGCGGCAAGGGGCGCGACAATTCGTCCGGCCCGGGATCCCGCACCTCTATGTCCACGGCGGACAACCCCGGCCACCGACAACGCCCACATGGAGCATGCCCACCCCTCTTCCGCCCACCTAACCTGCGAGAAAAGAAGGTATGCGTCCGCAAAACGCCCCGCCCGAACGTCCCGGTCCGCCGGTGCCGGGCACGCCGGACCGTCCGGTACGCAAGATCATCAGGGAGTCCCCATGACCGCACTTCCGCAGGAGCGCCGCGTCGTCACCGCCATCCCCGGCCCGAAGTCGCAGGAGCTGCAGGCCCGCCGTCTCGCCGCGGTCGCGCAGGGCGTCGGCTCCACGCTGCCGGTCTTCGTCACCCGCGCGGGCGGCGGTGTCATCGAGGACGTCGACGGCAACAGCCTGATCGACTTCGGCTCCGGCATCGCGGTGACCTCCGTCGGCGCCTCCGCCGAGGCCGTCGTACGCCGTGCCTCCGCGCAGCTCGCCGACTTCACCCACACCTGTTTCATGGTCACGCCGTACGAGGGCTACGTGGCCGTCGCCGAGGCGCTGGCCGAGCTCACGCCCGGTGACCACGCCAAGAAGTCCGCGCTGTTCAACTCGGGCGCCGAGGCCGTCGAGAACGCCGTCAAGATCGCGCGTGCGTACACCAAGCGCCAGGCCGTCGTGGTGTTCGACCACGGCTACCACGGCCGGACGAACCTGACCATGGCGCTGACGGCCAAGAACATGCCGTACAAGCACGGCTTCGGCCCGTTCGCCCCCGAGGTCTACCGCGTCCCGGTCGCCTACGGCTACCGCTGGCCGACCGGCCCGGAGAACGCGGGCCCCGAGGCCGCCCAGCAGGCCATCGACCAGATCACCAAGCAGGTCGGTCCCGAGAACGTCGCCGCCATCATCATCGAGCCGGTGCTCGGCGAGGGCGGCTTCATCGAGCCGGCCAAGGGCTTCCTGCCCGCGATCCGCCGGTTCGCCGCCGACAACGGGATCGTCTTCGTCGCCGACGAGATCCAGTCCGGCTTCTGCCGCACCGGCCAGTGGTTCGCCTGCGAGGACGAGGGCATCGTCCCGGACCTGATCACCACCGCCAAGGGCATCGCGGGCGGTCTGCCGCTGGCCGCCGTCACCGGCCGCGCCGAGATCATGGACGCCGCGCACGCGGGCGGCCTCGGCGGCACCTACGGCGGCAACCCGGTGGCCTGCGCCGGCGCGCTCGGCGCGATCGAGACCATGAAGGAGCTCGACCTCAACGCCAGGGCGAAGAACATCGAGGCGATCATGAAGGCCCGCCTGGGCGCCATGGCCGAGAAGTTCGACATCATCGGCGAGGTCCGCGGCCGCGGCGCCATGATCGCCGTCGAGCTGGTCAAGGACCGCGACACCAAGGAGCCGAACCCGGAGGCGACCGGCGCGCTGGCCAAGGCCTGCCACCAGGAGGGCCTGCTGGTCCTGACCTGTGGCACCTACGGCAACGTGCTCCGCTTCCTGCCTCCGCTGGTGATCGGCGACGACCTCCTCAACGAGGGTCTCGACATCATCGAGCAGGCGTTCGGGCGCATCTGAGCTGCCCTGTCGCACGTCTGACGAGGCGAGCGGCAGAGCGTGTGAAGAAGGTGTGCGGGGTGGATGGCGGGAAGCGATTCCCGCTGTCCTCCGGCGATCCGCTGCCGTAGCTTCTACCCAGATGAGAGATACACCCCGCTCACAGGGGACTGTGGGCGGCCTCAGGCCGGGGCCTCCCCAGCTTCAGCCTGGTCGTGCCCTCGCGCACACAACCGGGGCCCCTGGCTCCGGGTCTCCTCACCGATCGGACAGTCGCCCGCCCCAGACCCCCCGGGGCGCGCGGCGTTCCGGTCAGAACGGCCGCCTCGGAACCACCCCCCCTGTTCCGGGGCGGCCGACCTTGCTCCCGGCGCTCTCCCTCTTCTTCCTTCTCGGCCTTCCGGCCGCCCTCTTCGCGCTGATCACCTGGCAGGTCCTCGCCGACGGCCCGCTGCTGCGCGTGGACGAGCGGGTCAGCCGGGCGCTGCTGCACCCGGACCGGCTCTCGGAACTCCTCGCGGACCTCGGCGGCGTCCAGGTGGCCGTCCCGGTCCTGGTGGCCGTCCTGGCGTACACGGCCTGGCGGGGCCGTGCCACGGGCGCGGACCGCTGGTGGGCTGCGCCCGCCGCGGCGGCCGCGCTGATGGCCCTGGTCCCGGCGTTCGTCGTCCCGCTCAAGGCCCTCACCGTCCGCCACGGCACCCCGGTCATGCCGCCCGGCGTCGGCTACTACCCCTCCGGGCACACGGCCACCGCCGTGGTGGCCTACGGGTCCGCGGTCCTGGTCCTCCTCCCCCGGCTGCGCACCCCGCTCGCCCGCCGCACCGCCGTCGCCGTCTGCGCCGTCCTCGTGCTCGGCGTCTCCTTCGGCCTGGTCCGGCGCGGCTACCACTGGCCCCTGGACGTGGTGGCCAGTTGGTGCCTGTGCACGGTGCTGCTGTCCCCGCTGTGGCTGCTCGTCGGCCGGAACCGCCGTGGCCCGTCCTGCGGCACCCTCCCCTCCCGCACCGGTCCGGGCCGGCCGGATGCGACCGACGCCCGCGTCGCCCGGCCCGAAGAGCGGTAGCGCGAGGGGGCCGTCGCGCTCACCGGTCCTCCCCCGCGGCCAGTCGGGCCGCCGCCTCGTGCACCGCCGGTTCCAGCAGTGCCGGACCGGTCAGGGTTCCCGAGCCGTCCGGCGGGACCGGCCGGCGCATGCCGCCGGTCGTCCTGCCCGGGTACGGCACCACGATCCAGGTCCCGGACCCCGCGGTGCGGATGCCCGTGCCCGGCCGGCGGACCGCGGTGCCCGGCGGCACCAGGAACCCCGCCCGCTCGTCGCCGGAGCCGGCCGGCACGGGGCCGAGCCGGTCCAGGACCCGGGTGAGGACGTCGAGCGTGGCGTGACCGAGCGGGCCGGGCAGGATCAGTACGTCCCAGCCCTTGCCGGCGGGCAGCAGCGCGACCCCGCGGGGGCCGCGTTCCCACTGCCGGCGGCAGGCGCGGGGATCCGGCGCGACCGATGCCGGCCACTGGACCGCCGTCTTCGCCCCAGTCATGAGAGGACCTCCCGTGCTCCCGTGGACGCGGTCGCGTCATGAGGGAGAGGGAGGTCCACGGCCCGCATTGCGCGGGTTCCGGCCGCTCGTGGGAGTGAACCGGACGCCGCCCGCCGCCGGGCTCCGGGCCCCTGCGCTCAGCTGTCGAAGCCGAGGCCCAGCCGGTCCATCGCCTTCAGCCACAGGTTGCGCCGCCCGTCGCGGGCGTCGGCGCGCGCCAGCGACCACTTGGTGAGCGCGATGCCGGTCCACGCGAAGGGCTCGGGCGGGAAGGGCAGCGGCTTTCTGCGGACCATCTCCAGCGCGGTGCGCTCGGTGCGCTTCCCGGCCAGGAGGTCGAGCATCACGTCCGCGCCGAAGCGGCTGGCGCCGACGCCCAGGCCCGTGTACCCGGCCGCGTACGCCACCTTCCCCCGGTGGGCGGTGCCGAAGAAGGCCGAGAAGCGCGAGCAGGTGTCGATCGCCCCGCCCCAGGCGTGCGTGAAGCGCAGCCCCTCCAGCTGCGGGAAGCAGGTGAAGAAGTGCCCGGCGAGCTTGGCGTAGGTCTCCGGGCGGTCGTCGTACTCGGCGCGCACCCGGCCGCCGTAGGGGTAGACGGCGTCGTAGCCGCCCCACAGGATGCGGTTGTCGGCGGACAGCCGGAAGTAGTGGAACTGGTTGGCGCTGTCGCCGAGCCCCTGGCGGTTCTTCCAGCCGATCGACGCCCTCTGCTCGGCGGTGAGCGGCTCGGTCATCAGGGCGTAGTCGTAGACCGGGACGGTGTACGAACGGACCCGTCGGACCAGGTTCGGGAAGACGTTGGTGCCGAGCGCGACCCGGCGGGCGCGCACCCGGCCGTACGGGGTGCG
The DNA here is from genome assembly GCF_043081525.1 of Streptomyces sp. NPDC014864. Classification (NCBI taxonomy): domain Bacteria; kingdom Bacillati; phylum Actinomycetota; class Actinomycetes; order Kitasatosporales; family Streptomycetaceae; genus Streptomyces; species Streptomyces sp. NPDC014864. The sequence continues at coordinate 31,439 of NZ_JBIBWT010000011.1, forward strand.
TACGGCCATGCCGGCGCCGTAGGGCTTCAGGGTGAGCGCCGGGGTGTGCTCGTAGATCCGCACACCGAGCCGCGCGCAGGCGCGTTTGAGTCCCCAGGCCAGTTTGGCCGGATGGACCATGGCGACACCGCGGCGGTCCCACAGGCCGGCCTCGAAGGTCGGTGAGGCGACCTGTGCGCGGACCGCGTCCCGGTCGAGGAACTCGACGCCCCCGTCGAGCCCCCGGCGCCGCAGTTCCGCGTGCCAGTCCCGCAGCTCCCGGGCCTGGTACGGCTCGGTCGCCACGTCGATCTCGCCGGTGCGCTCGAAGTCGCAGTCGATGCCGTGGCGGGCGACCGCCTCCTCGATGGCGTCGAGGTTGCGGGCGCCCAGCTCCTCCAGGGTGCGGATCTCGTCGGGCCAGCGGGTGAGTCCGTTGGCCAGGCCGTGCGTGAGGGAGGCGGCACAGAAGCCGCCGTTGCGGCCCGAGGCGGCCCAGCCCGCCTCGCGGGCCTCCACCAGCACCACGTCCGCGTGGGGGTCGCGCTCCTTGGCGAGGAGCGCGGTCCACAGTCCGCTGTAGCCGCCGCCGACGACCAGCAGGTCGCAGGTCTCGGTGGCGGTGAGCGCGGGCTCGGGGCGGGGCCGGCCGGGGTCGTCCAGCCAGTACGGGACCGGCTGGGCTTCGGAGAGAGAGGTGGTCCAGTCGTTGCTACGGCTCATGGCGCTCGGGGCCATGATGTCAACTCCCCACAGGGTTCCTTCCGCTCACGCCTTCTGCCGGGCGCGGCGGTTTCCGATGACCGTCGAGGCCAGGACGAACAGGACGGCGACGACGAACATCGCCGTACCGATGACATTGATCTGGACGGGCGTGCCGCGCTGTGCCGAGCCCCAGACGAACATGGGGAAGGTGACGGTCGAGCCCGCGTTGAAGTTGGTGATGATGAAGTCGTCGAAGGAGAGCGCGAAGGCGAGCAGCCCGCCGGCGGCGATGCCCGGTGCCGCGATCGGCAGGGTCACCCGGACAAAGGTCTGGAAGGGCCCCGCGTACAGGTCCTGCGCGGCCTGTTCCAGCCTCGGGTCCATCGACATCACGCGGGCCTTGACGGCGGTGACGACGAAGCTGAGGCAGAACATGATGTGGGCGATCAGGATCGTCCAGAAGCCCAGCTGGGCGCCCATGTTGAGGAACAGGGTGAGCAGCGAGGCGGCCATGACGACCTCGGGCATCGCCATCGGCAGGAAGATCAGCGAGTTCACGGCGCCGCGGGCGCGGAAGCGGTAGCGGACCAGCGCGAAGGCGATCATCGTGCCGAGGACGGTGGCGCCGATCGTCGCCCACACGGCGATCTGGAGGCTGATCGCCAGCGAGCCGCACAGATCGGCGACGCCGCACGGGTCCCGCCAGGCCGCGGTGGAGAACTGCTGCCACTCGTAGTTGAAGCGGCCCTTGGGCTTGTTGAAGGAGAACACCGTGACGACGACGTTCGGCAGGAGAAGATAACCGAGCGTCAGCAGTCCGGCGATGACGACGAGATGGCGCTTGAGCCAGTTGACGAAGGCCATTTAAACCAGATCCTCCGTGCCGGACTTGCGGATGTAGAGGGTGACCATGAGGAGGATCGCGGCCATCAGGATGAAGGAGAGGGCCGCGGCCGTCGGATAGTCGAGGATCCTCAGGAACTGCGTCTGGATGACGTTGCCGACCATGCGGGTGTCGGTGGAGCCGAGCAGGTCGGCGTTGACGTAGTCGCCGGCCGCCGGGATGAAGGTCAGCAGCGTGCCGGAGACCACGCCCGGCATCGACAGCGGGAAGGTGACCTTGCGGAAGACGGTGGACGGCTTGGCGTACAGGTCCCCCGCCGCCTCGTGCAGGCGCGGGTCGATGCGCTCCAGCGAGGTGTACAGCGGCAGGATCATGAACGGCAGGAAGTTGTACGTCAGACCGCAGACCACGGCGAGCGGGGTGGCCAGCACGCGGTCGCCCGCGGTCCAGTCGAGCCAGTTGGTGACGTCCAGGACGTGCAGCGCCCTGAGGGCGCCGACGACCGGGCCGCCGTCCGCGAGGATCGTCTTCCAGGCCAGGGTGCGGATCAGGAAGCTGGTGAAGAACGGCGCGATCACCAGGATCATGATCAGGTTCCGCCAGCGGCCGGCGCGGAAGGCGATCAGATAGGCGAGCGGGTAGCCGAGCAGCAGGCACAGGACCGTCGCGGAGGCCGCGTAGAGGACCGAGCGCACGAACTGCGGCCAGTACTGGGACAGCGCGTCCCAGTAGGTGGCGAAGTGCCAGGTGACCTTGTAGCCCTGCTCCAGGGAGCCCGTCTGCACGGACGTGGAGGCCTGGTAGATCATCGGCAGCGCGAAGAAGACCAGCAGCCAGAGGATGCCGGGCAGCAGCAGCCAGTACGGGGTCAGGCGGCCCCTCTTGCGCGGAGGCTTCTTGGCGGGGGCGGCCGGGGCCAGGGGCGGCGGCGCCTCGGTGACGGCGGCCATCAGGCGGCGTCCTCCTCGACCGTCTCGACGCCCGCGTCGATGTCCTGCGCCGCGTCGAGCCCGAAGGTGTGGGCCGGGTTCCAGTGCAGGACGACCTCGGCGCCGGGGACCAGCCGGGCGTCGCGGTCGATGTTCTGGGCGTAGACCTCGAACTCGGGGCAGACGGGGCTGTCGATCACGTACTGCGTGGAGACGCCGATGAAGCTGGAGTCGGCGATCCGGCCGGTGATGCGGTTGCGGCCGGTGGGGATCCCGCCCGCGTCGTCGGCGTGGGTGAGGGAGATCTTCTCCGGGCGGACGCCGACCAGCACCTTGCCGCCGGTGGACGTCGGCGCGGAACAGCGCGCCTCGGGCAGGGTCAGCTTGCCGCCGCCGGCCCTGAGGACGATCTCGTCGCCGCTCTTGGCGTCGACCTCGGCCTCGATGAGGTTGGAGGTGCCGAGGAAGTTGGCGACGAAGGTGGTCTGCGGGTTCTCGTAGAGGTCGTTGGGCGAGCCGAGCTGCTCGACGCGGCCCGCGTTCATCACGGCGACCGTGTCGGCCATCGTCATGGCCTCCTCCTGGTCGTGCGTGACGTGGATGAAGGTGATGCCGACCTCGGTCTGGATGCGCTTGAGCTCCAGCTGCATCTGGCGGCGCAGCTTGAGGTCCAGGGCGCCGAGCGGCTCGTCGAGGAGGAGCACCTTGGGGTGGTTGATCAGCGCGCGGGCCACGGCGACGCGCTGCTGCTGGCCGCCGGAGAGCTGGTGCGGCTTCTTGCGGGCCTGCTCGCCTAGCTGGACGAGCTCCAGCATCTCCTCGACCTGCTTCTTCACCGACTTGACGCCCCGGCGGCGCAGGCCGAAGGCGACGTTCTCGAAGATGTCGAGGTGCGGGAAGAGGGCGTAGGACTGGAAGACCGTGTTGACCGGCCGTTTGTACGGCGGCAGGTGGGTCACGTCCTGATCGCCGAGGTGCACGGTGCCGGAGGAAGGTTCCTCCAGGCCGGCGATCATGCGCAGGGTGGTGGTCTTGCCGCAGCCGGAGGCGCCGAGCAGGGCGAAGAAGGAGCCCTGCGGCACGGTGAGCTCCAGGGGGTGCACGGCGGTGAAGCTGCCGTAGGTCTTGCTGATCCCGGAGAGGCGGACGTCGCCGCTGGTGTCTGTCGTCATCATGGTCGTCACGCCCCTGTGAGCTTCGCGAACTTCTCTTCGTAGGCCGTCTCTTCCTTCTGCGTCAGTGAGCGGAAGGCGTGGGACTTGGCGGCCATGGCCTTGTCGGGAATGATCAGCGGGTTGTTCGCCGCGTCCTTGTCGATCTTCGCGAGGTAGGGCTTCACGCCGTCGACGGGAGACACGTAGTTGATGTAGGCGGCGAGGGCGGCTGCCTGCTCGGGCTCGTAGTAGAAGTCGATGAGCCGCTCGGCATTCGTCCTGTGGCGCGCCTTGTTGGGGACCAGCAGGTTGTCGGTCGACGTCATGTAGCCGCTGTCGGGGATGACGAAGTCGACGTCCGGGCTGTCCGCCTTGAGCTGTACGACGTCACCGGCCCAGGCGACGCAGGCGGCGAAGTCGCCCTTGGTGAGGTCGGACGTGTAGTCGTTGCCGGTGAAGCGGCGGATCTGGCCCTTGTCCACGGCCTTCTGCAGCCGGGCTATCACCGCGTCGAAGTCGTCGTCGGTGAACTTCGCCGGGTCCTTGCCCATGTCGAGCAGCGTCATGCCGATGCTGTCGCGCATCTCGGACAGGAAGCCGACGCGCCCCTTGAGCTTGGGGTTGTCGAGCAGGTCGGAGACGGACTTGACCTCGATGCCGTCGAGCGCCTTCTTGTTGTAGGCGATGACCGTGGAGATGCCCTGCCAGGGGTAGGAGTAGGCGCGGCCCGGGTCCCAGTCGGGATTGCGGAACTGGGCCGACAGGTTGCTGTAGGCGTGGGGCAGGTGCGACGGGTCCAGTTTCTGCACCCAGCCCAGGCGGATCAGGCGGGCCGCCAGCCAGTCGGTGAGGACGATGAGGTCGCGGCCGGGGTCCTGGCCCGCGGCGAGCTGCGGCTTGATCTTGCCGAAGAACTCGTTGTTGTCGTTGATGTCCTCGGTGTACTTGACCTGGATGCCGGTCCGCCGGGCGAACGTCTGCAGCGTCGGGTGGTGCTTGCCGCTGTCGTCGACGTCGATGTACTCGGTCCAGTTGGAGAAGTTGACGACCTTCTCCGCGGCCGAGTGGTCCTGGCTGGTGCCGCTGCCCTGCGTCTTGCCGGCCGCGGGGATGCCGCAGGCGCTCAGCGCCCCGATTCCGCCGGCCGTGAGCACGCCGCCCGCGGAGGCGCGCAGCAGCGAACGGCGGGTGAGGGAGGCCCGGCCGTTGCGGAAGCTGCGCCTTACGGCGGCCACTTGGGCCGGTGACAGGCGGTCCGGCTCGTACTGCTCCATGCGCGTGGTGCCCTTTCGAGAGGGTGGATCGAGTCGAGAGGGGTGGTTCGAGTTCGGCGGCCGGTCGTGCCACCCGGCGGCAGCCGGAAACCGGCTACGGCCGGTCCCCGAAGATCGTGCGGTGCCAGTCCTTCCTGGCCACCGCGGTGTTGTCGAACATCACGTGTTTGATCTGGGTGTACTCCTCGAACGAGTACGTTGACATGTCCTTGCCGAAGCCGGACTGCTTGTAGCCGCCGTGCGGCATCTCACTGATGATCGGGATGTGGTCGTTGACCCATACGCAGCCCGCCTTGATCTCCCGGGTCGCGCGGTTCGCCCGGTAGACGTCACGGCTCCACGCGGAGGCGGCCAGACCGTAGGGGGTGTCGTTGGCCAGCCGGATACCTTCATCATCACTGTCGAACGGCAGAACGACCAGCACAGGGCCGAAGATCTCGGCCTGGACGATCTCGCTGTCCTGGGCCGCGTCCGCGACCAGGGTGGGGCGGTAGTACGCGCCCTCCTTCAGCTCCCCCTGCGGGACCTCCCCGCCGGTGACCACGCGCGCGTAGGCGCGGGCCCGGTCGACGAAGCCGGCGACCCGGTCTCGCTGGACGTGCGAGATCAGCGGGCCGAGGTCGGTGCCGGGGGCGAAGGGGTCGCCGAGCCGGACGGTCTCCATGAGAACGGCCGTCCGTGCGACGAACTCCTCGTAGAGCGGCCGCTGCACATACGCACGCGTGGCGGCCGTGCAGTCCTGCCCGGTGTTGATGAGCGCGCCCGCGACCGCGCCGTGCACCGCGGCCTCCAGATCGGCGTCGTCGAAGACCACGAAGGGGGCCTTGCCGCCGAGCTCCAGGTGCAGGCGCTTGACGGAGGCGGTGGCGATCTCGGCGACGCGCCTGCCGACGGCCGTGGAGCCGGTGAACGAGGTCATGGCGACGTCGGGGTGGGCGACCAGACGCTCGCCGGCCTCCAGGCCGGTGCCGGTGACGATGTTGACGACGCCGTCCGGGATCCCGGCCTCGGTGGCGGCCTGGGCGAACATCAGCGAGGTCAGCGGGGTCAGCTCGGCGGGCTTCAGGACGATGGTGTTGCCCGCGGCGATCGCCGGGAGGATCTTCCAGGCGGCCATCTGGAGGGGGTAGTTCCAGGGGGCGATGGAGCCGACGACGCCGATGGGCTCGCGGCGGACGTAGGAGGTGTGGTCGCCGGAGTACTCACCGGCGGACTGGCCCGCCAGGTGCCGGGCCGCGCCCGCGAAGAAGGCCGTGTTGTCGACCGTGCCCGGGACGTCGAACTCCCGGGTCAGCTTCAGCGGCTTGCCGCACTGGAGGGACTCGGCGCGGGCGAGGTCCTCCCCGCGCTCGGCGAGCACGGCGGCGAAGCGGTGCAGCGCGTCCGAGCGCTCGCCGGGCGTGGCGCCCGACCAGCCGGGGAACGCCGCTCGGGCGGCGGCGACGGCGGCGTCCACGTCCGCCGTCCCGGCCAGCTCGTAGCCGAGGACCTCCGCGCCGGTGGCCGGGTCGACCACCGCGTGGGTGCGGCCCGAGGTGCCCTTGGTCAAGCGGCCCGCGATGTACTGCGCGCCCTCCGCGAATCGTTCCTGTGCCGGGAATCGGTCCGGGGTGGCGGTGCCCGGGTTGTGCATGTCGCTCTCCTCCGCCGTCGCCCCGCAGTCCACGGGGACGGCTGGCGTAGCTCCAGCTCGATTTGAGTGCCGATCCTGACAGAGCGATGGGACCTCAACAAGTGATTCCGTTGTTGCCTTTTGGTTACGCGACGGAATCTGTCGACCAGGTGTCGAGTCGAGCCGGGCAAGGCAGGACGGACTGACAGTGGCGCGTGCCACACTCGCGTGCATGGGGAGCATCGATTCCAGGGACGCCCTGATAAGGGCGGTCCGGACGGGGACGAGGGTCAGGTACCTGTACTTCTGGGGGCACCGGCCGCGGCACGACGGCCGGGTGGGCGCGAGCTGTCTGAGCCAGTGGTGGCCGGCGCCGTTCACGGTGGACGGCGTGGAGTACGCGACGGCGGAGCACTGGATGATGGCGTCGAAGGCACGGCTCTTCGGCGACGCGGAGGCGGAGCGGGAGGCCCTCGGGGCGCCGAACCCCGCGCTCGCCAAGAAGGCGGGCCGGCTGGTGCGCGGCTTCGACGAGGCGACATGGGAGCGCGAGCGGTTCCGGGTGGTGGCCGAGGGCAGCGCGCACAAGTTCGCCGCGCACCCCGAACTGCGGGCGTTCCTGCTGGGCACGGGCGACCGTGTGCTCGTCGAGGCCAGCCCCGTGGACCGGGTGTGGGGCATCGGGCTGGCCGCGGACGACGAGCGGGCGGCCGATCCGGAGCAGTGGCGGGGCCCCAACCTGCTGGGCTTCGCACTGATGCGGGCACGGGAACGGCTCGGCGCCGCTTGAGCCTGCTGGGCTCAGCCCGGTGCGGGGCTGAGCCGTGTTGCCGGGCTCAGCGGTGCTGCCGGGCTCAGCGGTCGGCCAGGGCGGTGGCGGCCGGGCGGTACGCACCGTAGTACGGGTCCGTGTCCGCGTGCTCCTTGTTGATGGCCCTGGTGATGCCGATGGCGATGAGGACGATCATCGCGATGCCGAGCAGGATGCCGATGATGCCCGTGATCAGGCCTGCCTGGGCCTGGCCGGGGTTGGTGGCCTCGCCCCGGTCGGCCTTTCGGCGGCCCTTGACTCCGAAGACGATGGCGAGGGTGCCGAGCACGACCGAGACCACGCCGTACAGGCAGAAGAGGCAGCAGGACAGGATGCCGAGCACCATGGCCGCGGTGCCGAGCCCGTTCTGCGGGGCCATGGGCACGCCGGGCCAGCCGTAACCGGGGTAGGCGGGGTAGCCGTAGCCGCCGGGGGCGTTGGGGCCCGAGGGCGCGAGGGGCGGCGGCGGTATCGGGGACTCGCCACCGGGGGCCGCGAAGGCGGACGGGGCGGGCGGGGTGGTCCCGGCGGCCGGCATCGAGACCATCGTGGCCTGGTCGTGCACGGACGGCGGCGGGTAGGAAGGCTGCCCGGACCGGGGCGGCTGACCGTAGGCCGAAGGCCACGCGGGCGGCGTCCCGTCCTGCGCCGGGGGCTGCTGGCCCTGCGCGGGCACGGGAGCCTGCTGGTGCGGGGCCCACGGCCCGGCCGCGGGAGCGGACGGCTGCGGCTGCGGCCGCTTCTCCAGCGAGGGTCCGTTCTCCGGCGGAGCCCAGGGATTGTGGTCGGCCCCGGCGCCCCCGCCCGGCCGCGTTCCGTCCGTCATGTCCCGCAGTCCCCCTCGCTCGATCGTCCCGCCATGCTACGGCCTCGCCCTGACACCCCGGACGGACGGGCCACGCCTCCCGCGAGAGGCGGGGCGGCGCCTCCCGGACGCAGGCCGGGCCTCCCCGGGACGAAGGCCCCGCGCCCGGACGAAGCCCCCCGGACGCGGGCTCCGCCCGCCGCACGCGGGCGCACCCGATCGCTCACCGATCGCTCACCGATCGCTCATCGATCGCTCACCCGATGCCTGCGCGATGACCGGCCCCCGCTCCCCCGGCGGTGGGCGCCTACGATGTGCGGTGCCGTTTGATCAGCCGATCACCCGCGCCGCGCCCCGGTGGCCCGCGGCGCCTTCCCCGGGGAGGGATCCCTTGACCGACCAGCGCGCACCCCGCGACCTGCACGCCTTCATCGCCGGACTGCCCAAGGCCGAGCTGCACGTGCACCACGTCGGCTCCGCCTCTCCCCGGATCGTCTCCGAGCTGGCCGCCCGCCACCCCGACTCCAGGGTGCCCACCGATCCGGAGGCCCTGGCCGACTACTTCACGTTCACGGACTTCGCCCACTTCATCGAGGTGTACCTGTCCGTCGTCGACCTCGTCCGCACCCCGGAGGACGTGCGGCTGCTGACGTACGAGGTGGCCCGCGAGCTGGCCCGCCAGCAGGTGCGCTACGCCGAGCTGACGATCACGCCGTTCTCGTCCACCCGCCGCGGCATCGACGAGCTGGCCTTCATGGAGGCGATCGAGGACGCCCGCAAGGCGGCCGAGTCCGAGCTGGGGACCGTGCTGCGCTGGTGCTTCGACATCCCGGGCGAGGCCGGCGCGGAGGCGGCCGAGGAGACCACCCGGCTCGCCACCGACGACCGGCTGCGCCCCGAGGGACTGGTCTCCTTCGGGCTCGGCGGCCCGGAGATCGGCGTACCGCGGCCGCAGTTCAAGCCGTACTTCGACCGGGCGATCGCCGCCGGGCTGCGGTCCGTCCCGCACGCGGGCGAGACCACCGGTCCGGAGACGGTGTGGGACGCCCTCACGGAGCTGCGCGCCGAACGCATCGGCCACGGCACCAGCTCCGCGCGGGACCCGAAGCTGCTGGCGCACCTCACCGAGCACGGGATCGCGCTGGAGGTGTGCCCCACCTCCAACATCGCCACCCGCGCGGTACGCGCCCTCGACGAGCACCCGATCAAGGAGTTCGCGCGCGCCGGGGTGCTGGTGACAGTCAACTCCGACGACCCGCCGATGTTCGGCACCGACCTCAACAACGAGTACGCGGTGGCCGCCCGTCTGCTCGACCTCGACGAGCGGGGCCTGGCCGAGCTCGCCAAGAACGCCGTGCGCGCGTCCTTCCTCGACCAGCCCGGCAAGGCCCGTGTCGCGCAGGAGATCGACACCTACACCTCGGCCTGGCTCGCGCCCTGACCCCGGCCGCCACCTGACCCCGGCCACAATGGGGTCATGCAGACCGTGACAGCCGTGGGCCACCGCGGCGACCCCTACCGCTTCCGCGAGAACACGATCGACTCACTGCGTTCCGCGCTCGACCAGGGCGCGGACGCGGTGGAGATCGACGTACGGCTCACCCGGGACGGCGTGCCCGTGCTGCTGCACGACGAGACGCTGAAGCGGCTGTGGGAGCACAACCGGCCACTGCGGGCGCTGTCGGCGGACGAGGTGCGCGGGCTGACCGCCACCCGGGTGCCGACGCTGGAGGACGCGCTCGGCGCGACGGACGGCAGCCGCGTGATGATCGACCTGCCCGGCGCGCCCGGCCCGCGGGCGGTGCGGCGGATCGTCGACGTGGTCCACGCGTGCGGAGCGGGGGACCGGGTGTACTACTGCGCGGGCGCCGAGGCGATGCTCGCGGTCCGCGCGGCCGACCGGTCGGCGGAGCTCGCCCTCACCTGGACGACCCTCGCCCCGCCGCGGGCCGGGCTCCTGGACGCGGTCCGACCGCGCTGGCTGAACTACCGCTTCGCCCTGGTGACCCGGGCCCTCGCGGCCCGGGTCCACCGCGACGGCTACCTGCTGTCGGCCTGGACCCCGGACACCCGCCGCTCCCTGCGCCGCCTCCTCGACGCCGGCGTCGACTCGATCACGACCAACCGCATCGACCTGCTGTGCACCCTGCGCGAGAGCGACGCCGCCGGGCCGCAGCGGCGGTAGCCGAGCCATCCCGGCGGCCGGCCGACGGCGACGGCGACGGCGACGGCGACGGCGACGGCCGAGGGGACGGCGACGGGCGGGGTCCCGTAGGGGGCGGCCCCCGACAACGCGCATGCCTCGTGAGGGGGTTCATGGGGGCTGTCTGGGGGGCCGGCGCCCTCCTCGCCGACGATCCGCGGGGACGCGTGGGCACCGAGGATGATCACCGACAGCCATTCGGACCACTCGGACCTCCCAAGGAGCAGCCGATGCGCGCCCGTACCACGACCCTGACCACTGCCGTCCTCGTCCTCGCCCTGACCGCCGCCGGGCCACTGGCCTCCGCCCCGGCCTTCGCCGCACCGGCCACGGAGCCGGGTACCTCGGCCTCTCCGCACGGGACGGTCAAGACGTCCGTGAGCGGCACGGCGCCCGGACCGGACACCGAGGCCCTCTCCGCCGCGATCGCCGGGCTGCCCGACCATGACGCCACCGCCGCCCTCATCCGCGTCGGCGGCGACGGCGGCTGGCGCGGGACCGCAGGGGTGAGGGACGTGCGCACCGGCGCGCCCGCCCTCGAGAACGGGCGGTTCCGGGCCGGTTCGGTGACGAAGGTGGTGACCGCGGCGATCGTGCTGCAACTGGCCGCGGAGAAGCGCATCGACCTCGACGGCACCGTGCAGCGGTATCTGCCCGGCCTGCTCACCGAGGAGTTCCGGCCCGTCACCGTACGGCAGTTGCTGAACTACACCAGCGGCCTGCAGTCGGGGCCGTCCCTCGGCGAGACGGTCGAGGAGGGGTACCCGCACCGCTTCGAGACGTTGACACCCCGCCAGGTCGTGGCCGGCGCCGTCGCCAAGGGCCCGGCGTACGCGCCCGGAACGCGGCAGACGTACGACAACATCCACTACACCGTCCTCGGGATGCTGATCGAGAAGGTGACCGGCGACTCCTACGCGCACCAGGCCCAGGTGCGGATCTTCCGGCCGCTCGGGATGCGCGCCACCTCGTTCCCCGCCGGTCCCGACCCCCGCGTCCACGGTCCGCACAACCGGGGGTACGACTGGATCGACGGCCGGTTGGTCGACGTCACCGACTGGAACATGTCGGACCGCTGGGCGGCCGGCGACCTGATCTCGACCACGGCCGACCTCGAACGCCTGCTGGTGGCCCTGTTCCGCGGCCGCGTGGTGCCCGCACCGCAACTGCGGGAGATGTTCACCCTTCCCGACGTCCCCGGGGCGCGCTATGCCGCGGCGCTGGAGCGGTTCGAGCTGAACGGCCGCGTGATCTGGGGAAAGACGGGGTCGCGCCCCGGGTACGCCACGGCGATCGCCGCGACCAGGGACCTGTCCCGCACGCTGGTCTACGACGTCAACTCCACCGACGCGAAAGGCGACGGCCTGGCCGTCGCCCAGCGCTTCGCCTACCCGGCCTTCAACCGCTGAGGGCCACCGCGGCGGTCGCCGGAGGGGCGGTCAGTGCCTCCAACCGCTTGATCCTCTTCCGCACGACGTTCAGCGGGACGATCCCGAGGACCCCGAACGACATGTCGACGACCGACCACCAGAAGGGGATGCCGCGAATCGGCCCGCAGATCAGCGCGAGCGGGATGATTCCGGCACAGGCGATCATCCCGAACTCGACGACCCAGATGTTGCGGACCGGGTCACGGTAGGGGCCGTAGAAGGCGACGGCGATGACGAGGTGCGCGAAGGCCAGCCAGTCCGTGCCGTACAGCACGAAGGGGTACCCGGCGTCGGTGGCGTCGAGTCCGCGCCGTACGCGCTCGATCCACTCCATGAGCCCCGGCAGGTGCTCCGGCACGGACAGGGTCCGCAACAGGCTCTCGATGCCCCGTAGTTCGTGGACCAACGGGAAGGCGGTGGCTCCGCTGAGCACCAGGCACACGACGAAGACGACCAACCAGGCGCGGATGCCCTTGAGGAGGGCTGCTCTGTCGCTCATGACCGGAGCGTACTCCGCGATTGAACACGTTCAAAAATCGCCCCTTCCATCCGGGGGCCGACGGGCCGGAAGCCCGCGCGCCACGGCATGCGACGCGACCGTGGCCGCGGCAGCCAGGCCCAGGCCGAGGACCAGGTCATTCGGACGGGTGGGGCGCAGGACGCCGGCACGGCGCAGCCGCCCGCGCGCCCAGAGGGTGAAGGGGAGGACCAGGACGGGGGAGGTCGCCGACCCCGGTGTGTAGCCGCGTACGGCGGCCGCCTGGGCCAGGTGCACCAGGCCGTGCAGTCCGAAGCCGCCCAGCGCGGCCTGGTACCCGGCCGAGCGTCCGCCGGTCGCGTGGCCCGCGGCCGACGCGGCGGCGACGATCGCCGCCATCACGCCTACGGCCACGGTGAATTCGCGTGCGTCGAGCGACTCGGCCCGCCGCCACACCGCGTCCGGCACCCTCGGGAACCGCTCCCGCAGCACGGGTACGTTCCGGCGCAGCCACCCCGGCAGCAGGGCCAACTCCTCGGCGTCGTGCAGGGCCCAGGCCGCCAGCAGCCCCAACGTGACGGCGGGACCCGGTCGTTCATCACTCGATGCGCGTGTCACACGGGCCGAGGATACCGACGGCGGCCGGGGACGTCTCTGGGCGAAGGGTGACGCGGGCGCGGTGCGTCCGCGGGCACCGGGCGGTGCCCGCGACTGTCAGCGGCCCGGGCCCGGCCGTTCGATGCGCTCCACGAGTTCGGCCGCCATCGACTTGATGGTCTCCAGGCCCTGCTGCCCCCAGGCGTGCGGGTCCTGGTCGACCACGCAGATCGTGCCCAGCACCATGCCCGTGTTGTCGATCAGCGGGGCGCCCAGGTAGGAGTGGATCCCGATGGCGTCGACGACGTGGTTCCCGGCGAAGCGCGGGAAGTCGCGGACGTCGTCCAGCACCAGGGCCTTGCGCCGCCGGACCACGTGCGGGCAGAAGCCGATGTCGAAGTCGCGCGGCATCACCCGGCCCGGGACGGGCTCCTCCAGCAGCGGGGACTCCAGCTCGACGGTGGTGTCCGAGGCCGCGCTGTACAGGCCCGCGTAGTACTGGCGGTTCTCGTCGAGGAAGAAGTTGACCCCCGCGTAGCACCCCCCGGTGCGCCGGGCCAGTTCCCGCGCGAACTCGTCGAACTCCGGGACCGGCCTGTCCCCGATGCCCAGTTCCCGAAGCCGGGCGGACCGGGCCGCCGCCTCAGGATCCTGCGGGGGCAGGAGCAGGTGACGCACGGCGATCCCGGTCTCCGCGCCGAAGGGGGTGTGGGGCGCCCTCGATGCCATGGGAACTCCTTGAAGTGATCAGATGCTGCACGAGTGAAAGCAGGACCCGGATGCCCGAGCTGGACAGGCGGGCGTCACACAGCACCACCGGCACCTCGGGCTTGAGGTCGAGCGCCGCCCGCACCTCTTCCGGCTCATAGGGGTGCGCCCCGTCGAACTCGTTGACCGCGACGACGAAGGGGATGCCCCGTGACTCGAAGAAGTCGACCGCCGGGAAGCAGTGCTCCAGACGGCGGGTGTCGGCGAGGACGACCGCGCCGAGCGCACCGGCCGACAGCTCGTTCCACAGGAACCAGAAGCGCTCCTGACCGGGCGTGCCGAACAGATAGAGCACGTGCTCGGGGCCGAGGGTGATCCGGCCGAAGTCCATGGCCACCGTGGTGGTGGCCTTCCTCTCCACCCCGTCGAGCCGGTCCGTGGCGGCGCTGACCTCGGTCAGCAGCTCCTCCGTGTTCAGCGGCTCGATCTCGCTGACCGCTCCCACGAACGTGGTCTTGCCCACCCCGAAGCCGCCGGCGACCAGGATTTTGATCCCCGTCGGAAGGGAGTCGGCGCCGAGTGCCTCAGAGTAGTTTGAGGAGCCCATCCCGCAAGGCCTCCAATAGATCCAGATCGGGGGCCGCAGTCGACCCGTCGGTTGCCAGGTTGAAGGGCCGTGCGACGACCGCGCCCCGCTCGACCAGGTCGGACAGCAGCACTTTGATCACCGTCGCCGGCATCCGGGTGCGCCCCGCGATCTCAGCGACCGCCACCGGCGCCCGGCACAGCTCCAGCACCCGGACGTGATCCAGTCCCAGGGTGCCGCGGAGCGTCGCGCCGGTGGCCACCACCATGGTCATCAGGTCGAAGTGGCAGGTGGGCCGGGTGCGTCCCTCGCTGACGGTGTACGGCCGGACCATCCGTCCGACGGCGTCGTCCAGCAGCGGCCGGTGGGCTCCACCCGGGTCGTCCGGCATCCCTCACTGCCCCACCGACTGGCGCGGGGAGGCTCCCAGGTGACGGCGGACGCCCTTGACCATCATGGTCATCTCGTAGCCCAGCACCGCCACGTCCGCCTCGTGCCCGGCGAGCACCGCCAGCAGGGCGCCCTGCCCGGCGGCGGAGACGAAGAGCAGCGAGTTGCTGAGTTCGGTGACGATCTGCCGTACGTCGCCGCCGTCGTCGAAACGTTTGCCGGCACTGCGGGCCAGCGAGTAGAGCCCGCTGGACAGGGCCGCCAGGTGGTCCGCCGCGTCCTTGTCCAGTCCGTCCTGGGCCATCACCAGACCGTCCGAGGACAACAGCAGTGCGCTGCGCGTGTGCGGCACACGCTGCAGAAGGCCGGTCAACAGCCAGGAAAGGTCTTCGCTCACCACGATCGCGTACTTCTCCTCAGTGATGTGTAACTGCTAGCCGGCCGGGTCCGGGGCTGGCATCGGCGCTTTCGCCGGCCCGGCTTCCTCGGTCTGCTCGGTTTCCTCGGCCCGGCGGACGCCGGTCCGGAAGGCGGCCATCAGACCCGGGTCGTGGTCGGCCTCCTCGGCCGCCGCGTCCGTGGGCGGGGCGTGCCTCAGTTCTGGGGCGAGGTGCTCCTGGCGGCGGCGCCTGGGCAGCGACGGACGTGCGGCCTCCGGCGCGAGCGTCTCGGAGTCCGCCGGGGCCTCATGGCCGTTGGGGACCGCGGGCTCGGCGGTCTGCGGGGATCGCTCCCGGGGCGCGGAGGACGAGGTCCGTGCGGCGAGCGCGACCGTCTCCCGTACCCGCTCCGCCGCACCCGCCGCGTCCGCCGCGCGGCCGTGGGCGGGTGGGGGCGTCGGGCCGTGCGGGTCCGGGGTGCCGCCCGCCGCCGGCTGCCGCTCCGGTTCCGGCGTCTCCTCCGGTCCGCCCAGCAGTTCGTGCGGCAGCACGACGACCGCCTGGGTACCGCCGTAGACGTTGTTCTGCAGCCGTACGGCGATGCCGTGCCGCCGGGCGAGCGCGGAGACCACGTAGAGGCCGATCCGGCCGTCGGTGAGCAGTTCGCCGAGCGTGACCGCGTCGGGCGAACCGAGCAGGGAGTTCATGCGGTTGCGCTCGGCGGAGTCCATGCCCAGGCCGCGGTCCTCGACCTCGATCGCGAGCCCGGCGGTGACGTGCTCGGCGCGCAGCAGCACCTGGGTGTGGGGAGGGGAGAACACGGTGGCGTTCTCGACCAGTTCGGCCAGCAGGTGGACCACGTCCACCACGGCGTGCCCGCGCACCGTCCCCTCCACCGGGGGGACCATCTTGACCCGCGCGTACTGCTCGATCTCGGCGGCCGCGGAGCGCATCACGTCGGCCATGCCGACCGGCTGGGTCCACAGGCGGTGGGAGACGGCCCCGCCGAGCACGGCCAGGTTCTCGGCGTAGCGGCGGATGCGGGTGGCCAGGTGGTCGACCCGGAACAGGCCCTTGAGCAGGGCCGGGTCCTCGACCTCGTTCTCCAGGTCGTCCAGCAGCCCGATCTCGCGGTGCACCAGCGACTCGAGTCGGCGGGCCATGTTGGCGAAGACCTCGAAGTGCGCGCCGCCGTCCGGCCGTTGTGCCGCTTCCCGCGCGGGCGACTCCGCGGCACGCGGGCCGGACGCGGCCCCTTCGCCGAGCCGGTCCAGCGCCTCGCCGGCCCGGTCCAGCGCGTCCGCCGCCCGGTCCGGCACCGGGGCGCCCTGGAGCCGCCACCGCTCCAGCAGCTCCTGGCCGCGCCGGAGTTCCGTGCGCAACCGCGCCAGCTCGGCCTGGCCGCGGGCCGCGAAGCCGCTCACCTCGGTGTAACGGCGTTCCAGGGTCCGGGCCTTCGCCGCAGCGGAGAGCCCGGCACCGAGGAGGATCGCGCACACGATCACCAGCGTGCCCGTGACCAGCCCCCAGAAGGCGGCCCGGTCGACGTGGCCCACGCCCGCGGTGTACAAGAGAGCGGCGGCCACGGCTCCGGTGGCGGTGACCAGCCCGGCGGGCAGCGTCGCCAGCAGCACCAGATGGCGCGCGAACGCCCTGCCGTGCCCGGCCGGGTTCATGTCCGGGACATGCCATGCCGGAGCATCGACGGCCGCCGCCTCCTGCGGGGCCTGGGCGGGCAGAGTGAAAGGTTCCTGCATCACGGTCCCTGGTCGCATATCGGCCAGCAGGCCGAAAGTGTACAAGGCACGTTACAGGGAACCGCCCCCCACGTCACTACTAGTTACCTCGTGGGCAATGTTTTTCGGGACAATACACGGCCCCGGACGGTCCGTCCTCCGTCCGGGGCCACGTCGTCCGGCGGGCGGTGCCCGCCGGTCCGGTCACGCGTCCAGCGACGTCATCACGTGCTTGATGCGGGTGTAGTCCTCGAAGCCGTAGCCCGACAGGTCCTTGCCGTAGCCGGACTTCTTGAACCCGCCGTGCGGCATCTCGGCGACCAGCGGGATGTGGGTGTTGATCCACACACAGCCGAAGTCGAGCTTCTTGGACATCCGCATGGCGCGGGCGTGGTCCTTGGTCCACACCGAGGAGGCCAGCGCGTACTCGACGCCGTTGGCGTACTCGACGGCCTGGTCCTCGTCGGTGAAGGACTGCACGGTGATGACCGGGCCGAAGACCTCCTTCTGGACGATCTCGTCGTCCTGGTTCAGGCCCGAGACGACGGTCGGGGCGAAGAAGTAGCCCTTGTCGCCGACCTGGTGGCCGCCGGCCTCGACCTTGGCGTGCGCGGGGAGGCGCTCGATGAAGCCCGCGACCTGCTTGAGCTGGTTGGGGTTGTTGAGCGGGCCGAAGAGGACGTCCTCGTCGTCCGGCTGCCCCGTCTTCGTCTCGGCGGCGGCCTTGGCCAGCGCGGAGACGAACTCGTCGTGGATGGACTCGTGGACGAGCACGCGGGTGGCAGCCGTGCAGTCCTGGCCGGCGTTGAAGAAGCCCGCGACCGAGATGTCCTCGACGGCCTTGGGGATGTCGGTGTCCTCGAACACCACGACCGGGGCCTTGCCGCCCAGCTCCAGGTGGACGCGCTTGAGGTCCTTGGACGCGGACTCGGCGACCGACATGCCGGCGCGCACGGAGCCGGTGATGGACGCCATCGCCGGGGTCGGGTGCTCGACCATCAGACGGCCGGTGTCGCGGTCGCCGCAGATGACGTTGAAGACGCCCTTGGGCAGGATCGAGCCGATGATGTCGGCGATCAGAACGGTGGAGGCCGGGGTGGTGTCCGACGGCTTCAGGACGACCGCGTTGCCCGCGGCGATCGCCGGGGCGAACTTCCACACGGCCATCATCATCGGGTAGTTCCACGGCGCGACCTGGGCGCAGACGCCGACCGGCTCACGGCGGACGATGGAGGTCAGCCCCTCCATGTACTCGCCGGCCGAGCGGCCCTCGAGCATGCGTGCCGCGCCCGCGAAGAAGCGGATCTGGTCGACCATCGGCGGGATCTCCTCGTCCCGCGTCAGCCCGATCGGCTTGCCGGTGTTCTCCACCTCGGCCGCGATGAGTTCCTCGGCGCGCTCCTCGAAGGCGTCCGCGATCTTCAGGAGGGCCTTCTGGCGCTCGGCGGGAGTGGTGTCGCGCCAGGCCGGGAAGGCCGCGGCGGCGGCCGCCATGGCGGCGTCCACGTCCGCCTGCCCGGACAGCGGCGCGGTCGCGTACGCCTCGCCCGTCGCGGGGTTGACCACCTCGGTGGTCCGTCCGTCGGCGGCGTCCCGGAACTCACCGTCGATGTAGTTGCGCAGACGACGCAGCTCGGTGCTCACTGCCGGCCCTCCTGTCAGGTCTTGGCTGCTTACGAAGGTCTCGGGGCGGGCCCTGGGGGTGTCCACGCACTGAGACATGCCCACCCTAGCCGGGAGGCCGACGTTTTCAACACCCCTGATCCCGCCACTGCTGCGAAATCCGCAGACCTCAGTCTCGTAAACAACGAATTTCATCGATACGGCCTTGCGGAACTGTCGAGACGTCGTGCACAGTGAGGTCGTGGCCAGTCGAAGCGCAGACCAGAGGGACCTCCGCGAGTCCAGGAACGGCAGCCCCCACCTGGACGCCGTCTCCCTCGCCATCATCGAGCAGCTCCAGGAGGACGGCCGCCGGCCGTACGCCGCGATCGGCAAGGCCGTCGGCCTGTCCGAGGCGGCGGTGCGCCAGCGCGTCCAGAAGCTGCTCGACCAGGGCGTGATGCAGATCGTCGCCGTCACGGACCCGCTCACCGTGGGTTTCCGCCGGCAGGCGATGGTCGGAGTCAATGTCCAGGGCGACGTGGAGGCCGTCGCGGACGCGCTGACCGACATGTCGGAAGTCGAGTACGTGGTGATGACCGCGGGCTCGTTCGACATCCTCGCGGAGATCGTCTGCGAGGACGACGACCACCTGCTGGACGTCATCAACAAACGCATCCGGACCATGCCCGGTGTGCGCTCCACCGAGAGCTTCGTCTACCTCAAGCTCAAGAAGCAGACCTACATGTGGGGAACCCGATAACCGTGAGCAAGGACCTCAGCCGATCCGCCTACGAGCACCTGTGGATGCACTTCACCCGCATGTCCTCGTACGAGAACTCCCCCGTGCCGACGATCGTGCGCGGCGAGGGCACGCACATCTACGACGACAAGGGCAAGCGCTACCTGGACGGTCTCGCGGGTCTGTTCGTGGTCCAGGCCGGGCACGGCCGCACGGAACTGGCCGAGACCGCCTTCAAGCAGGCGCAGGAGCTGGCGTTCTTCCCGGTGTGGTCCTACGCCCACCCCAAGGCCGTGGAACTGGCCGAGCGTCTCGCGCACCACGCGCCGGGCGACCTGAACAAGGTCTTCTTCACCACCGGCGGCGGTGAGGCGGTGGAGACCGCCTGGAAGCTCGCCAAGCAGTACTTCAAGCTGACCGGCAAGCCCACCAAGTACAAGGTGATCTCCCGCGCGGTCGCCTACCACGGCACCCCGCAGGGCGCGCTGTCCATCACCGGCCTGCCCGCCCTGAAGGCCCCCTTCGAGCCGCTGGTGCCGGGCGCGCACAAGGTCCCGAACACCAACATCTACCGCGCCCCGATCTTCGGCGACGACCCGGAGGCCTTCGGCCGCTGGGCCGCCGACCAGATAGAGCAGCAGATCCTCTTCGAGGGCCCGGACACGGTCGCCGCGGTCTTCCTGGAGCCGGTGCAGAACGCCGGTGGCTGCTTCCCGCCGCCGCCCGGCTACTTCCAGCGGGTCCGCGAGATCTGCGACAAGTACGACGTGCTGCTGGTGTCGGACGAGGTCATCTGCGCCTTCGGCCGGCTCGGCACGATGTTCGCCTGCGACAAGTTCGGCTACGTCCCGGACATGATCACCTGCGCCAAGGGCATGACCTCGGGCTACTCCCCGATCGGCGCCTGCATCGTCTCCGACCGCCTCGCCGAGCCGTTCTACAAGGGCGACAACACCTTCCTGCACGGCTACACCTTCGGCGGCCACCCGGTCTCCGCCGCGGTGGGCCTGGCCAACCTCGACCTGTTCGAGCGCGAGGGCCTGAACCAGCACGTGCTCGACAACGAGGCCGCGTTCCGCTCGACCCTGGAGAAGCTGCACGACCTGCCGATCGTCGGCGACGTCCGCGGCAACGGCTTCTTCTACGGCATCGAACTGGTGAAGGACAAGAACACCAAGGAGTCCTTCAACGAGGAGGAGACCGAGCGCGTCCTCTACGGCTTCCTCTCCAAGGCCCTGTTCGACAACGGCCTGTACTGCCGTGCCGACGACCGCGGCGACCCGGTGATCCAGCTCGCCCCGCCGCTGATCTCCAACCAGGAGACCTTCGACGAGATCGAGCAGATCCTGCGCGCCACGCTGACGGAGGCCTGGACCAAGCTGTGACGCGGGGCGGCCCCGCGGCCGCACCGGCGATCACGCGAGGCACATACCTCCGATCAGATGATCATCTCCGGCCCCGGCGCCGTCCGTTCGAGTGAGAAACGGCGGCCCGGGGCCGCGTACTGTCCGGCCTCCCGCCCTCGGCTGCCTAGCGTGCCAGTGACCGACCGGCTTCGCCTTCGTTCCCCCGGACGGGGGAAATCGCGGATCCCGCACGGCATTTCCGATGTGAACCGAGGTGTACGCCATGGTGGTGGCCCCGCCGGACAACGACGTGCTCTGGGCACGCGCACTGCACTTCACCCACGACGACGGCTCGCCCGCGCTCAGCGGTGTCTCGCTCGGCGTCCGTCAGGGCGAGATCCTCGCCGTGAGCGGCCCGAACGGCAGTGGCAAGACGACCCTGCTGCACTGCCTGTCGGGGCTGGTGCCCGCGCAGCGCGGCGAGGTCTGGTTCAACAGCACGCCCGTGCACACCATGGGCCCGCTGACCCGGGAGCGGATGCGCCGCGACCGGTTCGGCTGGATCGACCCGTCCCCCGTGCTCGTCCCGGAGCTGAACGTCTGGGAGAACACGGCGCTGCCCCTGATGCTGCGCGGCACCAGCCGGCGCCGCGCCAAGACGGCCGCGCTGGAGTGGCTGGAGCGACTCGACGTCGGGGAGCTCACCCGGAGGCGCCCGCACCAGCTGCGCCAGGCCGAGCGGCAGCGCGTGTGCATCGCCCGCGCGCTCGCGCCCGCGCCGACGGTGCTGTTCGCCGACGAGCCCACCGCGCCGCTGCACCGTGCCGACCGCGCCCATGTGCTGCGCACGCTCACCACGGCGGCCCGCTCGCACGGCATCACGGTCGTGCTCGCCACGCACGACACGGAGACCGCGGCCCTCGCCGACCGCACGGTGGCGCTGCTCGACGGGCGGTGCGTGAGGACCGTGCACCTGCCGCCCGTCGGCGAGACGGAGGGCAGGGCGGCGTGCTCGCTCTCCGTCTGACCCGCGCCGCCCGCCCGGCCGTGCAACTGCGCCGTCTGACGGTCGCGGCGGCGTCGGCGGGCACGGGCTTCCTCCTGCTGTGCACCCTCGGCTACGCGCTCGGCCGCCCCGAGCACTCCGCCGCCGCCGCGCTGCGGCTGTCCTGGTGCGCGGTGCCGCTGGCCGCCACGGTCCACCTCGCGGTGGCGGTCGCCCGCACCGACCCGGGCACGCGGCCCCGCCCCGGCCTGTCCGCGCTCGGCCTCGGGCCCGGCCGTCTGATGGCCCTCTCGGCGGCCACGACGGCCCTGTCCTGCACGCTCGGCTCGCTGCTCGCGCTGCTGGCCTTCGTGCTCCTGCGCGGCAACCTCACGACGCTGTCCTTCGGCGGCGCGGTCCAGGAGTTCCTCGCCGCGCACCAGCCGCTGCCGGTCCCGGCCGTGCTCACGCTGCTGGTGCTGGTTCCCGCGCTCGCGTCGGTGGCGGCGGCCCTGGTGCTGCGGCCGCGCGAGCGCGGGCGGACGGCCGGGGCACGGGGCGCGGTCCGGGGGTTCGGCCGGTTCGGGGCGTACGGGCGGGCGGGGGCACGGGAGACGTTCGGGGCGTACGGACGGTTCGGGGCCCGGCTGAGGGGCGGGGCGGGCGCGTCCGGAGCCGCGGCGGGCGCCGACCCGGCCACGCCCTCCGCGCCGCTCGCCGGCGGTCGTAGGGGCAGGGCGGCGCGGGTCCTCGCGGCGGCGGGCGCTCCGGCGGCCGAGGGCCGTGCGGCCGCGGCCGGACTGCCCGCCGCCGCGGACGGCTCCCCCGCGGCCGACGGCTCCCCCGTGTCGGCGGACGACTGGGCCGGCGCGCTCACCGGTGCGGAGCACGACGACGCCGACCCGCACCGCCCCCCGGCCCCGCGCCGGCCCCCCGCCGGCCTCCCCTGGGGCATCGCCGTACTCGCCGCCGGCCTGGCCGTGGAGGCGTACGCGAACCGGTTCGTCACCCTCTCCGGCCCCGTTCGGCCCGGCGACGGGGCGGCCGCCTCGGGGCCCACCCTGCCCGGCGGTCTCACCGCGGGCACCGCGCCCACCCTCGTCGGCTGGCTGCTGACCGCCCTGGGCCTCGCCCTGGCGGGTCCCGGCCTGACCCATCTGATGGGGTGGCTGCTCCAGGCCGTGCGCCCCGGTGCCGTGCGCCTGCTGGCCGGCCGGGTCCTGATGGAGGAGGCGGGCCGCATCGGCCGCCCGCTGGGCGTCGTCTGCGCGGTGGCCTCGGGGACGTACGCCATGATCGTGCTGTACCGCGAGGGCGCACCGGCCTTCGGGCCGCTCACCCTGCTCGGCACGCTGCTCGTGACGGGCTGCTCGGTGGCCACTTTGCTGATCGCGGCCGTCGAGGCGCGCCAGGCCCGCGCCGGCACCACCGCCGCGCTGCTGCGGCTCGGTGCGCCCGCCACGGCCCTGCGCGCGGCCGCCGCCCTGCGCGCCGCCGCACTGCTGGGCCTGTTCGCCCCGCTCACCCTGGCCGTCGCCGACCTCGCCGCCCTGCCGCTGGCCGCCTGAGCGGACGCGGAGGGCGGCGCGCGGCGAGCGGTCGGCGGCGGGTCGGGGACGGGACGGAGACGCGGGGCGGAGAGAGTTCTGCGCCCGCCGATGAGTTTCGTGCGGGTTCCCGGTCTACCCCCACCGAACGGCACGCACCCGATGGGAGACCTCGCATGTACCAGCAGATGATCTTCGTGAACCTGGCCACCGACGACGTCGAGGCGTCCGGGAAGTTCTTCACGGAGCTCGGATACACCATCAACCCGCAGTTCAGCACCGACGAGTGCGCCTGTGTCGTGATCAGCGACACCATCGTCGCGATGCTGCTCAGCAGGCAGCACTACGCGACCTTCACCCAGAAGGAGATCGTCGACTCGACCAAGGCCAGCGAGGTGCTGCTGTGCCTGAGCGCCGAGAGCCGCGAGAAGGTCGACGAGCTGGTCGACCGGGCGGTCGCGGCCGGCGGCCGGGCGACGGGCCGGACGCAGGACCACGGCTTCATGTACGGCCGCGCCTTCGACGACCTCGACGGACACACCTGGGAGGTCATGTGGATGGACCCGGCGGCCGTGCAGCGTTGAGGCCCCCAAGGCCTTGAAACATCGGGGTGGTTAATAAGCAGGCAAAGTCAACACCTCCGGGGCGCATATGCATTGACACTTGATGGGGCCCACCAATACACCTGTGAGCTCCTGGGGATGCCGGGGCGTCACCTAGCGGCCGCCTCAAGTCCCCTTCAACCCCCCTCAATTGCACATCCCCCGAAGGGCAAAGTGGCCATCTTGTCCATATCCCGACGCAGCGCACGCACCGTGCGCGCCCTCGGTGTCGCCTCCGTGTCCGCCGCCCTCGCACTCGGCGCGGCGGGCAACGCGCTCGCCTGCGACATCACCGAGTTCTCCGCCGAGGCCAAGTGCGAAGGCGGCAAGGGCGTCGTCGTCGTCACCGACAAGGACCCCTCCGGCACTCCGGCGGTCGTCTCCGTGTTCCTCGAGAACAACGGCGCGGACGCGAGGAAGGTCGGCGAGAAGCGGGTCGCCGGTTCGCTCAAGGGCACCGCGGTCACCTTCACGGAGAACTGGGAGCCGAACGCCATCTACCGCGTCCACGTCAAGGCCGGCAAGGGCGGCAAGAAGAAGGCGCTGGTCGACGCGGACATCACGCCGAACCTGACCACTCCGTCCACGGCCTGCGCGACGCAGGAGAGCAAGTCCCCGACCCCGTCGACGCCCACGAGCAGGCCCCCCTCCCCGACCGCTTCGGCGCCCGCGGCCGGCACCACGGCGCCGTCCGGTTCGCAGAGCAGCACCGCTCCGGCCGGCGCCGCGAGCAACGCTCCGTCGCCCGCGGCCGGTGACTCCAACCTCGCCGAGACCGGCGCGAGTTCGAACACCGGTCTGATCGCCGGGATCGCGGTGGCCCTGGTCGTCGTCGGCGGCGGTGCCGTCTTCCTCGGCCTGCGCCGGCGCGGGGCCAACAGCGGGCGCTGACGCCCCGCGCACCGACGGGCGGCGGACGCGTCGCCCGCCGCACACGCCGCCGGCCCGTCCCCTCGGTCGAGGAGGGGACGGGCCATCGGCGTTCCCGGTCACCCGGAGGTGGCCCGCTCCTCCAGCCAGAACTCCGCAGAGCGCGGTCCCCGACCACGTCCGACTCGGCGCCGCACGAGTCGCGTCGTGGGCCGCACCCTGCGGACGGCCGGTCAGCCGAGCACCACGGTTTCGACCGCGTCGAACTCCACCCCGACCTCGTCCCCGACCTCCGGCGCGTGCCGCAGTGCGCAGGCCGCCTCCAGCCTGGGCGCATCGTCCGGCTGGAGGTGCACCGCGACATGGGTGCCCCGGAAGGCGCGGGCGGTGACCGTGCAGCGCAGGCCCTGGTCGGCGGGGACGAGACGGACGCCGGCGGGCCGGACGAGGAGGGTGCGGGCACCCTGCGGCGCTCCCTCGGGCACGGGCACCTTGCCCCACGGGGTGACCGCGGCCTGGCCGCCGACGGTCGCGTCGACGACGTTGTCGAAGCCGAGGAAGCGCGCCACGAACGCGTCCGCCGGCCGCTGCCACACCTCGAGCGGCGTGCCGGACTGGGCGATCCGCCCGTCCCGCATCACCACCACCCGGTCGGCGAGCGCGAAGGCCTCGCCCTGGTCGTGGGTGACGGCGAGCACGGTGGTGCCCAACCGGTCGAACAGCTCGCGCAGTTCGACGACGAGCCGCTCACGCAGCGAGCGGTCGAGCTGGCCGAGCGGTTCGTCGAGCATGAGCAGCCGGGGCCGGGGCGCGAGCGCCCGGGCCAGCGCCACCCGCTGCTGCTCCCCGCCGGAGAGGGCGGACACCGCCCGCGACCCGGCGCCGGGCAGCCCGACCAGCTCCAGCAACTCCCCCACACGTGAAGCTCGTTCGCTCTTCTCCGCGCCGCGCATCCGCAGCCCGAACGCGACGTTGCCGCCGACGTCCCGCTGCGGGAAGAGCTGGTGGTCCTGGAACATCAGCCCGACCTCGCGCCGGTGCGCGGCCACCCCGGCCTGGTCCCGTCCGTCGAGCAGCACCCGTCCGGAGTCCAGCGGCTGCAGCCCGGCCACCGCCCGCAGCAGCGTGGACTTGCCGCTGCCGCTGGGGCCGAGGACGCACACGATCTCGTGCTGTGCGACATCGAGGTCGACGGCGTCCAGGACGGGCCGCCCGCCGAGGCGGACGGTCACGGCGGCCAGGCTCAGCAGCATCTAGAACTCCCCGCTCCGGTCGGTGCGCAGCCGCTCCAGGACGAGCAGCGCGGCCGCGCACACCACCATCAGAATCGTCGACAGGGCCATCGCCTGGCCGTAGTTGAGGTCGCCGGGCCGTGCGAGCAGCCGGGCCACGGCGACCGGCAGGGTCGGGTTGTCGGGCCGCGCGATGAACACGGTCGCCCCGAACTCGCCGAGCGAGACCGCGAAGGCGAACCCGGCGGCGATCAGCAGCGCCCGGCGCACCATCGGCAGGTCCACCTCGCGCCACACCCGCCACGGCGACGCCCCGAGCACGGCCGCCGCCTCCCGCAGCCGCGCGTCCACCGCCCGCAGCACCGGCAGCATGGTCCGGACCACGAAGGGGACGCCGACGAGGGCCTGGGCGAGCGGCACCAGGAGCCAGGAGGACCTCAGATCCAGCGGCGGCTCGTCCAGGGCGATCAGGAACCCGAAGCCGACGGTCACCGCGGACACCCCGAGCGGCAGCATCAGCAGCGCGTCGAACCCGCGGACGATCCGGCCGGCGTCCCGGCGGGTGAGCGCGGCGGCGGCGAGAGCGCCGATCAGCACGGCGACGGCGGTGGCGGCGACCGCGTAGGACAGGGAGGTGCCGATGGCGGTGACCGGCGCCACCAGGAAGGTGCCGCCGTCGGCGTCGGTCAGCGCCCGGTAGTAGCCGAGGCCGGGTGCTTGCAGCGACCGCTGCACGAGCACCGCCAGCGGCAGCAGAAGCAGCACCACGACGGTGCCGAGGACGCCCGCGAGGAGCGCCCACTGACCGGCCCCGCGGGGTCGGCGCGCGGTCATGGAGGCGTCGACGAGCTTCAGGGCCGCCTCCCGCCGCCGTACGGTCCGGGCGTGCACGGCGAGGATCGCGCCGACCGCCAGGAACTGGACGACGGTGAGGACGGCGGCGGTGGACAGGTCGAAGATCTCGGAGGTCTGCCGGTAGATCTCCACTTCGAGGGTGGAGAAGGTGGGGCCGCCGAGGATCTGCACCACGCCGAAGGAGGTGAAGGTGAACAGGAAGACCATGAGCGCGGCGGCGGCGACCGCGGGCGCGAGGGCGGGCAGGGTGACCTTGCGCCAGGCCCGCATCGGTGAGGCGCCGAGCATCCGGGCGGCCTCCTCCTGCCGCGGGTCGAGCTGGGCCCACAGACCGCCCACGGTCCGTACGACGACGGCGTAGTTGAAGAAGACGTGCGCCAGCAGGATCGCCCAGACCGTGGTGTCCAGCCGTACGCCCCACAGCTGGTCGAGGAGCCCGCCGCGCCCGACCAGGGCGAGGAAGGCGGTGCCGACGACGACCGTGGGCAGCACGAAGGGCACGGTGACCACGGCGCGCAGGACCTGCCGGCCCGGGAAGTCGAGGCGGGCGAAGACGTACGCGCCGGGCAGCGCGACCAGCAGGGTGAGCGCGGTGGAGGCGCACGCCTGCCAGGTGGTGAACCACAGCACGTGCCGGATGTCGGGCTGCCCGAGCACGTCCACGAGCCGCCCCAACCGCCAGACGCCGTCGACCCGGAGGCCGCGCCGGACGATCGCGGCCACCGGGTAGGCGAAGAACAGCGCGAAGAACGCGACGGGCACGGCCATCAGGCCGAACCGCGCCGCGTTCCCCGTGCGCACCGGCGCACGGCCCTCGCGCGGGGTCACTTCAGTACGAGCGACGTCCACGACTTGACCCACTGGTCACGGTCGGCGGCGATCTTGCCGGGGGCCATGGTCTCGGGGGCCTTGGCGGGCGGGCCGTACCGGGTGAACTCGGCGGGCACCTTCGCGCCCCCGACCACCGGGTAGACGAACATGTTCAGCGGCATGTCCTCCTGGAACCTCTTGGAGATCAGGAAGTCGACGAGCGCCTTGCCGCCCTTGTCGTTCTTCGCGTTGCTCAGCAGCCCGGCGAACTCGATCTGCCGGAAGCAGGTGCCGGTGGCGACCCCGGTCGGGGCGGTCTTCGGCCGGGGGTCGGCGAAGACGACCTCGGCGGGCGGGGAGGAGGCGTAGGAGACCACGAGCGGCCGGTCGCCCTTGGCCTTCCTGCCGGCCGCGGAGCCGGAGAACTCCCCGTTGTAGGCCTGCTCCCAGCCGTCGACCACCTTGACGCCGTTGGCCTTGAGCTTCTTCCAGTAGCCGGACCAGCCACCGTCGCCGTACTTCGCGGCGCTGCCGAGCAGGAAGCCGAGGCCGGGCGACGAGGTGGCGGCGTTCTCGGTGACGAGCAGGTTCTTGTACGCCGGCTTGACCAGGTCGTCGAAGGACTGCGGCGGGGTCAGCTTGTGCTTGCCGAACCACTCCTTGTCGTAGTTGACGCAGATGTCGCCGTAGTCGATCGGGGTGACCCGGTGCTTTGCCCGGTCGAGCTGGTAGGCGGCGCCGACCTGGTCGAGTCCCTTGGCCCGGTACGGCTGGAACAGCCCGTTGTCGAGGGCGCGGGACAACAGGGTGTTGTCGACGCCGAAGAAGACGTCGCCCTGCGGGTTGTCCTTGGTGAGGATGGCCTTGTTGACGGCCTGTCCGGCGTCGCCGTCCTTGAGGACCCTGACCTTGTACCCGGACTGCTTCTCGAACTCCTTGAGGACGTTCTTCGACACGGCCCACGCGTCGTGGCTGACCAGGGTCACGGTCTTGGTGTCGCCGCCACTGCCGCCCGCGGAACCGTTCGACGATCCGCAGGCGGACAGCGTGACGAGGCCGAGCCCGACGGCCACGAAGGTCTTGGTGTGCACTGGATTTTCCTCCTGGGGTTGGCCAGGAAGAGACGCGGCCCTGCCCGGGTCCGGCGGACGGTGTCCGCGGGTTCCCGGGCAGGGCGCAACAGCTCGAGTGAAGACCGATCTCCCTACCCAGAATGACCCGGGCGAGGTTCGGAGGGTCTGCGGCCCGATTGCCGCACTCTCAGCGCTGTGGCGCTCCCCTGTCGGAATATGAAGATGTTGATATATGGACGGCCTCAGACTACCCCCCGTCCCGGTGGCACAACCCGCCCCGTCCCGGTGGCAGCCGTCCGGCCGCTACCTCTCCGTGGCGGCGAGCTGCCCGCACGCCCCGTCGATCTCCTGGCCCCGGGTGTCCCGGATGGTGACCGGCACACCGTGGGCGGCGATCGCCTCGACGAAGGCCTTCTCGTCCTCGGGCCGGGACGCGGTCCACTTGGAGCCCGGCGTCGGGTTCAGCGGGATGAGGTTGACGTGCACGGGCTTGCCCTTGAGCAGCCGCCCGAGCCGGTCCCCGCGCCACGCCTGGTCGTTGATGTCCCGGATCAGCGCGTACTCGATGGACAGCCGGCGCCCGGACCTGGCCGCGTACTCGAACCCGGCGTCCAGCACCTCGCGCACCTTCCACCGGGTGTTCACCGGTACGAGGGTGTCGCGCAGCTCGTCGTCCGGCGCGTGCAGGGAGACGGCCAGGCGGCACTTGAAGCCCTCGTCGGCGAACCGGTGGATGGCCGGGACGAGACCGACGGTGGACACGGTGATCCCGCGCTGCGACAGGCCCAGCCCGTCCGGCTCGGGGTCGGTCAGGGCCCGGATGGCGCCGACGACGCGCCGGTAGTTGGCGAGCGGCTCACCCATGCCCATGAAGACGATGTTCGACAGCCGCGCGGGGCCGCCCGGGACCTCGCCGTCGCGCAGGGCCCGCATCCCGTCCACGATCTGGTGCACGATCTCGGCGGTCGACAGATTGCGGTCCAGACCGGCCTGGCCGGTGGCGCAGAACGGGCAGTTCATACCGCAGCCGGCCTGCGAGCTGATGCACATGGTCACCCGGTCCGGGTAGCGCATGAGCACCGACTCCACGAGGGTGCCGTCGAACAGCCGCCACAGCGTCTTGCGTGTGGTGCCCTGGTCGGTCGACAGGTGCCGCACCACCGTCATCAGGTCCGGCAGCAGCGCCTCCCGCAGCTTGGCGCGCGCCCCGGCGGGGATGTCGGTCCACTGCTCCGGGTCGTGCGCGTACCGCGCGAAGTAGTGCTGCGAGAGCTGCTTGGCACGGAACGGCTTCTCGCCGATCGCGGCGACAGCCTCCTTGCGCTCGGCAGGAGTGAGATCGGCAAGGTGCCGCGGCGGCTTCTTGGCTCCGCGCGGGGCGACGAAAGTGAGTTCTCCGGGCTTAGGCATGGCGGTACCAGTGTCGCAGATCCAATCGGGTGACCTGGGGGTGTCGCCGGCGACGACCGTCGTCGGCAGTCGTCACCGGGCGACCTCGGAGGGCCAGGGACGGCCCGGGAAGGGAGCCGGCCGCGACGGCGCCTCTCCCGTGTCACTCGTCCGCGCCGTCGGGGGCGACGGCGGGCCGCCCTCCGCTGAGGCTGGGACCTGACAGGGGTGCGGCGCGCCGCATCTTCGGAATCCCACTGACCGGACGGATCGCGGCACGGCGGACCCGCTCCGCCGAGGAAGGGAGGAGGGGTCTGCGCATGACACACCGCATCGCGATGACGCCGGAGGCCGCCTGGCCGGCCAGGTGGGCGGGGGTTCTGCTGTGTCTCGCGGTGGCCACCGTCCATGTCGTGGACCAGGGCGGCATCACGGCGACGAGGGACCCCTACTACATCGGCGTCGCCTACCACGTCCTGGAGGTCGCGGCCGTGGTCGCCGCAGCGCTGCTCCTGGTCGGTCTCGTCCGGCTGGGATGGCTGCTGGCGATCGGGGTCGCCGCCGGCCCTCTGCTGGGGTACGTCCTCTCCAGGGGGCCGGGACTGCCCGGCTACACCGAGGACGTCGGCAATTGGACGGAACCGCTCGGGCTGGTCAGCCTGGCCCTCGAAGGTGCCCTGCTCCTCCTGTCGGTGCCGCTCGCCGTGCGAAGCCTGCGCCGCGGGTCCCGCTAGACAGCTCGTTGCGCCTTTGACGCAGTCTCGCCGTGACCACCCACGAGCGGTCACGCCGACCACTGCCGGCACGCCTCCTGGCCCCGATCCCGGCCTCGGGTGTGCGGGGCGTGCATCCGGGGACCGCGTATGCGCCGAATGCGTACGTATTGGGTTGATCGGCCCTTTGAGGTGCCGATCGGCCCCTTGTGGTGGTGAAGTCCACCGCGTTCCCTGGAGGGACGGCGGGTGGGGCGTACGGGACGTGCGGCTGGAGGTGGTCGGAGTGCGGGACGTCATCGGCAGACTGGCGGGTGCCCGCGTCTGGCGTCATCCCGCGACCGTCACGGTGGCGCTGTCGCTCCTCCCGGTGATCCTGCTGGTGGTGGACATGCTGACGCCGGAGGACGTCCGCTTCGGCGCGCTGATGGTGGCGGCGCCCGCCCTCGCGGCCGTCTTCTGCAGCCCCACCGGCGTCCTGGTGGTGATCGCGGTGACCCTGCCCTGTGTGGTCGGCGCGTCCGCGGCGAACGACATACTCGACAGGGCCAACTTCCCGGTGCAGCTGGGCACCATCACGCTGATCAGCGTGGCCGCCCTGGCAGCCAGCGCCGTGCGGATGCGCAGGGAGCGGGAACTGGCCCGGTCCCGCTGGGTCGCCCAGGTCACCCAGCGCGTCCTGCTGCGCCCGCTGCCGTGCCGGCTCGGCCCCTTCGACCTCGCCTCGCTGTATCTGGCAGCCGACGAGGAGGCCGCCATAGGCGGTGACCTGTACGCGGTCGCCCGCTGCGGCTCGTCCGCGCGGATCCTGCTGGGCGACGTGCAGGGCAAGGGGCTGGCCGCGCTGCAGATGGTCAGCTATGTGCTGAACGACTTCCGGCACTCGGTACGCCACGGCAGCCCGCTGCCGGACGTGGTGCGCGAGCTGGAGACGTCCTTCCGGGAGGAGATGCGCGAACTGTGCGAGGCGGCCGACACCGCCCCCGGCCCGGGCACCGCGCGGGACGCGGACAAGGTCGCCGGCGTTCCGTACGGCACCGACGTGGTGATCGGCGCGGGCGTCCCGTACGACGCGGACGCGATTCCCGGCGCGGGCAGCCCGCCCGGCGAGGAGTCGTTCGTCACCGCGGTCGTGGTGGAGCTGCCCGACGACGGCCCCATGCGCCTGGCGAATCTGGGGCATCCGCCGCCGCTGCTCCTGCACGACGGGACGGTCCGCGCCCTGGAACCGAAGGTGCCGGTGCCGCCGCTCGGCCTCGCCGACCTCAACGGCGGGGACGTCGTGGTGGAGGAGGCGGACTTCCCGCCGGGCGCCACCCTGCTGCTCTACACCGACGGGGTGACCGAGGCCCGCGGGCCGTCCGGCGACTTCTACCCCCTCGCCGACCGGCTGCGGCGCTGGACCGCCCTGCCCCCGGACGCCCTGCTGACCGCCGTCCACGCGGATCTGCGGCGGTACGTGGGTGGTGCCCGGCTCGCCGACGACGTGGCCATGGTGGCGGTCCGGCGCTCCCCCGCCGCCGTCGCCACCGCCCCGGACCCGGGCCCCGACGCCCTCACGGCCGCGCTCCTGGAGAACTGACACCGGCGGAGAGCCACGGACGGAGCCCGACGGAAAGGGGAAGGGACCCGCGGCCACGGCCTCGCGGGTCCCTTCCCTCATGCCTTCCGCACGTACGGGTACGTACGGGTACGCGCCGTCCTCGGTCAGCCGCCCCCGACGAAGAGCACCATCAGCAGCCACACCACGGGGGCGGTGGGCAGCAGCGAGTCCAGGCGGTCCATGATGCCGCCGTGGCCCGGCAGCAGTGTGCCCATGTCCTTGATGCCCAGGTCCCGCTTGATCATGGACTCGCCGAGGTCGCCGAGCGTGGCGCTGGCGGCGACCGCCAGGCCGAGCAGCAGACCCTGCCACCAGCTGCCGCCGTCGATCAGGAACTGCATGCACAGCGCCCCGGCCACCATGGCGAAGGAGACCGCGCCGACCAGGCCCTCGCGGGTCTTGCCGGGGCTGATGCGCGGGGCGAGCTTGTGCGTGCCGAAGCGCCAGCCGACGGCGTACGCGCCGGTGTCGCTGACCACGGTCAGCAACAGGAACGTCAGCACCCGGAAGGGGCCGTCCTCGGCGGTGAGCATCATCGCGACGAACGTGGCCAGGAACGGCACGTAGAACGCGGCGAAGACACCCGCCGTGACGTCCCTCAGATAGCCCTCGGGCGGTTCCGTCATGCGCCAGACCAGGACCGCGAGCGCGGTCAGCGCCATCGCGACCCAGGCGCCCTCGGCGTCCCGGACGTATCCGGCGACCACCATCGCGGCACCGCCGACCGCGAGCGGGACGAGCGGCGCCCTGATGCCCTTGCGCTCCTCCAGCCGCTTGGTCAGCTCCCACAGCCCCACGACGACCGCGACGGCGACGACACCGACGAACACGGCCTTGACGACGAACAGCGACGCGATGATCACGACACCGAGCCCGACACCGACTCCTATGGCAGCGCCCAGGTCGCGGCCCGCGCTCTTCTTCTGCGGTGCGGGCGGCGCCGGCTGCGGGGCGTCGGGCATGGGCTCCGGATTCTGCGACGCCGGCCCGGGGAAGGAAGACGTCTGCGGCGTGTCGTAGGGCCGCGGCCGGACTGCGTCGTACGGCTGCGGCTGCGGCGGGTCGTCGGGGCGGAACAAGGGGCCGCTCAGCCGCGCGGCCCCCCGGTCGTCATCCTGGATTCCGCCGTGAACGGGCACGTCGGGCACGACGGGCATGGGGCGAGTCTGCTGGGCGTTGTGCGCATCGTACGCGGGACCCGCCGGGACGGCCCCCTGCACGGGTCCCTGGTCCGCGGACCCCCAGTACCCGGCCTGTTGCGGCGCTCCCCAGGAAGAGTCGTTCATCAGACCTCGAGCAGCTCCGCTTCCTTGTGCTTCAGGAGCTCGTCGACCTGCGCCACGTACTTCGCGGTGAGGTCGTCGAGCTCCTTCTCCGCACGGCGGCCCTCGTCCTCGCCGACCTCGCCGTCCTTGATCAG
Source organism: Streptomyces sp. NPDC014864 (assembly GCF_043081525.1). Lineage (NCBI taxonomy): Bacteria > Bacillati > Actinomycetota > Actinomycetes > Kitasatosporales > Streptomycetaceae > Streptomyces > Streptomyces sp. NPDC014864. The sequence goes on from NZ_JBIBWT010000011.1 coordinate 64,849, forward strand.
CTTGTCGATCGCGTCCTTGGCCTTGCGGCGGACGGAGCGGATGGACACCTTGGCGTCCTCGCCCTTGCCCTTGGCCACCTTGATGTACTCGCGGCGGCGCTCCTCGGTGAGCTCGGGGAACACCACACGGATGATGTTGCCGTCGTTGCTCGGGTTGACGCCCAGGTCGGAGTCCCGGATCGCCTGCTCGATGTTGCGCAGCGCGCTCTTGTCGAACGGGGTCACGACGGCCATGCGCGGCTCCGGCACGGAGAACGAGGCCAGCTGGTTGATCGGCGTCGCCGCGCCGTAGTAGTCGGCCACGATCTTGTTGAACATCGCCGGGTGCGCACGGCCGGTGCGGATCGCGGCGAAGTCCTCCTTGGCGACCACGACGGCCTTCTCCATCTTCTCCTCGGCCTCGAGGAGGGTCTCTTCGATCACCACTTGCTCCTGCGTGTCTGTGAGTAGGCCCGGCTGCTGTTCCCTGTCGGGGCGGCGGCCGGCTGCGTCGCGTCTTCTTCCTGCACGGTTCCCGACCGGCAGGACATTGTCCATCCCCCGGCCGGGTCCGTCCCGCCCGTCCCCGGGCAGGTGCCGTTCCGCGGACCGGACGACTCCGGTCGGTTCCGGAACCGGATGGTTCTGCGGTCAGTCCCGGCTGCCGTGGTCGCCCACGAGCGTGCCGATCTTCTCACCCTTGACGGCGCGGGCGATATTGCCCTCCTTCAGGAGCTCGAAGACGACGATCGGGAGCTTGTTGTCGCGGCACAGCGTGACCGCCGTGGCGTCGGCGACCTTCAGGTCGCGCGTGATGACCTCGCCGTAGCCGAGCGAATCGAACTTCACGGCGTCCGGGTTGGTCTTCGGGTCGGAGTCGTACACCCCGTCCACGCCGTTCTTGCCCATCAGCAGCGCCTCGGCGTCGATCTCCAGGGCGCGCTGGGCGGCGGTGGTGTCGGTGGAGAAGTACGGCATTCCCATACCGGCGCCGAAGATGACCACGCGGCCCTTCTCCAGGTGCCGCACGGCGCGCAGCGGGATGTACGGCTCGGCGACCTGGCCCATGGTGATGGCGGTCTGGACCCGGCTGTCGATGCCTTCCTTCTCCAGGAAGTCCTGCAGGGCGAGGCAGTTCATCACGGTGCCGAGCATGCCCATGTAGTCCGAGCGGGCGCGGTCCATGCCGCGCTGCTGGAGCTCGGCGCCGCGGAAGAAGTTGCCGCCGCCGATCACGACCGCGATCTCGGCGCCGTCCCGGACGACGGCCGCGATCTCACGGGCGATGGCGTGCACCACATCGGGGTCCACGCCCAGGCCCCCACCGCCGGAGAAGGCCTCGCCGGACAGCTTCAGCAGAAACCGGCCGGGTACTTTGCCGTCGTCGCTCTTCTGGGCCTTGGTGGTCATGGAGATCCCGCCTCTTTTACGTGGTGCACATGCGAAGAAGGCCATTGCCGGTGGGGAGTGTTTCGCATCCCATGCGCGGCAATGGCCTCCTCGTCAGATCTGCTGTCGTCCGTCACGCGCGCGTGCGTTCGTGACGCATCCGCGAGCCACACGGACGACTGCTGTCGACCCTATCCGGGTCGGGCGTCCGTCGCGGTACGGACTCAGATGCCGACCTTGATGCGCGTGAAGCGCTTCAGGGTGACACCGGCCTCGTCCAGAACCTTCTGGACGGACTTCTTGTTGTCCAGGGCGTACGGCTGGCCGAGCAGGGTGGCGTCCTTGAAGAAGCCGTTCAGACGACCCTCGACGATCTTGGCGATCGCGGCCTCGGGCTTGCCCTCGGCGCGGGTGGTCTCCTCGGCGATGCGACGCTCGGACTCGACGACCTCGGCCGGGACGTCCTCCTTGGCGAGGTACTTCGGCGCGAAGGCGGCGATGTGCTGGGCGATGCCCTTGGCGACCTCGGCGTTCGGCTTGTCGAACTCGACGAGGACACCGATCTGCGGGGGCAGGTCGGGCATCGTGCGGTGCATGTACGCGGTCACGTAGCCGTCGGCGAACTGCGCGAAGCGGTCCAGGACGATCTTCTCGCCGAGGTTGGCGTTGGCCTCGTCCACGAAGGCCTGGACGGTCTTGCCGGCCTCGATCTCGGAGGCGAGCAGGGCCTCCAGGTCGGCCGGGGAGGTCTTGGCGACGTGCTCGGCGATCGCCGTGGCGGCGGCCTGGAACTTGTCACCCTTGGCGACGAAGTCCGTCTCGCACTTCAGCTCGACGAGGACGCCGGAGGAGTTGTCGTCGGCGATGATCGAGACCACGGCGCCGTTCTCGGCGGAGCGGCCCTCGCGCTTGGCGACGCCCTTCTGGCCCTTGATGCGCAGCGCCTCGACGGCCTTCTCGACGTTGCCCTCGGCCTCGTCCAGCGCCTTCTTGCAGTCCATCATGCCGGCGCCCGTGAGCTCGCGGAGCTTCTTGACGTCGGCGGCGGTGTAGTTCGCCATGAGTCTGTGAGTCTTTCTCGAAGTCTGGAAGATCGAAGATCAGGGGGTCTGCGGTTCCCATGGAGAGGGAGGCCGCTGACGCACCGCTGGCCTACGGGTGAACGGCGGGAGCGGACTTCATGTCGGCGCTCCCGCCGTCAACGCCGACGGGTCAGGCCTGCTCGCCCTCGGCGGCCGGAGCCTCCGTGGCGGGGGCCTCCGCAGCAGGGGCCTCGGCGGCGGGCGCCTCGGCAGCGGGCGCCTCGGCAGCGGGCGCCTCGGCAGCGGGCGCCTCGGCGGCGGCGGGGGCCTCCTCGGCCTTCTTCTCGCCCTCGAGCAGGTCGCGCTCCCACTCGGCGAGCGGCTCGCCCGCCGCCTTCTCGCCCTTGCCCTCGGCCGCGGCGCCGGAACGGGCGATGAGGCCCTCGGCGACGGCGTCGGCGATCACGCGGGTGAGCAGGGTGACGGAGCGGATCGCGTCGTCGTTGCCCGGGATCTTGTAGTCGACCTCGTCGGGGTCGCAGTTGGTGTCGAGGATGGCGACGACCGGGATGTTGAGCTTCCGGGCCTCACCGACCGCGATGTGCTCCTTCTTGGTGTCCACGATCCAGACGGCGCTGGGCACCTTCTGCATCTCGCGGATACCGCCGAGGGTCTTCTCCAGCTTGGCCTTCTCCCGGGAGAGGACCAACAGCTCCTTCTTGGTCAGACCGGAGGCCGCGACGTCCTCGAAGTCGATCTGCTCGAGCTCCTTGAGGCGCTGCAGACGCTTGTAGACGGTCGAGAAGTTGGTGAGCATGCCGCCCAGCCAGCGCTGGTTGACGTAGGGCATGCCGACGCGGGTGGCCTGCTCGGCGATGGCCTCCTGCGCCTGCTTCTTCGTGCCGACGAACATGACCGTGCCGCCGTGGGCGACGGTCTCCTTGACGAACTCGTAGGCGCGGTCGATGTACGACAGCGACTGGAGCAGGTCGATGATGTAGATGCCGTTGCGCTCGGTGAAGATGAAGCGCTTCATCTTCGGGTTCCAGCGACGGGTCTGGTGACCGAAGTGGACGCCGCTCTCCAGCAGCTCCCGCATCGTGACGACGGCCATGGCCGTATCTCCTTGAATTTCTCGGTTGTGCCGCGGATGCCGGACGGCTTCCGCGCCTGACGCCCACAACGCGCCGTGCCGCTGAGGACCGAGAGGCGCTGACACCGACCGTCTCCGGCCAGGATGTCGGGGCGTGCGAAGTCGACCCGGTGACCCGGATCGCCACCAGAAGTGTACGGGACCCGGGAGGCCCCGGGTGACGCCGCTGTCCACAACCGGTGGGTTGTCCACAGATCCCGGCCGTGATCGGCGGGGTGCGGGACGGTGGGCGCATGGATCACATGCGGACGAGGACGACGAGTCGGGCGGGCGGATCGCGGGGGTCGCGCCGATCGCTGCTCGGTGCGGTGGTGAGTGTGCTGGTGTCGGTGAGCGTCGTGGCGTCGGCGGGGTGGACGGCTTGGGCGGGTGGTGGCGGCGACGACAGCGGCGGTGGTGGCGGTAGGGGCGGCGGTCCGGCACCGCCGCCCGGGTCCGCGGCCACGGCGGATCCGGGCGCGTCGGTCCCGGGGGCGCCGGTCCCGGCCGTGGGGCGCGCGTGGCCCGTGGGCGTACGTCCTCCGGTCCTGCGGGGCTGGGAGCCGCCGGCGACGGTGTACGGCCGGGGGCATCGCGGGGTGGACCTCGGCGCGCCGGCGGGTGGTCCCGTACGGGCGGTCGCCGCGGGCCGGGTGCTCTTCGCGGGGCGGGTCGCGGGCCGCGGGGTCGTCTCCGTGGCACTCACGGGCACGGGAGAGCCGCCCTTGCGGACGACCTACGAACCGGTTCGGGCGTCGGTCGCCGAGGGCACGGAGGTGACGGCGGGCGAGGTGGTCGGCACGGTCGAAGCGACGGGTTCGCACTGCACGGCCCCGTGCGTGCACTGGGGCCTGCTCCGAGGCGACACCTACCTGAACCCCCTGAGCCTGCTCCCGCCGTGGCTGCTCCACCCGGGCCCGTCGAGACTGCTGCCGGTCCTGGGAGTGCCGCCGCCCCGCGCCGGGACGAGCACGGGAGCGGAAGGAGGGTCAGGGACAGGGGCGGGGGCGATGCCGCCGGCCCGGTGAGTGCTCCGCCAGGGGCGAGCGGCCCGGCGCGGAGGTGATACCGCCGGTCCGGTGAGTGCTCCGCCAGGGGCGAGGCTGGAGCGGGAGTCCGCCGGCCGCCCGCGGACTGCGGCGAGTGCTGCTCGGTGGGGACGGGTGCCGCGGGGCGAGGGACGACGGCCGTCGGGCGCTGGGCCGCGTGGGCGAGCGCGCGGAGGCGGTGCGGCCGGCGTCCGTGCGGGTCAGCCGCGTACGCCCCTGAGGGCCATGCTCACGGCTGCCTCCGCGATGGCCGCCGGATCCTCCGCCGCGCCCAGCTCGATCCGGCGCACGGCCGCGTCGACGACTCCCTGGAGCAGCATCGCCGCCAGCCGGGGCTGGGCGTGCCCCAGTTCGGCCAGCGCCTCGACGATCATGGCGATCAACCCACCGTGCGCGGCGCGGATCTTCTCCCGGGCCCCCGCGTCGAGCTCGCTCGCCGAGATCGCCACGACGGCTCGGTGCCGCCGGTCCCCGACCAGCTCCAGCTGCTTGCGGACGTACGCCTCGACCTTGGCCTCCGGGCCGGCCGCACGCTCCATCGCCGCCGAGACCTCCGCCGCCCACAGCGGGAAGTCGGCCGCGCACAGTTCCTCGACCACGGCGGCCCGGGACCGGAAGTACTCGTACACCGACGAGCGCGCCAGTCCCGTCCGCTCGGCCAGGGCCGGGAAGGTCAGCGCCTCCGTCCCGCCCTCGGACAGCAGGGTCCGCGCCGCGTCCAGGAGGGCGGCTCGCTGCATCGACCGGTGCTCGGCCACGGAGGCCGCTCGAATCCTTGGCACGTCGACCACTGTACGGACGCGCCCCGCACGGCGGGAGCGCCTTGGGACGACCCGCCCCGGGCTTCGCCCCGTTCACCCCGACGGGCGGGCGGGCGAGGGCACGACGGCCGGAAGGCCGGAAGGCCGGAAGGCCGGAAGGCCGGAAGGCCGGAAGGCCGGAAGGCCGGAAGGCCGGGACGTCCTGGGCGGCGGGTGGTACCGGCACCGACGGTGGGCGGACTTGGGGCGGCCGCTGGTGATCAGCGGCCGAAGCTCGCCAGTTTCGCCCGCAGCTGGAGCACCGACTTGGTGTGGATCTGGCTGACCCGGCTCTCGGTCACCCCGAGCACGTTACCGATCTCGGCGAGCGTGAGGCCCTCGTAGTAGTACAGCGTGACGACGGTCTTCTCACGCTCCGGCAGGGTGTTGATCGCCCGCGCCAGGAACCGCCGCAGCTCGCGGTCCTCGGCGACCTCCACCGGGTTGTCGGCGGCGGTGTCCTCCAGCGTGTCCATGAAGCTCAGCCCGTCCTCGCCGCCGACGTGCAGCAGCTCCTCCAGGGCCACCACGTTGGCCAGCGACAACTGACTGAACACGGCGTGGAGTTCGTCCACCGCGATGCCCATCTCGGCGGCCACCTCCACCTCCGTCGGCGTGCGCCGCAGCCGCGCCTCCAGGGTCGCGTAGGCCCGCTCCACGTTGCGCGCCTTCTGCCGGACCGACCGCGGGATCCAGTCCAGCGCCCGCAGCTCGTCGATCATCGCGCCGCGGATCCGCGTGATCGCGTAGGTCTCGAACTTGATCTCGCGGTCGACGTCGAACTTCTCGATCGCGTCGATCAGCCCGAAGACCCCGGAGGACACGAAGTCCGCCTGCTCCACATTGGGCGGCAGCCCCACGCTGACCCGCCCCGCCACGTACTTCACCAGGGGCGAGTAGTGCAGGATCAGCTGCTCCCGTAACCGGTCGTCCCCCGTCGCCTTGTACGACCGCCACAACTCGTCGAGCGTCGAGGGAGCGGGCGGCCGCACGCTGCCACCGTCGCGGGCGGCTGGGGGGATCGCCGCCCGGTCGGACCCGGAGGTGTGCTGGGGCATTCGTCGCCTTGTGCCGTTCTGCCGTGGAGTGCGGGAGCCTGGGTGAGGGTGTCGGTCTGGTGCCGGCATCGGGTTTCTGTGTCGGAATCCTCGTGAGCGTAGCGTGACTGGGGTGTCGCGGTGCGCGAACGGCGGGGCGCGAGGCGTGCGCAGATTCGTTCCGTTGGGTGTCCCGCGCCGGTCGCGCCCGTCACCGCCGGTGACCGACACCACTCTCAACTGCGGTGATTCCGCCAGCCGTCGGCATTCCCCCGGACGGCCGAACACGCTCGGTCAGCACTCGCTCCGCCCGGCTTGAACGGAGATCATCGCCTGGCGTGTCAACTTCCAGCCGTCGCCCTGTCGTTCGACATACCCAAGTGATCGGAGTTCGTACAGTCTCGCGATCGCGTCGTCCGGGGTGGTCCGGGCCCCGCGCGCGACCTCGGCCGCCGTGGCCGCACCGCGGCCGGGCAGGGCGGCCAGGACCTGCCGGGCGTCCGGTTCCAGCAGGTCACGGGGCAGCACCGGCCCGCGCCGGTCCGGTGCCAGCTCGCCCATGTCGCCGACCAGCTCGATCACCTCCGCGGCGTCCCCGACCAGTCCCGCTCCGTCGCGCAGCAGCTCGTGCACCCCGGCGGAGAGGACGCTGGTGGCCGGTCCGGGGACCCCCATGGTGTGGCGCCCCAGCCGCCGCGCCGCCCGCGCGGTGACCAGCGAACCGCTGCGGTAGGCCGCCTCGACGACCACGGTGCCGCGGGTGAGCGCCGCGATGACCCGGTTGCGGACCACGAACCGGCTCGGCGTCGGATGCTCGCCGGGAGGCAACTCCCCCACCACCAGGCCCTGTTGGGCGATGCGGGTGATCAGCCCGGTGTGCCCGCGCGGGTAGGGCCGATCGACACCGCAGGCCAGTACGGCGACGGTGGCGCCGCCCGCGCCGAGCGCGCCGCGATGGGCCGCACCGTCGACGCCGTAGGCCCCGCCGGAGACCACGACCCAGCCGCGCTCGGCCAGACCGGCCGCGAGGGTGGCGGCCATGTGGGCCCCGTACTCCGTGCAGGCCCGGGCGCCCACCACCGCGACCGAGCGCAGCGCCCATATCCGCAGGCTGGGCCTGCCGCGCACCCACAGCCCCGTGGGGCGCGCGTCCCCCAGGTCGTCGAGCTGCGCGGGCCACTCGGTGTCGCCGGGCCGCACGAACCGCACGCCGGCGCTCCGCGCCAGATCCAGATCCCGCTCGGGCGCGGCGCGGACGGCCCGCGCGCGCAGCCCCGCCCAGCGCTTGTCCGACACCCCGGCCGGGCGCGGGCCGTCCTCCCGCAGCCGGCGCGCCACCTCCACCGCCCCGAACTCGCGCACCCACCGCCCGCCCACCTCGTCCCCGGGTTCGAGGACCCGGCCGAGGAAGACCCGGGCGAGCAGTTCGGCGTCGGGGCCGTCCTCGGTGCTCACGTCAGCGCTCCGATCGCCATCGGGACGCCCCGCGGCACTCCGGTGCGCAGGTGCAGGGCCAGGGCGACGTCGGTCGCGTCGGGCCGGTCGTGGCCGACGAGGTCCGCCACGGTCCAGGCGACCCGCAGGACGCGATCGAGACCGCGGGCGGTCAGGACGCCGCGCTCCAGATTCCGGTCGGCCTCGTCCAGCGCGCCGGGTGCCGCGTGCCAGCGGTTGCGCAGCTCCCTCCCGGGCACCTCGCTGTTGGTGCGCCAGGGCGTGCCCGTGAGCCGTGCCGCCGCGCGTTCCCGGGCGGTACGTACCCGGTCGGCGACCGTCGCCGTGGACTCCCCGGCGGCGCCGCGCCGGCTGAGTTCGGCCCGGGTGACCGGGTCGACCTCGACCCGGAGGTCGACCCGGTCGAGCAGCGGGCCGGAGATCCGGCCCTGGTAGCGGCGGATCGCCGAGGGCGGGCACTCGCACAGGGAGTCGCGCAGCGAGAAACGCCCGCACGGGCACGGGTTGGCCGTGAGCACCATCAGGAACCGGGCCGGGAACCGCACGACCCCGGCGCTGCGGGCGATCACGACATGACCCGCCTCCAGGGGCTGGCGCAGGGCGTCGAGCACCCGGCCGCTGAACTCCGGGGCCTCGTCCAGGAACAGCACGCCCCGGTGGGCCAGCGACACGGCGCCGGGTCGGGCCACGCCGGGGCCGCCGCCGACCAGGGCCTGCATCGTGGCCGAGTGGTGCGGGGCGCAGTAGGGGGCCGTGTCGATCAGCGGTCTGCCGGGTGGCAGCAGTCCGGCCACCGAGTGCACCGCCGTGACCTCCAGCGACTCCGCGCGGCCGAGCGGGGGCAGGACGGCGGGCATCCGCTCCGCGAGCATGGTCTTGCCCGCGCCCGGCGGTCCCTCAAGGAACAGGTGGTGTCCCCCCGCCGCGGCGACCTCCACCGCCGTACGCGCCGAGGACTGGCCGACGACGTCGGCGAGGTCGTGCCCGTGGTCCTGCTGCGCGGCGCCCACGCTGTGCATGCCGGTGGCCGCGCCGGTGCCCGGCACGCGCAGGCCGGCCAGGAGCGGGTCCGGACGCCCCCGTTCCTCCGGCTCCTCCTCGGGGACGGGCTCGTCGGTCAGCACGGCGATCAGTTGCCGCAGGCTGCGGACGCCGAGCACGGAGACGCCGGGCACGAGCGAGGCCTCGGCGGCGGCGCACTCGGGTACGACCACCTGCTCGTACCCCGCGTCCGCCGCGGCCAGCACCGCGGGCAGGATGCCGCGCACCGGGCGGACCCGCCCGTCCAGACCCAGCTCTCCGATCATCACGATGTCGGCGAGGACCCGTGGGTCGATCCGCTCCGCGGCACCGAGCACCGCGCAGGCGACGGCCATGTCGAAACCGCTGCCGGCCTTCGGCACCGAGGCCGGGCTCAGCCCCACCGTGAGCTTCTTCTGCGGCCACTCGGCGCCGGAGTTCGCCACCGCCGCCCGCACCCGGTCGCGGCTCTCCGTCAGGCTCTTGTCCGGGAGGCCGACCAGGGTGAAGGCCGCGACGCCGGGTTCCAGGTCGGCCTGGACCTCGACGACCACGCCCTCGACGCCGACGAGGGCGACCGCACACGTTCGGGCGAATCCCATCAGGACACCCCCCGCGCGTGCTCGACCACGGGCGCGCCGCGCCGGGGCAGGACGATGCCGACCAGGTCGATGCGGACGCCGCCCGGAGGGGCCCCTCCGTGCGTGTGGATCCAGCGCTCGGCCAGGCTCCGCAGCCGCTCGGCCTTCTGCGGCGTGATGGCGGCCATCGGCCGGCCGAAGGCCCCCGCCCTGCGGGTCTTCACCTCGCAGACGACCAGGGCGTCGCCGTCCCGGGCGACGATGTCGATCTCGCCGGTCCGGCCGCAGCGCCAGTTGCGCGCCAGGACCGTCATTCCGCCCTCGGCCAGCCGTCGCGCGGCCAGCCGCTCCCCGTACCTGCCGAGTGCACTGCGTGCGTTCATGTCGGCACCACCTCCGGCGCCCACGGTCACGCATCCGCTCCGAAGGAGTGGATCTTGGTGGGCTACCCGGCGGTTGTGGACAACTCCGTCACTCACACGGGTGAGCGAGGCGAGAGACGGAGACCGGCGATCAACCGCTCGGCAGCTCCAGGTCGCTCTTGTTCAGCTCCTCGATGTTCACGTCCTTGAACGTGAGGACGCGTACCTGCTTCACGAAACGGGCCGGCCGGTACATGTCCCACACCCAGGCGTCCGCCATGGACACCTCGAAGAACACCTCACCCTGGACCGAGTGGACCTGCATCTCGTAGTCGTTGGTGAGGTAGAAACGCCGCTCGGTCTCGATCACGTATTTGAACAGACCGACGACATCGCGGTACTCCCGGTAGAGCTTCAGCTCCATCTCGGTCTCGTACTTTTCGAGGTCCTCGGCGCTCATGGCATGTTCCCCTTCAGCCGTGCGGTCCCCCCATTGTGCGCCAGTCCCGCGGAGCCCTAGACGATTTCCGTGTCCAGGGTTACGGGCCCGGCCGGCGGACCTTCGTCGAGCAGTGTGCTCAGCAGCTCGGCGAGTCTGGTCGGATACACCGTCTCATGCGCCCGGGTCAGTTCCCGGCACGTCCACCAGCGCGCTCCGGAGACACTGCGCCGCTCCAGCTCGGTGAGGGCCACCGCCGCGGTCGCCGTCTGGGTCGTACGGGCCAGGTAGTACCACTCGTCCTGGTCCCAGCGTCGGCCCGCGAACGGGAACGAGCACGTCCGGCGCCACAGCACCGGACCGAGCTCGACCTCGGTGATACCCGTCTCCTCCGCGAGTTCCCGGAGAGCGGCCTCCTCGCGCGTCTCCTCGCCCTCCAGACCGCCGCCGGGGGTGAACCACCAGTCGTCGGCCGGATCGTCCGGCTCGTGCCCGTGCAGCAGGAGGATGCGGTCCTCGGGGTCGAGCAGGACCACCCGGGCCACCCTCCGCAGCCCGCCGCCGTCCCCAGCCGGGTCGACCCCATTCTCCGACGCCGAAGCCGGTTCCGCCCCGCCCGTCGAGGCCGAAGGCGTGTCCGCCGCCTCAGCGGGCACCGGCGGGCTCCGTCCGGCCACGGCTCCGCGAGCCGCCCAGCAGCTTGGCGATCGGGCCGTAGGCGCCACCGGCGAGAACGAGGGCGGCCCCGACGACGATGAGGAGCACCATCGTGCGCAGCGGGCCGGGCTGGGACAGCGTGCCGAGTGCCTGGAAGCCCGAGGGACGCTCCAGCATGCCGTTCATGGGCCAGACGACGGCCTCGACCCGGGCGGTCACGGCGTCGCGGGAGACGGTGCCCTTCGCGGCGTCGGTGAGGTGGGCGGTGGAGTCCAGGGAGCCCTGCCGCTCGTCGCCGAGCAGGAACAGACGGCCCTCGGGCACCTTCACCGTCGGGAAGTTCGTGGCCTCGGCGAGACCGCCCTTCAGATAGGGCTCGTCGATCCGCTTGCCGTTGACGGTCAGCTTGCCCTGCTTGCAGCAGGAGACCGTGTCGCCGCCGACGGCGACCACGCGCTTGACCACGGGGGCGTTGGTCACCCAGGACTTGTCGGTGAAGACGACGACGTCGCCGCGGCGCACCTCGTCGCCTGCGACGCGCTGGGCCAGCACACGGTCGCCGATGTTGATGGTCGGCGTCATGGAACTGGTGGGCACGGTGTACGGGCGGTAGACCACCGCCGCCCACGCGAAGCCGGCGAGGAACAGCACCAGTCCCAGTGCCACCGCCACCCCGGACAACCGGTGTCCGGTCCTGCTGCCCGCCTGGCCCGTGCCGGTGCCTGTGCCGCCGCTGCGCGGGGCCGTACGCGTCGTGCTCTCGCCACCCATGGACCCGCACCCTACCGGGCGGTACCGGAACCGGGCAGCCCCTCTTCCGGTACCCGGGCCACAAGCTCCACAAGGGTTTCACGGGAAGGGGCCGCCGAAGCGGAAGCCCGGGACACGCGCATCCGCGGGGTCGCGGCGCCGGCGCCCCGCGGGCCCCGCCCAGGGCCCGAGGCCGGTCGGCTCAGCGGTTCCCTGCCGCCGTCGTGGTCCGGGCCTTCCAGGGCTCCGCCGCGCCGGTCCGCCTGCGCCGCCAGAGGACCACCGGAAGCACCGCGGTGAGCGCCACGCCCTGCGGGGCCACCGTCAGCGCGCCGGCCGCCGAGGGCTGCTGCAGTCCCTGCTGGTCGAAGGTGTCCGGTACCGGCAGGGTGCCCCAGCGGTTGATCGGCCAGGCCTTCACGATGGCGCGGCCGACGACCTCGTTCACCGGGACCATGCCGTGGTGCCTGTCGTTCTGGTTGTAGCGCGAGTCGCGCGAGTTCTGCCGGTGGTCGCCCATCACCCAGATGTAGCCCTTGGGCACCGTGACCTTGAACTGGCCGCCCTGGTCGTCCTGGCTGCACGGGGTGTTGCCCGCGTACACGTAGGCCTGCTCGTCGAGCGCCTTGCCGTTGACCTTGAGCGGGCCGGTGCCCTCGCACTCGACGGTGTCGCCGCCGACGCCGATGACGCGCTTGATGAGGTCCTTCTCCTCCGCGGACGGCATGAGGCCGATCCAGCTGAGGAAGGTCTGCAGCGCGTTGGGGCTGCTGGTCGGCTCGCCGGCCAGCCAGTCGTCCGGGTCGTGGAAGACGACGACCTCGCCGCGCTTGGGCTCGGAGCCGAACCACGGGGTCAGCTTGTCGACCAGGACGCGGTCGCCGCGCTGCAGGGTGTTCTGCATCGAGTCCGAGGGGATGGAGAACGCCTGCACGAGGAAGGTCTTGATCAGCAGCGCGAGCACCAGCGCGATACCGATCAGAATGGGCAGCTCCTTCCAGAAGGAGCGTGGCTTGTTCCGCTGCCGGGACCCGCCGCCGGTGCCCTGTTCATCGCTCTGGTTCTGCTCCGTCACCGTGCCGTCCTCGCGTGTTCCGGACTCACTCCCGGAGGTCACGGCGTTGTTCGCGGCGGACACCGCCGCTTCCACGGGACGTCCGCGGTGCTCCTCGCCGTCGTGTCCGGACCGTGCGCCAACCGCCACATCCCCCACGCCAACTCCTTACTCCGTGCCGCCGCCCGCACCGTGCCCGGCGCAGGCCCACCACTCCCATAACGAGCGGGAGTTCCGCAGGGGTCGGGAGCTGAACCGATCCGTTCGGATGGTCGGGATCAACCCTATGCGACAGCCGGGCGGCGGTGGTCGACCCGGCCGCCGCGTCGGACACCGAGGCGAAGGTCGGCGGTTCTTTCAGCGTGGTCCAGTGGCCCACCGGCCAGCCGATGAACATGGCCCGGCCGACCACGGAACTCTCGGCCACCGTGCCGCCGTAGGCGGTGTCCTGGTGGGCGCGGGAGTCGGCGGAGTTGCCCCTGTGGTCGCCCATCACCCACAGCCGGCCCGGGGGGACGGTGATGTCGAACCGCGCGTCGGACGGGGCGTTGCCCGGAAAGAGGTAGCCTCCCTCGTTCAGGGGAACGCCGTTGACGGTGACGCGTCCCTGGGCGTCACAGCACTTGACGTGGTCACCGCCGACGCCGACGACCCGCTTGATGAGGTCCTTCTCGTTGTCGGACGGCAGCAGGCCGATGAAGGTGAGCCCCTCCTTGACCTGCTTGACGACGACGGGGTCGTTCTTCGGCGGGGTCTGCTCGCCCGCCAGCCAGCCGCCCGGGTCGTGGAAGACCACGACGTCGCCGCGCTGGGGCTTGGAGCCGAACCACGGGGTCAGCTTGTCGACCAGGACGCGGTCGCCGATACGGATCGTCTGCTCCATGGAGCCGGACGGGATCACGAAGGCCTGGACGAGGAAGGTCTTCAGCACCAGCGCGATCAGGACGGCGACGCCGACCAGAAGCGGTATCTCCCGCACGGCGGAGCGCCTGCGCTTCCGCTTGACCTTGCGCTGGAGCTTGCGGCGCTCGGCCCGGCTGCGGCCGCCGACGGCCGGGGCGCCGGCGCGCCGGGCCCCGGTGGGCAGGAGGTTCTCGGCGGCGCCGACGGAGACGCCGCGTGGTTTGCCGCGGTTACCCATGCGCGCCGTCCGCGGTCCTCGGCCCTGCGGACGCGGCGGCGTGCCGCGGCGCGGACCCGGGTTCGTCCGCCGCGGCCACCGGCCCGCGCACGGGGGCGGGCGCGTCCGCCGCGGCGGGTACGCGCGCGTAGGCGCCCGGGCGGTGCAGGCGGGTCCAGTGGCCGAGCGGCCAGACGATCGCCTCGGCCCGGCCGATCACGGCACCGACGGGGATCATGCCGCCGCCGGGTGAGCCGAGGTGGTCACGGGAGTCGCGGGAGTCGCTGCGGTGGTCGCCCAGGACGAACAGGGTGCCGTCGGGCACGACGACGTCGAAGGGCACCGTGGAGGGGCTGTCGCCGGGGTGGAGGAACGTCGACTCGTCGACCGACCGGCCGTTCACCCGGATCCTCCCGTCCTTGTCACAGCAGACCACGTGGTCTCCCCCTACGCCCACGACGCGCTTGATGTAGTCGGCGTCCCCGAAGTACCCCGTGCCGTCGAACACGACGACATCGCCCCGCCGCGGCCCGGCACCGAAACGGTACGCCAACTTACTTACGAGAACGCGGTCCCCGATCCTCAATCGCTGCTCCATGGATCCGCTCGGAATCTGGAACGGTTGCGCGACGAAGGTGTTGAGGAGCAGCAGAGAGGCCAGACAGACGAACACGGTCAGGGTGATCCGCCCGCCCGGCAGCCAGCCCGCGACGCGTGACACCAACGGAAAACGCGACCGGTCCTCCGGTCCCTCGGTATCCGGGGTGTTGCCGGATCCACAGGGGCGGGAGGAGCGGTCGCGCTCAGTCGGCTGTGCTTCGGTGTCCATCGGGGCCAGATGCTATCCGGCCCCGCCGCGGACTCCGGGAGGCGCTCAGCTGTCGCGCTTCTCCTTGATCTTCGCGGCCTTGCCGCGCAGCTCACGGAGGTAGTACAGCTTGGCGCGACGCACGTCACCGCGGGTGACGAGCTCGATCTTCTCCACGATCGGGGTGTGCACCGGGAAGGTGCGCTCGACGCCGACAGAGAAGGAGACCTTGCGGACCGTGAAGGTCTCGCGGACGCCGGCCCCCTGGCGGCGGATCACCACACCCTTGAACTGCTGGACACGGGAGCGGTTGCCCTCGATGACGCGCACGTGCACGTTGACGGTGTCGCCCGGACGGAACGCGGGGACGTCCTCGCGCAGCGACGCGGCGTCGACGGAGTCGAGCAGGTGAGACATTTCGTCTGCTTTCTTCGCTGATGCCACAGGTCATCAACGGGAACTAGATGTTCGGGATGAGCGCTGTGCCCGTCGGGGCGGGCGTCGTGTCCCCCTGTGGCAGGGGCGCACGCCGGACGGCGCACAACAGCGGCCTATTCTTCCACGCCCCTGGTCCTGCGCCAAAATCGGCCGTACCGCTCCCCTTCCGGGTCCGGTTCCCAGCCCAGGATGGACAGCATCTCCCGGTCCTTCTTGTCGAAGGCCGCGGGGTCGCAGTGCTCGATGAGGTCGGGCCGGTTCGCGGTCGTGCGCTTCAGGGCCTCGTCGCGGCGCCAGCGGGCGATCTTCCCGTGGTGGCCGCTGAGCAGCACGTCCGGGATGTCCCGGCCGCGCCACTGGGGCGGCTTGGTGTGGACGGGGCCCTCCAGGAGGCCGGCCATGGCGCCGGGCGCGAAGGAGTCGTCCCGGTGGGACTCGGCGTTGCCGAGGACGCCGGGCAGCAGGCGGGCGACGGCCTCCGTGACGACCAGCACGGCCGCCTCGCCGCCGGCGAGGACGTAGTCGCCGATGGACACCTCGTACACCGGCATCCGGGTCGCGTACTCGTCCATCACCCGCCGGTCGATGCCCTCGTAGCGGGCCGGTGTGAAGATCAGCCAGGGGCGTTCGGAGAGCTCCACGGCGAGTTTCTGGGTGAAGGGACGGCCGCTGGGCGTCGGGACGATCAGGGCCGGCTCCCGGGCGCCCGTCTCGTAACCGTCGGCGAGGACCGTGTCCAGGGCGTCGCCCCAGGGCTCGGTCTTCATGACCATGCCCGGGCCGCCGCCGTAGGGCGTGTCGTCGACCGTGTGGTGCCGGTCGTACGTCCAGGTCCGCAGGTCGTGCACCCGCACGTCCAGTTGCCCGCGCGCGCGGGCCTTGCCGACCAGGGAGACGTTCAGCGGTTCGAGGTACTCGGGGAAGATCGTGACGACGTCGAGCCGCATCAGGACCCGTCCTCGTCCCGGGAGGACACGATCTCCGCCCTGTCGTCGATCAGGCCGGGCGGCGGGGCGACGACCGCCCGCTGCTCCTCCAGGTCGATCTCGGTGACGATCTCCTGCACGAACGGGATCATCACCTCGCTGCCGTCGGGCCGCTCGACGATGAACAGGTCCTGCGAGGGCAGGTGGGAGATCTCCGTGATCCGTCCGACCTCCGTGCCGTCCTCGGTGACCACGTCCAGGTCGATCAGCTGGTGGTCGTAGTACTCGTCCTCCTCCTCGGGCGTCTCGGCCGGGTCGACCTCGGCGATCAGGAGGGTGTTGCGCAGCGCCTCGGCGGCGTTGCGGTCGCGTACGCCCTCGAAGCGCAGGAGGAGGCGGCCGCTGTGGACACGGCCGGATTCGATGGTGAGCGGTCCGGCGGAGGCCGGGTCGGTGGCGAGGACGGCGCCCGGCCCGAGCCTGAGCTCCGGCTCGTCGGTACGCACCTCCACGGTGACCTCGCCCTTGATGCCGTGGGCGCGGCCGACGCGAGCGACTACCAGCTGCACTTCTACAGGTCTCCGTTCATACGACAGCGGGCCGGGGACGGCCCAGTGGCCCTCCCCGGCCCGAGCCGGTTGCGATAAGCGTCAGCGGACGTCGTCCACGTCGACGAGGTCGACCCGGACGCCGCGGCCGCCGATGGCGCCCACGACGGTGCGCAGGGCGCGTGCGGTGCGGCCGTTGCGGCCGATCACCTTGCCGAGGTCGTCGGGGTGGACCCGGACCTCGAGCACGCGTCCGCGACGCAGGTTGCGCGAGGCGACCTGCACATCGTCAGGGTTGTCGACGATGCCCTTCACGAGGTGCTCAAGCGCCTCTTCGAGCATGTTGCTCAGGCCTCGGTGGACTCGGAGGACTCGGCGGGGGCCTCGTCCTTCTTCTCGGCCTTCTTCTTCGGGGTGATCGCCTCACCCTTGCCCTCGTCCTCGCCGCCGAGAGCCTCGAACGACGGACGCGTGGCCTTCTCCTGCGGCTGCAGCAGCGGGGCCGGGGCGGGCTCGCCCCTGAACTTCTGCCAGTCGCCGGTCTTCTTCAGGATGGCGAGCACGGGCTCGGTCGGCTGGGCGCCGACGGAGAGCCAGTACGCCACACGCTCGGCGTTGACCTCGATGCGCGAGGGGTTCTGCACCGGGTGGTACAGACCGATCTCCTCGATGGCCCGGCCGTCACGGCGGGTACGGGAGTCGGCGACGACAATGCGGTAGTGAGGCGAACGGATCTTGCCCAGACGCTTCAGCTTGATCTTGACTGCCACGGGAGTGGGTTCTCCTGGTTTGACGTGGTGGGGCACTGCGGAAATGCCGCGTGGGGCTGCGGTACCCGAGTGGCCCGACGGACGCGTCAGCCGGAGGAGAGAGGGGTCCTGTGCGGCTGTCGAGTACAGCTTGCCATTGTGCCACACCCCAGGGGGGCCCTTTCCCCCGAGGGCCGGTAAGGGCAAGCGGGCATGCCTGAGGAGCACCCGGCGCCACGGCGACGGCCGTACGCCGGCTGCTCACCCCGGCACCCAGGGTGCCCTCCGCGCCCGCCCGTGCCGTCCCGCGGCACGAGCCCGCGCGGGACGGCGCGGGCCGGCCGGCCCCGCCGCAAGCACCGACCGCGGCTGCCACGAGCAGCCGCGGTGTCAGCTTGCCGCCGCGCCGACCACTTCGGGGATGCGGAACGGCTTCCCGCAGCCTCCGCACACGATCGGCGCCTGGGCCAGCACCGACGGGACGACCCGTACGTTGCGGCCGCAGTCACAGACCGCCTTGACCCGGACTCCGCCGCCGGAGGAGCCGTGGCGGGCGGCCGGGCCGCGGAAGCTGCGGGCGGTGTCGGCGGCGGTCGCCGCCGTGTGGGCCTTCAGCGCGCGCTGGAGGCGCTCGATCGTCGGGCGGTAGCGCCGCTTCGCCTCGGGGCTGAGCGTGACCAGGGAGAAACCGCTGCTCGGATGCGGCTCCTCGGGGTGGTCCAGGCCCAGCTCCTCGGCGATCGCGAGGAACCTGCGGTTGTGGTAGCGGCCGGCGCGCGAGGTGTCGCGGACTCCGCGCGCGGCGGCGATGCCGTGGACTGCCTCGTGGAGCAGTCGTTCGAAGGAGAGTTCGTGACCGCACGCGGACGACGACTCTCCGATCAGGGACTCAGGCGCGGCAAGGTCCGGCAGCTCGGGGTGGTACCGCTGAATGTCGGCCCACGCCTGTGCCAGCTCTGCGGCGAGAACAGGTGGTGTCGTGCTCACGTAATGACAACGAGCCTCGGTGCCGCTGTGTTCCTATTCCGGGGCATCCCAAATAATTTGCACGTACCCGTCAGTTGCCGCTGATGCGTGCTGACGAGGGCGGGTGCGCTGATCTGCGGAGAAGCCTCACAGCTCGTACCAAGCTGGTGCGTAGTTCCGCGTACGTCCCGCGCGTAGGAGATTCGTACGCTCCGGTGCGATGGCGACCGGGCGGTGCGCAAGAGGCGTTTCGGTCGCTCTCCGACCAGGAGGGGACACCTCCGTCAGCGCGCGCGACGACCGCGACGTTACCGGGTGCGCCGCCGGCGTGGGGCACCGCCCCGGGAACGGCGGGCGGACAGCACGGGGACCTTGGCCGAAACCGCGTGGCCGTCCCCGACCGCGCGAGGGGCCTCGGGGACAGTGCGTCTCGCGGCGGCAAACGCGACTCGACGTCACCGCGGCGTGTCCTTTTCAGGCCATTCGTATTACCGGAATGTGAAATATCGCCACTGGCATGTGCAACCCTCAAGCCGGGCCCCGCAACCCCTGGACGCACGGGAAGGCGCGGAGTTTGCTGGCCTACGGGAGTGCGAGCGCACTGCACGGGGGCCACAGGAATCGGGCACAGCGGCAACTCTCGTCGGCGATTGGGGCGCTTATCCATGACACCTACGCTCGTGCGACAGCACGTACGTCACGCGGGACGGTCGCCCCGCGTGGATCAGCGTGCACGCGCGCGTGACTGGTCCGAGATCCAGGAGCGGATGCTGGTTCCGCTCTACGAGTCCGTCTACGAACGTCTGGAAGTGGGCGCGGGCACGCGGCTGCTCGGGCTCGGCTGCGGCTCCGGGCTCGCCCTGCTGATGGCGGCGTCCAGAGGGGCGGCGGTGACCGGTGTCGACTCCGGCGGCCCCGAACGGCTCGCCCTGGCCCGGCAGCGGCTGCTGCCGCAGGCGTGGGACCGGCGCCCGCGCGCGGGGGTCCGGATCGTCCACGGGTCGCCCCGGGACGCCGCCGACGCGGAGGGCCCCGCGTTCACCGTGGTGACCGCCTTCGAGCCCATCGGGTGCCTGGCGGGCGACGCGGAGGGGATGGGCGAGCTGCTCGCCGCGGCGACCCCGCTCGCGGAGCGCGGGGCGGCGGTCGTACTGGCCGGCTGGGGCCCGCCGGAGCGCTGCGCCACGGCGTCCGTGCTGCGGGTGGCGGCGAGACTGGCCGACCCGCAGCGCGGTCCGAGCGGCTGGCGGCCCACCCTGCGGGACGATCTGGAGGAAGTGGCCCAGCGGGCCGGACTGCGGCCGGACGGGTCCGGCCGGGTCTCCTGCCCCTTCGGCTACGCCGACGTGGACAGCGCCGTGCGCGGCCTGAGGTCGACCGGGCTGTTCGACGCGGCGGACGGGGCGACCGACCAGCCACAGGTCGACAAGGAGCTGACGGAGGCGCTGCACGCGCACCGGCGGCAGGACGGCACGGTATGGATGCCGAACGTGTTCCGCTACCTGATCGCGCGAACCCCATGAGACCCGTGCCGGTACGACCTACGGACTAGGTCGTGTCCGCGTCCTTCTTCGCGTTCGTGCGCGGGATTCCGGCGATCCGGTAGGCGTCGGCCTCCTCCAGGGTCTCGTTCTCCAGCAGGGACTCCGTCAGGGCGTCGAGCTGCCGGCGGTGGACCCGGAGCTTGTGGCAGGCCTCGTCGTAGCACTCCTCGACGAGACGCCGCATCTCGTCGTCGATCACGTCCAGGGTCCGCGGGGCGGCCGACAGCCCGTACGCCTGCTGCGCGTCGCTCGGCAGGGCGGACAGCCGGCCCACCCGCTCGCTCATGCCCCAGCGGGCGACCATGCCGCGCGCGATGTTGGTGACCTGTTCCAGGTCGCTCTCGGAGCCCGTGGTGACCACCCCGTAGACCACGTACTCCGCCGCCATGCCGCCGAGGGCGCCGATGATGCGGCCGCGCAGGTACTCCTCCGAGTGCGCGTACCGCTCCGACTCGGGGGTCGAGAGCGTCACGCCCAGCGCCCGGCCGCGGGGCACGATGGTGACCTTGCGGACGGGGTCGGCGCCGGGCTGGAGCATGCCCAGCAGGGCGTGCCCGCTCTCGTGGTACGCGGTGCGCCGGCGGTCCTCCTCCGGCATCACCAGGGGCCGCTCGGCGCCCAGCTGCACCTTCTCCAGCGCCTCGGACAGGTCCGACTGGGTCACCGTCTCCTGCTTGCGCTTGACCGCGAGCAGGGCGGCCTCGTTGGCGAGGTTGGCCAGGTCCGCGCCGGTCATGCCCGGCGTCGTACGGGCCACCTGGGCCAGGTCCACGTCCGGGTCGAGCGGGATGTGGCGGGTGTGGATCGCGAGGATCGACTCGCGCCCGGCGCGGTCCGGCGGGGAGACGTTGACCACCCGGTCGAAGCGTCCGGGCCGGGTCAGCGCCGGGTCGAGGATGTCGGCGCGGTTGGTCGCCGCGATGACGACCACGCCCTCCGAGCCGGAGAAGCCGTCCATCTCGGTGAGGATCTGGTTGAGGGTCTGCTCGCGCTCGTCGTGGCCGCTCACCGAGGCGCCGCCGCCGCGGACCCGGCCGATGGTGTCGATCTCGTCGATGAAGATGATCGACGGCGCCACCTTGCGGGCCTCGGCGAACAGCTCCCGCACGCGGGAGGCGCCGACACCGACGATCATCTCGATGAACTCGGACGCGGAGGCGGAGAAGAACGGCACGCCCGCCTCGCCCGCCACCGCGCGCGCCAGCAGGGTCTTGCCGGTGCCGGGCGGGCCCGCGAGCAGCACGCCGCGCGGCATCTTCGCGCCCATCCTGCGGTAGGCGTCCGGATGTTCCAGGAAGTCGACGACGTCGTCCAGCTCGCCCTTGACCTCGTCGATGCCGGCCACGTCGGCGAACGTCGTGCGCTGGGTGCCCGGCCGCAGCTCGACGGGTTTCGGCGGGGTCTTGCGGCCGAGCATCCCGCCCGGACCGCCGAGGCCGCCGGGACCGAACCGCCGCGCGATGAAGATCCACAGCGCCACCAGCACCGCGATGGGGATCAGCGAGATCAGCAGGTTGGACAGGAGGCTGCGCTCCTGCACGACCGGCTGCGCGGTCACCGTCACCCCGTGGCTGCTCAGGCTCTGCCAGAGCCGGTCCTGCGCGAAGGCCGGGCGCTGGGTGCGGAACTTGGTGTACCGCGCGCCGCCGTCCGGATTGGCCCGCGCGGTCTTGAGCTCCCCCTGGATCGCGTCGCCCTTGGAGTAGATCCTGGCGACGTTGCCGGCGTCGACCTGCCGGCTGAACTCCGTGTACGAGACCGTCGGTTCGTTGCCCCGGTTGAAGTAGGTCAGCCCCACGTAGGCCAGCAGGAAGACCACGACCGCGGTGACGAGCAGGCCCCACCACCGCATCCTCCTGCCGCCCGGCCGCCTGGGTGTCTCCTCCGGGGTGCCCTCGGTGCGCCACGGCCGGTCGGGGCCGTCACGGCGCGGCGCGGCATCGCTCATACCTCGGACGGTACGGCACCCGCGGGGTCCCGGCACGCGCTGAGGGCGCTCCCCCGGGGACCCGCGGGGCCCCGGCACGCTTCGAGGGCGCCCCCGTGGACCGGGGGCGCCCTCGACGTCGTCGGGCCGCGGTGCGCGTCAGCCCATGAACTTCTTGAACTCGTCCGGCAGTTCGAAGTCCTGACCGCCCTGCTGCGGCAGCCCGAGGGCGCCGCCCTGGGCCGCGGCGGCGCGGCGGGCGGCCTCCTCCTGCTCCTGCTGCTTGCGCTTCATCGGGTTGCCGGAACGCTGCTTGCCCTTGGCCTTCTTCGGCTGCTTCTTCGTCCGGCCGGGGCCGCCGCCCATGCCCGGGATGCCCGGCATACCGGGCATCCCGCCGCCCTGGGCCATGCGGGACATCATCTTGCGGGCCTCGAAGAACCGCTCGACCAGGTTCTTCACGGCGCTGACCTCGACGCCGGAGCCCTTGGCGATACGGGCGCGGCGGGAGCCGTTGATGATCGTCGGGTCCTGGCGCTCGCCCGGGGTCATCGACTTGATGATCGCGGCGGTGCGGTCGACGTCCCGCTCGTCGAGGTTGTTGATCTGGTCCTTGATCTGGCCCATGCCCGGGAGCATGCCGAGCAGCTTGGAGATGGAGCCCATCTTCCTGACCTGCTCCATCTGGGCCAGGAAGTCGTCCAGGGTGAAGTCCTGGCCCTTCTTGGACGCCAGCTTGGAGGCCATTTTCTCGGCCTCTTCCTGGCTGAACGTCTTCTCCGCCTGCTCGATCAGGGTGAGCAGGTCACCCATGTCGAGGATGCGGGAGGCCATCCGGTCCGGGTGGAAGGCGTCGAAGTCGTCGAGCTTCTCGCCGTTCGACGCGAACATGATCGGCTTGCCGGTCATGTGCCGGATCGACAGGGCCGCGCCACCGCGGGCGTCGCCGTCGAGCTTGGAGAGCACCACGCCGTCGAAGCCGACGCCGTCGCGGAAGGCCTCCGCCGTGTTGACGGCGTCCTGACCGATCATCGCGTCGACGACGAAGAGGATCTCGTCCGGCGAGACCGCGTCCCGGATGTCCGCGGCCTGCTGCATCATCTCCTGGTCGATGCCGAGGCGGCCGGCGGTGTCCACGATCACGATGTCGTGGACCTTGGTCCGGGCGTGTTCGATGGAGTCCTTGGCGACCTTGATCGGGTCACCGACGCCGTTGCCCGGCTCGGGCGCGTACACGGCGACGCCGGCGCGCTCGGCGACGACGCTCAGCTGGTTGACCGCGTTCGGGCGCTGGAGGTCGGCGGCGACCAGCAGCGGCGAGTGGCCCTGCTCCTTGAGCCAGCGGCCGAGCTTGCCCGCGAGGGTGGTCTTACCGGCACCCTGCAGACCCGCGAGCATGATCACGGTGGGCGGCTGCTTGGCGAAGCGCAGGCGCCGGGTCTCGCCGCCGAGGATGGTGACCAGTTCCTCGTTGACGATCTTCAGGACCTGCTGGGCCGGGTTCAGGGCGCGGGACACCTCGGCGCCGAGGGCACGCTCCTTGACATTCTTGATGAACGCCCGGACGACGGGCAGCGCCACGTCCGCCTCGAGGAGCGCGATGCGGATCTCGCGCGCGGTGGCGTCGATGTCCGCCTCGGAGAGCCGTCCCTTGCCGCGCAGGTTCTTGAAAGTCGCTGACAGGCGATCGGAGAGAGTGTCGAACACGGCGCTCGCGGTCCTCGGGGTCGGGGATGGCTGGGAGAATCGCCCTCCAGGGTATCCCGGCCTGACAAAACCGGGTCACGGTCATGCGCGCAGCGTCTCCTCCAGCCGCCGTGCCACGGACGCCGCCTCCTCGCCCGGCAGCGGGAGACCCGCCGGACCGGTGACGTAGAAGGCGTCCACGGCGTTGGCGCCCAGGGTCGACACGTGCGCGCTGCGCACCCGGACCTTGGCGTCCTCCAGCGCCCGGCCGATGCGGAACAGCAGCCCGGGCGCGTCCTGGGCGCGGACCTCGATCACCGTGGCGTGCCGGGAGGCGGCCGGCGCGACCTTCACGCGCGCGGGGGGCGGCACCACGCCCCGGCGGCGCGGGTAGGCCGCGTCCCGTTCGGCGAGGCGGCCCGCGATGTCCAGGGAGCCGTCGAGGGCGCGCACGAGGTCGGCACGCAGCCGGGTGGCCTGGGGCAGGGAGCCGTACTCGGCGGCGACCCGCCAGTTCAGGAGCAGCACGGCGCCGTCGTCGACGTCGTGCGGGAGCTCAAGGGCGCGCAGCTCGGCCGTGCGGACGGTGAGCCGGTGCATCGCGAGGACACCGGCGACCGAGGGCAGCACGCCGGGCTGGTCGGGGACGGCGATGAGCAGTTCCACGCCGAGCGGCTCGGGCTCCCGCGCGGCGGCCGCCTCCCCGGTGGGCGGCTCGGTCTGGGCCCGCAGCGTCAGCACGGGGCCGCCGGTGCGGATCGCCTCGACGGCGAGCCGCTCCTGCTCGGCGGTGGGCGCGGCGGTGGGCTCGGGCTCGTCGGGCACGTCCCCGGCGAGGACCGCGGAGGCCCGCCGGACCAGGTCCGCGACCAGGGAGCCGCGCCAGGACGACCAGGCGGCCGGGCCGGTGGCGAGCGCGTCGGCCTCGGTCAGCGCGTGCAGCAGTTCCAGGGTGCTGTGGGTGCCGACCGCCTCGGCGACCGAGCGGACGGTGGCCGGGTCCTCCAGGTCGCGCCGGGTGGCGGTCTCGACGAGCAGCAGATGGTGGCGGACGAGGGTGGCGAGCACGGTCACGTCCGCGCGGTCGAAGCCGACCCGGGCCGCCACGTCCTTGGCGATGATCTCGCCGGCCACGGAGTGGTCGCCGGGCCAGCCCTTGCCGATGTCGTGCAGCAGCGCGGCGACCAGGAGCAGGTCGGGGCGGCTGACGCGGCGGGTCAGCTCGGAGGCGCGCACGGCGGTCTCGATCAGGTGCCGGTCGACGGTCCACAGGTGCACGGCGTTGCGCTGCGGGCGGCAGCGCACCCGCTCCCAGTCGGGCAGCAGGCGGGTGACCAGGCCCTCGGCCTCCAGGGCCTCCCAGACGTCGACGGTGGGACGGCCGGAACCGAGCAGGGTGACGAGCTGCTCGCGGGCCTCGGCGGGCCAGGGCGTGGGCAGCGGGCGCACGGAGGCCGCCATGCGCCGTACGGCGTGCAGGGAGAGCGGCAGTCCGGCCTGCGCGGCGGCGGCCGCGGCGCGCAGCGGAAGCACGGGGTCGCGTTCGGGGCGCGCGGCGCGGGCGAGCACCACCTCGCCGTCCTGCTCCACGACCCCCTCGGCCAGCGGCGACCGCTCGGCGCCCGGTTTCCCGCCTCCCAGCATGGCGCGCAGCCTCGGCCGCACCGCGCGCGACCTGAGCACCCGCCCCACCTCGCGCCAGGTGACGTCACTGGCGTACGAGATGACCCGGGCCGATTCGTAGACCTGCCGCAGCAGGGTGTCGGCGTCCAGCAGGCCCAGCTCGGCCGCGACCTGGTCCTGCTCCTGGAGCGCGAGCCGGTCGGTGGCGCGCCCGGTCGTCAGGTGCAGGGCGTCGCGCACGTCGAGCAGCCGTCGGCGGGCGTCGGCGAGGCCCTCGCGCGGGGCGTCGGCCAGCCAGGAGGCCGCCACGGCGCGCAGGGCGGTGGCGTCGCGCAGGCCGCCACGGGCCTCCTTCAGGTCGGGCTCCAGCAGGTACTGGAGCTCGCCCTGGCGTTCGGCGCGTCCGGAGCACAGCTCCTGGAGTTCGGGAAGACGTTTCGGCGCCTGGTTGCGCCAGTCGGCGAGGACCGCGGTGCGCAGGCCCGCCGTCAGGCCCAGGTCGCCCGCGATGTGCCGGGCGTCCAGCAGGCCCAGCTGGACCTTGAGGTCCTCGCCGGCCGTCCTGCGGGCCTCGGCCGGGGTGCGGACCGAGTGGTCGAGGTCGAGGCCGAGGTCCCAGACCGGGTACCACACGCGGTCGGCCAGGGCGGCTACCGCGCCGGAGTCGCCGCCGTCGTGCAGCAGGAGCAGGTCGAGGTCGCTGCGCGGGGACAGCTCCCCGCGGCCGTACCCGCCGACGGCGACCAGGGACACCCCGCGCAGCGCCCCGGCCCCGGAGGTGAACAGGCCGGCCAGCCAGTCGTCGGTCAGTTCGGCGAGGGCCGCACGGCGCGGCGGCCCGGACCGCGCCCCCTCGGTGAGGAGGCGCAGCCGGGCCGCCGCGTACCCGCCGGGTCCCGAGTCCTCTGCTTCGTTCCGCACGTTCGTACTCGTCACCCAGCGACTCCTGTCCTTCAGCCGTTCAGAGCGCGTCCGGGCCGCGCTCGCCGGTCCGCACCCGGACGGCCGTCTCGACCGGGAGGGACCAGACCTTGCCGTCACCGATCTTGCCCGTGCGGGCCGCCTTGACCACGACGTCGATCAGCTGCTCGGCGTCGTCGTCCTCGACCAGCACCTCGATACGGATCTTGGGCACCAGGTCGACGGTGTACTCGGCACCGCGGTAGACCTCGGTGTGTCCCCGCTGACGACCGTAGCCGCTGGCCTCGGTGACCGTCAGGCCGTGGACGCCGAAGGCCTGCAGGGCCTCCTTGATCTCGTCGAGCCGGTGGGGCTTCACGACGGCGGTGATGAGCTTCATGCGTCCACCTTCTTGCTCTGCGCGGCTGCCGGGGCCGGGGCTGCGACGGTGCCGATGACGCCGCCACCCGCACCGCTGAAGTCGTATGCGGTCTCGGCGTGCTCGGCCTGGTCGATGCCGGAGATCTCCTCGTCCTCGGCGACCCTCATGCCGATCGTCTTGTCGAGGACGAAGGCGAGGATCGCGGAGGCGATCAGGGAGTAGGCGAGGACCGCGAACACACCGGCGCACTGCTTCCAGAACTGGTCCAGGCCGCCGCCGTAGAAGAGGCCCTTGACGTCGGACTGGCCCTTGCCG
Source organism: Streptomyces sp. NPDC014864 (assembly GCF_043081525.1). Taxonomy (NCBI): domain Bacteria; kingdom Bacillati; phylum Actinomycetota; class Actinomycetes; order Kitasatosporales; family Streptomycetaceae; genus Streptomyces; species Streptomyces sp. NPDC014864. The sequence goes on from NZ_JBIBWT010000011.1 coordinate 91,507, forward strand.
CTGGCGAAGAGGCCGATCAGCAGGGAGCCGGCGATCCCGCCGACCATGTGCACGCCGACCACGTCGAGCGAGTCGTCGTAGCCGAACCTGTACTTCAGGCCGACCGCCATGGCGCACAGGACACCGGCGATGGCGCCGACCGCGATCGCGCCGAGCGGGGAGACGGCGCCGCCGGACGGGGTGATCGCGACCAGGCCGGCGACCGCTCCGGAGGCGGCACCCAGCGTGGTGAACGCGCCGTGCCGGATCTTCTCGTAGGCGAGCCAGGCGAGCATGGCCGCGCCGGTGGCGACCTGGGTGTTGACGAACATCAGCGGGCCCACGCCGTCGTCGTTGCCGAGCCAGGAGCCCGCGTTGAAGCCGAACCAGCCGAACCACAGCAGGCCCGCGCCGAGCATGACCAGCGGGAGGCTGTGCGGGCGCATCGGGTCCTTCTTGAAGCCGACGCGCCTGCCGATGACGAGGATCACGCCGAGTGCCGCCGCACCCGCGTTGATGTGGACCGCGGTACCGCCGGCGAAGTCGATCACCCCGAGCTCGAAGGCCCAGCCGCCCGTGCCCCAGACCCAGTGGGCGACCGGGAAGTACACGACCGTGACCCACAGCACGAGGAACAGGGACCACGCGGTGAACTTCACGCGGTCGGCCAGCGCACCGCTGATCAGGGCCGGTGTGATGATCGCGAACATCAGCTGGAACATGGCGAAGACGAAGACCGGGATGGTGTAGCCCGGCCAGAGGTCCGTCTTGCCGATCCCGCTGAAGCCGACGTAGTCGGCGGTCCAGCCGAGGAGCGAGCCCTTGTCGGTGCCGAAGGCCATCGAGAAGCCGTACAGCACCCACAGGACGGTCACTATGCCCAGGCTGATGAAGGACATCATCAGCATGTTCAGCGTGCTCTTGACGCGGACCATGCCTCCGTAGAAGAAGGCGAGGCCCGGGGTCATCAGCATCACCAGGGCGGAACAGATCAACATGAAGCCTGTGTTGGCGGACGACAGCTTGGGTGCGTCCGCCGCAAGCATGATGGCTGGTGCCATCGGCGTCTCCTCGTCGGTTGGTACGGCCCCGTGCGGGCGAAGCCTGAGCGGTGCGGTCTGTTGAGGGGTGGGCCGGTTATGCGCCCTGAGATTGGCGCAGCGCGGTTTCGGTCGACGCCCCTCGTTGTTTCGCCGCAGTGACGAAGGCGCCCTGCGTGTTACGCGTGGATGAATTGCGAGATGCCCGGCCGCGCGATCGTTATCGTGGCGCAACCTTCTCCGCGGGAAGGCAGCACCCTTCTCCGCGGCAAAAGGAACCGGCCGCGGCGGCCTTCCGATGACCTGGCATGGGGGAGCCGAGTCGGGCAGTTCGGGAGGGCCGGCCGCGGCCGGGGTCTGGTGGGTCCGGGTGGGGGGTCAGACCGCCTCGGCGGTCTCCGGCAGCTCGACGGCGAGCTGCTCGGTGAGATCGACGACCTCGGCGAGATCCCCGTAGTCGCGCACCGCGTTGTCGACGGTCTTGCGGATACGGGTGTTCACCCGCTCGGAGCGGACCTTCTTGGCGATCCGCATGGCCCGCGTCGCGTACTCCGTGCTCTGCTCGGGCTCGCGCCGCAGCAGGTGGACGGTGGCCATGCCGATCAGGTTCAGCGCGTACGACCGCTGGTGCTCAAGGTCGTCGGCGAAGAGCTGCACGGCCTTCTCCATCAGCGGCTCGGCCAGCGAGGCGTACGTGGGGCTGCGGCCGGCGACGTAGGCGAGGTCGCGGAAGGAGTGGGAGTTCTCGCCGTGCAGCTCGGCCTCGGAGAAGAAGCGGATCCAGTCGGGGTCCGGCTCGTCCCAGTCCCCGGCGTCGGCGAAGGAGTCCTCGGCCATCCGCACCGCCCGCTTGCACCGGCCGGGCTGGCCCATGTTGGCGTAGGCGCGGGCCTCCATCGCATACAGCATGGACTGGGTGCGCGGGCTCGCGCAGTCGCGGCTGCCGTACTGCGCGAGGTGGATGAGTTCCAGGGCGTCCTCGGGGCGGCCGAGGTGGATCATCTGGCGGCTCATGCTGGACAGCACGTAGGAGCCGAGCGGCTTGTCGCCGGCCTCCTTGGCGGCGTGCAGGGCGAGCACGAAGTACTTCTGCGCGGTGGGCTGGAGCCCGACGTCGTAGCTCATCCACCCCGCCAGTTCGGCCAGTTCGGCGGCGACCTTGAACAGGCGGCGGGTGGTGGCCTCGGGCTGGGGCTCCTGGAGGAGGTCGGTCACCTCGTGCAGCTGGCCGACGACCGCCTTGCGGCGCAGGCCGCCGCCGCACTGGGCGTCCCACTGGCGGAACATCACGGTGGTGGACTCCAGCAGCTCCAGCTCGGGCCGGGAGAGCCGGCCGGGGCGGCGGACGGCGGCCGGCGGCTCGGGCTCCTGGAGCGGGGCGGGCGGCGAGGGCACGAGCCAGCGCTGCAACGGCTCGATGAGGGACGGGCCCGCGGACAGGGCCAGCGAGCTCCCGAGGAAGCCGCGCCGCGCCAGCATCAGGTCGCTGCGCGAGAACTCGCTGAGCAGGGCCACGGTCTGCGGGCCCGTCCACGGCAGGTCGACCCCGATCGCGGAGGGCGACGGGCGGGCGGCGCGCAGGCCGAGGTCCTCCACCGACACCACACAGCCGAAGCGCTCGGAGAACAGCTCCGACAGGATCCTGGGAATCGGCTCGCGCGGGTTCTCCCCGTCCAGCCAGCGCCGTACGCGCGAGGTGTCGGTGGAGATGTGGTTGGCGCCCAACTGGCGTGCCCGGCGGTTGACCTGGCGCGCCAGCTCGCCCTTGGACCAGCCGCTGCGCACGAACCAGGAGGTGAGCAGCTCGTTGGGGCGCCTGTCCGCGCTCGCAGCGTTCGTCCCGCCACCGCCGTTGCCGCTCACTGGAACGCCCCCATCCCTGAGACCACTTGTCGCCGAGTGCGCCAAGCCCTATCAGAATGCCCGTCAATACGGCCGTCCGTCCGCCGCTTCTCACCCTTCGAACGGACTGCCGACTTGCCTCCGGCATACCCACGAGTGCACGTGCCCCAGGCCTCGCACACTCACAGTAATCCTACGATCACCCGTCCAGCCACAGCGATCCCGGAAACGCCACCATTCGCCACCCCTTCGAATGAACTCTCGGTGGCCGTGGCGCGATTCACTTGACATAGGACAACAGCGAGCGGGCGGAGCGGTGCACAGGAGGGCGCGCACCGCCGAACGCACCACCCAGGGCGCTGCCGGGCGCCGCCTGGACCCGGCCACGCCGGGGAGGGAGTGTGGACGGAGAGTCACGATCCGCTTCCGCCTCGTAACCATAGAGGCGCCGGAGCCGTTGGAGGGGGCATGGGGTTCACGATCGGCGGGATGCGCGAGATCCGCTCCGGCACGCGGCGGCGCGGCCGGTCGTACCGCTCGGCGGAGGAGTGCACGGCGGTGGCCGAGTACACCGGGCTGTGGGGCTGGCCCGTGGTGCGGGGCGCGCGGACCGCCGGCGGCGCCTGCTCCTGCGGCCGCGCCGACTGTCCCGCACCGGGGGCCCACCCCCTGGACTTCGCGCCCGAGATCCCGGCCGGGGCCACCCTCGACGAGGTGAGCAGGGCCTGGGCGGAGATGCCCGGGGCCGCGGTGATGCTGACGGTCGGACGCGCCTTCGACGTGATCGAGGTGGCCGAGCCGGCGGGGCGGGGCGCCCTGACCCGGCTGGAGCGCATGGGTCTCCCCCTCGGCCCGGTGGCCGCGACGCCGGACGGGCGCGCGCACTTCTTCGTCGCCCCCGGCGCCGCCGTCGAACTGACCGGGTTGCTCTACCGCATGGGCTGGGACGACCCCGGCTCCCTCGACCTGCGCGGCCTGGGCCCGGGCACGTACATCACGGCACCGCCCTCCGACCGGGGCGGCCTCGGCCCGGTGCGCTGGCTGCGCCCACCCGCCCTGGACACGGCCCAGCCCCCGGAGGCCCGCCTGCTCCTGGGCACCCTGGCCTACGTGGCGCACCGGTCTCGGGCGTAGCCCCGCAGGACGGCGGGGACCCGCCGGCTGCCCTTCCGGCCCACCGGCCCTTCCGACCCACCCCGTCCCGCTCCGGCACCCGGGAACCGCCCGCGAGACGGCACCCGCGGACGGGCACCCGTCCCGCACCCCCGGACACGGCGACGGCGCCCGCCCCCGACTGGACCCCGGGGACGGGCGCCGCGCGTGGGGCGACGGGTTCGGTCAGTCGCCGATCAGGGCGTCCACGAACGCCTCCGGCTCGAACGGCGCCAGGTCGTCCGCGCCCTCGCCGAGCCCGATGAGCTTCACCGGTACGCCCAGCTCGCGCTGGACCGCGACCACGATGCCGCCCTTGGCCGTGCCGTCGAGCTTGGTCAGCACGATGCCGGTGATGTCGACGACCTCGGCGAAGACACGGGCCTGCACCAGGCCGTTCTGCCCGGTGGTCGCGTCCAGCACGAGCAGCACCTCGTCGAGCGGGGCGTGCTTCTCGACGACGCGCTTGACCTTGCCGAGCTCGTCCATGAGACCGGTCTTGGTGTGCAGCCGGCCGGCGGTGTCGATGAGGACCACGTCGGCCCCCATCTCCTTGCCCTCCTTGACCGCGTCGAAGGCGACGGAGGCGGGGTCGCCGGCCTCCGGGCCGCGCACGGTGTGGGCGCCGACCCTTTCGCCCCAGGTCTGGAGCTGGTCGGCGGCGGCCGCGCGGAAGGTGTCCGCGGCGCCGAGGACCACGCTGCGGCCGTCGGCCACCAGGACCCGGGCGAGCTTGCCGGTGGTGGTGGTCTTGCCGGTGCCGTTGACCCCGACGACCATCACGATGCCCGGCTTGCTGGTGGGCGGCTCGGTCCTGACCGTGCGGTCCAGGTCGGTGCCGACCAGCGTGAGCAGCTCCTCGCGCAGCAGACCGCGCAGCTCCTCGGGGGTGCGGGTGCCGAGCACGCGGACGCGCTCGCGCAGCCGGTCGACGAGTTCCTGGGTGGGCTGCACGCCGACGTCGGCGGTGAGCAGCGTGTCCTCGATCTCCTCCCAGGTGTCCTCGTCGAGGTGCTCGCGCGACAGGAGGGTGAGCAGGCCCTTGCCCAGCGCGTTCTGCGAGCGGGAGAGCCGGGTGCGCAACCGGACCAGCCGGCCCGCGGTGGGCTCCGGCACCTCGATGACGGGTGCCGGGAGCAGGTCCTCGGCGGTGGGCGGCTCCTCCACGGCCACGGGAGCCGAGTCGCCCGGAAGGTCCACCTCCTCGATCGTTCGCCGCGGCTCTTCGCGCGGCGTCTCGGCCTCGTCGCCGACGTGCGGCTCGGCCGGGGGGGCGGTGATGTCGGGCGGCGCGGGGGGCGGCGGGGGCAGCGACTTTCTCCGTCGGCTGCCGACGATGAGCCCGCCGAGTGCGCCGAGCACGACCACGGCGATGACTACAGCAAGGATGACGGTTTCCATAACCCGTCCAGTATCAGCCATGGGTTGCGGCGACACCCTGCTTGTGCCTGCGCCGAGGAGACAAACACCACTTAAAGGCACGAGTCGGATCAAAGTACGATGGATCCTCTCGCGTCCACCCGCGTGGAGCCGCGACGTCCAGTCCCCCAGTCTCCCCGTCTCTCTCCCCACGACCGCACCTCCCCTGTCCCCACGACCGAGGCACGGAACCACTTTTTTATGCGCAAGACCGCCGAGACCGAAGGCGCCCTGGAGACCCGCGGCATCGAGCAGGTGCCCGACCACGACCGCACCGCCAGGACCCGCGAACTGTTCCCCACCTGGGTGGGTGCCAACATCAGCGTGCTGCTGCTCACGATGGGCGCGAGCCTCGTCGTGGCGTACCACCTCGACGTCTGGCAGGCGCTCGTCGTCGCCGCCGCGGCGCCCGTCGTGTCGTACGGGCTGGTGGGGCTGATCGGGATCGCGGGCAAGCGCGGCGGGGCGCCCGGCATGGCGCTGTCCCGCGCGGCGTTCGGGCAGCGCGGGAACCTGCTGCCCGGTTCGCTGATCTGGGTCGCCCGCTGGGGCTGGGAGACGATCAACGCGGTGACCGGCGCCTACGCGATGCTCACCATCCTGAAGATCCTTTTCGGGCTCGGCGCGAGCGGCGTGCTGGACATGGTCATGCTGCTGGCGTTCGTCGTCGCGACCTTCGCGATCTCCGGGCTCGGCATCAACGCCGTGCAGAAGTGCAACAAGTACGCGACCTACCTCTTCGGTCTCTTCTCGGTCCTGGTCCTCGGTCATCTGGTGGTGCGCACCGACTGGTCCGCGGTCGTCGGCCGGCCCGCCGGGTCCACGGCCGCGGTGATCACGGGCATCGGGCTGATCGCGGCGGGCGGTGTCAGCTGGATCCCGTCGGCGCCGGACTTCACCCGCTACCTGCCGCGCACCGCCTCGTCGAAGGCGATCGTGGGCACCACGGTCGGCGGCGCCGGCCTCGTCGTCCTGCCCATGGTGCTGATGGGCGCGGTGATGGCGGTCTCCACGCCGGACCTGGCCTCCGCCGCCGACCCGGTCTCCTTCCTCGGCGAGATCCTGCCGACGTGGCTCGCGGTGCCGTACCTGCTGATCGCCCTGATCGGGATGCTGCTGATCAACTCGATGTCCATGTACTCGGCGGGCTTCACCGCGCAGACCCTCGGCTTCCGGGTGCCGCGCCACTGGGCGGTCTCGGTGAACGCCGTGATCTCGCTCGCCCTCGGCGGTGTCCTGATGCTGGTGGCGACGAGCTTCCTGGGCTCGTTCATCGCGTTCCTGTCACTGCTCGCGGTGGCGTTCTCCGCCTGGGTCGGCGTCTTCGGCGCGGACATGCTGCGGCGCGCGGAGTACGACGGCCGTGCCCTGGCCGACACCACGCGCACCAGCGCCTACTGGTACCGGGGCGGCTTCTCCCCCGCCGCGGTGACCGCCTGGGCGGCCGGCCTGGGCGCGGGCCTGATGTTCACCACCTCCGACTGGTTCACGGGCCCGCTGGCCCGGAACAACGTCGTCGGCGAGTACGGCCTCGGCTGGGTCGCCACGATCGTGATCTCGGGCCTGCTGTACACGGTGCTGCCCAAGCCCGCGGTGGTGGCGGCGCCCGCCGGCACGCCGGAGCCCGCCGAGGAGCGGGCGGGCGTCGGCGCCTGACCCCGCCCCACCGGCCGGCCCCCGACCCGAACGGCACGTCCGCCGCCGAGATCGCAGTCGGACACTCCGTCAGTTGACGTCCCCCTGCACACCCGCCCGGTGACGGGGGACGTCGCCATGCCCGTCACGGCCGTCCGTTTCGACCTCGTCGAGACCGCCGGCACCCCGGCCTCGCTCAGCCCGTGCTGCCGGGCGGCCGCCGAGAGGGCCGCGTACGCCGGCGACCGCGGGATCGCCGTGGTGCTGACCGAGGAGCACCACGGGGTGGCGGACAACTGAGGGCGGCATGGCTGCCCTCGCCGTTCGCCCTCGCCGGTGCCGTGCTCGGCGCGACCCGGCGGCCCGCGGTCACGGTGGCGGCGGCGATCGGCCCGCTGCACGACCCGACGGGTGAGCCCTTCACCTTCCCGGGCCGTACCCACCGTGCGGGTCACCCCGCGCCCGTACTCGGACCCGCACCCGCGCCCGCACCTGGCGGGCGGACCCTCCCGGGCCGCCCCGAGGTCCGGCGCGGTCTGCGCCTGTTCCGCGAAGACGCACTGCCCCGGCTCGATGCGTGAGCCGGGGCAGTACGTCCTACGGGGTTCGAGGAGAGGGGCAGCGGGGACTTGGCCCGTCTCCTCGAGTCAGTGGGCCTCTGGCGAGGCTCAGCCCATCTCCTCCAGCGACTTGCCCTTCGTCTCCTTGACGAACTTCAGGACGAACGGGATGGAGAGCGCGGCGAAGACCGTGTAGATCACGTAGGTGCCGGACAGGTTCCAGTCGGCCAGCGACGGGAAGCTCGCAGTGATGGCCCAGTTGGCGATCCACTGCGCGGCGGCGGCCACGCCCAGGGCGGCGGCACGGATCTTGTTCGGGAACATCTCGCCGAGCATGACCCAGACGACCACACCCCAGGAGAGGGCGAAGAAGAGGACGAACAGATGGGCGGCGATCAGGGCGATCCAGCCCTGGGTGGCGGGCAGCTTGCCGCCGACCAGGTCGTGGGAGAAGGCCCACGCCTCCAGCGCCAGACCGAGGGCCATGCCGACCGAGCCGATGAGCGCGAGCGGCCTGCGGCCGACGCGGTCCACGAAGATCATCGCGATCACGGTGCCGAGGATGTTGATGATCGACGTGGTGAACGAGTAGAAGAACGAGTCCGTCGGGTCGACGCCCACCGACTGCCACAGCGTCGAGGAGTAGTAGAACGCGACGTTGATGCCGACGAACTGCTGGAAGACCGACAGGCCGATGCCGACCCAGACGATCGGCTTGAAGAAGAAGCCGCCGCCGAGCAGGTCCTTGAAGCTCGACTTCTCCTCGCGCTTCATGGCGGTCTCGATCTCGGCCACGCGGGCGTTCAGGTCGGCGTCCTTGCCCTCGACCTCGGCGAGGATCTCCCGGGCGCGGTCGCGCCGGCCGACGGAGATCAGGAAGCGCGGGGACTCGGGAATGGCGAAGGAGAGCAGCCCGTACAGGACGGCCGGGACGACCATCACGCCGAGCATGACCTGCCAGGCCTCCAGGCCCCACAGGTTGCCGCGCTGGTCGCCGCCGGCGGCGTTGAGCAGGCCCCAGTTGACCAGCTGCGAGATGGCGATGCCGACGACGATCGCGGCCTGCTGGAAGGAGCCGAGGCGGCCGCGGTACGCGGGCGGGGCGACCTCGGCTATGTAGGCCGGGCCGATGACCGAGGCCATGCCGATGGCGAATCCGCCGACGACCCGCCAGAAGGCGAGGTCCCACAGCGAGAAGGGCAGCGCGGAACCGACGGCGCTGACCGTGAAGAGGACGGCGGCGATCTGCATGCACCGGATGCGGCCGATGCGGTCGGCTATACGGCCGGCGGTCGCGGCGCCGACGGCGCAGCCGATGAGGGCGATGGCGATGACCTGGGCCAGCGCCGCGGAGCCGACGTCGTAGCGGTCCCGGATGGCCTCGACCGCGCCGTTGATCACGGAACTGTCGTAGCCGAAGAGGAAACCGCCCATCGCGGCCGCCGCCGCGATGAAGATGACGTGCCCGAGATTCTCGGGTTGAGCCGTCCTGGCTCCTGACTTGGGGGCCTGCGCTGTGCTGGTCACGTGTACTCCTCGGGCCACCGGCAACGCTGCCGGGGGTGGGGGGTCTGCCCTTCGGGTTCGTGAGACCTGAAGGTAAAAACAACGTTGCAGAGACTATGCCTTCAAGTTTCGAAGTCAATAGGGCAGACGCTGTGAGCTTCCCCGGAACGTGTGTCGGCCTTGTGTTCAAGTAGTGAACTCAGATGGGACTCTCGGCCCGTCTACCCGGAAGTCCCGGGGGCACACGGGGGCTCCGCGGCCGCCGGGGCGGGAGCACCCGAAGCGGGGCCGTGGTCAGCGCAGACGCTGGGAGATGACCTTCGACACACCGTCGCCCTGCATGGAGACGCCGTACAGCGCGTCGGCGACCTCCATCGTGCGCTTCTGGTGCGTGATCACGATGAGCTGCGAAGCCTCCTGCAGCTCCTGCATGATGCGGATCAGCCGCTGCAGGTTGGTGTCGTCGAGGGCGGCCTCGACCTCGTCCATGACGTAGAACGGGCTCGGCCTGGCCTTGAAGATCGACACCAGCAGCGCGACCGCCGTCAGCGACCGCTCCCCGCCGGAGAGCAGGGACAGCCGCTTGACCTTCTTGCCCGGCGGACGCGCCTCGACGTCCACGCCGGTGGTGAGCATGTTGTCGGGGTCGGTCAGCACCAACCGCCCCTCACCGCCCGGGAAGAGGCGGCTGAAGACGCCCTCGAACTCGCGGGCGGTGTCCCGGTAGGCCTCGGTGAAGACCTGCTCGACGCGCTCGTCGACCTCCCTGACGACCTGGAGCAGGTCGGCACGCGTCTTCTTCAGGTCCTCGAGCTGCTCGCTGAGGAACTTGTGGCGTTCCTCCAGCGCGGCGAACTCCTCCAGGGCCAGCGGGTTGACCTTGCCGAGCTGCTGGTAGGCGCGCTCGGCCGCCTTGAGCCGCTTCTCCTGCTCGGCGCGCGCGTACGGGCGGGGCCGGTTGCGCGGGTGCTCCGGGTCCTCCGGCAGCTGCTCCCCCTCGGCGGGCGGTGAGGGCGGCACCAGCTGGTGGGGGCCGTACTCGGCCATCAGCCCGGCCGGTTCGACGCCGAGCTCCTCCAGCGCCTTCGTCTCCAGCTGCTCGATCCGCAGCCGCTTCTCGGCGCCGAGCACCTCGCCCCGGTGCACCGAGTCCGTCAGCTTGTCGAGTTCGGCCTTGAGGTCGCGTCCCTCGGTGCGCGCCCGGGCGAGCTCCTGCTCGCGGCGGGCCTTGGCGGCCTCGGCGGCGGCCCGCTCCCGCTCCGCACGGCCCAGCGACACCTCGACGTGCGCGAGGAGCTGCCGGGCGCCGGAGGCGACGGCCTCGGCGACGGCCGCCTCGTGGCGCAGCCGGGCGCGCCGCTGCTCGGCGCGCGCGCGTGCCTCACGTTCGGCGCGGGCGGCCCGGTCCAGGGAGTCGGCCCGGCCGGCCAGGCCCTTGACCCGCTCCTCGTGGGTACGGGCCTGGAGGCGGGCCTCCATCTCTGTCTGGCGGGCGTTGGCGCCGTCGGCGGCGAGCCGGTCCCGTACGGAGGTGTCGGGCTCCTCCTCGATCGGCATCTCCTCGGCGACGGCGAGCCGTTCGGCGAGTTCCTCCACCTCCTGGCGGGCCTTGTCGAGCGCGTCCTGGGCCCGGGCGGCCGCCGCCGCCGACCGCTCGGCCTCGCCGGCCGCGCCGCGGGCCTGCCCGGCGAGCCGCCCGAGCTGCTGCGCGACGGCGGACTTCTCCCGGTCGGCGGCCCGGCGCCGTTCGCCGAGCTCCTCGACCAGCGCGGCGCACTCGGTGCGCTGCTCGGCGGCCCGGGCCTGGGCGGCGGTCAGCTCCTCGCACCGCACGGCCAGTTCCGCCAGTTCGGCGGCGGCCTCGTCGACGGAGGCCTGCACCTCCAGCAGGCTGGGGGCCCCGGCCGAGCCGCCCTGCGCGAAATGCGCCCCGAGCACATCGCCCTCGGCCGTCACGGCGGTCACACCGGGCCGCGCGAAGACCAGCTCCTCGGCGTCCTCCAGGGTGCCGACGACGACGGTTCCGCGCAGCAGCCGCCGTACCGCGGGCATCAGTTCGGCGGGGCCGCGGACCAGGTCGGCGGCGCGGGGCGGGCCGTCGGGACGCTCCTGCTCCGGTACGTCGTCGGGGGCGCCGGCGACGAGCAGCGCCGCGCGTCCGGCGTCCTGCTTGCGCAGCAGGCGGATCGCGTCCGCCGCCGCGGAGGGGGTCCGCACCGCGAGGGCGTCCGCGGCCGCGCCGAAGGCCGCCGCCAGCGCGACCTCGTGCCCCGGGGTGACCGTCAGCAGCTCGGCGGCGGGGCCCAGCAGTCCGGTGAGCCGGTCCCGGGCGCCGAGCAGCGCGCCCGTGCCGTCCTTGCGGCGCAGTCCCATGGCCAGGGCGTCGTGCCGGGCCTGGGTCGCCGCCCGGCTGCGCTCGGCGGCGGTGACCGCCTCGCGGGCCGCCGTGAGGCCGGCCTCCGCCGCGGCGAGCCGCTCCTTGGCGGCCTCCTGCCGTGCGGCGAGCTCCTCGTCGCCGGCGTCGAGTCCGTCGACCTCGGCCTTGAGCGCCTCGTACTCCTCCTGGGCCGAGCCGGCGCGGTCGCGCGCCTCGTCCCGTGCGGCGGCGAGCCGGTCGATCTCGGCCTGGGCGGAGGCGGCGCGCGAACGGGCCGCGCCGACCTGGCCGCTGAGCCGGGCGAGCCCCTCACGGCGGTCGGCGATGGCGCGGGCCGCGTCCTTCAGGCGCCGCTCCTCGAGGGCGAGCTCGCGCTCCAGCTCGGCGCGGTGGGCGACCGTGTCGTCCAGGGCGCGCTGGGCCGCCTCCAGGGCCGCCTCCAGTTCGGCCTCCTGCTCGCGGATGCGGGCGGCCTCGCGCTCCATGTCCTCCGGGTCGCGTCCGCGCCGCTCCTCAAGGGGCGCGGAGGTGGCGCTCTTGACCCGGGCGTCGGCCAGGGAGACGGTGCCGCGGACGCGTTCGGCGAGCTGGGACAGGTCGTACCAGGTCTGCTGGGCGCGCTGGAGACGCGGGGTGAGCCGCCGTACCTCGTCCTCGAGCCGGGCCTCGCGCTGGAGGGCACCGCGCAGGTCCCGCTCGGCGGCTTCCTTGCGTTCCTTGAGCGCGGCCTCGTCGGCGACCTCGGCCTGGAGCGCCTCCCGCAGCCGTACGAGGTCGTCGGCGAGCAGGCGCAGCCGGGCGTCGCGGAGGTCAGCCTGGATCACGGCCGCGCGGCGGGCCACCGCGGCCTGGCGGCCGAGCGGCTTGAGCTGACGGCGCAGTTCGTCGGTGAGGTCCTGCACGCGGGCGAGGTTGGCCTGCATCGCGTCCAGCTTCCGCAGCGCCTTCTCCTTGCGCTTGCGGTGCTTGAGGACGCCCGCGGCCTCCTCGATGAAGGCGCGGCGGCCCGTCGGGTCGGCGTGCAGGACGGAGTCGAGCTGGCCCTGGCCGACGATGACGTGCATCTCGCGGCCGATGCCGGAGTCGGACAGCAGTTCCTGGATGTCGAGCAGCCGGCAGGTGTCGCCGTTGATCTGGTACTCGCTGCCGCCGTTGCGGAACATGATCCGCGTGATGGTGACCTCGGCGTACTCGATGGGCAGGGCCCCGTCGGCGTTGTCGATGGTCAGGGACACCTCGGCGCGGCCGAGCGGGGGGCGCCCGGTGGTGCCGGCGAAGATGACGTCCTCCATCTTGCCGCCGCGCAGCGACTTGGCGCCCTGTTCGCCCATGACCCAGCTGAGCGCGTCCACGACGTTGGACTTGCCCGAGCCGTTCGGTCCGACGACGCACGTGATGCCCGGCTCGAACCGGAGCGTGGTCGCCGAGGCGAACGACTTGAAGCCGCGGAGGGTCAGGGCCTTGAGGTGCACGCCGCCGGACTCTACCCGCCGCCGATGTCCCGCTCCATGAACCCGCGGTTTCACCGGTGAACGTGCAGGGCACACCAAACGTTAAAGACGGTGAAAGGATGCACGGGGGCAAGAAAGAAAGAAGGGACGCCGAAGCGTCCCTTGCAACTCTGACAACTGAGCGGTTGATACGGGCAGCCCAACCACTGTGTCGGGGTGCGATGCAGTGATCAGGTGAGCGCAGGCTCCGCCTGGTGTGCGTCGACGCGCTCCATGATCCTGTCGTGAGAAGCGGCAGCCGCCAGCGCGTCGTTCTCCGCCTGGATGCGTACGAGTTCGGATTCCAGGTCCTGGACGCGCTGCTGGAGCCGTCGCATCTCGGCGAGGAGTCGAGGGTCGGAGCCGCCGACGTAACCGAGAAGCGCCTTTGCCATGATGGATGGTCCTCCACACTGAGTGACCGACCGAGCCGGTGTGGGTCGTGAGGGATTTGCACCCGGAGTGCTTGGCACTGTTGAGTTCGTGCTGCCGTTCATCCATGCCAAACAGCTAAGGTGCGCGGGTTTTCAGCGTCTCACCAAAAAGTTTGACGGTCAACACGATCACGCCCCGTATCGACGGGCGTCCCGGGGGCGCGCGGCCGGAAAGGCGGCGCGACTGCTCCTGCGGGGCCCCTCGGGGCGTGGCGATCATCCTGCCGTGCGGAGCGCGCCGCGGCAAGCCCTTCTCGGCAACGACCTGCCCTTTTCCGCTCCGGGCCTGCTTCCGGCAGATGCCCCCGGCACGCGACTCCGCTTCCGGGGTGCTCCGGGCGGGTCGGGCTCAGCGCTCGACGAACCCCTCGTAGTCGCCGCGGGGTGTGTCCCAGATCTCGGTGACTCCGTCGACGCGTCCGGGCGTGTCGCCGCCCTGGAGCCAGGCGAGCAGCCGCTCGCAGCCGTCGCGCGGGCCCTCGGCGACCACTTGGACCCGTCCGTCGCCGAGATTGAGAGCAAAACCACGCAGGCCGCCGATCTCCAGGGCCCGGGCCCGGGTGAACCAGCGGAAACCCACACCCTGGACGTGTCCGCGCACCCACGCGGTCATCCGTACATCCTCGCTCATGGGTGCAACCTAACGGGCCAATGTCTCCGGGGGCACTTCCTCCCTCCGCGCCATGCGGTACCGTCCCCACCCAATGAATCTCATATGAAACTCACTCGATCGAGTGAGTTGGGTTGACCCTGACGGCTCCGCGTCCGGGTCGACCGCTGGGGACGAGGAAGGCCAGGACATGGGACGCCACCGACATTCGGACTCGGACGCCGGCCGCGCCGCCAGGGGGACCACGGAGACATACGGCGCGTACCCGCAGGGCCAGGACGACCTCTGGGCCGCGTACCCGCAGGGCCACGACTTCCGGGATTCGTACTCGCCCGGCTACGACCTCGGGGGCCCGCACTCCCCCAGCCACGACTTCCGGGACGCGTACTCCCCCAGCCACGACCTCCGGGACCCGCACTCCCCCAGCCACGACTTCCGGGACGCGTACCCGCCCAGCTACGACCTCCGGGACGCGTACCCGCACGGAAGCGGCCTCCGGGACGTGTACGCGGACGGAAACGGCCTCCGGGACGTGTACGCGGACGACGACCGCATGGGCATCGCGCCCTACCTCAACCCGGACCTGTACGCCGACGCCTACGCCAAGGCCCAGGAGTACCTCTTCACGCCGAACGAGCCCCACGCCCGCTCCGCCGACACCGTGGCCTTCCCGGCCGAGGGCTTCTCCCCCGCGGAGGGTCCGCGCCGGGGCGGCGGGCACCGCCGCCGGAAGAAGGCCGCCGCCACGCCCGTACGCTCGGGCCTGCTCGGAGTCTCGGCCGCCGTCGCCATCGGCACGGTGGCCGTGGCGACCGGAGCGGTGCCAGGTCTGGACAACTACAAGCTGGGCGGCGGGAGCACCAGCGGCGCCGACGCGGTGCAGGCCGCGGGATCGCCGACGAACTCGGCCTCGGAGCAGGGCGGTACCTCGGGCAGCGCCCAGGACCGGACCGGGGGCTCGTCGACCAGCCGTGACGCGGACCGGGCCCCCGCGCCGGGGCAGTCCGCCTCCGGCTCGGCCTCGGCGTCGGCCTCCGCCGCGCCGTCGGCCCCGCCCA
Organism: Streptomyces sp. NPDC014864; assembly: GCF_043081525.1. NCBI lineage: Bacteria > Bacillati > Actinomycetota > Actinomycetes > Kitasatosporales > Streptomycetaceae > Streptomyces > Streptomyces sp. NPDC014864. The sequence continues at coordinate 106,609 of NZ_JBIBWT010000011.1, forward strand.
CCGGGTCGCCGTCGGTGAAGCCGACCACGGCCGCGCCGAGCCGGACCAAGCAGCCCAAGCCCAGCACGCCGGCCCACAAGCCCCCCAAGGCGGGAAGCAAGAACCAGGCCCCCCCGGCGGCGGTCTCCCAGCAGGCGGCCGCCGAGGCGCAGGTGCTCGAGCTCGTCAACGAGGAGCGGGCGAAGGTGGGCTGCAGCCCGGTGACGGCGAACAGCGCGCTGACCGAGCTGGCGGAGAACTTCAGCAAGGCCATGGCCGACCAGGACTTCTTCGACCACACCGACCCCAGCGGCGCCTCGCCGTGGGACCGGGCCGCGACGCTCGGGATCACCGGCCTCGGCGGCGAGAACATAGCCCGGGGCCAGGCGGACGCGGCGGCGGTGATGGAGGCCTGGATGAACAGCCCCGGCCACCGCGCCAACATACTGAACTGCGACTTCAGGACCCTGGGCGTGGGCGTCCACTTCGGCTCCGGCGGCCCCTGGTGGACACAGGACTTCGGCTATTGAGATAGCCGCAGGTCAGGGGCCTTGGCACTCCGTTACGCGGAAGCGTCCGCGATCGCGGCCACCGTCGCCCACCTGGCGAGTCCGGACGGCCCGTGCATCACCGGAGCATCGATCCATGTCGACGGTGGCTTCACCGCCTGACACGCGAATCGACCCCGCAACCAAGCAGGGCCAGGGCCCGGCCGACTTGCGCTAACTCATGGTTAGCGCAAACTGCGGGGCAGCGCTGCGTTCGCGTACGCTTGGGGTATGAGCATCGCGCAGGAGTGTACGGAGGAACAGAACCTCCCTTACAACGTGTTCGCCAAGGCCTGTCCCTCGCGCGGCACGCTGGAGCACGTCACCGGCCGCTGGGGTTCGCTCATCCTCGGCGCGCTGCACGAGGGCTCCCTGCGCTTCAACGAGCTGCGCCGCCGCGTGGACGGCGTGAGCGAGAAGATGCTGTCCCAGACGCTGCACGCGCTGGAGCGCGACGGGCTGGTGCACCGCGAGGCCCAGCCGACGAACCCGCCCCGTGTGGACTACGAACTGACCCCTCTCGGCCACGAGGTCGCCGGGCGGCTGCTGGCCCTCATCCACTGCGTGGAGGGCCGTATGGACGACGTGCTGGCGGCACGCGAGGCGTACGACGCCCGCCGGGTCTAGGACCTGTCCGGCCGGTCCCGTCCAGGGCCTTTCTTTCGGATCAGGCCGGCTCGGGCCACGGTGCCTTCCGAGGTGCCCGAGCGGGGTCTGGTGCGTGCAACTGCAAGGCGGAGGAAGGAGTCGACGCGGAGCGTCGGCGAGTGACGACAACGCGGCTGGCGGTGCCCCTGCTCGAAGAGTTTGGGGGAGTGCGTGCCGGACCCGCAACCCACGGCAAGATCCGAAAGAGAGGCCCTAGCTCGCGGCGGGACCGTAGGGGCCGGGTGGGATGCGGACGGTCCTGAGGCGTTCGCGCGGTGCCCGCTGGCACTTCGGGCAGAAGTAGCTGGAGCGGTTCATCCACGGGCGGCGGCGCATCGGGGTGGCGCAGCGGCGGCAGGGCAGGCCCTCGCGGCCGTAGGCGTCCAGGGAGCGGTCGAAGTACCCGGACTCGCCGTTGACGTTGACGTACAGGCTGTCGAAGCTGGTGCCGCCCAGGGCCAGGGCCTGGTTCATCACGTCCCTGACGTGGCAGAGGAGTTCGGCCGTGCGCGGTCGGGTGAGGGTCGCGGTGGGGTGCTCGAAGTGGATGCGGGCCCGCCACAGCGCCTCGTCCGCGTAGATGTTGCCGACCCCGCTGATCAGCGACTGGTCCAGCAGCGCCCGCTTGATGGTGGTGCGCTTGCGGCGCAGCGCCCGGAGGAAGGCCTCGTCGTCGAAGAGCGGGTCGAGGGGGTCCCGGGCGATGTGGGCGATGACGTCGGGCAGCCCGTCGGGGGTGGTGTCGTGCAGCGAGAGCCCGCCGAAGGTGCGCTGGTCGACGAAGCGCAACTCGGTGCCGAGGCTGTCCGCGAACCGGATGCGGATGCGCAGGTGCTTCTCGGCGGGCGCCTCCCGCGGCTGGACCAGCAGCTGGCCGCTCATGCCGAGGTGGGCCAGGATCGCCTGGCCGGAGCCCTCCAGGGGGAGCCACAGGTACTTGCCGCGGCGGTGGGGCGTGCCGATGCGGTGGCCCTTGAGGCGGTGCGCGAAGTCGTCCGGGCCGGCGAGATGCCGCCGGACCGCGCGCGGGTGCAGCACCTCGACGTCGGCGACGGTCCGGTGGGCGACCCACCGCTCCAGGCCCCGCCGTACGACCTCGACCTCGGGCAACTCGGGCATGGACTCCCCCGTTCTCCGCGGGTCCGCGGCTGCGCGGCGCTCGGCCGCGGGGCCGCCGGCCCTCCTGTACGACCGAGCGCCCGGCCCCGGGCAGGGGCGGGCGCTCGGGTGCGCTGTGCTGCGGAAGCGGCGTGCGCCGGGTCAGGCGGAGGCCGACTCGGCGTCCGCGCTGTCCTCGGCGGCCGCGACGGCCTCGGCCGCCGCCTTGGCACGCTCGTCCGCCGCGGCCCGGATGGACCGCCAGGCGGACTCGGCGGCCTGCTGCTCCGCCTCCTTCTTGCTGCGGCCGGTGCCGGTGCCGTACGAGACGCCTCCGACGCGGGCGGCAGCAGTGAAGGTCTTCTCGTGGTCGGGGCCGGTCTCCGTGACCAGGTACTCGGGCACGCCGAGCCCCTCGGTCGCGGTGAGCTCCTGGAGGCTGGTCTTCCAGTCCAGGCCGGCTCCGAGGTTCGAGGACTTCTCGATCAGCGGATCGAACAGGCGGTGCACCAGCTCGGAGGCCGCGTCGAGGCCCTGATCGAGGTAGACCGCGCCGATCACCGCTTCCAGGGTGTCGGCGAGAATGGACGCCTTGTCCCGGCCGCCCGTGCCCTCTTCACCACGGCCGAGCCGGATGAAGGAACCCAGGTCGAGGCCGCGGCCGACCTCCGCCAGCGCACGCGAGTTGACCACCGCGGCCCGCAGCTTGGCCAGCTGGCCCTCGGGCAGGTCGGGGTGGGTGCGGTACAGCGTGTCGGTGACGACGAGACCGAGGACGGAGTCCCCGAGGAACTCCAGGCGCTCGTTCGTCGGCAGACCGCCGTTCTCGTACGCGTACGAACGGTGGGTCAGCGCACGCACCAGAAGGGCGGACTCGAGCTGGTAGCCGAGCCGCCCTTCCAGAAGCGTGTGGGACGAGGCCGTGTTGTCCGACTTTTTCCGGGCGGTTGGTTCCGCCTTGGCGTCATCCGCCTTCTTGGCAGTGGACACGGTGCCTCTCACCAGCCGCTCAGACCTCGAGGACCTGGCGCTTGTTGTAGGTGCCGCACGACGGGCACGCGATGTGCTGCTGCTTGGGCTCGTGGCAGCGCTCGCACGCAACCAGGGTGGGGACCGCAGCCTTCCACTGCGACCGGCGGTGGCGCGTGTTGCTGCGCGACATCTTCCGCTTCGGAACAGCCACGGCTACTTCTCCTGCTTCTCGTCGACGCCCGCTTCGGCGCCGCTCATCTCGTCCTTCTCGCCGTCTTCGAGTGAACCGGCGAGTCCCTGCAGTGCCGCCCAACGGATGTCGACGGCGTCATGGTGGTGCCCCGGGTCGTCCGCGAGCCGCGCTCCGCACTCGGAGCACAGTCCCGGGCAGTCTTCCCGGCACACCGGCTGCATCGGCAGTGCGAGCACCACCGCGTCACGCAGCACGGGTTCGAGGTCGAACAGGCCGTCCTCGAGGAAGAGCCTGTCCTCGTCGTCCTCGGCGTCGTCGCCCGGTTCCGCGATCACGCGGCCCCGGTCGTCGGCGTCAGGGTACGAGAACATCTCCTGGAAGTCCGCGTCGAGCTCCAGCTCGACCGGCTCCAGACACCTTACGCACTCCCCCTCGGCCTGTGCACGGGCGGTGCCGGTGACGAGCACACCTTCCATGACCGACTCGAGTCGGAGTTCGAGCTCCACCGGGGCGCCTTCCGGCACTCCGACGACCCCCTGGACGCCGAAGTCCTTGGGGGCCGGGATCGAGCGGGTGAGCCGCTGCAGCGCACCGGGACGCCGTCCCAGCTCGTGTGTGTCGAACACGAGTGGGTTGCGGTGGTCGAGGCGGGCTTTGGAGGCCATTCCTGCTTTCGATCTTCTGAGCTCAGAGGGACACTGCCCCACGGTGTCGCCGGGCAGCGCTGATCGCGGGCTTATGCGCGACCGAAGAGCCAGGATACTGGACCTTTCGCTGTCGGCCCAATCCGGGTGGGCGCTCCCGGCCCGCACAGACGTCACGCCGCGGTCCGCGGGTGGTCCCTGGGCGGCCGGTCAGCGGTCCCCGGGCGCTTGGGCCCTCTCTTTCGGATCTTGCCGGGGTCGCGGCGTCTGGCACCTCGGAAGGCACCGTCGCCCGGAGCCGGACTGATCCGAAAGAAAGGCTAGCTAGAGGCCGCGTTCCCGCTCGTAGGCTCGCATCTGCTCGGGCGTGATCATGCTGGTGTCGAAGAGGCTGGTCTCGTCGAGGGCGTAGCCCTGCCCCTGCTGGGCCTGGTGCGGCTGATGGGCCTGGTCCTGGGCCTGGTGCTGGTCGTACGCCCCCTGCCCGCCGTCGTACCCCTGATAGGCGTAGGGGTCGGCCTGCTGGTAGCCGTACGGGTCCGGCTGGGCGTACTCCTGCTGGTAGCCGCCGTAGACGTCCTGCTGCTGGTAGCCGTAGGCGGCCTGCTGGTCGTACTGCTGCGCCACGGCGGGCTGCGGCGGCACGGCCGGCTGCTGCGGCACGGAGGGCTGCTCGGCCGGGGTGTCCTGCTCGGCGAGGGCCGCGAGGTCGGCCAGGTAGTCGGCGTCGCTGGAATGCTGGAACGTCGTGGTGTCGTCGGCGAGGGCACCGAGGTCGTCGGTGGCGATCCGGCCGTGCAGCTTCTGCCGGCCGCGGCCGACCGCGTCCAGGGTCTTGGCGAGGACCGCCTCGAAGGCGCCCAGCTTGGCGTCGACGTACGCGTCCGCGTCGCGGCGCAGGGTGTCCGGGTCGTGGCTGCGCTCGGGGGCGTCCTCGTCCTCGTAGCCCTGCTCGTCGAGGCCGGGGCCGGTGCCGAGCAGCTTCTCGCGGCCGCGGCCGACCGAGCCGAGGGTCTTGGTGAGGACGACCTCGAAGTTGGCGAGCTTGGAGTCGACGTAGTCGTCGGCCTCGGCGCGGATCTCCTCGGCCTCGGTGCGGGCCTCGGTGAGGATCCGGTCGGCCTCGGCCCGGGAGCGGCGGGCGATCTCGGTGTCCGAGATCAGCGAACCGCGCTCGGCGTGCGCGCCGTCGATGATCCGCTCGGCCTCGCGCCGGGCCTCCTCCACCATCTGCTCGCGGCCGCCGATGAGCTCCTGGGCCTGCGCGAGCGAGCCGGGCAGGGCCTCGCGCACCTCTTCGAGCATCGCGAGCAGATCGGCGCGGTTGACCACGCACGAGGCCGACATGGGCATGGACCGGGCGCTGGAGACCGCTGAGACGATCTCGTCGAGCTTCTTCTGCACGTCCACCGTGTGCTCGCCACTCTCTACCGATGTGTTGGAGACGGACGGGACGACTGTACGGCCATGGTGCGGCCGCGGGACACCGGGTGACGGCCCGTCAGCTCCCGCCGGGCCCTCAGTCCTGCTTCAGGCGTTCGCCGAGCGCTGCGAAGACCTGCGGCGGCACCAGGTGGGAGACGTCGCCGCCCCAGGCCGCGACCTCCTTCACCAGGGAGGACGACAGGAAGCTGTAGGTGGGGTTGGTGGGCACGAAGAGGGTCTCGACGCCCGTGAGGCCGATGTTCATCTGGGCCATCTGCAGCTCGTAGTCGAAGTCGCTGACCGCGCGCAGGCCCTTGACGATGGCGGGGATGTCGCGCTGCTTGCAGAAGTCGACGAGGAGGCCGTGGAAGGCCTCGACCCGGACGTTCCCGAACTCGGCGGTGACCTGGCGGATGAGGTCCATCCGCTCGTCGATCTCGAACAGGCCCTTCTTGGACTTGTTGATCATCACGGCGACGTAGACCTCGTCATACAGCCGGGACGCGCGGGCGATGATGTCGAGGTGTCCGTTGGTGATCGGGTCGAACGACCCGGGACAGACGGCGCGGCGCACTAGTGATCCCTCGCTCTCCGGTCCGGTCATCGTGCGTCTTCGCACGTAGAGGCGGCGCGACCGTACCAAAACGTTCCCTCGCCGTAGCGACGGGCCCGGACCGCCTCGAAGCCGTCCGGCCACCGGAATTCGCCGCCTCTGGTGCTGCGCTCCACGGTGACGAGGGCTTCCTCCGCGAGCCACCCCTGGGTGCGGAGTGTGAGCAGAATCTCGCGAAGATCGTCGTCGGAGACGGCGTACGGCGGATCGAGGAAGACGATGTCGTACGGCTCGGCCGGGGGCGGCGACTGGACGATCTGTTCCGCTTTGCCCGCCCGCACCTCGGCGCCGGGCAGGCCGAGGGACTTCACGTTCTCCCGGACGGTGCGGGCGGCGCGGGCGTCGGCCTCGACGAGGAGGGTGTGCCCGGCTCCCCGTGACAGTGCCTCCAGGCCCACCGCGCCGGAGCCCGCGTACAGGTCGAGGACGCGCTCGCCGCGCAGCGGGCCGCCGAGCAGGGACTGCCAGGTGGAGAAGAGGCCCTCGCGTGCGCGGTCGGAGGTCGGGCGGGTGCCGGTTCCCGGCGGGACGGCCAGGCGGCGTCCGCCGGCTGCGCCGGCGATCACGCGGGTCATTTGGGGTCCTTGGTCGTGGGCTGGTGACAGGTCCAGTCTGGCAGGCGGAGGTGGGGGGTGCCGCGCCTCCTGCGACGGCCGCGGGACCGACGTGACCGCCCGCGCGGTCCGCGCGCGCTCCCGGGCAGGGCCGTCACCCCTTCTCCAGGTACTGCTCCCTCTCGTCGTCCAGCAGGGCGTCCAGCGCTGTCCGCAGACCGGGGAGCCGCTCCAGGCCGGGGTCGGCGGCGACGAGCGCTGCGGCCTCCTCGCGGGCCTCGGCGATGATCTCCTCGTCCTCGATGACGGCGAGCACGCGCAGGCTGGAGCGGGCGCCGGACTGGGCCTGGCCGAGGACGTCGCCCTCGCGCCGCTGTTCGAGGTCGAGGCGGGAGAGCTCGAAGCCGTCGAGGGTGGAGGCGACCGCGTTCAGCCGCTGACGCGCGGCGCTCGCCTCCGGCATCTCCGTGACCAGCAGGCAGAGGCCGGGCGCCGAGCCACGGCCGACGCGGCCGCGCAACTGATGCAGCTGGGAGACCCCGAAGCGGTCCGCGTCCATGATCACCATCGCGGTGGCGTTGGGCACGTTGACGCCGACCTCGACGACCGTGGTGGCGACCAGGACGTGGGTCTCGCCGGCCGCGAAGCGGCGCATGACCGCGTCCTTGTCGTCGGGCTGCATCCTGCCGTGCAGGACCTCGACCGTGAGGTCCTTCAGCGGTCCCCGGGCGAGCTGCTCGGCCACGTCCAGGACGGCCAGCGGCGGGCGCTTCTCGGCCTCGTCCTCCGGGGACTCCTTCCGGGCGCCCTTCTTGGGGTCGTCCTCCTCGTCGCCGATGCGCGGGCAGACCACGTAGGCCTGGTGGCCGCCCGCCACCTCCTCGCGCACCCGCTCCCAGGCCCGCGCCAGGAAGTGCGGCTTGTCGGCGGCGGGGACGACATGGCTGGCGATCGGCGAGCGCCCGGCCGGGAGCTGGTCCAGGACGGAGGTCTCCAGGTCGCCGAAGACCGTCATGGCGACCGTGCGCGGAATCGGCGTGGCGGTCATGACGAGCAGGTGCGGCGGCTGCCTGCCCTTGCCGCGCAGGGCGTCGCGCTGCTCGACGCCGAACCGGTGCTGCTCGTCGACGACGACCAGCCCGAGGTCGTGGAACTGCACCTTGTCCTCGATCAGCGCGTGCGTGCCGATCACGATGCCGGCCTCGCCGGTGGCCAGGTCGAGCAGCGCATGGCGGCGGGCGGCCGCGCCCATCGAACCGGTGAGCAGCACCACCTTGGTCGCGTGCTCGGCGCCGCCCAGCATTCCCCCCTCGGCCAGCTCGCCCATCATCTCGGTGATCGACCGGTGGTGCTGCTGGGCCAGCACCTCGGTGGGCGCGAGCATCGCGGCCTGGCCGCCCGCGTCGACGACGGCGAGCATGGCGCGGAGCGCGACCATCGTCTTGCCGGAACCGACCTCCCCCTGGAGCAGCCGGTGCATCGGGTGCTCGGTCGCCAGGTCGTCGAAGATCTCCTTGCTGACCTTGCGCTGGCCGTCGGTGAGGGTGAAGGGGAGGCGGTCGTCGAAGGCGGTGAGCAGGCCGTCGCTCCTCGGTTCGCGGGGTACGGCGGGGAGCTGGGCGTCGGCGTACCGGCGGCGGGCTAGGGCGACCTGGAGGACGAAGGCCTCGTCCCACTTCAGCCGGGCGCGGGCCTCGGCGATGTCCGCCCTGGTGCCGGGGCGGTGGATCTTGAGCAGGGCCTCGGGGAGGGTGACCAGGCCGCGTCCGGCGCGCAGTGATTCGGGCAGCGGGTCGAGCGCCTCCTGCGCGCCGGGCAGCACGGTCTGGATCGCCTTGCCGATCTTCCAGGACTCCAGCTTGGCCGTGGCGGGGTAGATGGGGATGAGGGCGCCGGCCCAGGTCTCGGCCGTCTCCTCCACGCCGTCGCCGTCCGCGCGCAGCAGCTCGTAGGCCGGGTGGGCGAGCTGGAGGCGCCGGTTGAAGACGGAGACCTTGCCCGAGAACATCGCGCGGGTGCCCGGCAGGAGTTCCTTGTGGGGCTTGTGCACGCCGTTGCCGAAGAAGACGAGCTGGAGGCGGCCGCTGCCGTCGGTGATCGTCACCTCCAGGCGCTGGCCCTTGCCGCGGGGGGCCCTGGCCGAGGCGAAGGTGTGCAGGCGGGCGTCGGCGACCTGGGCGACCACGGTGACGTGCTCGTCCATGGGCAGGTCGGCGAGGTGCGTGAGCTGGCCGCGCTCCTCGTATCTGCGCGGGTAGTGGTGGAGGAGGTCGCCGACGGTGAGCAGGCCGAGGTGCTCGGCCATCACCTTCGCGGTGGCGGGGCCGAGCACCTTCTTCAGTGGTTCTTCCAGTGCGGGCACGAGATCCATTGCACACCACCGCACCGACATTGCCGTATACGTCTTGGGAAACCCCTGGTCAGACGGGTCGTCGGCGCTCTAGGATGACGCGCTCCGGCCCTCTCGCGGTCACCTCCCCACCAGGGGCCGCCCTACCCCGCGCCGTCCCGAAGTCCCCCCACCGGCGCTGTGACGATGGACTCCCAGATCTCACAGTCATCCCAGGAACCTCAGCCGGCCCACACCTTCCAGGTCGATCTGCGCGGCCTGGTGGACCTGCTCTCGCACCACCTTTACTCGAGCCCCCGGGTCTATCTGCGCGAGCTGCTGCAGAACGCGGTGGACGCCGTCACCGCCCGGCGGGCCGGGGACCCCGGTTCCCCGGCCCGCGTACGGCTGTCCGCGGAGGACGGCACGTTGCGGGTGGAGGACACCGGCATCGGTCTCACCGAGTCCGACCTGCACGACCTGCTGGCGACCATCGGCCGCAGCTCCAAGCGGGCCGAGGGGCTGCAGGAGGCCCGCTCGGACTTCCTCGGGCAGTTCGGCATCGGCCTGCTGGCCTGCTTCGTGGTCGCCGAGCGGATCCGGGTGGTCAGCCGCAGCGCCCGTGTGCCCGGCGCGCCCCCCGTCGAGTGGACGGCGCGCGACGACGGCTCGTACACCGTGCGGACCCTGCCGGACGAGGCCCGCCGCGAACCCGGCACGACCGTGCACCTCCAGGCCCGGGCGGGAGCGGCCGAATGGCTCGCTCCGGAGCGGGTGCTGGAGCTGGCGCGGGACTTCGGGTCGCTGCTGCCGTACGACGTCCGGGTCGGCGACACCCCGGTGACGGACCTGCCCGCCCCCTGGGACCGGTCGTACGCCTCCCCCGCCGCCCGCCGGGTGGCGCTGGCCCGGCACTGCCACGACCTGTTCGGCTTCACGCCGCTGGACTCGATCGGCCTGGACGTGCCGCTCGCCGGGATCCGCGGGGTGGCGTACGTGCTGCCTTCGGCGGTCAGTCCGGCGCAGCGGGCGGGCCACCGGGTGCACCTGAAGGGGATGCTGCTCACCGAGCGGGGCGAACAGCTGCTGCCCGACTGGGCGTTCTTCGTGCGCTGCGTGCTCGACACGGACAGTCTGCGGCCGACCGCCTCGCGCGAGTCGCTGTACGAGGACGAGACGCTGGCCGCCGTGCGGGAGGCGCTGGGCGAGAGGATCCGCTCCTGGCTCACCGGCCTGGCGGCGGGCGACCCGGAACGGCTGGCCGCGTTCCTCGCCGTGCACCACCTGGGCGTGAAGTCCCTCGCCCGGCACGACACGGAGATGCTGCGCACGATGCTGCCGTGGCTGCCGTTCGAGACGACCGACGGGCGGCTGTCCCTGGAGGAGTTCGCGCAGCGGCACCCCGTCGTGCACTTCACGCGGACGGTCGAGGAGTACCGGCAGGTCGCGCCGATCGCCTCCGCGCAGGGCATCGGCGTGGTCAACGGCGGCTACACGTACGACGGCGAGCTGGTCGAGGCGCTGCCGTCGGTGCGCCCGGGGACGGTGGTCGCCGAGCTGGACGCGGACACCGTGACCGCTCATCTGGACGCGGTCGACCCGGCCGAGGAGCTGGCCCTGTCGGGCTTCCTGGCGGCCGCGCGGGCCAGGCTCGACCCGCTGGGCTGTGACGTGGTGCTGCGCGCCTTCCATCCGCTGTCGGTGCCCGCGCTGCACCTGGACGACCGGGCGGCCCGGCACGAGCAGGCCCGCGCGGACGCCGAGGCGGAGGCGGACGACCTGTGGGCGGGCATCCTCGGCTCGCTGCGCGGCGGCGCCCCGCGCGCGCGTCTGGTGCTCAACCACCTCAACCCGCTGATCCGACGGATCAGTTCCCTGGGCGACGCGGACCTCGTCGGCACGGCCGCGGAGTCCCTGTACGGGCAGGCGCTGCTGATGGCGCAGCGCCCGCTGCGCCCGGCCGACTCGGCGCTGCTGAACCGCGCGTTCCTCGGCCTGCTGGAGTGGGCCACCCACAGCGACGGCGGCGACTCGGCGGAGGGCGGGACCCGATGAGCTCGATCACCGACTTCGACGCGCTGCGCCGGGCGATGGCGGACAACTCCGGGCAGCCGGAGGGGCCTGCGCGCAACGCGCGCGCGGAGCACCTGCTCGCCGAGGCCGAGCGGTTGGGCATCCCGCTCGCCGTGATCGAGGCGCTGGGGCACCAGCTGCAGGTCTACAACTACAGCTCCGAGAAGGACAAGATGTTCGTCCCGTTCGCGCGGCTGCTGCGCATGTGGGACGAACATCCCGAGGACTTCGACGAGTACGAGGCGCACGGGCTGCACTGGTTCTTCAAGTGGATGTCGGCCGGAATGCTGGACCAGCCGCACGTCCCGCTGGCCTCGATCGAGAAGTGGCTCGGCGAGATGGAGCACCGCTACCGGCTCGCCGGGTACTCCGAACGGGCCGTGCGCAGTGCCGAGTTCAGCATCGCCGCGCACGTCGGCGACCTCGCGCGGGCCGAGCGGGCGTACGCGGCGTGGCTGGCGGCCGACCGGGACCGGATGGCCGACTGCCACGCGTGCGAGCTGCACGCGCAGGGCTGGTGGCAGGCGGAGCGCGGCCGGGACGCGGAGGCGATCGAGCTGTGGCGGCCGGTCCTGGAGGGCGAGTTCACCTGCGCGCACGAGCCGCACACCGCTCTGGCCTCCTCTCTGACTCCGCTGCTGCGGCTGGGCCGCCTCGACGAGGCCCGCGCCCACCATCTGCGGGGCCTGCGGCTGGTGCGGCCGATGGAGAGCATGCGCGGCGCGTACGCCGACCACGTGGAGTTCTGCGCCCTGACCGGCAACGAGGCGCGCGGTCTGGAGCTGCTGGCGGAGCGGCCGGCGTACTTCACCGACTCCGGGCATCCGCGCAGCAAGCTGGACTTCCTGGCGGTGGTGGCCCTGCTGATGGACCGGGTGACCGAACTGGGCATGGCGGGGCAGCCGGTGCCCGGTCCGGCCGGGCGGACCTGGACGGCCGGTGAGCTCGCCGGGCACGCGCGTGCCGAGGCCGAGGCGCTCGCCGCCCGCTTCGACCGGCGCAACGGCACCGCGTACGTGAGCGGGCAGGCACGCGCGCGCATGGCGCAGCGCCCCCTGGTGGACCGGCTGCCCCTGGGCGTGCGCACGGCGCGGACGGCCACGGACGCGGCGGTCCCCCGGGTGGAGCGTGCGGCCGCCGCGGAGCCGGAGGCGGCCGGCCTGCCCGCGCTGCTCGCCGAGGCGCGGCGGCTGTCGGACACACTGCGGCCGGAGGCCGTGGAGGCGTGGGCGGCCGTCGCGCGGGCCGCCCGGGACGCCGATCTGGACGCCCGCGACCGCGCCGAGATCGCCGACCACGAGGCGATGGACCGGGGACCGGAGGGTGCCGGGCTGTTCGAGCGAGCCGCCGAGTTGTACGCGGAGGCGGGCGACCCCGGGGAGGCGCTGGCCGCGCGCTCGCGGGCGGCGTACGTCCGGGCGCTGACGGGTGCGGTGGACGAGGCGCTCGCCGCGGTCGCCGAGCCGTACGACCGTGTCCTCGCGCTGTACGCCGAGGACGGCACCGGTCTGCGGCAGACGGCGTCCGTGCTGATCGGGCGGGCGCGGATCCTGATGCGCCGGGTGCACGGGGCCGGCGGCCCGGTCGCGCCGGAGGACCTGGCCGCCGCGGCGGCCGCCGCCCGGGAGGTGCTGGCGCTCGTCGAGGGGCGCGCCGGGGACGACGTGCGGCTGGCGTCGCGGACCGCCGAGGCGCGGGCGATGCTGGCGGAGGTCGCCGTGCACGCCGAGGACATCCGTTCGGCCGCGGAGCTGTTCGCGCAGTCCGCGGCGGAGTACGTGGACGCGGGGCTGCCGTGGCTGGCGGTGGAGTACGAGGCCCGGCTGGCCGGGCTGTCGTACCACCTGGGCGATCCGGCCCAGGCCGAACGGGCGCTGCGGGCGGCCCTGGAGCACGGCGGGCCGCACCTCGAGCCGGCCGGGCGGGCCCAGCTGCACCTCCAGCTCGCCGAGGTGCTGGGTGGGCGCGGGCGGGCCGAGGAGGCCGCGGACCACGCCCTCGAGGCGGCGCACTGGGCCGACGAGGCCGGTGAGGGCCCCGGGCTCGGCGCCTGGGCCCGGCAGCAGCTCGGCGGGCTGCTGCTGCGGCTGGGGCGGTGGGCGGAGGCCGCGGAGGTCCTGGAGTCCGCGCTGCTCGACCTGTCCGCCGAGACGCACGGCGACGGGGCGGTGGTGCAGACGCAGTGGTGGCTCGGGGACTGCCTGAGCGAGCTCGGGGAGCACCGCGCGGCCGCCGAATGCCGGCTGCGGGCGGCGGAGATCGCCCGGCACTGGCCCGAGCAGCAGGACCACGCCACGCTCGCCCACCTGGCCGCCGAGTCGCTCGGGCACGCGGGGCTCCTCGCCGAGGCGGACCGGGCCTACGCGCGCGCGGGCGAGCTGTGGGGCTCGCTCGGCGACGTCCACGGCCTCGTACGCTCCCTGCGCGCCCGCGCCTGGCTGGCCCTGCGCGCGGAAGGGGAGGGGGAGGCTGAGGGGGACGGTGCGCCCCGGCGCGAGGCCGGCCCCGGGCGTGAACCCGATGCGGGCACGGACGGGGTGGACGGGGTGGAGGGGCCGGGCGGCGGCACGGACCAGGCGCGCGAGCTGATGGCCGCCGCCGTCCGGGAGTGCGGGACCGCGCTGGACGCCGTGGGCGACGACGACGGGGCGCGGCAGCGGCTCCTGGGCGAACTCGCCGGGACGCACCGGCAGTTCGGCGATCTGCTCGCCCGTTCCGTCACCGAGGGCGTGGCGGACGACGCGATGCGGGACACCTTGGAGGAGGCCCTGTCCGCCATGGTCCGGGCCGTGGAGGTGTTCGCCTCGCTGGGCGGGGTCGCGCTGCACGAGCGGACCGACGCCGAACTCGCCGCCGGCCGGCTGGCGTTCGACCTGGGCCGACCGGCCGCCGCGGCGGACCACGCGCGTACCGTGCTCGACGCGTACGACGCGTACGACGGCGCCGAGGATTCCGGGAACGCCGACGACGGGGACGGCGGGGGTGGCCGGGACGGGACCGTACGGGCGCGGATCGCCGCGGCGCAACGGCTGCTGAGGCTGTCGGAGGCCGAGGACGAGTGATGCTCCCGCCCGGGTGCCGGGTGGTGTGTCGTCCCGAAGGGGGCGCGGCACGCCGCCCGGCCCCCGCGGGTCGAGCCCCGCGGACCGTCCTCCGCGGATCAGGCCGCGCGGCCCGGCCGCCCCCGGTGGCTCACTCCACCCCGATGAGCAGAAGGGAACCCTGCCGCCCGCCCCGGTACACCACCGTGTCCACCGCCAGGAACGACTCGCGCACCCGGGCCTCCAGGGCCACCGCGAGCGAATCGGCGGCTGGGGCTTCGTCGCCGAGGACCAGGGTGACCAGCTCGCCGCCCGCCGCGAGCATCCGGTCGAGGACGGTCCAGGCGGTCGCCGTGACGTCCGAGCCGATCACGGCCACGTCGCCGTCTATCAGACCGAGGACGTCACCGGCCTGGCAGATGCCGGCCGTGGTCCAGGACTGGCGCTCGGCGACGGTGACCTCGGCGTAGCGGGTGGCGCCGGCCGCCGAGGTCATGGCGACGACGTCCTCGTCGAAGCGGCGCTCGGGCTCGTGCACGGCGAGGGCGGCGATGCCCTGGACCGCGGAGCGGGTGGGGATGAGCGCGACACGGACGCCCTCGCCACGGGCCTGCTCGGCCGCGGCGGCCGCGGTGTGCCGCAGCTCGGCGTCGTTGGGCAGCAGCACCACCTCGCGCGCATGGGCCCGGCGCACGGCCTCGAGCAGCTCCCCGCTCGCGGGCGGCTCCCCCGGCCGGGCCGGGACGGTGATCGCCCCCGCCTCGGCGTACAGCCCGGCCAGGCCCTCGCCGGGCACGACGGCCACCACGGCGCGCTGGGCGCGCTCGCGGGGCGGCCGTTCGGCGCCGGTGGTGTGCACGTCGCCGGCCGCGAAGTGGGTGATCCGGATGCGGTACGGCCGGCCGGCCTCCACCCCCGCCTCCACGGCCGCGCCCGCGTCGTCGACGTGTACATGGACGTTCCACAGCCCGTCGCCACCGACCACGACCAGGGACTCCCCGAGCGCGTCGAGCCGTGCGCGCAGCCGGTCCACGGCGGCGTCCTCGGCCTCCAGGAGGTAGATCACCTCGAAGGCGGGGCCCCGGTCGTCCGGGCCGCACGCGCCGGGAGCCTCCCGGCCGGACGCGGCCACGCGCGCGTGCGCCCTGGCCGCGCCCTCGGTGCGGCCGCCCTCCGCGTCCTCCCCGCCCGGCGCCTCCGCGTGATCCGCGTACGGATGCGCCCCGGCGGAACGGTCGGTCACCTCGTCGTCCACGCGCGCGTGCGGCACGTTCGCCTGCGCGACCGCCGTCCACGCGGCCCCCGCCGCCGGAGTCTCCCCGGTGAGCGTCTCCACCAGAGCCGCCAGCACCGTCACCAGGCCCCGCCCGCCGGCGTCGACCACTCCGGCGCGCTCCAGGACCGCCAGCTGGCGCGGGGTCGCCGCGAGGGCCGCGCGCGCCCCCTCGTAGGCGGCCCGCGCGACGGTGCCGCAGTCGCCCTCGGCACCGGTGGCCGCTTCGGCGGCGGCCGAGGCGACCGAGAGGACCGTGCCCTCGACCGGGTGCGCCACGGCCCGCCGGGCGGAGTCCGCGGCCTGCCGCAGGGCGAGCCGCAGGCCCCGCTCGTCGGTGTGAGCGCTCTCACCCTCGGCGGCGAGCACCTGCGCCATACCGCGCAGCAGCTGCGCCAGGATCGTGCCGGAGTTGCCCCGCGCCCCGATGAGCGCCCCGTGCGCCATGGCCCGCACGGCGTCGGCCAGCGACGGCCCGGCGCCGGCCCCCCGCCCCCGGCGGGACGCACCCTCCCCGGTTCCTCCGGCGGCCCCGCCGGACCCGGCTTTCCCGCCGTGCACCTCGTGGGCCGCGAAGACGGCCTCCACCGCGGCCACGGCGGACTCGACGGTGAGATACAGATTGGTGCCGGTGTCCCCGTCGGCCACGGGGTAGACGTTGATCGCGTCGATCTCCTCGCGCGCCCGGCCCAGCGCCCGCAGCGCCAGACCGCACCAGGTGCGCACCGCGAGCGCATCGAACGTCTGCGGCACCTGCGCCTCCCTGAGCTGCTGGACTGGACGCAGC
This sequence comes from Streptomyces sp. NPDC014864, assembly GCF_043081525.1. Classification (NCBI taxonomy): domain Bacteria; kingdom Bacillati; phylum Actinomycetota; class Actinomycetes; order Kitasatosporales; family Streptomycetaceae; genus Streptomyces; species Streptomyces sp. NPDC014864. The sequence continues at coordinate 122,786 of NZ_JBIBWT010000011.1, forward strand.
GTAGACCCCGGGGTGGTGCCGGGCGGAAGAGGGCGGCAGCGGGCCCGGGTGCCGCCATGGTAGTTTCGCTGTACGGACGCAGTCGTTGTATGCTGCTCCGGTTGCCCGATCCTGGTCGGGCTTTTCCCCTGGCAACGCCCTTCAGATCTCTGAGCCCGTACTGGAGCCCAGGATCTCGATCCCGGCATGCCGGGATCAACCGTAAGTGGATCTGAAGTCTTTGGAGTGACCCGTGGCTGCCAACTGCGACGTCTGCGGCAAGGGGCCGGGCTTCGGCAACAACATCTCGCACTCGCACCGCCGTACGTCCCGTCGCTGGAACCCGAACATCCAGCGTGTGCGTACCGTGGTCGGCGGGACGCCGAAGCGCGTGAACGCCTGCACCTCGTGCATCAAGGCCGGCAAGGTCTCGCGCTGACGCTCAGCTGAGCGCGCGGCCCACGCCGGTTCGCCGCACAGAGCCGGTCCACCTCGGGTGGACCGGCTTTTTGCCGTGCCCGGACTTCCGTCCCCCGGCCCTCCGCCGGGGGCCTCGACCGGCCTGCCCTCCGCCGTCCCGGCGGGCACACGCCGTTCACGCCGGGACGGGCCCGGCGTCCCTAAGAGGAGCCCGCGTTCCGCGCCCCGAGCGCCCAGCCGTGGTCCACGGGACCGATGCCGCCGCCGAGGGGGAACCCGGCCGCGATCGCGCCGGTGACGTACTCCTTGGCCGCCGTCACCGCCTCGGGCACGGTCCGCCCCTTCGCCAGCTGCGCGGCGATCGCCGACGCGAGGGTGCAGCCGGTGCCGTGCGTGTGCCGGTTGTCGTACCGGGGGGCGCGCAGCCAGTGCTCCTCGGAGCCGTCGCTGAGCAGGTCCACGGCGTCGCCCGCGAGGTGACCGCCCTTGATCAGCACCCAGCGCGGCCCGTACTCGAGCACGGCCCGCGCCGCCTCGCGCAGCTGCTCCTCGGACTCGACCCGCACGCCGGTCAGTTGCGCCACCTCGTCGAGGTTGGGCGTGGCGACGGTCGCCGCCGGGAGCAGCCGGGTCCGTACGGAGTCCAGCGCGGAGGCGGTCAGCAGCGGGTCCCCGTGCTTGGAGACGCCGACCGGGTCGACGACCGCGGGGGCGTCCGTGCCGTTGATCAACTCCGCCACCGCCTCGACCAGTTCCGCCGAGGCGAGCATCCCGGTCTTCACGGCCTGGACGCCGATGTCGTCCACGACGCTGCGGTACTGCGCCCGGACGGCCTCCACCGGCAGCTCCCAGACGCCCTGCACACCGCGGGAGTTCTGCGCGGTCACCGCGGTGATCACGCTCATGCCGTGCACGCCGAGGGCGAGCATCGTCTTCAGGTCGGCCTGGACGCCGGCGCCGCCGCCGGAGTCCGAGCCGGCCACGGTGAGCACCCGGGGCGGGATCACTGCTCCACGTCCCCGAAGTGGTCCCAGCCGCCCTGCCGGGTCCACGGCGCCCCGTCGACCGTGACCTGGGGCAGCGCCGAGGGGTTGAGCACCTCGCCGATCACCTTCCAGCGGGCGGGCAGCTTCACGTCCGGCGGGAAGGTCGCCACGATCGCGTGGTCCTCTCCCCCGGTCAGCACCCACTGCAGCGGATCGACGCCCACGGCCTGCCCGATGTCGTTCATCTGGGAGGGGATGTCGATGGCGCCGGAGCGGATGTCGATGCGGACCTTGCTGGCCTCCGCGATGTGCCCGAGGTCCGCGATCAGCCCGTCGCTGACGTCGCACATCGCGGTCGCGCCGAGCCCGGCGGCCGCGGGGCCCGCGTGGTACGGCGGCTCGGGGCGGCGGTGCGCCTCCACGAAGGCGCGCGGCGAGCGGAAGCCGCGGGAGAGGACGGCGTACCCGGCCGCGGACCAGCCCAGCCAGCCGGTCACCGCGACGAGGTCGCCGGGTTGTGCGCCCCCGCGCGTCACCGGCTCGTGGTTGCGCAGATCGCCCAGGGCGGTGATCGACACCATGATCGTGTCGCCGCGCACGACGTCGCCGCCGACCACGGAGGCGCCCGCGACCTGGCACTCGTCGCGCAGCCCGTCCATCAGTTCGGTGGGCCAGGTGACCGGCAGCTCGGCCGGGACGACCAGGCCGAGCAGCAGCGCGGTCGGCACCGCGCCCATGGCGGCGATGTCCGCGAGGTTCTGCGCGGCCGCCTTGCGGCCCACGTCGTACGCCGTGGACCAGTCGCGGCGGAAGTGCCGGCCCTCCAGGAGGATGTCGGTGCTCGCCACGACCCTGCGGTCGGGTGCGGCGACCACGGCGGCGTCGTCGCCGGGGCCGACCCGGACCGCCGGGGTGGTGGTGAGACGGGAGGTGAGCTCCCTGATGAGCCCGAACTCCCCCAGCTCACCCACAGTGCCCTTCATTGCCCTTCCGCCCCTTCTGTGCCTGTCCGTTCCCACTCGCGCGTCATCACGGTCCTCGCTACGGTCGAGGTGACCGTCCACTTCTGTCGTACCCGCACCCGGGCGCGCGGGCCGCGGCCCTCGCGGGTCTCCCCGTGGCACGCGGCTACGCGATACCGTGGCGTTCCTTTTCCCCACATGATCCTCGTGGCCGCCCTGGAGGTTCCGTGGTACAGGCGTACATCCTGATCCAGACGGAGGTCGGCAAGGCGTCGACCGTCGCCGAGACGATCAGCAAGATCCAAGGAGTCCTCCAGGCCGAGGACGTCACCGGACCCTACGACGTCATCGTGCGCGCCCAGGCCGACACCGTGGACGACCTCGGCCGCCTGGTGGTCGCCAGGGTCCAGCAAGTGGACGGCATCACCCGCACCCTGACCTGCCCGGTCGTGCATCTGTAGCCCCCGTCTACCCTTGGCCGGTGAACTCTTCGCGTCACCGGCTCATCGGTCTGCCCGTCCTCGCCGTGCTGATCACCGCCGCGGGCTGTTCCTCAAGCGACGACAGCGCCACCGCGGCGGTTCCCAGCCCGGGCCCGGCGGTCACGAAGCTGTGCCGGAACCTGGACAGGGCGCTGCCGGGAACGGTGGACGGACTGGAACGCCGGGACCCCGCGCCCGCCTCCGCGCTGACCGCGGGTTGGGGAAGCCCGGCGATCATACTGCGCTGCGGTGTCGAGCGGCCCGCCCGGATGACGGACCCGGACGCGGACGGCGCCGAGGTGAACGGCGTGGGCTGGCTGCTGGAGAAGCGGGGCGACGGGTCGTTCCGCTTCACCACCACGCTGCGCAAGGCGTACGTCGAGGTGACGATCCCGAAGGAGCGGACCGGCCACGGCGTGGCCCCGCTCGTCGGCCTGGCCCCGGCCGTCAAGAAGGCGATCCCCGAAGGGATCGCCTCCTGAATGAAGTCGGCAATGAAGCCGGCAATGAAGCCGGCGCCGCTCAGCGCAGACCGGTCGACCGGCGCAGGGCCGCCTGGATCAGGCGGTCCACCAGCTCCTCATAGGCGACACCGCTGGCCTGCCACATCTGCGGGTACATCGAGATCGGCGTGAAGCCGGGCATGGTGTTGATCTCGTTGATCACGAACTCGCCGTCCTCGGTGAGGAAGAAGTCCGCGCGGACCAGGCCCTCGCAGGAGGCCGCCTCGAACGCCTCCACCGCGAGCCGCTGCACCTCGGCGGTCTCCTCGGGCGTCAGCGGGGCGGGCACCAGACCGGGCGTGGAGTCGATGTACTTCGCCTCGAAGTCGTAGTACGCGTGCGTCTCGGGCGGCGGGATCTCGGCCGGGACGGAGGCCCGCGGGCCGTCCTCGAACTCCAGGACGCCGCACTCGATCTCGCGGCCGCGCAGGGCCGCCTCCACGAGCACCTTCGGGTCGTGCCGCTGGGCCTCCTCGATCGCCTCGTCGAGACCGGAGAGGTCCTCGACCTTGGTGATGCCGATCGACGAGCCCGCGCGCGCGGGCTTCACGAACAGCGGCCAGCCGTGCTCGCCGGCGAAGTCGACGATCTTCTTGCGGGCCGCCGGCCGGTCCCGGGCCCACTCGCGCGGCCGGATCACCACGTACGGGCCGACCTTGAGCCCGAACGAGGTGAACACCCGCTTCATGTACTCCTTGTCCTGGCCGACGGCCGAGGCGAGCACACCCGAGCCCACGTACGGCACGCCGGACAGCTCCAGGAGACCCTGGAGGGTGCCGTCCTCGCCGTACGGGCCGTGCAGCACGGGGAAGACCACGTCGACCTCGCCGAGCGCCTTGGGCACCGAGCCCGGCTCGCTGTAGACCACTTCGCGGTTGGCCGGGTCGACGGGGAGGATCACGCCGCCTTCGGTCGACTCGGCGAGCTCCTCGACGCTGGGCGTACGGCGGTCGGTGATCGCCATGCGCTCCGGGTCGTCCGCGGTCAGGGCCCAACGGCCGTCGCGCGTGATACCGATCGGCAGAACCTCGTACTTGGTCCGGTCGATGGCACGCAGCACCGCTCCGGCGGTGACCACGGAGATCCCGTGTTCGGAACTGCGCCCGCCGCACACGACGGCCACGCGCGGCTTGCGGGACGGCTGCTCAGGGCTCTGGGGGAGGTTCTCGGTGCTCATATCGCGATGAGAGTACCCGTTGGTAGGGCCGGGAGACAGCGTTGGACCGGCGAGGTCGCTCAGCGTCGTTCCGGCTTGGCGCTGCGCGACATCAGCTCCTTGAGGGCGACCACCGGCGGCTTGCCCTCGTGGACGATGCCGACGACGGTCTCGGTGAGGGGCATGTCGACGCCGTGCCGGCGGGCCAGATCCAGCACCGACTCACAGGACTTGACACCCTCGGCGGTCTGCTTGGTGACCGCGATGGTCTCCTGCAGGGTCATGCCCTTGCCTAGGTTGGTGCCGAAGGTGTGGTTGCGCGACAGCGGCGAGGAGCAGGTCGCCACCAGGTCGCCCAGGCCCGCGAGTCCGGAGAAGGTGAGCGGGTCGGCGCCCAGGGCCACGCCCAGCCGGGTGGTCTCGGCGAGGCCACGGGTGATGAGCGAGCCCTTGGCGTTGTCGCCGAGGCCCATGCCGTCCGCGATGCCGACGGCCAGCCCGATCACGTTCTTCACGGCGCCGCCGAGTTCGCAGCCCACGACGTCGGTGTTGGTGTACGGGCGGAAGTAAGGGGTGTGGCAGGCGGCCTGGAGCCGCCGGGCGACCGCCTCGTCGGTGCAGGCCACCACGGCGGCGGCCGGCATCCGGGCGGCGATCTCCCGGGCCAGGTTCGGGCCGGTGACCACCGCGATGCGCTCGGGGCCCACCTTGGCGACGTCCTCGATCACCTCGCTCATCCGCATGGCGGAGCCCAGTTCGACGCCCTTCATCAGGGAGACGAGGACGGTGCCGGGGGCGAGCAGCGGCGCCCACTCGGCGAGGTTGGCGCGCAGGGTCTGCGAGGGGATCGCGAGGACGGTGAAGTCGGCGTCCCGGGCGGCCTCGGCGGGGTCCGTCGTGGCCCGCAGATTCTCCGGGAGTTCGACGCCGGGCAGGTAGTCGGGGTTGGTCCGCGTGGAGTTGACCGCCTCGGCGAGGTCGGCGCGGCGGGCCCAGAGGACCACCTCGCAGCCGGCGTCGGCGAGGACCACGCCGAAGGCGGTCCCCCACGATCCGGTACCGAAGACGGCCGCCTTGACCGGCTTGCTCACGTGCCCTGCCCCTCTTCCTGTACGACTTCCCGTGCTTCCCGTCCCGCCACGGCGGCTCTGCCGTGGGTCTGCGCCTCGGTCCTGCGGCGCTGTTCCAGCCGCTCCCGGCGCGGGTCGTACGGGACCTCGGGTGCCCGCTCGCCGCGGATCTCCTCCAGGAGCCGGGTGATGGCCGCCATGATCGTGTCCGTGGCGTCCTTCAGCAGCTCGGGGGTCATCTCGTGGTCGTAGAAGCGCGACAGGTCCACCGGCGGGCCGGCCAGCACGTGGTGGGTCTTGCGCGGGAGGAAGTGCGGCTTCTTGGTGTAGGGCGGCAGGATCTCGTTGGCGCCCCACTGGGCGACCGGAATCACCGGGCACTTGGTCTGCAGGGCGACACGGGCGGCGCCCGTCTTGCCGGTCATCGGCCAGAGGTGCGGGTCGCGGGTCAGGGTGCCCTCGGGGTAGAAGGCGACGCACTCGCCGCGTTCCACGGCGTCGATCGCGGCGCGGAAGGCGCTCAGCGCGTCCGTGCTCTCGCGGTAGACGGGGATCTGCCCGGTGCCGCGCATCGCGGCACCGACGAATCCCTTCCTGAAAAGGCCGCTCTTCGCGAGGAATCGCGGCACTCGCCCGGTGTTGTACTGAAAGTGGGCGTAGGCGAAGGGATCGATGTGCGAATTGTGGTTCACCGCGGTGATAAATCCGCCCTCGGCCGGAATGTTCTCCATTCCTCGCCAGTCCCGCTTGATCAGAACCACCAGCGGCGGTTTGCAGATCACCGCTGCGAAGCGGTACCAGAAGCCGATTCTGCGGCGGGGCACGCGGACACCTTCCTCTAGAGCCTGGGGAGCCGCACAAGTGTCACCCCGGGCCGCCGGTCTGTCGAGAACACCGTACGCCCGCCCGTCACCCACCACCGCCCTCGGAGGAGCTTCGCACCCCTCACCCCGACTCCCGCCCACTCGGATGCGCCAGGGGACAATGTCCGGGACAAGAAAGGGGCGAGCCTTCGTGCAGTGGACCTTGGTCATCCCGCTGAAGCCCCTGACCCGGGCGAAGAGCAGGCTGTCGGACGCCGCGGGCGACGGGGTGCGGCCGGCCCTGGCGTTGGCCTTCGCCCAGGACACCGTGGCGGCCGCCCTGTCCTGCCCGGCGGTCGGGGGTGTGGTGGTCGTCACGGACGACGCCGTCGCCGGGCCGGAGCTGGCGCTGCTGGGCGCCGGGATCGTCCCGGACGAGCCGCGCGGCGGGCTGAACCCGGCACTGGCGCACGGGGCCGCGGTGGTGCGCGCGTCGCGTCCCGAAACTCCCGTGGCCGCCCTGAACGCCGATCTCCCGGCGCTGCGTCCGGCGGAATTGGCCCGGGTGCTGGAGGCCGCCGCCGGATTCCCGCGCGCTTTTCTCCCGGACGCCGCGGACCTCGGCACGACCTTGCTGGCGGCCGGACCGGGGCATGCCCTGCTCCCGGCCTTCGGCCCGGCCTCACGGGCCCGCCACCGGGCGTCCGGCGCGGTGGAACTGGCGCTGGAGGCGGTGGACTCCGTACGTCAGGACGTGGACACCGGTGCGGATCTGCGGGCGGCGCTCGCGCTCGGGGTGGGACCGCGGACGGCGGCCGCTGCCGCGCGACTGCCGGAGCGGGTGCGGGTCACCGGGCAGTAGGCTGCCGTCATGCAGGCGACCGCATACACGTACGACCCCGAAACCCGCAGCGGGCAGGTGCTCCTGGACGACGGGACGCCGGTGCCCTTCGACGCGCCGGCGTTCGACGCGGGGGGTCTGCGGCTGCTGCGCCCCGGGCAGCGGGTGCGGATCGAGACGGAGGGCGCCGACGGCACCCCGCGGATCACGCTGGTGACCCTGCAGACCTTCTGAGCGGGCCGAGCGGGCACGTCAGGGCCGCCGGACGCGCCGCGGGCCGGGCTCCCCGAGGAGTCCGGCCCGGCGCGTGAGGACCCGTGTGCACCCGCGTGCCCTACTTGCCGCGGGCCGTGGTCTTCTTGGCGGTGGTCTTGCGGGCCGTCGACTTCTTGGCCGGGGCCTTCTTGGCCGTGGCCTTCTTGGCGGGGGCCTTCTTGGCCGTCGTCGCCTTCTTGGCCGTGGTCTTCTTCGCCGCGGTCTTCTTGGCGGCGGCCGCCGTGGTCTTCTTGGCGGTCGTCTTCTTGGCCGTGGTCTTCTTGGCGCCGGCCGCGGTCTTCTTGGCCGCGGCCTTCTTCGCGGCGGCCGTCTTCGCCGCACCCGTCGCCTTCTTGGCGGCGGCCTTCTTGCCGGCGGCCTTGGCGATGGTGGCCGTGGGGCCGGTGAGGCTGCCCTTGGGCGCCTTCTTCACGGCGATGTCGTGCTTCGGGAGCTTCTTGGAGCCGCCCACCAGGTCCTTGAAGCCCTGGCCGGCCCGGAAGCGGGGAACGGAGGTCTTCTTGACCCGGACCCGCTCACCCGTCTGCGGGTTGCGGGCGTAGCGGGCGGGGCGGTCCACCTTCTCGAAAGACCCGAAGCCGGTGACCGAGACCCGGTCTCCCCCGACCACCGCACGGACGATGGCGTCCAGCACCGCGTCGACGGCGTCGGCGGCCTGCTGCCGGCCGCCCATCTTGTCGGCAATCGCTTCTACGAGCTGCGCCTTGTTCACGTCTTCCCCTTCGGAGACCTCGCCAGAACGATAGTGTTCAAGCTTTTTCGCACGTTAGGCAGATATATACCGCAAATCAAACACGAAACGGGCTAATCACCCTTGTGCCGCAACGGACTCGACGGTCTCGGCCGGTTCAGCGTTCCTCTCCGGGGAGTCGACCCTCGTCGAGGTCTGCCGTGAACCGGTCCAGACGCCTTGCCGCGTCGGCGAGATCGTGCTTGGCCGCGGCCGTAATGACCAGCAGCTTCCGGGTCAGCGCCATCCGTACGCCCTCCGGGACTTGCAGTGCGCGCACTCTTCCGTGCGCTTCCTTCAGCTGGGCCGCGACCGCCGTATAGAGCTCGAGTTGGCCGTCGTTGTCCATGCACAGATTGTGCCATCTGGGGCGAGTTGTCGCCTGCCCAGGGGGCAACTGCCGCCGCAAACGGCCTCACGAGTTTCTGCGTCGGTCGGGGCCTGGGAAGTCGCCTACCCCGGCAACACCCTGCATAACGTGGGACGTTGGGGCCTGGCACGGCGGCGCGCCGGGGCGCGGGAGCCGAAAAAGGCCGTACCCCCGATCGGGGTGATCGGGGGCACGGCGGGGGGTCTTGCGATGGCCGAAACTCGACTTGCCCGGAGGCGATCGGCGCTTTCTCAGCGGTGGATCATCGCCCAGGGGCCGCGGCCGGGTCAGACCGGCAGGGTCCGCGGCTTGAACGACGGGCGCTTCGCCTCGTACGCGGCGATGTCGGCCTCGTTCCGGAGGGTGAGGGAGATGTCGTCCAGCCCGTTCAGCAGCCGCCAGCGGGAGTTCTCGTCCAGCTCGAAGGAGGCGGTGATGCCCTCGGCCCGCACCTCACGCGCCTCAAGGTCCACAGTGACCTCAGCCGTGGGGTCCTTCTCGGTGAGCTCCCACAGCGCGTCCACGATCTTCTGCTCCAGGACCACCGTGAGCAGGCCGTTCTTCAGCGAGTTGCCCCGGAAGATGTCCGCGAAGCGGGAGGAGATCACGGTCTTGAAGCCGTAGTTCTGCAGTGCCCAGACGGCGTGCTCGCGGGAGGAGCCGGTGCCGAAGTCGGGGCCGGCGACCAGGACCGTGGCGCCCTGCCGCTCAGGGCGGTTGAGCACGAACTCGGGGTCCTTGCGCCAGGACTCGAACAGCCCGTCCTCGAACCCGTCGCGCGTGACCTTCTTGAGCCAGTGGGCGGGGATGATCTGGTCGGTGTCGACGTTGCTGCGGCGCAGCGGGACGGCCCGGCCGGTGTGGGTGGTGAAGGCTTCCATGATTCAGACTCCAGCGGGCGTTGCGGCGGCGTCGACGTCGGTCAGGTCGGCCGGGGAGGACAGGTGGCCCAGGACCGCCGTGGCGGCCGCGACCTGCGGCGACACCAGGTGGGTACGGCCGCCCTTGCCCTGCCGGCCCTCGAAGTTGCGGTTGGAGGTGGAGGCGGAGCGCTCACCGGGGGCGAGCTGATCGGGGTTCATCCCGAGGCACATCGAGCAGCCCGCGTGCCGCCATTCGGCGCCGGCCTCCTTGAAGACCACGTCCAGGCCCTCGGAGACGGCCTGCAGCCCCACCCGCGCGGAGCCCGGGACGACCAGCATCCGTACGCCGTCGGCGACTTTGCGGTCTTTCAGGATCGCGGCTGCGGCCCGCAGGTCCTCGATGCGGCCGTTGGTGCAGGAGCCTACGAAGACGGTGTCCACCTTGATGGAGCGCAGCGGCTGCCCGGCCTCCAACCCCATGTATTCCAGGGCCTTTTCGGCGGCCAGGCGCTCCGATGCGTCTTCGTACGAAGCCGGGTCGGGGACGGCGGCCGAAAGCGGCGCGCCCTGGCCGGGGTTGGTGCCCCAGGTGACGAACGGCGACAGCTCGGCGGCGTCGATCACGACCTCGGCGTCGAAGACCGCGTCGTCGTCCGTGCGCAGCGTCCTCCAGTACGCCACCGCGGCGTCCCAGTCCTCGCCCTCGGGGGCGTGCGGACGGCCCTTGAGGTAGTCGAAGGTGGTCTCGTCGGGGGCGATCATGCCCGCGCGGGCGCCCGCCTCGATCGACATGTTGCAGATGGTCATGCGGGCCTCCATCGAGAGCTTCTCGATGGCGGAGCCGCGGTACTCCAGGACGTACCCCTGGCCGCCGCCGGTGCCGATCCTGGCGATGATCGCCAGGATCAGGTCCTTGGCGGTGACGCCGTCGGGCAGTTCGCCCTCGACCGTGATCGCCATGGTCCGCGGGCGGGTCATCGGCAGCGTCTGGGTGGCCAGCACGTGCTCGACCTGCGAGGTGCCGATGCCGAACGCCAGCGCGCCGAAGGCGCCGTGGGTCGAGGTGTGCGAGTCGCCGCAGACGACGGTCGTGCCCGGCTGGGTCAGCCCGAGCTGCGGGCCGACGACGTGCACGACGCCCTGCTCGACGTCGCCCAGCGGGTGCAGCCGGACACCGAACTCGGCGCAGTTCTTGCGCAGCGTCTCCAGCTGGGCGCGGGAGACCGGGTCGGCGATGGGCTTGTCGATGTCGAGGGTCGGGGTGTTGTGATCCTCGGTCGCGATGGTGAGGTCGAGGCGGCGCACGGCGCGCCCGCTCTTGCGGAGGCCGTCGAAGGCCTGGGGGCTGGTCACCTCGTGCAGCAGGTGCAGATCGATGAAGAGGAGATCGGGCTCGCCCTCGGCGCGCCGGACGACATGGTCGTCCCAGACCTTCTCCGCGAGTGTCCTACCCATCGCTTTCCCTCCGGCCGGACGCGAACGCGCCGGCCCAACTAGAGATCTTGAGGAACGGCACCCGCGCCCCCCTCGGGTGTCCGCAGCCGGACCCGTGGATCCACGGGCCGCTGTGACTTCCAGAGTGGCGTGTTCCACGGAAAATTGAACTTGCGTTTCACAGAGTGAGACGCAAGTATCGTTGCATGGACAACAGTAGCGGCGTCGGCGTTCTGGACAAGGCAGCCCTCGTCCTGAGCGCCCTGGAGTCCGGTCCGGCCACCCTCGCGGGTCTGGTCGCGGCGACCGGACTGGCACGACCCACGGCCCATCGGCTGGCCGTGGCCCTGGAACACCACCGCATGGTGGCGCGCGACATGCAGGGCCGGTTCATCCTCGGCCCGCGCCTCGCGGAACTGGCCGCGGCGGCCGGCGAGGACCGGCTCCTCGCCACCGCGGGCCCGGTGCTCACCCATCTCCGGGACGTCACCGGCGAGAGCGCGCAGCTCTACCGGCGCCAGGGCGACATGCGCATCTGCGTCGCCGCGGCGGAGCGCCTGTCCGGCCTGCGGGACACGGTCCCGGTCGGCTCGACGCTCACGATGAAGGCCGGGTCCTCGGCGCAGGTGCTGATGGCGTGGGAGGAGCCCGAGCGGCTGCACCGGGGCCTGCAAGGGGCCCGCTTCACGGCGACGGCCCTGTCGGGTGTACGGCGCCGCGGCTGGGCCCAGTCCATCGGCGAGCGCGAGCCGGGCGTCGCGTCCGTCTCCGCGCCCGTACGCGGCCCCTCCAACCGCGTGGTGGCCGCCGTCTCGGTCTCCGGGCCCATCGAGCGCCTGACCCGCCACCCGGGCCGGATGCACGCCCAGGCCGTCATCGACGCGGCCGGCCGCCTCTCCGAGGCCCTGCGCCGCTCCGGCTGACCACCGGGCACCCCGCCACCGGGACGGGCCGGCCTCAACGCCGCGGCAGGCCCACCCGGCAGGATCCCGCCCCACCGACACACGGCGCGACCGGCCGGCTCCGGACCCTCTCGGGACCCGGAGCCGGCCGGTCGCGTGTGCGGGGTCGGGCGCCGCACGCCTCACGACATCCGCAGCCGCTCCGCGGCCCGGTCGCCACGGCGGCCGACCGGGACCACGCCCGTGGCCCGGCCCAGGCCGTACTCCGGCATGTTCATGTAGATCGACTCATGGGACCCGGCGGGCACGACATAGGTCTCGTGCCAGAAGCCGACCTTGCCCCTGCCCTCGCGCAGCCGCCGGTTGAAGGCGGCCCAGGCCGGCCGGTGGCCGCGGTCCGGCGCCGAGGCGTAGGCGAGGAGCTTCTCCTTCGACTCCCAGTACTGCACGAGATACGCCTCGCGGACCCCGCCCAGCAGGGACTTGTACCCGAGCAGTCCGCTGCCCTCCTCCCGCGAGAGCTCGGCGAGCATCGGCCCTATGGCCTTCGCCGTCGGAAGCCAACTGCGCACAGCGGCAAAGCTGTTGATGCGCATCCCGATGAGGAAGACGACCACGCCGTCCTCGCTCGCCGCGGTCATGCGCCCTTCGATCGGCTCGGCACTCATGAAGTCCCCCACTCCTCGTCCCTGTTCCGGCCCTGGCCCCGTCCGGGGGCCGGGTCCGCCCACATTGGTTGGATAGCGTTGCTATCCATGCTTGGATAGTGGCACTCTCCGATGCGCGGCGCAAGAGGAGAGCGCGAGAGAAGACGGCAAGGAAGCGGGTGCGGTACGGAATGCGACTGGCGGAGCTGAGCGCGCGCAGCGGGGTGTCGACGGCGACGATCAAGTACTACCTGCGCGAGGGCCTACTGCACCCGGGCCGCCGGATCACCGCCACCCAGGCCGAGTACGACGAGGAGCACCTGAGGCGGCTGCGACTGGTGCGGGCGCTGATCCAGGTGGGGCGGATCCCGGTGAACTCGGCCCGTGAGGTGCTGGCCGCCCTCCAGGACGAGGACCTGGACCGCAACCGGCGTCTGGGCACCGCCGTATGGGCCCTGCCGCACGGCCCGGCGCCCGACGAGACCGACCCGGCCACCGAGGCCGCCCGGCGCGGCGCCGACGCGCTCCTGGACCGCCTCGGCTGGTCCTGCGGCCGCTCCCCCGGCGAGCCGGTGACCGCGCCGGCGTACGGCATGCTGGTGACCGCGATCGCCGCGCTGTCCCGGCTCGGCTACCCGTGCGCCGTCGACGACTTGGAGCCCTACGCCCGCGCGATGGAGCGGATCGCCGTCACCGACCTGGACCTGGTGGACCGCTACGGGACACCGGACGAACAGGTGGAGGCCGCGGTGGCGCTGACCGTGCTGTACGAGCCCGTGCTGCTCAGCCTGCGCCGGCTGGCGGAGGCCGAGGAGTCGGCCCGCCGGTTCGGCGCGCGGTGAGGGAGCGCGCGATGAGGGAGGCGGAGAACGCGGAAGGGCCCTCCCGAGGGAGGGCCCTTCCGACTGCGTACCCCCGACCGGATTCGAACCGGCGCTACCGCCTTGAGAGGGCGGCGTGCTAGGCCGCTACACAACGGGGGCATGGACACTGCGTTTCCGCAGGTCCGAGCTGGTCTACCTGGACTCGAACCAAGACTAACTGAACCAGAATCAGTCGTGCTGCCAATTACACCATAGACCAATGATGGTTTAGACCAGTCAGTACCCCCGACCGGATTCGAACCGGCGCTACCGCCTTGAGAGGGCGGCGTGCTAGGCCGCTACACAACGGGGGCCCTAGCGATCCTGCATCGAGGGCAACGGGAGCGACCCGGTTGCCTTCGCGGGAAGGATCTGTACCCCCGACCGGATTCGAACCGGCGCTACTGCCTTGAGAGGGCAGCGTGCTAGGCCGCTACACAACGGGGGCTCGCGGATATGATCCGCGTGGTGCAGATGAGCTCTGCGAGCTGGCCTACCTGGACTCGAACCAAGACTAACTGAACCAGAATCAGTCGTGCTGCCAATTACACCATAGGCCACTGGAACGCAAGCCCCGGAGGGGATCTTGTTCTAGCGTTGCGCCCCCGATTCCGGCCTTTCGGCCCGCTCCCCGGCGGCGCAGGAAGAACATTACCCGAAGGTGGACGGGGCTCCAAAACGGGTATCCGTGGTGACGATCGCGGGGAGTTCGGCGAGGGACGCGATCCGGTGCCACCGCGCGGGTGCGCCGGCCTCGGCCGTGTACACGCCACCGCGGTCGATCCACACCGACACCAGGCCTGCCTCGGCGGCGCCGCGCCCGTCGATCTCCGGGTGGTCCCCGACGTAGGCGACCTCGTGCGGGAACAGCTTCAGCGCCTCGCACACGGCGAGGAAGGCGCGGGCCTCCGGCTTGGACACGCCGAGCTCGGCGGCGCACAGGACGGCCTCGAACCGGTCCCGGAGGCCCAGGGTACGCAGCTTGTGCTCCTGGACGTGCAGGCTGGAGTTGGACAGCACCGCGTGCCGGTGGCTGGCGGCGAGCGCGTCCAGGGCGGGCAGCACGTCCGGGAAGAGGGCCCAGGCGGCCTCGTAGTGACCGATGTAACGCCGGAACCAGTCGTCGGCCTCGCCGTCGGACAGCTCCGGGCGGCCGAGGAAGACCCGCACGCGGTCCCGGCGCTGCCCCTCGAAGGTCACCTCCCCGGCCGAGAACCGCGCCCACTGCGCGTCGGTGATCCGCCGCCAGTGGGAGAGGGCGTGGTCCGCGGACTCGTACCCGTCCAGCAGCCCCTCGGCCGCCAGGTGCTCGCGCATTCCGGCGCGGTCCGCGGTCGTGTAGTCGAAGAGGGTGTCGTCGACGTCCCAGACGACGGCCTTGACGCTCATGCCCCCACCGTAGGCGAAGGCGCCCCCGCAGTCGGCGGGAGCGGCGGCGGGCCCGGCCCGCGGCGGAGCGCCGCGGACCGGGCCCGGTGTCCGGTGGTGGTCCCGCCTACGCGGCGAGCCTGGCCAGCGCCGCGTCGATGCGGGCCAGCGTCCTGTCCTTGCCGAGGATCTCCAGCGACTCGAAGAGGGGCAGGCCGACCGTACGGCCGGTGACCGCGACACGGACCGGGGCCTGCGCCTTGCCGAGCTTGAGGCCGTGGGCCTCGCCGGCGGCCAGGACGGCCTCCTTGAGGGACTCCGCCGAGGTCCAGTCCGCCGACTCCAGCTTCTCCCGGGCGGTGCGCAGCAGGGCGTCCGAGCCCTCCTTCATCGCCTTGGTCCAGGAGGCCTCGTCGAAGACCGGCTCCGGCAGGAACAGGAAGTCGACGTTGTCGGTGATCTCGGACAGGACCTTCAGACGGGTCTGGGCGTGCGGGGCGATCGCCTGCCACCGCGCCTCGTCGAAGTCCTCCGCGGCCCAGGGGGCGGCCGGGGCCTGCAGCCACGGGCGGCAGCGCTCCGTGAAGTCCTTGACGTCCAGCATCCGGATGTGGTCGGCGTTGATCGCCTCGCACTTCTTCAGGTCGAAGCGGGCCGGGTTGGGGTTCACGTCCCCGATCTCGAAGGCCGCGACCATCTCCTCGACGGAGAAGATGTCCTGGTCGGCCGAGAGCGACCAGCCGAGCAGGGAGAGGTAGTTGAGCAGGCCCTCGGGCAGGAAGCCGCGCTCCCGGTAGAGGTTGAGGCTCGACTGCGGGTCGCGCTTGGACAGCTTCTTGTTGCCCTCGCCCATCACGTAGGGCAGGTGGCCGAACTCGGGGGTGCCCTTGGCGACGCCGAGCTCGGTCAGCGCCTTGTAGAGGGCGATCTGCCGCGGGGTGGAGGAGAGCAGGTCCTCGCCGCGCAGGACGTGGGTGATCTCCATCAGGGCGTCGTCGACCGGGTTGACCAGGGTGTACAGGGGGGCGCCGTTGGCCCGGACGATGCCGTAGTCCGGCACGTTCTCCGGGGTGAAGGTGAGCTCGCCCCGGACCAGGTCGGTGAAGGTGATCGTCTCGTCGGGCATCCGGAAGCGGACGATGGGCTCCCGGCCCTGGGCCTTGTACTCCTCGACCTGTCCGTCCGTGAGGTCGCGGCAGTGGCCGTCGTAGCCGGAGGGCCTGCCGGCGGCGCGGGCGGCCTCGCGGCGGCTGTCCAGCTCCTCCTGCGAGCAGTAGCAGTGGTAGGCGTGGCCGGCGTCCAGCAGCTTGCGGGCGACGTCCCGGTAGAGGTCCATCCGCTGCGACTGGCGGTACGGGGCGTGCGGGCCGCCGACCTCGGGGCCCTCGTCCCAGTCGAAGCCGAGCCAGCGCATCGCGTCGAGCAGCTGGTTGTAGGACTGCTCGGAGTCCCGGGCCGGGTCGGTGTCCTCGATGCGGAAGACCAGGGTGCCCTGGTGGTGCCGGGCGAACGCCCAGTTGAACAGGGCCGTGCGCACCAGTCCCACATGGGGGTTGCCGGTGGGCGACGGGCAGAAACGGACGCGTACGGGAGAGCCTGGTGCGCTAGCCACGCTTGACAACCTTGTTGGTGAGAGTGCCGATGCCTTCGATGGTGACGGCGACCTCGTCGCCGACGTTGAGGGGGCCGACCCCTGCCGGGGTGCCCGTGAGGATCACGTCGCCGGGCAGCAGCGTCATGGCCTCGGAGATGTTGACGATCAGATCCTCGATGGGGTGGATCATCTCGCTGGTGCGCCCGAGCTGGCGCTGTTCGCCGTTGACGGTGAGCTGCACGGTCAGGTCGGACGCGGCGGCGAGGTCGAGGTCCGTCTCCACCCAGGGGCCGAGCGGGCAGGAGGTGTCGAACCCCTTGGCCCTGGCCCACTGCTTCTCGCGCCGCTGCACGTCGCGGGCGGTGACGTCGTTGGCGCAGGTGTAGCCGAAGATCACGTCCTTGACGCGCTCGCGGGGCACCTCGCGGCACATGCGGCCGATGACCACGGCCAGTTCCGCCTCGTGGTGCAGTTCCTGGGAGAAGGGCGGGTACTGGATCTCGTCGCCGGAGCCGATCACCGAGGTGGACGGCTTGAAGAAGGCGAACGGGGCGTCCGGCACCTCGTTGCCCAGCTCGCGGGCGTGCTCGGCGTAGTTGCGGCCGAAGGCCACGACCTTGTTGGGCAGAACCGGCGGCAGGAGCCGGACCTTGCTCAACGGCACCTTCGTGCCGGAGAGCGCGAAGTCCGCGAACGGGATGCCCTTGACGATGTCGAGGACGAGCTCGTCCGGCCTGTCGCCCTCGACCGCGCCGAAGGCGACGTTCCCGTCGATGGAGAATCTGGCGATGCGCACGGGATCCTTGCGCCCCTTACCTGAACTGGCTGGAGTCTGACGATCCAGGCTAACGCGGCAGGACCCCCGCCACCTCGCGCATGACCCCCGCAGCAGGAAGGGGCGCCCCGGTCCCGGGACGCCCCTGCCGTCGTGCCGGCCGTTTGAGCATCCGCCGGCCGGCGTGCGTACTACTGGGCGACGGACGCGGCGACGGGGACCTCCATGAGGACGGTGCGCCGCGGGTTGGCGGTCTGCTCGGGGAGGGTGACGGAGTGCTCCGGCTGTTCCGGCGTCTGCAGTGCGTCGGCGTCCTCGAGGTGCACCAGAGTCGTGCGCCGCGGGTTGGCTATGGTGCGGAACATCAGCGTCGTCTTCACGGTTGTACGAGGCCCTGTCGTGTACGGCGCCGGGAGGTCGCGGGACCCCCGCGGGCGCGGGTTGTCGGGTTTGCCATCTCTGTAAAGCGCCAGGCTAAACATGCAATTCCCGGCCGAAGACGTGAAGAGCCCGTGATCTACGTGTGAGTTTGCTCACTAGCCCGCCGACATTCGGTGCAATTCCGACGCGCCTTTCGTCTCGACAAAACAGACATTGCACCCCTGAAGCCTTCATTCCGCTCCTGATCATGGCGACTGGGACACCATCCGCGACTCGCGGAATCGTAGCGATATGCCCGCAATGTTCGAGATCACTTTCCACCACGGGTGACGCTGCACTCACGGGGTGTCACGGAGGTCACAGCTAGGTCCACGAGCCTTGTTGGAGATCCGGCACTGTGCTGGAATGCCACGGACCGCCGCGGGATCGAGCCGGCGCGCAGGGGGCGCAACGCAGCGCCGAGTGGCGGCGAGATTGGGGGAGCCAGCGCCGGTCACTCACGACCACCCTGGGGCGCGTGTTCAGGACGCTCCCCACAACGCCGACACCGTCCTTCCGTTCGCGCGGAGGGGCGCCTGGTCCAGAGGTTGCGACGCTAGTGCAGGGACGTTTCAAGAGGGATGGCAGCGCTTCGGCGGAGCCGGAGCCGCACGGCGGGACCGACCGTGGTTCCTCGCCCCAGCACGCCCAGAACCCGGGCTCGGCCCCGTCCGGCGACGGCGGAGAGCGCGCCGGGCGATCCAGTGTCTCCGTGTCACCGTCGGAGAGCCCCGCTCCGCCGGTGAAGCCCCCCAAGGGCCCGTCGGGCCCCGGTTCGCGCGTGGCCCTGCGCAACTGGCGCATCTCCACGCGCCTGGTGTCGCTGCTCGCGCTCCCGGTGGTCGCGGCCACCTCGCTCGGTGCGCTGCGCATCAACCAGTCCATGGACGACATCCAGCAGCTCGACAACATGAAGCTGCTGACGGACATGACCAAGCAGGCCACCGAGCTGGCCGCCGCGCTCCAGGAGGAGCGCGACCAGTCGGCCGGCCCCATGGCGCACGGCCTGAAGGCGACCGACTACACGGTCAAGGGTTACCGGGACAAGACGGACCGCGCCAAGTCGAACTTCCTCAGCGCCTCCGAGGAGATCGACGCCGCGAGCAAGGACGGCAACCTCCTCGGCGTCCGCGACAGCCTCGTCGGCCTCGCCAGCGAGCTCAACAGCCTGGGCAAGATCCGCCAGGACGCCTACCAGGCCAAGGACAACTCCACCCAGACCGTGGAGGCCTACCACCGGCTCATCACCGAACTGCTCAGTCTCTCCCAGGACATGGCCGAGGCGACCAGCAACCCGGAGATGATCCAGCGCACGCGTGCCCTGTCGGCCTTCTCCTCCGCCAAGGAGTACGCGTCCGTGCAGCGCGCCGTCATCGCGGCGGCGCTGCCCTCGACCAACACCACCACGGGCAGCCTCTCCGAGAACGACCGGCTCTACGCCGAGTCGGCCCTGGAGAGTCAGAAGTCCGAACTCAGCAGCTTCCGCAACATCTACGGCGACGGCGCCGAGGAACTCGTCAAGCCCATCGACGAGGGCAACCCGACGATCGAGGCCGCCGACATCTACGCCCGCCGCGCCCTCGGTTCGGGGGACGGCCTGGGCGGTCTGCAGAAGCGCTCGTACCGCGACTGGGTGGACGACAGCTCGACCAAGATCGAGCAGATGAAGAAGATCGAGCACACGCTGCTCGAGGACATGGAGCAGAAGGCCCGCGAGCTGCGCAGCGCCACCGAGCGCGACGCGATCATCTCCGGTGCGCTGATCCTCCTCGTCCTCGGCGTGTCGCTGGTCGGCGCCTTCGTCGTGGCCCGCTCCATGATCCGCTCGCTGCGCCGGCTCCAGGAGACCGCCACCAAGGTCGCCCAGGACCGTCTGCCCGAGCTGGTCAAGCAGCTGTCCGAGTCCGACCCGCAGGACGTCGACACGTCCGTGGAGTCGGTCGGTGTGCACTCCCGGGACGAGATCGGCCAGGTGGCCGCGGCCTTCGACGACGTGCACCGCGAGGCGGTCCGCCTCGCCGCCGAGCAGGCCCTGCTGCGGGGCAACGTCAACGCGATGTTCACCAACCTCTCGCGCCGCTCCCAGGGCCTCATCCAGCGTCAGCTGTCGCTCATCTCCGAACTGGAGTCCCGCGAGGCCGACCCGGACCAGCTCTCCTCGCTGTTCAAGCTCGACCACCTCGCGACGCGCATGCGCCGTAACGGTGAGAACCTCCTCGTCCTCGCGGGTGAGGAGCCCGGCCGCCGCTGGACCCGCCCGGTCCCGCTGGTCGACGTGCTCCGCGCCGCCGCGTCCGAGGTGGAGCAGTACGAGCGCATCGAGCTGGCCGCCGTGCCGACCACCGAGGTCGCCGGCCGCGTGGTCAACGACCTCGTGCACCTGCTCGCCGAGCTGCTCGAGAACGCGACCTCCTTCTCCTCGCCGCAGACCAAGGTCAAGGTCACCGGTCACGCGCTGCCCGACGGCCGCGTCCTGATCGAGATCCACGACACCGGCATCGGCCTCTCCCCCGAGGACCTCGCGGCGATCAACGAGCGGCTCGCCTCGCCGCCCACCGTGGACGTCTCCGTCTCCCGCCGCATGGGTCTGTTCGTGGTCGGCCGTCTGTCGCAGCGCCACGGCATCCGCATCCAGCTGCGCCCGTCCGACTCCGGTGGCACGACCGCGCTGGTCATGCTGCCCGTGGACGTCGCCCAGGGCGGCAAGAAGCCCGCTCCGGGCAAGCCCGGCGCTCCCTCCGCCGGTGGTCCGGCCGCCGCGCAGGCCGCGGCCGGTGCCGCCGCGGCGCGTCGCCAGGGCGGTCAGCAGGGCGGCGGTGCCGGCCGGCTCGGCGCCGGTCCCGGTCCGCGCGGCCAGGTGGGCGCCGGCCAGGGTTCGCGCGCCGCGCTGCCCGGCACGGGCGGCCGTCCCGGCGGGCCGGGCGGTCCGCGCGGGCCCCAGGGTCCGGCACAGCAGCAGGGCCGTTCGTCCGCCACGTCCCCCTCCTCGTTCGACCAGGGGATGTCCCCGGCGCCGGGCGCAGGTGCCGGCTTCGGTGGGCAGGCTCCCGCCGGAACCCAGGGCTTCGGCGACGGCCAGCAGCGCCAGGACGTCTTCGGCGGCGGCCGCGGTGCCGTGCCCCCGCAGCGGTCGAACGGCGCCGACCAGGCCCGGCAGCAGCAGCAGCTGCCGCCGCGCGGCGGCCCGCGCGCGGAGCTGCCCGGCGGCAACCCGCCGTCCCGGTCCACGGGATGGGGTGACGACCCTGCCGCGCTCGACGCGCCGCGCGGCCACGACGAGCAGGGTCCGGCGCACACCTCCCGGATGCCGCGGGTCGACGACCGGCAGGGGCCGGGCGCGACCGCGGAGCTGCCCGTGGTCCCGCGCCACGGCGACCAGCAGGGTCCGGGCTCCACGTCCGAGTTCCCGCGTCCCGACTTCGACGCCCCGCGTCCGGGCGGCGCGCAGAACAACGGTCAGTTCGGCGCCGACTCCGGGCAGGGCACCGGTTCCTTCGTGCGCCAGGACGTCTACGGCCAGTCGGCGCCGCAGAACAACCCGTCCTCCACCGGCCAGTACGCCGCCCCGCAGGGGTACGGCAGCGGTTCCACGGGCCAGTACGCCGCCCCGCAGGGGTACGGCAGCGGTTCCACGGGCCAGTACGCCCAGCCGGGGTACGACAGCGGTTCCACGGGCCGGCACTCCCTGCCGGGCCGTCAGGACCCGTCGTCCACCGGCCAGTTCGAGCGGCCCCAGTCCGGCGGCTCGGGTGCCGACCTCGGCGCCCAGCGTCCGTCGGCCCCGCAGCGTCCCGCCCGTCGCGAGCCCGAGGCCCTTCCGCCGGCCGCGGGTCCCGGCGACGGACGGACGCCGCTGTACGACACCCTGGAGACCAACTGGTTCCGCGGCGGCGACCGCCAGCAGCAGGGCAACGGCTCCGCCGCGGCCCCGGCCCCGGCCCCGCAGCAGCCGCAGGCCTCCTCGGCCCCCCAGCGTCCCGCCTCCGCGCCGTGGCGCAGCTCGCCGAACGACGATCTCGTCCGGCAGGCAGAGCGCGTACGGCAGCCGGCGGCGGGCGGCGTCACCACCTCCGGCCTGCCGCGCCGGGTGCCACGGGCGAACCTCGTCCCGGGCACGGCTCAGCAGCAACAGCACCAGAGCGGTCCGCAGGTCTCGCGTGCGCCTGACGACGTACGCGGCCGGCTGACCAATCTCCGTCGGGGCATCGCACAGGGTCGTCAGGCCAACTCCGGCCAGACGGGCAGCTATCCCAGCCCCACTCACCAGCAGGAGCGTTAGTTGAGCCCGATGAGCCAGGCGGCACAGAACCTCAACTGGTTGATCACCAACTTCGTGGACAACACCCCCGGGGTGTCCCACACCGTCGTGGTTTCCGCGGACGGACTCCTTCTGGCGATGTCCGAAGGGTTCCCGCGCGACCGCGCCGACCAGCTCGCGGCCGTCGCGTCCGGCCTCACCTCGCTGACCGCCGGGGCTTCCCGGATCTTCGAGGGAGGCAACGTGGCGCAGACGGTCGTGGAGATGGAGCGCGGCTTCCTGTTCCTCATGTCCGTCTCGGACGGGTCGTCCCTGGCCGTTCTCGCGCACCCCGAGTGCGACATCGGCCTCGTCGGCTACGAGATGGCGCTGCTCGTCGACCGCGCCGGGGCGGTACTGACGCCCGACCTGCGTGCCGAACTACAGGGCAGTCTGCTCCACTGACCGGCCCCGGTACCACCCACCTCACCAAATCACCGTCCGGCCGCCACAATCCCCCCACCGGCCCCGTCCGACGGCTTGACTGACCGACTTGCTGTCCCGCCCGGAGGATTCATGACCCCGCCCACCGCCTCTCATGATCCGTACGCCGAGCCGTACGGGGACGAGGGCGACCAGCCGCTGGTACGTCCCTATGCGATGACCGGCGGCCGGACCCGGCCGCGCTATCAGCTCGCCATCGAGGCGCTGATCAGCACGACGGCCGACCCGGCAGCGCTGATGGGACTGCTCCCGGAGCACCAGCGGATCTGCCATCTGTGCCGCGAGGTGAAGTCGGTCGCCGAGGTTTCGGCACTGCTGGCCATGCCGCTCGGTGTGGCCCGGATCCTCGTCGCGGACCTGGCCGAAGCCGGGCTGGTGGCCATCCACCAGCCGGGCGGCGACGAGAACAACGGCGGCGCACCGGATGTGACGCTGCTCGAAAGGGTGCTCAGTGGACTTCGCAAGCTCTGACGGAGGCCGGGCGACCACCTCCGCGAAGATCGTGGTGGCGGGTGGCTTCGGCGTGGGCAAGACCACGTTCGTGGGTGCCGTCTCGGAGATCAACCCGCTGCGCACGGAGGCCGTCATGACGTCTGCTTCGGCAGGCATCGACGACCTGACCCACACCGGGGACAAGACGACCACGACGGTCGCCATGGACTTCGGCCGTATCACCCTGGACCAGGACCTGATCCTGTACCTGTTCGGTACACCGGGCCAGGACCGCTTCTGGTTCATGTGGGACGACCTGGTCCGCGGCGCCATCGGCGCGGTGGTCCTGGTGGACACGAGGCGGCTCGCCGACTGCTTCCCGGCCGTGGACTACTTCGAGAACAGCGGCCTGCCCTTCGTGGTCGCGCTCAACGGCTTCGACGGGCACCAGCCGTACAACCCGGAGGAAGTGCGCGAGGCGCTGCAGATCGGCCCGGACGCCCCGATCATCACGACCGACGCCCGCCACCGCGCGGACGCCAAGTCGGCGCTGATCACCCTGGTCGAGCACGCCCTGATGGCGCGACTGCGGTAACGCCCGGAAGTCGTTTCAGGTAGCACCCAAGTCGAAAGATCCATACGGCAGTTGTCGTAGCAGCACCGGAGCCGACTGTGTCCTTTGACACGGTCGGCCCCGGTGTTCATAACGTTTCGGCAGAGGAATCCGGTGGTGTGGCCACGCGTCGCGCACATCCGGTGTCGCTGCGCGCACAATCGCCCCGCCTTTTGGCGGGGCTCGCTCTTTATGACCGATTTATCTGGGGTTTACACGGCGCGCTCGTCACGTTTCCGCTGTTTGGAAGAGCGCTGGCTGACGTGCTGGAATGCCTGAACTGCCCAATAGTCAAAGACGTACTCATCAGTCGAGTCGTATCTGGGCTCTGAGACACTGCGGCACAACGTTGGTGCCGACCGCCGAGAGGTTGTTGGTCGAGTGAGGCGAAGCAAGAACGGCCCCGAGCCGTCGGCCCGGGGCAACTTCACCCCGCCGCCGCGCGGTGCGGCGCCCGCACCCGTGCCCGGGTCGGAACCGACGGCCGCTCCCGCTCCCAGCGGTGGCCGTTTCTCCCCCCGCAACTGGCGGGTGCCGACCCGACTGAACGCGATCCTGCTCATACCCGTGCTGGTCGGCCTCGTCATGGGCGGCTTCCAGGTCAAGAGCTCGATCGACACCTGGCAGGAAGCCCAGGACGCGGAGAAGACCGCGCGCCTGGTGCAGGCCTCGCTGTCCTACGCCAACGCCCTCTACAACGAGCGCGACATCACCGCCACTCCCCTCCTCCAGGGCAAGGGCCAGAACAACGCGACGGTCACCGAGGCCCGCCGGCTCACCGACAGGGCCGCCGACGCCTTCGACCAGGCCGCGCAGGGCGCGCCGCAGTCGCCCGGTGTCGAACGCCGGCTGAAGCTGTTCCGCGAGACGGAGCCCGGACTGGCGCAGTTGCGCGCCGCCGCCTACAGCCCCACGCTCACCGGCGTGCAGACCGAGGAGGGCTACGTCCGGATCGCCCACCCCCTGATGGAGTTCGCCAACGAGCTCGGTCTGGGCACCGGCAACATCACCTCCTACGGCCGTACCGTCTACGCCATCTCGCTGACCAAGGCCGCCCTGTCGCTGGAGCGGTCCATCGGCATGCACCTGCTGCTCAAGCCGGGCCCCGACGCCCCCAACATGGCCAGCCAGCGCACCGCCCTCGCCTCGTACGCCTACCTGGAGGGCATCGCCTCCGAGGAGTACCGCGGCGGCGGCACCCAGGGCGACTCCGACAAGCTCGACGCGGCCCTGAAGCAGGCACAGATCCAGGGCGCGGCGATGGCCAAGCAGGCCAAGGCCAAGGACCCGAACTACGTCGCGCCGCCGGCCGACCCGCAGAAGATGGTCGGGGCCGTCGCGTCGCTGCAGAGCACGAGCGCGACCGAGCGCCTCGCGCTCGCCCGCAGGGGGATCACCCCGCAGAACTGGTGGGCGGCCAACACCCTCAGGTTCGACGCCTACGAGAAGATCGAGTCGGACATGGCCGACAAGGCGGTGAACGAGGCCTCCAACATCGCCGACGACGCCCAGCGGTCGACGTTCATCACCAGCGCGATCGTCCTGGTCGCCCTGCTCGCCGCGTTCATCCTGGCCGGCATGGTGGCCCGCCAGATGAGCCGCTCCATGCGCCAGCTGCGCAACGCCGCCTTCGGCATCGCCGAGCAGCGCCTGCCGATGCTGGTCGACCAGCTCTCGCGCACCGACCCCGGCCGGGTCGACACCCGGGTGGCCCCGATCCCGATCACCTCGACCGACGAGATCGGCGAAGTCGCCCGCGCCTTCGACCAGGTCCACCGCGAGGCCGTCCGGCTCGCCGCCGAGCAGGCCCTGCTGCGGGGCAACATCAACGCGATCTTCACCAACCTCTCGCGCCGCAACCAGTCGCTGATCGAGGGCCAGCTGACCCTGATCACCGACCTGGAGAACAACGAGGCCGACCCGGACCAGCTGGAGAACCTCTTCCGCCTGGACCACCTGGCGACCCGTATGCGCCGCAACGGCGAGAACCTCCTCGTCCTCGCGGGCGAGGAGCCCGGCCGCCGCTGGGACCAGCCGGTCCCGCTGGTCGACGTGCTGCGCGCCGCCTCCTCCGAGGTGGAGCAGTACGAGCGCATCGAGCTCTCCGGCGTCCCGGAGGCCGAGATCCACGGCCGCGCCGTGACCGACCTCGTGCATCTGCTCGCCGAGCTCCTGGAGAACGCCACCACGTTCTCCTCGCCGCAGACCAAGGTCCGCGTCACCGCGACCCGTCTCCCCGACGGACGCGTCATGATCGAGATCCACGACAAGGGCATCGGCCTGACCGCCGAGGACTTCGCCGACATCAACCACAAGCTGGCCAACCCGCCGACCGTGGACGTGGCGATCTCCCAGCGCATGGGCCTGTTCGTGGTCGGCCGCCTCGCCGACCGGCACGGCATCCGCGTCCAGCTGCGCCCCTCCGGCGAGCAGGCCGGCACGACCTCGCTGGTCATGCTGCCGGACGCGATCACCCACGGCGGTGGCGGCGAGCAGGCGCTGAATCGCGACGAGTTCACGGTGTCGCAGATCATCCCGGAGCAGCAGTTCCAGGGTGAGGACTTCAGCGGGCTGCAGCCGCCGATGCGGACGGCCGCGGAGCTCGGCTTCGACGACAGCCGCTACGAGGTCCCGGACGACATCCGCGACCTGGACCCCGTCGGCCGCTCGCTGATGCGCGAGGAGCGCCGCGCCGCCCTGGAGGCCCAGACGCACGGGGAGCAGACCGGGCAGGAGACCTCCGAGACACCCGCGTACACCGACGGGCCCACCGGCGGTCAGGCCCTCGACACCGGTCAGGTGCCCTACCCCGAGCAGCAGGGCGGGTACGACGCGCAGACGGCGTACGGCGACCAGGGGCAGAGGGCGTACGAGGAGCAGCGGAGCGCGTACGAGGAGCCGGGCCGGCCGTCGTACGACGACCAGTACTTCGCGCCGAACGGCGGCCTGCCGCAGACCAACGGCTACGCCCCGAACGGCGGTTACCCGGGGTCCGCGTATGCGGAGCCGGCGCAGGACGAGCAGGCGCAGGCGCACGGCGCCGCGTCGGACACGTACGGCGCCTTCGCCGAGCAGCCCTACCAGGACGACTGGCCCCAGGGCAACGGCTACCGCAACGGCTACCCGGACCAGTACGCTCCGGAAGCGGAATCTACGCAGGCCGCTGACGTGAGCGAGCCGGACCGCGTAGGCTTCGACCGTCCGGGAACGGCCCCCTCCGCCGTCCACGAGCTGACCGACGCCGGGCTGCCCCGCCGCGGATCCACCGCGAGCGGTTCGAACGGCGCGCGGCGCGTGAACCAGGAAGCGCCGGCCCCCACCCCGGAGAGCAACGGCGACAGCGACTGGCGTTCGGCGAACGACGAGCGCTGGCAGCAGGCCTCGCAGCTCCGGAAGCCCAAGGCAGGCGGGGTGACCTCCTCCGGTCTGCCGAGACGGGTGCCCAAGGCCAATCTGGTCGAGGGGACCGCGGAATCGACCCCGCAGGGCGGCCCACAGGTCTCCCGCGCCCCCGAGGACGTCAGGGGCAGGCTGAGCAACCTGCGCCGGGGCGTGCAGCGGGGACGCAGCGCAGGAAGTGAAAAGAACGGCCAGGGCTTCGGTCCTGACAGCACCTACAACCAGGAGCGTTAGTGTGAGCCCGATGAGCCAGGCGGCACAGAACCTGAACTGGTTGATCACCAACTTCGTGGACAACACCCCCGGGGTGTCCCACACCGTGGTGGTCTCCGCCGACGGACTCCTTCTGGCGATGTCCGAAGGCTTCCCCCGCGACCGCGCCGACCAGCTCGCGGCCGTCGCCTCCGGTCTGACCTCGCTGACCGCCGGTGCTTCGCGCATCTTCGAGGGCGGCAGCGTGAACCAGACAGTTGTGGAGATGGAGCGGGGATTCCTCTTCCTCATGTCCATCTCCGACGGTTCGTCGCTCGCGGTTCTTGCACACCCCGAGGCGGACATCGGCCTCATTGGGTACGAGATGGCTCTTCTGGTGGACCGTGCGGGCACGGTTCTGACCCCGGATCTCCGTGCGGAGCTCCAGGGGAGCCTTCTCAACTAACAGTCGGACGGTGCGTTTTGGCGTCCCGGGGCCGTAAGGTTTCGGGACGCGGCTTCCACAAGGTTGGAGCCCGGCGCAGTCGGAGGAGGAGAGAGAGTGGCAACCCCCCCAAGCGGTTCGTCTTCGGGCAACTGGTCGTACGGCCCTGCCCAGGGTCAGGGCGACGGTCCCGTGAACCCGTACAACTTCCCCTCCGCCCCGAGCCACCGGCAGCCGTACGCGCCCCAGGGCCCCGGCCCTTCGCCGTACGATCAGCCGCCGGCGCCGCGCATCCAGCCGGTGGAGCCGCAACGACGTACCCCTGAGCCGGCGCCCGCCGGGGCGTCGAACAATCCCCTGGTGCGCCCGTACGCCATGACGGGCGGCCGGACCCGGCCGCGGTACCAGCTCGCCATCGAGGCGCTGGTCCACACCACGGCGCAGCCGCACCAGATGCAGGGCCAACTGCCCGAGCATCAGCGGATCTGCAATCTGTGCCGCGAGATCAAGTCGGTGGCCGAGGTCTCGGCCCTGCTGACGATCCCGCTCGGCGTGGCCAGGATCCTCGTCGCCGACTTGGCGGAGGCGGGCCTGGTCGCCATCCATCAGCCCGGCGGCGACGAGAACGCCGGTGGACAGCCAGACGTGACACTGCTCGAAAGGGTGCTCAGTGGACTTCGCAAGCTCTAGCGGCGGTCCTTCCCGCTCCACCACCTCCGCGAAGATCGTGGTGGCGGGCGGCTTCGGCGTGGGCAAGACCACGTTCGTGGGTGCCGTCTCGGAGATCAACCCGCTGCGCACGGAGGCCGTCATGACGTCTGCTTCGGCAGGCATCGACGACCTGACCCACACCGGGGACAAGACGACCACGACGGTCGCCATGGACTTCGGCCGAATCACCCTGGACCAGGACCTGATCCTGTACCTGTTCGGTACACCGGGCCAGGACCGCTTCTGGTTCATGTGGGACGACCTGGTCCGCGGCGCCATCGGCGCGATCGTGCTGGTCGACACGAGGCGGCTCGCCGACTGCTTCCCCGCCGTCGACTACTTCGAGAACAGCGGCCTGCCCTTCGTCATCGCGCTCAACGGCTTCGACGGCAACCAGCCGTACAACCCGGACGAGGTGCGCGAGGCGCTGCAGATCGGCCCGGACACTCCGATCATCACGACCGACGCCCGCCACCGCGCGGACGCCAAGTCGGCGCTGATCACCCTGGTCGAGCACGCCCTGATGGCGCGACTGCGGTAGGTCCGCGCGACGGACAAGGCGGGCGGCCCTCCCCGGCTCGGGGCGGGCCGCCCGCCTTTTCCCTGCCGGCACGGCGGCACGACGGCACGACGCGGCACGGCGGCGCGCTAGATCGCGAGCGAGCGCGAAGCGGGCACGGCGAAAGGGCCCCTCCTCCGGGAGGGGCCCTTTGCGCGTGCGTGCGGGGGCGGCCGGTCGTGATGCCGGCCGCGGCTCACCCGTGCCAGCTGTGCGGGGCGCGGAAGCCGTTCTCGCGCTCCAGGCGGCGCCAGGCGGCCTTGGGGCGGCGGCGGTGGGCGGAGGTCGTCTCGGCGGGGCGGGCCGCCGCACGGGCCAGGAGGAGCGCCGTGATGGCGGCGACCTCCTCGGGCTCGGCGTGGCCCTTCTCGACGCGGATGTCGGCGTTGTCCATGGGTTCAGTCTCCGTGGATGAGGGGTCCGCGGCATTGCCGCGGTGCGTCCGCCCGGTTACTGGGGCGGGTTGCCGTGCTTGCGGGAGGGCAGGTCGGCGTGCTTGCTGTGCAGCATCGCCAGGGACCGGATGAGCGTCTCGCGGGTGCCGGCCGGGTCGATCACGTCGTCCACCAGGCCGCGCTCGGCCGCGTAGTACGGGTGCATCAGCTCGGCCTTGTACTCCTTGACCATCTTCTGACGCATCGCCTCGGGGTCCTCGGCCTCGGCGATCTGACGGCGGAAGATCACGTTGGCCGCGCCCTCCGCGCCCATCACGGCGATCTCGTTCGTCGGCCACGCGTAGGTGAGGTCGGCACCGATCGACTGGGAGTCCATGACGATGTAGGCACCGCCGTACGCCTTGCGCAGGATCAGCGAGATCCGCGGCACGGTGGCGTTGCAGTAGGCGTAGAGCAGCTTGGCGCCGTGCCGGATGATGCCGCCGTGCTCCTGGTCGACGCCCGGGAGGAAGCCGGGCACGTCGAGAAGGGTGACGATCGGGATGTTGAAGGCGTCGCACATCTGGACGAAGCGCGCGGCCTTCTCACTCGCCTCGATGTCCAGCACGCCCGCCAGCACCTGGGGCTGGTTGGCGATGATGCCGACGACCTGACCGTCCATCCGGGCCAGCGCGCAGATGATGTTCCGCGCCCAGCGCTCGTGGACCTCCAGGTACTCGCCGTCGTCGACGATCTCCTCGATGACCTTGGTCATGTCGTACGGGCGGTTGCCGTCGGCCGGGACCAGGTCGAGCAGGATGTCGGAGCGGCGGTCGGCCGGGTCGGAGCTTTCCGTGCGGGGCGGGTTCTCGCGGTTGTTCTGCGGCAGGAGGGAGAGGAGGTAGCGCACCTCGGCGATGCACGTCTCCTCGTCGTCGTAGGCGAAGTGGCACACCCCGCTCGTCTCGGCATGCACGTCCGCGCCGCCCAGACCGTTCTGCGTGATCTCCTCGCCGGTGACCGCCTTGACCACGTCCGGACCGGTGATGAACATCTGCGAGGTCTCACGGACCATGAACACGAAGTCCGTCAGCGCCGGACTGTAGGCCGCACCACCCGCGCACGGGCCCAGCATCACCGAGATCTGCGGGATCACCCCGGAGGCCCTGGTGTTGCGCTGGAAGATCCCGCCGTACCCAGCGAGCGCCGAGACACCCTCCTGGATCCGGGCACCCGCACCGTCGTTCAGCGACACCAGCGGCGCACCCGCCGCGATCGCCATGTCCATGATCTTGTGGATCTTCGTGGCGTGGGCCTCGCCCAGCGCACCCCCGAAGACCCGGAAGTCGTGCGCGTACACGAAGACCGTACGGCCCTCCACCGTGCCCCAGCCGGTGACCACACCGTCCGTGTACGGCTTCTTCGCCTCCAGCCCGAAACCGGTCGCCCGGTGCCGGCGCAACTGCTCGACCTCCTGGAAGGACCCCGGGTCCAGGAGCAGCTCGATCCGCTCCCGAGCGGTCAGCTTCCCCTTGGCGTGCTGCGCCGCGGTCGCCTTCTCGCTGGGACCCGCCACCGCCTGCGCACGGATGTCGTGCAGTTCGGCGACCCGTCCGCGCGCGTCCGTCGGCTCGCCGGTCGGCTCACCCGTCGTCTCATCCAAAACGGTCATGTAGTGACCTTACGAAGCGCACCAAGGAAAGCGAGCCGTTGACTCCGTACAGTCTCCGGCCCGTTTTCCTGGTACGAGTGAACAGAACCTCCGGCGCTTGCAGCCTTTCCGACTGCTCAGAGGCCCTCGCCGTTGTCGGGGTCGCACAAAGTCATGGGGCGAGAGTCGAGTCACATTCAGGGGTGGCACATGCCATCGCCAGAGTGACACGCAGACCCGTACGGCGTCGTCCGTCCGCGGCACCCGCCCCCGGCCGACACCGTCGGCGAGCACGGACACCGGGTGCCGGTCGGCGGCGCGGGCGGTGGCCCGGCGGCGCCGGCGACCGGCCGGGTGGCGGTCAGCAGCCGCCGCAGTTGTAGTAGAGGACGTCCCAGTGCGTGCCTTCATCGGCGTAGATGTTGCCGGAGCCGGACTTGTACTGCGGGGCGCCGTCGCCGCGCAGGCCGATGTAGGTGAAGTTGTTCTTGATGTAGCTGGTGACGCAGGTGTTCTTGCCGTAGTCGAGCTTGTAGCCGTTCCAGTGGGAGTAGGTGCCGGAGGCGTGTCCGGTCTCCGTCCCGCCGGTGATGTTCAGCGCGCAGCCGCCGGCCCGCTTCAGGGTCTGAGCCCCCTGGGCGGTGGCGAGGTTGAGCTGCTCGAAGGAGGTACAGGTGGAGTTGTACCGGTCGGAGCAGTTGCCGGAGGAGGACCAGGTGATGCCGACGTCGCGGAACATCTGGGTGGCGGTGGCGTGGCTGATCTTGGTGACGGCGAAGGCGTCGGTGGCGGTGCCGAGGACGGCGACGCCCGGGGCGACGACGAGGGCGAGGGCGGTCAGGACGGCGCGGGCGCGGCCGGTCTTGGCTTTCTTCATGGGGGAACCCTTCCTGCGGTTGGCCGTGTGTGCTGCGGGGCGGCTGTGCAGGTGGTGCAGGGAGATGGTGCCCGAGGTCTACGCGCGTCTGCCAGAGGACGAACCGGACGACCGCGCGATGCTCCGCACGTCCCGGAAAGGGACCCCCCGGATTAAGTTGAAAGTCGAACGGAATAGGTCTACGGTCGTCAGTGTTCAGATCATTGAACATTCAACATCCTCGGCCGCCGCGCCGGGGCCATCCCTCCCAAGGAGCACGTCATGGGCATCTTCGGCCGCAAGAGCGACACCACCGCCCCCACCGGCACCCCCGCCGCGGTGAGCCCGGACCTCGCCGCGCTGACCGGTGACTACACCATCGACCCGGCCCACTCCACGCTCGGCTTCGTCGCCCGGCACGCCATGGTCACCAACGTCAAGGGCAAGTTCAACGACTTCTCCGGCACCCTCCACCTGGACGGCTCCGACCCCGCCAAGTCCACCGCCTCCCTCGACGTCACCATGGACAGCATCGACACCGGTTCCGCCGACCGCGACGGGCACCTGAAGAGCTCGGACTTCTTCAAGACCGGGGAGTTCCCGGCCATGACCTTCCGCTCCACCCAGGCGGAGGCCCTGGGCGGCGACGACTACCGCATCACCGGCGAGCTGACCATCCTCGGCGTCACCAGGCCGCTCACCATCGACCTGGAGTTCAACGGCGCGGCCAAGGACCCGTTCGGCAACGAGCGCGTCGGCTTCGAGGGCAAGGCCGAGATCCTGCGCTCCGAGTGGGGCCTGACCTGGAACGCGGCGCTGGAGACGGGCGGCGTGCTGGTCTCCGACAAGATCAAGCTGAACTTCGACATCTCGGCGATCAAGAACGCGTGAACCCCCGGCCTCCGGTCCCGGCCCCGCGGCCGGCGAAGAGGTCCCGGCCGCCCGCACACCTCCGAAGCGCCCGCCCGCCACTCCCCGCACCGGGGAGGGCGGGCACTTCGGCTTTCCGGCTCCCTCCCGGGGCCGGTCGTCCCGGCTCCTCCCGGGGCCGATCACCGGATCACCGGGCCGATCGCCGGATCACCGGGCCGACTGCCTGATCCCAGGGCCGGTTGCCGGGTCCCGGGGCCGGTGATCTACTCGTTAGTAGGCCAGGCCGCACTCACAGCCCCCGCCGGATGCGACGAAGCACGGCGAACGCAGCGGCCCGTCGGTCCACTCGGCCCACAGGAGAGACAGCCACGGGGAGAAACCGGGACGCGTCCGCGACGGTCGCCGCTGCGGCTCCAAGGCGGGGGTTGATCCGGCGTACGTGCCGTGCTGCCAGCGACAGGGAGAGGAGCGCGGCGATGACCTCTGCAGCCGCCAACAAGAAGCCCGCCCAGCGACTGCGCGACCAGCTCACGAGCGTGTCGTCGACCCTCGGCCAGGCGGCGACGGCGACCGGCAGAGCCACGGCGGACGCCGTGCGCCACCCCGGCACCGTCGTGGACCGCGCCCGCAGGACCTCACAGGCGCTGCCGCTCATGTGGGAGGCGGTGAAGCCCGTCCTCACCGGGCGCGTGAGCGACTGGCGCCGCGAGTACGCCTACACGCTCGGGGAACAGGCCTTCGTCTACGGCTTCCCGTACATCTACTACGCCGGGATCCGGCACCGCTGGGTGACCCAGGAGCCGGAGAACGAGATGACGCCGTCCGCCGCGGTCAACCAGTTCTGGCACGGGCGCACGCTCTACGACGCGTCCGACCGGGAGGGCCTGTCCCCCAACAACGACACGCTGTACTCGTTCGCCTGGGTCGACCTGACCGAGGAGCCCGTCGTCCTCTCCCACCCGGACATGGGCGACCGCTACTTCACCTTCGAACTCGTCGGCGTCACCTCCGACAACTACGACTACGTGGGACAGCGCGCCACCGGTTCGCAGGCCGGCCACTTCGCCCTCGTCGGGCCCGGCTGGACGGGAGACCTGCCCGAGGGGCTGCGCCGCACGGCCACCGCCCCCACCCCCTGGGTCCTGGTCGTGGGCCGCACCCTCGTCGAGGGGGCGCAGGACCTCCCGGCCGTGCACGCACTGCAGGCCCAGTACCGGCTGACCCCGCTCAGCCAACTGGGCCACAAGGACACCCTCCTCCCGGAGCGCCGCGACGTCCTGGAACCGGTCGAAGCGGACCAGGACCCGCTCGGGCCGTGGAAGACGCTGAACGCGATGCTCGCCGAGAACCCCCCGCCCGCCCACCACGAGCTGCTGCTCAAGCAGTTCGCGGAGATCGGCGTCGGCCCCGGACTCGACGTCGAGGCCCAGCCCGAGGCCGTCAAGCAGAGCCTGATCCGGGCCGCCGCCGTGGGCGTGCCGATGCTCGAACAGCAACTGCTCAGCGGCGAGTGGGCCCACGTCGTCAACGGCTGGCGCTACCCGCCCCCGCAGGTGGGCCGGTTCGGCGACGACTTCCTGCGCCGGGCCGGTGAGCAGGCCCTGGTCGGTATCGCCGTCAACGACCCGGCGGAAGCGGTCTACCTGGTCGCCTTCCACGACGGCCAGGGCGAGAAGCTGTCCACGGGCCGCTACGAACTGCGCTTCGAACCGGGGAACCTGCCCCCCGTCGACGCCTTCTGGTCCCTGACCGTCTACTCGGAGGACCGCAACCTGGTGCCCAACCCGATCGACCGCTACTCCATCGGCGACCGCACCCCCGGCCTGGTCACCAACCGCGACGGAAGCGTGACCATCCACCTGCAGCCCGAGGCGCCCCGCCCCGACCGGGAGCCCAACTGGCTGCCGACCCCGGAGCAGGGCATCTGGTACATCACCCTGCGCATGTACCTCCCCCGGCCGGAAGTCCTCGACGGGCGATGGGAGTGCCCGCCGGTCCACCGCGTCACCTGACGGCGAACTCGAACGAGACCACCTCCCCGGGGCTGCGCTCCCTGTCACGCCCCACTGGTCCGCCGACGCGGCGACCGGCAAGGCCTCGCCCGTGCTCGGTCCCGGCGGGCGCGTCCGCGAGGCGCACCTCGGCGGGGCCGCTGTCGTGCACCCGTCCTCGCCGTCTCCCCCGCCGTCCGGGCCGCGTTCGCCGGGCACGCGCGCGCGGCCGGGGCGGGTTCAGAAGCCTCCGCCGAAGTCCCCGCCACCGCCACCGAAGTCGCCTCCGCCGCCGTCGCCGAAGCCGCCCGAGAAGTCGCCGGGGTCGAAGTCGGCGCCGGAGACGTCTCCGCCCTCGTAGCCGCCGAAGTCGCCGTAACCGGTGCCGTAGTCGGCCGCGTACCCCGGGGTCGCCATCGCGCTGCCGAGCAGGGTGCCGACCAGCAGGCCGGGCAGGATGCCGCCGCCGAAGTAGCCGCCCGCCCAGGGGCCGTAGGCCGGGCCCGCGTCCCAGTAGGGGCGGCGGCCGTAGTCGGTGTCGACCTCGCGGACGTGCGGGTCGCGTCCCTCGGCGAGGCGGACCTGGTCCGCGGTACAGACCGGGACCTCGCGGGGAGCGCCGCCCGGGGGCGTCCAGGCGGCGTCGGCGACCGAGGGGCCGTGGCGCGGGTCGAAGAAGCAGGGCGGCCGGCGCTCGGGCAGGGGCCGTCCCTCGCGGCGGGCGGCGAGTTGCGCGAGGGAGAATCGCCCGTCCTCCAGGGCCTCGGTGACCGCTTTGACGTCCTCGGGCCGGCGGGCGTCGGCCATGTACTGCTTGGCCTGCTCGTAGGCGTCCAGCGCCCGCTCGTAGTCCGCCCGCATGGCGTCGTCCGCCCCCGCCTCGGCGGGGTGGAAGTCCAGGCGGTCCAGTTCCTCGCCGAAGGCGGTGATGTCCTCGTCGACGACGATCCGCAGCCGCTCCAGCGCGGCCCGCTGCTCGGCCTCCCGGCGGCGCCGGTTGCGGCGGACGAGGGCGTAGGCGCCGGCACCGCCCGCGACCAGGACGGCTCCGGCGGTGATCAGCGCGCCGGTCGACATCCCGCTGCCCTGGCCGGAGGTGCCCCCGCTCCAGGTGGCGGGTGCGGAGCCGCGCAGGGTGGGCAGGGCCCGGTCGGTGAAGTCGGTGAGCTGCGTTCTGGCGTCCTCGCCCCGCACGCTGGTCACGAGGTTGCGCACGGCGTTGCGCGGCATGACGGAGGAGTCGGCTCGGGCGTCGAAGCGGTCGCCGAGGCGGATGGCGTACAGGCCGGTGACGCCGGTGGCGGTGCGCAGGTCGGCGAAGAGGTTCCGGGTCGGGTACCCGGCGGGCAGGACGGCGACGAAGAGGGGCTTGTCCGCGTCTCTGATCTTCCGGGCGAGGGCGGCGGCGTCCGTGGCGGACAGCTGTCCGGAGGCGGCCGGATCGACGTAGACGGGATTCCTGCGCAGGGCCTCGGCGACCGCGGAGACGCTGGTGGAGGTGGTCGCCGAGGCCGTGGCGCCGGTGGCCGCGGCGGCCCGCGGGGTGCCGGGCTGCGGGACGGCCAGCGCGACCGGTACGGCGACCGCGAGCGCGACCAGCCACCGGGGAAGGACTCGGGTCAGGACGACGGCCTTCATGATGCGAAACTACCGGAATCCGGTCGCATCCGGTCATCGACGGCTCTCGGGGGGCGAGCACGGGAAACGGCGCACCGGAAGTGGCGGCCGGCAGGGCCCGCCCCGCGCGCGCCCTCGCTACCATGCGGTGCTGCCGGTGGCGGGCCCGCGGCCGGCACCGGCGCTGGGGAAGGCGGAGGGGCGTGTTCAACAGACAGAAGGACTCGGACATGCAGGTGTCCGAGCTCACCGGGCTGGACCGCTCACGCACCCGCGCGGAGGCGCTGGCGGAGCTGTTCCGGCACGCGGAGAGCGAGGTGCACTCGGCGATCGGCTGGTACCTGGCACGGCGGCGCGGTCCGTCGCTGTGGTCCCGCTCGCTGCGCGCCCTCGCCGGGCTGCTGGGCATCGCGGGCACGCTCACGCCGCTGGTGCACGCGGCGAGCCCGTCGGCCATAGGGCCCGAATGGGGTTTCGTGTTCCTGGCCGGCGGCGCCGGGTGCGTGCTGTTCGACCGGGTCTTCGGCTTCTCCGCGACCTGGACCCGCTACATCAGGACCCAGCTCGCCCTCCAGCAGGTGCTGAAGCGGGCGCAGACGGAGTGGACGCAGGGGTTCCTGCGCATCACCGACGCCCCCAGCGACAAGGAGCAGGCCGCGCTGCTGGGGATCGTCGAGCGGCTGCGCATGGACGCCCACCGGCTGATGGAGGAGGAGGCGGCCGCCTGGGTCGGCTATCTCGCCGAGGGCGTCGAGGAGCTGACCCGGTCCACGACGCAGACCGCCGGCCACCGGCCGCCGTCCTCCGGGCTGCTGCGGCTGGACCGGTCCGGCGGACGCGACCGGCCCGGCGACCACCTGCCCCGCGCCCGCGACGCGGCGCTGTAAGGCGCCGGGCGCACCGGCCCACGGTCCGTCAGGCGGGTCGGCACACCATCCACCGGGCGGGTCGGCCCACGATCCACCGGGCGGGCCGAACCGCGCACGCCCGCCCGGCCGTCCCGCCGGCCCGGCATTTGCCGCTCCCGCCCGGCCGTTGCCGCTCCCGCCGGCCCGAGGCCTACGCGGCCGGCTCCACGCCCGCGCGCAGCAGGCCGTAGGTGTACGCGTCCTCCAGCGCCTGCCAGGACGCGGCGATGACGTTGTCCGCCACGCCCACGGTGGACCACTCGTCGCGGCCGTCCGAGGTGGAGATCAGCACGCGGGTCGTGGACTGGGTGCCGTGCTTGCCCTCCAGGATGCGGACCTTGTAGTCGACCAGCTCGAAGGCGGCCAGCTCGGGGTAGATCTTCTCCAGGGCCACCCGCAGGGCGCGGTCGAGGGCGTTGACTGGGCCGTTTCCCTCGGCCGTGGCGACGATGCGCTCGCTCTTGGCCCACAGCTTGACCGTGGCCTCGTTGGCGTGGGTGCCGTCGGGGCGGTCCTCGACGATCGCCCGCCAGGACTCCACCTCGAAGTACTCCAGCGGCCCGCCCTCGGCCTCGGTGCGCAGCAGCAGTTCGAAGCTGGCGTCCGCCGCCTCGTAGGTGTAGCCCTTGAGCTCGCGCTCCTTGACCCGCTCGACCACCCGGCCGACCAGCTCGCGGTCGCCGCCGAGGTCGACGCCGAGTTCCTTGCCCTTCAGCTCCACCGACGCCCGGCCCGCCATGTCGGAGACCAGCATCCGCATGGTGTTGCCGACCTGCTCGGGGTCGATGTGCTGGTACAGATCCGGGTCGACCTTGATCGCGGAGGCGTGCAGCCCGGCCTTGTGCGCGAAGGCGGATACACCCACATAGGGCTGGTGCGTCGAGGGCGTCAGGTTGACGACCTCGGCGATGGCGTGCGAGATGCGCGTCATCTCGCGCAGCCGGCCCTCGGGCAGCACCTGCTTGCCGTACTTCAGCTCCAGGGCCGCCACGACCGGGAACAGGTTGGCGTTGCCGACCCGTTCGCCGTAGCCGTTCGCCGTGCACTGCACGTGGGTGGCGCCGGCGTCGACCGCGGCCAGCGTGTTGGCGACCGCGCAGCCGGTGTCGTCCTGGGCGTGGATGCCGAGGCGGGCGCCGGTGTCCGCCAGGACGGTGGAGACGACCGCCTGGACCTGGGCGGGGAGCATTCCGCCGTT
Organism: Streptomyces sp. NPDC014864; assembly: GCF_043081525.1. Lineage (NCBI taxonomy): Bacteria > Bacillati > Actinomycetota > Actinomycetes > Kitasatosporales > Streptomycetaceae > Streptomyces > Streptomyces sp. NPDC014864. Next base: position 160,790 of record NZ_JBIBWT010000011.1, read on the forward strand.
GGTGTCGCACAGCACCACCACGTCCGCGCCCGCCTCCGAGGCGGCCCGGACGACGGCCTTGGCGTAGGCGGGGTTGGCGCGGTAGCCGTCGAAGAAGTGCTCGCAGTCGACGAAGACACGGCGGCCCTCCGAGCGCAGGTGGGAGACCGTGTCCCGGACCATCTCCAGGTTCTCCTCCAGCGTGGTGCGCAGCGCCAGTTCCACATGCCGGTCGTGCGCCTTCGCCACCAGGGTGATCACCTCGGCACCGGACTCCAGGAGCGCCCTGACCTGCGGGTCGTCCGACGCCCTCGTGCCCGCGCGGCGGGTGGCGCCGAAGGCGACCAGGCGGGCGTGCCGGAACTCGATCTCCTGCCGGGCGCGGGCGAAGAACTCGGTGTCCCGCGGGTTGGCTCCGGGCCAGCCGCCCTCGATGAAGCCCACGCCGAAGTCGTCCAGGTGCCGCGCGATGGCCAGCTTGTCGGCGACGGTGAGGTTGATGCCCTCCCGCTGGGCGCCGTCGCGCAGGGTGGTGTCGAACACGTGGAACGCATCGGCCGGTTGGCTGGTTGCGGTCATGGTCTCAAGGCTCCTGTTTTGGATCTCGGTCTTACCGGAATGACCGGCTCCACCGTCCCCCCATCATCCCTCGCGCTCCGCTCCCGGCTGAAGGTGGGCCAGAAAACGAAAAACCTCTCGCGGGTGCGAGAGGTCTGCGCGCGGGTCGAGGACACGATGGCCGCCCGTACCTGGTCGTACGAGACGGTCACTGCGGACCGGCGCGCCTGCTGCCCATAATCATGGCGAACGAGAGCACGGGGGCAGTCTGGCACAATCCGCCCCCGCGCTCACCGACCGTCTCAGGATGCGGGCGTCAGTCGAGACGACTCGGCTGCCCGCACCCGGGTGAGGTCGAGGTCCTTCGTCTCCCGCATGGTGAGGTAGACGACGAGGGAGACGGCCGCGCAGGCCGCCACGTACCAGAAGAAGCCGGACTCGGAGCCGGCGTTCTTGAACCACAGGGCGACGTACTCCGCGGTGCCGCCGAACAGCGCGTTGGCCAGGGCGTACGGGAGAGCCACGCCGAGCGCGCGGACGCCGGTCGGGAACAGCTCCGCCTTCACGCAGGCGTTGATCGAGGTGTAACCGGTCACGATCACCAGCGCCAGCAGGGACAGGCCGAGGGCCGGCCAGAAGCTCCCCGCGTGCCCGAGCAGGGTCATGACCGGCACGGTCAGCAGGGTGGAGCCGACGGCGAAGGTGATCAGCAGCGGGCGGCGGCCGATCCGGTCGGACAGCCGGCCGGCCAGCGGCTGGAGGCAGGCGAAGACGATCAGCGCGGTGAAGGAGACCAGCGTGGCGGTCTGCTTGGGCAGGCCCGCGGAGTTCGACAAGTACTTCGTGAGATACGTGGTGTACGTGTAGTAGGCGACCGTGCCGCCCATGGTCAGGGCCATCACCAGCAGCGCCTCCCGCCGGTGCCGCCACAGCGCGCGCAGCGTGCCGCGCTCCTCGCCGCCGGTGGCGTCGGCCTCGTAGACCTCGGTCTCCAGCATGCTGCGGCGCAGGTAGAAGACCACGGCCGCGCCGAGCGCGCCGACGACGAACGGAATGCGCCAGCCGTAGCTGTGCAGCGCGTCGTCCGACATGGTGCGCTGCAGGACGATCTGCAGGCCCAGGCCGACGATCTGGCCGGCGGTCATGGACACGTACTGGAAGCTGGAGGCGAAGCCGCGCCGGCGCGGGTCGGCGGCCTCGGTGAGGTAGGTGGCGCTTGCCGCGTACTCGCCGCCGACCGAGAGGCCCTGGAGCAGGCGGGCGAGGAGCAGCACCAGCGCCCCGCCGTAACCGGCGACCGCGTACGTCGGCGCCACCGCGATGAGGATCGCGGACGCGGACATCAGGGTCACGGTGAGGGTCAGCGCGGCCTTGCGGCCTCTTCTGTCGCCGACCCGGCCGAGCAGCCAGCCGCCGACCGGGCGCATGAAGAACCCGACCGCGAAGATGCCCGCGGTGTTCATGAGCTGGGCGGTCGGGTCGCCGTCGGGGAAGAAAGCCCCGGCGAAGTAGGTGGCGAAACTGGCGTAGACGAACCAGTCGTACCACTCCACCATGTTCCCGGCCGAGCCGATCCAGATCCTCTTCCAGTGCTGTTGTCCCATGAGGCGTACCTGCCCCGGCCGGGCACAGGTGACCCTCCCAATGGGCCGTTCGGCGGCGTCACTTGGCGGGGCGGCCCAGCGATTCGTCCAGGAACTCCCTTACGTGACCGAGGACCTGCTCCCGGCCGGTGCCGCGCAGCCCGATCGCCACGTGGATGGAGAAGCCGTCGAGCAGGGCGCGCAGCCGGATGGCGAACCGGTCGGCGTCCACGGGGCGGAACTCGCCGCGCGAGACGCCCTCGGCGATCAGGGCGACCAGGTCGCGGTGCCAGGCGCCCTCGATGGCGGCCTGCCGGTCGCGGGCGGCGTCGTCGGCGTTCTGCGAGCGGTTCCAGACCTCCAGCCACAGCGTCCAGTGGGGGTCGCGGTGGCCGTCGGGGACGTACAGGCCGACGTAGGCGTCCAGGCGTGCGCGGGCGGGGGCGGTGCGGGCGAGCAGCCGGCCGCGTTCGGCGCCCAGGCGGCCCTCGCTCCACTCCAGGGTCCGCAGCAGCAGCTCGTCCTTGGAGTGGAAGTAGTACAGCAGGTGGCCGCTGCTCATGCCGACCGCGCGGCCGAGCGCCGCCATGGTGAGCTTCTCCAGACCGCGCTCGGCGATCATCTCCATGGCGGCGGCGAGGACCTCCTCGCGCGGCGGGGCCGCCTGCCTGCGCCCACCGGCCATCCGCTGCTCCTAGCTCCTCGGCTGCTGCTGGGTGATGCAGTGGATGCCGCCACCGCCGGAGAAGATCGTACGGGCGTCCACCAGCGTCACCGTCCGCTCCGGGAAGAGCCGCCGGAAGATGCCGGCCGCGAGTTCGTCGCGCGGGTCGTCGAAGCCGCACAGCACGACGCCGCCGTTGCAGAGGTAGTGGTTGATGTACGAGTGGTCGGCCCAGTGGCCGTCCGCCTCCAGCACGGTGGGGGCGGGGACCTCCACGACCTCCAGGCGGCGGCCGCGCGCGTCGGTGGCGGACCTCAGGATGCCGATGACCTCCTTCGACACCTCGTGGTCGGGGTGCGCCGGGTCCGGCTGGTGGTGGGCGACGACGACGCCGGGGCGGGCGAAGGCGGCGACGATGTCCACGTGGCCGAGGGTGCCGAAGCCGTGCGGCGGGTAGTCGCCGGTCAGGCCGCGGGGCAGCCAGATCGCCTTGCGGGTGCCGAGGTGGGCGTGGATCTCCGCCTCGACCCGCTCCCTGGTCCAGTGCGGGTTGCGTTCGGGGCCGAGCTGCACGGTCTCGGTGAGCAGGACGGTGCCCTCGCCGTCGACGTGGATCGCGCCGCCCTCGTTGACCAGCTCCGAGGCGTACGTCCGCGCGCCCGCGAGGTCCGCGACGTGTGCGGCGATCTTCGCGTCGTGCTCCCAGCGGGCCCACCCCTGGGCGCCCCAGCCGTTGAACGTCCAGTCGACGGCAGCGAGTCGGCCCCGGCCGCCGGTGAGGAAGGTGGGGCCGATGTCCCGCATCCAGGCGTCGTCCAGGTCGCGCTCGACGGTGTCGACGCCGGGGCCGAGCAGTGCCTGCGCGTACGCCGACTGGCCGGGGCGGCAGACGACCGTCACCGGTTCGAAGCGGAGGACGGCACGGGCCACCGAGGCCCAGGCCCTGCGGGCGAGGACGAGGTCGTCGGGGTCGTCGAAGGTCGGGTTGGGGCCGGGCCAGGCCATCCAGGTGCGCTCGTGCGGCGCCCACTCGGCGGGCATGTGGAAGCCGTCGGCGGCGGGGGTGTTCATACGCGGTCCTCGGCTCCTTGAACCTCAGAGGAAATAAAGGCGGCTGAGGGACACCGAGTCGGCCGGCGCGGAGCGGACCGGCTCGCCGTCCAGGGTGACCAGGCCGGTCCGCTGATCGACGTCGACCGACCCGGTACGGGAGTTCAGGCGCAGGTCGGCGGGGCCTATGCCGCGGGTGCCGCGGACGGCGACCCTTCTTCTGCGGGTCGGCATCCGGTCGTGGCCCTGCTCCAGGGCGGCCCGGGCGACGAACGCGACCGAGATCTCGGCGGGGGTGGCCCCGTGCGCGCCGAACTGCGGCCCCAGTACGAGGGGTTCGCAGGTGTCGGTGGCCGCGTTGGGGTCGCCGGTCACGCCGTACGCCGGGAAGCCCGCCTTGAGCACGAGCTGCGGCTTGGCCCCGAAGTACTCGGGGCGCCACAGCACGATGTCGGCCAGCTTGCCCGGCTCGATGGAGCCGACCTCGTGCCCGAGGCCGTGCGCGACGGCCGGGTTGACGGTCAGCTTGGCGATGTAGCGCAGCACGCGGGCGTTGTCGTCGTCCGGGCCGTCCCCGTCCAGGGGGCCCAGCTCGGCCTTCATCTTCCCGGCCATCGCGAAGGTGCGCCGCACGGTCTCGCCCGCGCGGCCCATGCCCTGCGCGTCGGAGGAGGTGATGCCGATCGCGCCCAGGTCGTGCAGCACGTCCTCGGCGCCCATGGTTCCGGCGCGGATGCGGTCGCGGGCCATGGCGGCGTCGCCCGGCAGGTCGGTCTTGAGGTCGTGGACGGAGACGATCATGCCGTAGTGCTCGGCGACCGCGTCCCGGCCGAAGGGGAGGGTGGGGTTGGTGGAGGAGCCGATGACGTTCGGGACTCCGGCCATCTTCAGGACGTTCGGCACGTGGCCGCCGCCGCAGCCCTCGATGTGGAAGGCGTGGACGGTGCGTCCCTCCAGGACCCGCAGGGTGTCCTCGACCGACAGGCACTCGTTCAGCCCGTCGCTGTGCAGGGCGACCTGCACGTCGTGGTCCTCGGCGACTCGGAGGGCGGTGTCCAGGGCACGGGTGTGGGCGCCCATGTCCTCGTGCACCTTGAAACCGCAGGCGCCGCCCTCGGCGAGGGCCTCCACCAGCGGGGCGGAGTGGGAGGACGACCCACGGCCGAGGAAGCCGATGTTGACCGGCCAGGCGTCGAAGGCGCCGAACGCGTGCCGCAGCGCCCAGGGCGAGTTGACGCCCACGCCCCACACCGGCCCGAACTCCTGGCCGATGATCGTGGTCACGCCGGAGGCGAGCGAGGCCTCCATGACGCGCGGGGAGAGCAGGTGCACATGGGTGTCGACGGCCCCGGCGGTGGCGACAAGCCCCTCGCCGGACACGATCGACGTGCCGGTGCCCACGACCACGTCGACCCCGTCGAGGGTGTCGGGGTTGCCGGCCCGCCCGACGGAGTGGATCCGGCCCTCGCGGATCCCGATGGAGACCTTCCGGATCCCCTGCACGGCGTCGATCACGACGACGTTGCTGATCACGACGTCGCAGGTCTCGCGGACGGCGGCCGCCTTCAGGTGCAGTCCGTCGCGGGCCGTCTTGCCGAACCCGGCGAGGAACTCGTCGCCCGGGCGCTGGGCGTCGGACTCGACGCGGATCACCAGCCCGGAGTCGCCGAGCCGGACGCGGTCGCCGGCGCGGGGACCGTGGGTGGCGGCGTACTCGTACGGGTTCATCGCGCGACTCCCAGATATCCGCAGGCGGCGGCCCTGCGCAGGGCCTCCTCCTTCGCCCCCGGCGCGTCCAGCGGCCCGTCGACCAGCCCCGCGAACCCGATGGCGACGCGGTCGCCCCCGATCGGCAGCAGCCCGACCTCGACGCGCTCGCCGGGGCCGAAGCGGACGGAGGAGCCCGCGGGCACGGCGAGCCGCATCCCGTAGGCGGCGGCCCGGTCGAAGTCGAGCCGCGGGTTGGCCTCGAAGAAGTGGAAGTGGGAGGTGACGGAGACCGGCACGGTCGCGGTGTTGGTGACCGCGAGGCGGACCGCCGCCTCGGGCTCGGCGTGCTCCGGGCCCGGCAGCAGAGCGCCCGGCCCCCGCTCCCCCAGTCCGCCGCCGATGGGGTCGCAGACCACCGCCAGCCGCGAGCCGTCGTCGAAGACGGCCTCGACGTGCACCTCCGTGACGACGTCCGCCACGCCGGGCAGCACGTCGTCGGGGCCGAGCACCGCGCGGGCCCGCTCTACCGCCTCGGCGAGCCGGGCGCCGTCCCGGGCCGCCTCGCAGACGGTGTCGGCGATCAGGGCCGTGGCCTCCGGGACGTTGAGCCTCAGGCCGCGCGTCCGGCGGGACCGGGCCAGCTCGGCGGCGGAGAACAGCAGCAGCCGGTCACGCTCGGTGGGGGTGAGTCTCACGTCGCGGCACCTCCTTGCCCATGCTTTCCGGTGTCCGGAGTTTAGAGCAGCACTCTAAACGCAGAACCTGTGCAAAGGGAAGAGGAGAGCGCCAGTGCAGGGCCATTGGCTGCGATCATATTGAGTGTTACTCAAAGTGCGTCGCGAACCCGAAAAGGCCGTCCCCCGGCCGCTCGTGGGAGCGGCCGGAGGACGGCCCGAGGGAGAACCGGGGCGGGACTCAGCCGATGCGGTGCATCCAGCCGTGCTTGTCCTCGGCGGTGCCGCGCTGGAGGTCCAGGAGGGCCTGGCGGAGCTTCAGCGTGACCTCGCCGGGCTCGCCGCCCGACTGCTGCCACTCGCCGGACGCGCGCTTGACGGTGCCGACCGGGGTGATGACGGCGGCCGTGCCGCAGGCGAAGACCTCGGTGAGGGTGCCGTTCTCGGAGTCGCGCTGCCACTGGTCGATGGAGACGCGGGCCTCCTCGGACTCGTAGCCGAGGTCGCGGGCGACGGCCAGCAGCGAGTCGCGGGTGACGCCCTCCAGGATGGAGCCGGTGAGCGTCGGGGTGACGATCCTGTCGCCGTACACGAAGTACAGGTTCATGCCGCCCAGTTCCTCGACCCACTGGTGCTCCACGGCGTCGAGGTAGCAGACCTGGGCGCAGCCCTTGGCGGCCGCCTCGGCCTGGGCGAGCAGGGAGGCCGCGTAGTTGCCGCCGGTCTTGGCGTCGCCCATGCCGCCGGGGACGGCGCGGACCCGGTCCTCGGAGACCCAGATGGAGACCGGCTTCACGCCGCCCGGGAAGTAGGCGCCGGCCGGGGAGGCGATGACCAGGAAGAGGTACTCGTTGGCGGGCTTGACGCCCAGTCCGACCTCGGTGGCGATCATGAACGGGCGCAGGTAGAGCGACTCCTCGCCGCCGTGCGGCGGCACCCAGCCCTGGTCCTGCTGGACCAGGGCGTCGCAGGCCTCGACGAAGGTCTCGACGGGCAGCTCGGGCATGGCCAGGCGGCGGGCGGAGGCCTGGAAGCGCTGGGCGTTCTTGTCGGGGCGGAAGGTGGCGACGGTGCCGTCGGGCTGGCGGTAGGCCTTCAGCCCCTCGAAGATCTCCTGCGCGTAGTGCAGGACGTGAGTGGCGGGGTCGAGGGAGATCGGCGCGTACGGGACGAGCTGTCCGTCGTGCCAGCCCCGGCCCTCCGTCCACCTGATCGTCACCATGTGATCGGTGAAGTGGCGGCCGAACCCGGGGTTGGCCAGGATCGCCTCCCGCTCCGCGTCGGAGAGCGGGTTGGCCGAGGGCTTGAGCTCGATCGTGGGCGTCGTCATCAGTGGTTTGTCCTTCACCGGTTGTCGTGACGGGCCGCGCTCACGCCCGTACGGCCAGTGGCCGGTGCTAGGACGTCCGAACATTCCCTCATACCGCGGCTCCGCGTTCGATTATCGCGCGGAGCCGGCAGCGGAAGAAAACGGGGTGAATGCGGGCCCAGGGGTTGATGGTGGCACCCGGCGCCGCATACGAAAAGCCGCCGGGTGCGGATGCGACCCGACGGCTTCGAATGGGATTCCCCCCTCTCCTCGGAGCCGGGGGAGTTTTCGAGTGGCGCGGCCAGGTCAGCCGGCTACTCGCACGGCGAGCGCGTCGCCGATCTCGGCGGTGCTGCGGGCGGGCAGCCCGCCGCGCTCCGCGAGGTCGGCGGAGACCGCCTCCTCGATCCGGGTCGCCTCGTCCTCGTAGCCGAGGTGGCGCAGCAGCAGGGCGACGGAGAGGACCGTGGCGGTGGGGTCGGCCTTGCCCTGGCCGGCGATGTCCGGGGCCGAGCCGTGGACCGGCTCGAACATCGACGGGAACGCGCCGCTCGGGTTGATGTTGCCGGAGGCGGCGACGCCGATGCCGCCGGAGACGGCCGCGGCGAGGTCGGTGATGATGTCACCGAAGAGGTTGTCGGTGACGATCACGTCGAAGCGCTCGGGCTGGGTGACGAGGTAGATCGTCGCCGCGTCGACGTGGATGTACTCGGTGGTGACCTCGGGGAACTCCTCGGCCACCCGGTTGAAGACGTTCGTCCACAGGTGCCCGGCGAAGGTCAGCACGTTGTTCTTGTGGACCAGCGTGAGCTTCTTGCGCGGGCGGGCCTGGGCGCGGGCGAAGGCGTCGCGCACCACGCGCTCGACCCCGTAGGCCGTGTTGACGGACACCTCGGTGGCGACCTCGTGCTCGGTGCCCTTGCGGATGGTGCCGCCGTTGCCCGTGTAGGGGCCCTCGGTGCCCTCGCGGACGACGACGAAGTCGATCCGCGGGTCGCCCGCGAGCGGGGTGGCGACGCCGGGCAGCAGCTTCGAGGGGCGCAGGTTGACGTGGTGGTCGAAGGCGAAGCGGAGCTTGAGCAGGAAGCCGCGCTCCAGGACGCCGGACGGCACCGACGGGTCGCCGATGGCGCCGAGCAGGATGGCGTCGTGCCGCTGGAGCCGCTCCAGGTCGGCGTCGGTGAGGGTCTCACCGGTGGCGTGGTAGCGCCGGGCCCCGAAGTCGTACTCCTCGGTCTCGAGCTTCACGTCCTGCGGGAGGACGGCGGTCAGGACCTTCAGGCCCTCGGCCACCACTTCCTGGCCGATGCCGTCACCGGGGATCACTGCGAGATCGATGCTGCGAGACATGTCGGCACCCTACTCCGCGTCCCATGAGATGACACGGGACGTCCATCATTCGGACGATGGGAGCGGCCACGGGGGCGCGGGCGGGGTACACGAAGGCCGCGCCCGCGCCCCGTGCGGGCGCGGCTCCCGGCTGGTGGACGCGGCGGCTCAGTGGCCCGTCTGGCCGCCGTTGTCCCGGCGGTCGAGGGCGCGCTGGAGCGCGGCGGCGGCGTTCTTGCGGTCGGACTCGCTCGTACGGGAGTGGTGGCGGACTCGGCGGCGGACGGTCGTCTCGGCCATGGGAAATCGACTCCTTCGACAAGCAGGGAGCGCGGAAAGGAAGTTTCGAGACTCCCCCACGGCCTGATGGGCCTGGGTGATGCCGATTCAGTGGCGGGGAGCGGCGCCGCAGGGGTTACCTGCTCGGGGCCCGGCTCACGCCCGCCGTTCGCTGGATCGAGCGAGACGTTCGGCTCCTACAAAGCTAAGCGAGGACGGCTTCTCTGTCTCCACAATTACTCGGACTTCCTACTATCTGAGACGACGGCCTCCCGGCGGGCACGGAAACGCAGACGGGCCGGGCCCCGTCCGTGTGGACGGGACCCGGCCCCGCGTACCTGCCGGTGTGTCAGCCCATGTGCGGGTAGCCGTAGTCGGTCGGCGGGACCAGCGTCTCCTTGATGGCGCGGGTCAGGGTCCAGCGCATCAGGTTCTGCGGGGCGCCGGCCTTGTCGTTGGTGCCGGAGGCTCGGCCGCCGCCGAAGGGCTGCTGGCCGACGACCGCGCCGGTCGACTTGTCGTTGATGTAGAAGTTGCCGGCCGCGTAGCGCAGCCGCTCCATCGTGTACGCCGCCGCCGCGCGGTCGTTGGAGATGACGGACCCGGTCAGCGCGTAGTCCGACACCGCCTCCATCTGGGTGAGCATCTCGTCGTACTTCTCGTCCTCGTAGACGTGGACGGCGAGGATCGGGCCGAAGTACTCGGTACGGAAGACGTCGTTCTCCGGGTCGGTGCACTCGATGACGGTCGGTCGGACGAAGTAGCCGACCGAGTCGTCGTAGGTGCCGCCCGCGACGATCGTGCAGGCCGCGTCCTCCTTGGCCCGGTCGATCGCCGCCTTGTTCTTCGCGAAGGAGCGCTCGTCGATGACCGCGCCGATGAAGTGCGACAGGTCGGTGACGTCACCCATGGTCAGGCCGTCGACCTCGGCGGCGAACTCCTCCTTGAAGCCGGAGTTCCAGATCGACGCCGGGACGTAGGCGCGGGAGGTGGCGCTGCACTTCTGGCCCTGGTACTCGAAGGCGCCGCGGGTCAGCGCGGTCTTGAGCACCGCGCGGTCGGCGGACGGGTGCGCGACCAGGAAGTCCTTGCCGCCGGTCTCGCCGACCAGACGCGGGTAGGAGCGGTACTTCTCGATGTTGGCGCCGACCGTCTTCCACAGGTACTGGAAGGTCCTGGTCGAGCCGGTGAAGTGGATGCCCGCCAGGTCGCGGTGGGCCAGGGCGACCTCGGACACCTCGATGCCGTCGCCGGTGACGAGGTTGATGACGCCCTTGGGCAGACCAGCCTCCTCCAGCAGCCGCATGAGCAGCACCGCGGCGTGGGTCTGCGTCGGGGAGGGCTTCCAGACCACGACGTTGCCCATCAGCGCGGGCGCGGTCGGCAGGTTGGCCGCGATCGCCGAGAAGTTGAACGGCGTGATCGCGTAGACGAAGCCCTCCAGCGGGCGGTGGTCGAGGCGGTTCCACACGCCCGGCGAGTTCGCCGGGGGCTGCTCGGCCAGGATCTGGCGGGCGTAGTGGACGTTGAAGCGCCAGAAGTCGACCAGCTCGCACGGGCTGTCGATCTCCGCCTGCTGGGCCGTCTTCGACTGGCCGAGCATGGTGGAGGCGGCGATGGTCTCGCGCCAGGGGCCGGCCAGCAGCTCGGCCGCGCGCAGGATGATCGCGGCGCGGTCGTCGAAGGACATCGCGCGCCAGGCGGGCGCGGCGGCGAGGGCCGCGTCGATGGCGTCCCGGGCGTCCGCCCGCGTGGCGTTGCGGTAGGTGCCGAGGACGGCCTTGTGGTTGTGCGGCTGGACGACCTGGAAGGCCTCGCCGCCGCCCATGCGCTTCTCGCCACCGATGGTGCAGGGCAGGTCGACCGGGTTGCCGGCGAGCTCCTTGAGCTTGGCCTCCAGGCGGGCGCGCTCGGGCGAGCCGGGGGCGTAGCCGTGCACCGGCTCGTTGACGGGGGTGGGGACCTGGGTCACAGCGTCCATGGGTTCCGTAACTCCTTGACTTGAGCGGTGTTGCGAGCGGGGCGCGGGCTCAGCCCTTGCTGACCATCGAGCGGACGAAGAAGCGCAGGTTGGCCGGCTTCTCCGCCAGGCGGCGCATGAAGTAGCCGTACCAGTCGGTGCCGTAGGCGGTGTAGACGCGCATGCGGTGGCCCTCGGCGGCCAGCCGCAGGTGCTCGTCGCTCCGGATGCCGTACAGCATCTGGAACTCGTACTCGGCGGGCTTGCGCCCGGCGCTCCGGGCGAGTTCCTGCCCGATGGAGATGAGCCGCGGGTCGTGGGACCCGATCATCGGGTACCCCTCGCCCTCCATCAGCGTGCGCAGGACCCGCACGTACGCCTTGTCGATCTCCTGCCTGTTCTGGTACGCGACCTCGGCGGGCTCCTTGTAGGCGCCCTTGACCAGGCGCACCCGGCTGCCGCTCGCGGCGAGACGGCGGGCGTCGGCCTCGGTGCGGAAGAGGTAGGCCTGGATGACGCAGCCGGTCTGCGGGAAGTCCTTCCGCAACTCCTCGTGGATGGCGAACATCGAGTCGAGGGTGGTGTGGTCCTCCGCGTCCAGGGTGACCGTGGTGCCGATCGCCGCGGCGGCCTCGACGACCGGGCGGACGTTGGCGAGGGCCAGCTCGTGTCCGCCGGGTAGGGCTTGGCCGAACATGGACAGTTTGACGGACACCTCGACCCTGGTGCCGAGCTCCAGGTCCTTGATCCGGTCGATCAGCAGGAGGTAGGCGTCGCGGGCGGCGGCGGCCTGCTCGGGGGTGGTGATGTCCTCGCCGACCACGTCCATGGTCAGCTCCAGGCCCTTGCCGGTCAGGTCCGTGATGATCGGGACGATGTCGTCCACGGTCTCGCCGGGGATGAAGCGGTCGACGACCTGCTTGGTCACCGGGGCCGCCGAGATCAGGCGTCGCATCCGGTCGCTGCGCGACGCGGCGAGAATCACGGGACCCAGCACGGGGCACCTCCACAACGAGGAACAGAAAGCCGCCACCCGCCCTCGGGCAACGGCACGGAGAACCACCGTGAAAGTTAAGGATCCCTCCGATCGTCGACCATCGACAGCTGTCACGCATCCGTGCCCCAGATCTCAGACAGATGTATGAGGCTCCTGGAAAGTGCGGGAGAATGCCCGGGTGACGCCGGAACGCAGAGGTGACTACCAGGAGCTGGTCGACGAGATCTCCGAGCTGCTCGGCGCACCGGCGACGCTGGAGAACCGGGACTTCGAGCTGATCGCCTTCGGCGCCTACGACAGCGAGGGCGACCTCGATCCGTCCGCCCTGGACCCGGTGCGCACCCGCTCGATCCTCACCCGCCGGTCCACGGCGGCGGTGCGCACCTGGTTCGAGGGCTTCGGCATCACCCGCGCCACCGGCCCGGTGCGGATCCCGCCGACCCCGGAGGCGGGGGTGTACCGGGGGCGGATCTGTCTCCCCGTACGCCATAGGGGTGTCGTCCTCGGCTACGTCTGGCTGCTGGACGACGAGCCCGGCCCCGGCGAACCGCAGCTCGCGGCGGCCATGCGGGTGACCGCGCGGATCGGCGCGCTGCTCGCGGACGAGGCGCAGCACGGCGCGGACCTCACCCGGGAGCTGCGGGCGGTGCTCACCGCCGAGCCCGGCTGGCCGCGGGACATGGCGGTGGCGGAGCTGCGGACGGCCCTCGGTGCGCGGGCGGACGGTCCGCACACGGTGGTGTGCGTGGCCCCGTGGCCCTCGGCCGACCCCGGCGACGCTCCGTCGGTGCGCACCCTGCCGGGCGCGACGGCACTGTGCACCGTGCCCTGGGACGCAGGGACCGCGCAGGCCCCCGGGGCAGTGGGGGGCACCGGCACCGCGCAGTGCCTGGCGCTCCTGGTCCGGCTGCGGTCGGCGGACGCGCCGGCCCCGGCGGAGGCGGCGGCGGCCCGGCTGCTGGAACGGGCCGGGGCGCGAGCCGGCGGAACAGGGACTACCGGCACCGGCTCGGGCGCGGGGGGCCGTACGGGCGGTGCCGAGGTCGCCGCCGGGGTCGCCGCCGCCCGGTCCGGGCTGGCGGAACTGGGGACCGCCTGGGCGGAGGCATGGGGGGCGGCCCGGGCCGCGCTGGCGGAGCCGCGGCTGGGTCCGGTCGCGCGGTGGGCCTCGATCGGCCCGTTCCGCCTGCTCACGGCACTGCCCCCGCAGACCGCCGAGGACGAGGCCGTACGTGCCCTGCTCTCCCCCGCCCACCAGGAACTGGCCCGTACCGCCGAGGCGTTCCTGGACTGCGCCGGCCAGGCCGGCCGCACCGCCGCCGAGCTGGGCATCCACCGCCAGACCCTCTACTACCGCCTGTCCCGGGTGGAGCAGCTGACCGGCCTCGACCTGGACGACGGCGAGGACCGCCTGCTGCTGCACATGGCGCTGAAGCGGGCGCGGCTGTAGGGCGGTGCTGTGGGCCGCGGCCCGCGCCGCCGGGTCACTCGGCCCGGCGCACACCGTCCAGCAGGCGGCTCAGGCCCTCGGTGAGGGTGTCCGCGTCGGGAGCGTTCTTCGGGTCGAAGGTCCACTGCGCGATCAGGCCGGTCATGAGGACCGTGTAGAAGGCGCCGAGCGTGTCGACGACCTCCTCCGGGACGTCCTCCTCGCGCTCGCCCGTCATGAGGGCGACGAAACCACGCGAAGCGTCCCGCTGCGCCCGCGCGAGGTGGTCGCGCACCTCGGGCAACCGGTCGCCCATGACCACGATCTCCGCGCTGAGGCGCCAGAACGAGCCCGGCTCGCGCATCGTGGCGATGATGTTCGACCACACCTCCCGGAACCGCTCGAGAGAGCCCGGCGCGGCGCCGGTCCCGGGGGTCGCGTCCCAGTCCTCGGCCACCCCCTCGATCAGCGACACGTACGCCTGCGCCAGCAACGCGTCCTTGGAGCCGTAGTGATAGCCGATCGACGCCAGGTTCGTGCCCGACTCCCTGACGATGTCGCGCGCGGTGGTCCGCGCGAACCCCTTGTCCAGCAGGCAGCGCTTCGCGCCTTCGAGCAGATCCTCGCGGTGTCCCATGCGCAGCAGCCTACCGCCGTCCATACGACCGTCCTAGACGAGTGAATTATACAACCGTTCTAGACACTTGTTTAATACGCCCGTACAGTCGCCGGCATGACGAACCCGACGAGCACGACCGCTTCCCCGGGCGCCGAGGGCGCCCCCGTCCGCGCCGGGCGCCGCGAGTGGACCGCCCTCGGGGTGCTGATGCTCCCGCTGCTCCTGGTCTCGATGGACGTCTCGGTCCTGTACTTCGCCGCCCCCGCGATCGGCGCCGACCTGCGGCCGAGCGGCACCCAGCAGCTGTGGATCTTCGACGTCTACGGCTTCGTCCTGGCCGGCCTGCTGATGACGATGGGCGCGCTGGGCGACCGCATCGGCCGCCGCAGGCTGCTGCTGGCGGGCGCGGCCGCCTTCGGCGCCGCCTCGCTGGTGGCGGCGTACGCGGACAGCGCCGAGACCCTGATCGCGGCCCGCGCGGTCCTCGGCATCGGCGGCGCGACCCTGATGCCGTCGACGATGGCGCTGCTGCGCACGATGTTCACCGACCCCGGCCAGCGGGCGAAGGCCATCGGCCTGTGGTCGGGGGTGATGACCGGCGGCATCGCGCTGGGCTCGGTGATGAGCGGTGTGCTCGTCGAGCACTTCTGGTGGGGCTCGGTCTTCCTGGTCAACCTGCCCGCGATGGCCCTGCTGCTGGTGCTCGGCCCGGTCCTGCTCCCCGAGTCGCGGAACCCCGCCCCCGGCCGCTTCGACTGGCCGAGCGTTCCGCTGTCGATGGCCGCGGTGCTCCCGGTGGTCTACGGCCTGAAGGAGATCCCCTCCGAGGGCTGGCACCCGCGGTACGTGGTGTCGGTGGCCGTCGGCCTGCTCTTCGCCGCGCTCCTCGTCCGGCGCCAGCGCACCGGGGACTCCCCGCTGGTCCCGCCGGCGCTGCTCCGGGGCCGCGGCTTCACCCCGGCGCTGGTCCTTACCCTGATCTCGGCGTTCGCCGTCATGGGCTCGGCCATCTTCACCACGCAGTACCTGCAGTCGGTCCTGGGCAAGAGCCCCCTGTCGGCCGCGCTGTGGAGCCTGCTCCCGTCGGTGCTCATCGGCATCGCCGGCCCGGTCACCGGACAGCTCGTCGCCCGGGGCGCCGACCGCGGGTACGCCGTCGCCTCCGGCTTCGCCTTCTCCGCGGCCGGGTTCACGCTCCTGGCGTTCACCGGCACGCACTCCCTCTGGCTGGTCCTCACCGCGGCGGGTGTCCTGGCCTGCGGCGCGGTCATGGTGATGTCCCAGCTGACCGACCTCGCGATGAGCACGGCGCCGGTGGACCGGGCGGGCACGGCCTCGGCCCTGCTGGAGACGGCCACCGAGTTCGGCGGCGCGCTGGGCATGGCGGTCCTCGGCTCCATCGGCACCGCCGTCTACCGTCACGACATCCCGTCCTCGGCCCCGGCGGCGGCCCACGAGACCCTGGGCGGCGCCCTCGCCGTCGCCGGGCGGTTGCCGGGGCGCGCGGGAGACGCCCTGGCGGCCACGGCACGCGAGGCATTCACCCACGGGATGCGGGGCGCCGCGCTGGCGGGGGCGGTCCTGCTGGCCCTCGCCGCCCTCGCGGCGGCGGCCACCCTGCGCCGGATCCGTGTGCGCCCCGCGCCGCTCGCGGAGGCCGAGCCGGAGGCCCGCCTCGCCTGAGCCCCCCGAACACACTCGCACCGGGAGCCGCGGCACGCGAAAGCGCCGGGCGGGCTGGATCACCAGCCCGCCCGGCGCTTTCGCAACGGTTGCCTCAGACCAGGTTCACCGCGCGGGCGAAGGTCGCGCCGATCTCCTCGGCGACCTCGGTCAGCACTCCGGCCGGCACCGTGTCGTCCACGGTGAGCACCGCCAGCGCCTCGCCGCCCGCCGCCGCGCGGGCGACCTGCATCCCGGCGATGTTGACGCCCGCCTCGCCGATGATGCGGCCGACGGTGCCGACGACACCCGGACGGTCCTCGTAGCGCAGGACGACCATGTGCTCGGCGAGGGCGAGGTCGACGTCGTAGTCGCCGACCGCGACGATCTTCTGGACGTGCTTGGGACCGGCCAGGGTGCCGGAGACCGACACCTCCTCGCCGCCCGCCAGGGTGCCGCGCACGGTGACCACGTTGCGGTGGTCCGCCGACTCGGAGCTGGTGGTCAGGCGCACCTCCACACCCCGCTCCTGGGCGAACAGCGGCGCGTTGACGTACGACACGGTCTCGTCGACGACGTCCTCGAAGACACCCTTGAGCGCGGAGAGCTCCAGCACCTTCACGTCGTGCTGGGTGATCTCGCCGTAGACCTCGACGTCGAGGCGCACCGCGACCTCGCCCGCGAGGGCGGTGAAGATCCGGCCGAGGCGCTCGGCGAGCGGCAGACCCGGCTTGACGTCCTCGGCGATGACACCGCCCTGCACGTTCACCGCGTCCGGCACGAGCTCACCGGCGAGGGCGAGGCGGACCGACCGGGCGACCGCGATGCCGGCCTTCTCCTGCGCCTCGTCCGTGGAGGCGCCGAGGTGCGGGGTGGCGACGACCTGGTCGAACTCGAACAGCGGCGAGTCGGTGCACGGCTCCTTGGCGTACACGTCCAGGCCGGCGCCTGCGACGCGGCCCTCCTTGAGCGCCGAGTACAGCGCCTCCTCGTCGACGATGCCGCCGCGCGCCGCGTTGACCACGCGCACGCTCGGCTTGACCTTGCGCAGCGCCTCCTCGCCGATCAGGCCGAGGGTCTCGGGGGTCTTGGGCAGGTGGACGGTGATGAAGTCGGAGACCTCCAGCAGCTCGTCCAGGGTCAGCACCTTGACGCCCATCTGCGCGGCCCGCGCGGGCTGCACGTAGGGGTCGTAGGCGACGACCTTCATGCCGAAGGCGGACATCCGCTGGGCGACCAGGGCACCGATGCGGCCGAGGCCGACGACGCCGAGGGTCTTCTCGGCCAGCTCGACGCCCGTGTACTTGCTGCGCTTCCACTCGCCGTTCTTCAGCGCGGCGTTGGCCTGCGGGATGTTGCGGGCCGTGGCGAGGATCAGACCGCAGGCCAGCTCGGCGGCGGTCACGATGTTGGAGGTCGGGGCGTTGACGACCATCACGCCGGCCTTGGTGGCGGCGGAGACGTCGACGTTGTCCAGGCCGACTCCGGCTCGCGCGACGACCTTGAGCCTGCGCGCGGCGGCGATCGCCTCGGCGTCGACCTTGGTGGCGGAGCGGATCAGGATCGCGTCCACCTCGGCGATGGCGGGGAGCAGTTCGGCTCGGTCCGCGCCGTTGCAGTGCCGGATCTCGAAGTCCGGGCCGAGTGCGTCGACGGTCGCGGGCGACAGCTCTTCAGCGATGAGTACGACAGGTTTCGAGCTCACGTGAGTCCTCACAAGTCCAAAGCATGCGGACGGCCGTCCCGACGGCCGCAGGCGGAGGAGGGGCTACCGCGTAAGAGACGCACGACGCTGTGGGCCTGACGCGTTTGTTAGTGCAGCAGTGTAGTGGCGCGGGATGCGCCGCATTACGCCACCGCGGAAGGATCACCCGTCCGTGGCTGGACGGGGTGGACAACGCCGCGCGTTCCCTGTGACCACCGACGTTACCCCGGGTTCGGCGAAAGGGCCGGAGCGGCTCGCTCCGGCCCCTCGGCCGGGAGGCCTACGCCTCCTCGTTCACCCAGCTCATGAGCTTGCGCAGCTCCTTGCCGGTGGTCTCCAGCAGGTGCTCGGAGTCCTGCTGCTTGTACTCGTTGTACTTCTTCAGACCGCCGTGGTACTCGTCCATCCAGTTGCGGGCGAAGGTGCCGTCCTGGATCTCGGCGAGGACCTTCTTCATCTCGGCCTTGGTGGCGTCGGTGATGATGCGCGGGCCGGTGACGTAGTCGCCCCACTCGGCGGTCTCGGAGATCGACCAGCGCATCTTCTCCAGACCGCCCTCGTACATGAGGTCGACGATCAGCTTCAGCTCGTGCAGGCACTCGAAGTAGGCGATCTCCGGCTGGTAGCCGGCCTCGGTCAGCGTCTCGAAGCCCGCCTTGACCAGCGCGGCCGTGCCACCGCAGAGGACGGCCTGCTCGCCGAACAGGTCGGTCTCGGTCTCCTCGGTGAAGGTGGTCTTGATGACGCCGGCGCGGGTGCCGCCGATGCCCTTGGCGTAGGAGAGGGCGAGCGCGAAGGCGTTGCCGGTGGCGTCCTGCTCGACGGCGGCGATGCAGGGGACGCCGCGGCCCTCCTCGTACTGGCGGCGCACCAGGTGGCCCGGGCCCTTCGGGGCGACCATGCAGACGTCGACGCCGGCCGGGGGCTTGATGAAGCCGAAGCGGATGTTGAAGCCGTGCCCGAAGAACAGCGCGTCGCCGTCGTTCAGGTTCGCGGCGATGGACTCCTCGTAGACCTGGGCCTGGATCGGGTCCGGGACCAGGATCATGATGACGTCGGCCTCGGCGGCGGCCTCGGCGGGCGTCACCACGCGCAGGCCCTGCTCCTCGGCCTTGGCCTTCGACTTGGAGCCCTCGGGCAGACCGACCCGCACGTCGACACCCGAGTCGCGCAGCGACAGGGCGTGGGCGTGGCCCTGGCTGCCGTAGCCGATGACCGCGACCTTGCGGCCCTGGATGATGGACAGGTCGGCGTCAGCGTCGTAGAACAGCTCGGCCACTTTGGGTTCTCTCCTTGGTGTGCAGGTGTGCTCCCACCGTATGACGGTGGGGGGAAGGGAAGTCTGGGGGTCTCGGCATCCGGGCGGCGGGATTTTCCCGGCCGCCCGGACACGTCGTTACGCCGAACGGTCGAGCGCGCGCAGCGACCGGTCCGTGATCGAGCGGGCGCCGCGACCGATCGCGATGGTGCCGGACTGGACCAGCTCCTTGATGCCGAACGGTTCCAGCATCTTGAGCATCGCCGACAGCTTCTCGCCGGACCCGGTGGCCTCGATCGTCACGGCCTCCGGGGAGACGTCGACGGTCTTGGCGCGGAACAGCTGGACGATCTCCACGATCTGGGAGCGCGTCTCGTTGTCGGCGCGCACCTTCACCAGGACGAGTTCGCGCTGGACGGCCTGTGTCGGCTCCAGCTCGACGATCTTCAGCACGTTGACGAGCTTGTTGAGCTGCTTGGTCACCTGCTCCAGCGGCAGGTCCTCCACGCCCACCACGATGGTGATGCGGGAGATGTCGGGGTGCTCGGTGACGCCGACCGCGAGCGAGTCGATGTTGAAGCCGCGCCGGGAGAACAGGGCGGCGATCCGGGCGAGGATGCCCGGCGTGTTCTCCACCAGGACGGAGAGCGTGTGCTTGGACATGTCTGGTTGCTCTTCCTCTTCGCTCTTCCCGGCTCAGTCGTCTTCGTTGTCGCCGAAGTCGGGGCGGACGTCCCGGGCGGCCATGATCTCGTCGTTGGAGGTGCCGGCCGCGACCATCGGCCAGACCATCGCGTCCTCGTGGACGATGAAGTCGACGACGACGGGGCGGTCGTTGATCGCGTTCGCCTCCTCGATGACCTTGTCGAGGTCGTCGGGGGACTCGCAGCGGATCGCGTGGCAGCCCATGGCCTCCGACAGCTTCACGAAGTCGGGGACCCGGGTGCCGGCGCTCGGGCCCTTGGGCTCGGCGCCCGGCCCGGAGTGCAGCACCGTGTTGGAGTACCGCTGGTTGTAGAAGAGGGTCTGCCACTGGCGGACCATCCCGAGGGCGCCGTTGTTGATGATGGCGACCTTGATCGGGATGTTGTTCAGCGCGCAGGTGGTGAGTTCCTGGTTGGTCATCTGGAAGCAGCCGTCGCCGTCGATCGCCCAGACGGCGCGCTCCGGGCGGCCGGCCTTGGCGCCCATGGCGGCCGGGACCGCGTAGCCCATGGTTCCGGCGCCGCCGGAGTTCAGCCAGGTGGCGGGCTTCTCGTACTGGATGAAGTGCGCGGACCACATCTGGTGCTGGCCGACGCCCGCCGCGAAGATCGTGCCCTCGGGGGCGAGCTGCCCGATCCGCTCGATGACCTGCTGCGGGGAGAGCGAGCCGTCCGCGGGCTGGTCGTAGCCGAGCGGGTAGGTCTCGCGCCAGCGCCCGAGGTCGTTCCACCAGGCGGTGTAGTCGCCCCGGTGGCCCTCGGCGTGCTCCTTCTGGACGGCCTGGATCAGGTCGGCGATGACCTCGCGGGCGTCGCCGACGATCGGCACGTCGGCGGCGCGGTTCTTGCCGATCTCGGCCGGGTCGACGTCGGCGTGGACGATCTTGGCGAACGGGGCGAAGCTGTCCAGCTTGCCCGTGACGCGGTCGTCGAAGCGGGCTCCGAGGGCGACGATCAGGTCGGCCTTCTGCAGCGCGGTGACGGCGGTGACCGAACCGTGCATGCCCGGCATTCCCACGTGCAGCGGGTGGCTGTCGGGGAATGCGCCGAGCGCCATCAGGGTGGTGGTGACGGGCGCTCCGGTGAGTTCCGCGAGGACCTTGAGCTCGGCGGTGGCGCGGGCCTTGAGGACGCCGCCGCCGACGTAGAGGACGGGTCGCTTCGCGGAGGTGATGAGCTTGGCCGCCTCGCGGATCTGCTTGGCGTGCGGCTTGGTGACGGGCCGGTAGCCCGGCAGGTCCATCACCGGCGGCCAGGAGAAGGTGGTCCTCGCCTGGAGGGCGTCCTTGGCGATGTCGACCAGGACCGGGCCGGGGCGGCCGGTGGAGGCGATGTGGAACGCCTGCGCGATGATCCGCGGGATGTCCTCGGCCTTGGTGACCAGGAAGTTGTGCTTGGTGATCGGCATGGTGATGCCGACGATGTCCGCCTCCTGGAAGGCGTCCGTGCCGATCGCCTTGGAGGCGACCTGGCCGGTGATCGCGACCAGCGGCACGGAGTCCATGTGGGCGTCGGCGATCGGGGTGACCAGGTTGGTGGCGCCGGGGCCGGAAGTCGCCATGCAGACGCCGACCTTGCCGGTGGCCTGCGCGTAGCCGGTGGCCGCGTGACCGGCGCCCTGCTCGTGCCGGACCAGGACGTGGCGCACCCGGGTGGAGTCCATCAGCGGGTCGTACGCGGGAAGGATCGCACCGCCGGGAATGCCGAATACCGTGTCGGCGCCGACCTCCTCGAGAGAGCGGATGAGGGACTGCGCACCCGTGACGTGCTCGGGAGCGGACTGTTGTCCTCCGGATCGGGGCCGCGGCTGCGGGTGATGGGCCCCGGTGGCCTGCTCGGTCATCGTCATTCTCTTCTCGATGCTGAGGGTTTTTGCGAGGTGTGAGCGGATTTCGGCTGCTGCACGAGGGGTGCCTGTGCAACAAAAAACCCCTCGTGCCGCAAGGCAAGCGAGGGGAGCGCGCCGGTGAGGTCGCTGGGGATTCCGGATCGTCCTCCGGTGGGTCCCAGCTCAGCCGACGCGCTGTCCAAGTACGAGAATTCGGGTGCGCATGGCACTGACCCTCCCCCCGGCACGCACCCGGTGTCAAGTGGGTGGGACGGGCGTCTCATTATGTGAGCGAAGGGCCGTCCCGCCTCCGAAGACGGCCGCCACTCCACCGGAGTACAGCGCCGTGACACCGCCGGCGAACGCCGGTTCGACCGGGCCGTGCGGCACGGCAAAGTGGCCGGAGGTCAGCGCCCGGCGCAGCCGGTACTCGTCCAGCGGACCGGAGAACGCCGTGCCCTGCCCGTGGGTGCAGCCCATCGCGCGCAGCGCGACGACCTGCTCCGGCAGGTCCACGCCATCGGCCACGGACTGGAGTCCGAGGTCGATGGCGATGCGCAGCAGCCCACTGGTGATCTTGTGCATACGGGCGGACTCGACCACGCCCTCGACCAGGCCGCGGTCGAGTTTCAGGACGTCCACGGGCAGGCGCCTGAGGGCCGGGACGGCCGCGTAACCGCCACCGAAGCCGTCCAGCGCGATCCGGACGCCGAGCCGTCTCAGGGCGCTCAGCCGTCGCTCCAGCTCGTCCAGCGAGACCCGCGGGTCGATGTCGGACAGCTCGATCACCAGCGCCCCGGACGGCAGCCCGTGCCGGGTCAGCAGCGCCTCCACGGAGCCGGGCGGCAGCCTGCGGTCCAGCAGCCGGCGGGCGCCCATCCGGACCACCACGGGCACGGACAGGCCGCTCGCGGCACGCTCGGCGGCCTGCTCGACCGCCTCCTCCAGCACCCACCGTCCCAGTTCGGCGGTCTTGTCGCTGTCCTCGGCCACCCGCAGGAACTCGGCGGGGGTGAAGAGCACCCCCTGCGAGGAGCGCCAGCGCGCCTGGACGGCCACGGAGGTGATCCGGCCGTTCTCCAGGCACACCACCGGCTGGTGGAGCAGGGCGAACTCGCCGTCGTGCAGGGCGGCCCGCAGACGCGTGGCCAGCTCCGCCTTGCGCACGACGTCCTGCTGCATCTGCGGCTTGTAGAGCTCGACGCGGCCCTTGCCCGCCGCCTTCGCCCGGTACATCGCGAGGTCGGCGTTGCGGAGCAGTTCCCCGGCGCCGAGGCCCGGCTCCGCGAAGGCCACGCCGATGGACGCGGCGACCCGGACATCGTTGCCGTCGATGAGGTACGGCTGGGACAGCGTCACCCTGAGGCGGTCGGCGAGCTCCAGGATGTGCCCTTCGCGGGCGGTGCGGTCGCGGGTGCCGTCCCCCACGATCAGGGCCGCGAACTCGTCGCCGCCGAGCCGGGAGGCGGTGTCCCCGTGGCGGACCGCCTCCTGGAGTCTGCGGGCGGCCTGGACGAGGAGTTCGTCCCCGGCCTGGTGGCCGATGGTGTCGTTGACGGCCTTGAAGCCGTCGAGGTCGATGAAGAGCACCGCCGTGCCGTGGTCGGTGGAGCGCCGGCCGGACAGCGCCTGCTGCACGCGCCGGGTGAACAGCGCGCGGTTGGGCAGGTCGGTGAGCGGGTCGTGCTCCGCGTTGTGCTGGAGCTGCGCCTGCAGGCGCACCCGTTCGGTCACGTCCCGGCTGTTGAAGATCAGGCCGCCGTGGTGGCGGTTGATGGTCGACTCGACGTTGAGCCATCCGCCGCCGCCGGAGCGGAAGCGGCACTCGATGCGGGTCGTGGGTTCGTCCTGCGGGCTGGCGGCGAGGAAACGGCGCACCTCGTGCACCACGCAGCCGAGGTCCTCGGGGTGGATGAGGCCGGCCAGTTCCCTGCCCACCAGCTCCTCCGCGGACCGTCCGTAGACCCCGGCGGCGGCCGGGGAGACGTACCGGAGGACGCCGTCGGGCGCCGCGATCATGATGACGTCGCTGGACCCCTGCACCAGGGAGCGGAAGTGGTTCTCCTTCTGGGCCAGTTCCTGGGTGAGGGTGATGTTGTCGAGCAGCATGATGCCCTGGCGCACCACGAGGGCCAGCACCACGGCGCCCGCGGTGATCAGCACCACGCGGTCGACGCTGTGCCCGTTGAGCACGTTGTACAGGACGCCCAGGGTGCAGACGGCGGCCGCGAGGTACGGCGCGAGCGCGGCGAGCGAGCCAGTCAGGGGCCGGCCGGCCTGGTACCGCTCGTGGTCGGCGCCCGGCGCGGGCGGCGGGACGTGGGAGCTGGGGGCGCTCCGGCGCGGTCCGGGCACATGTGCGTGCGCCACGCGCGCATGCCGGTCCGCCGGGCGCGGGAGCCCGTCGACGTGGCGCGGGAATCCTTCTGCTTGGCGTGGGAGCCCTTCGGCTTGGCCTGGGAGCCCGTCGGCCGCCCGCGCGTGGCCGTCCGTCCGGCGGTGGTCCGCCTCGCCGTGGTCCGTGCCGGGGTGGTCGGTGCCGGCGTGGTCGGTGCCGGCGTGGTCGGTGCCGGGGTGGTCGATGCCGGGGTGGCCCGTCTCGCGGCGGTCCGTGGCGTGGTGACCCGCCCCGCGGTGGCCCGTTTCGCGGCGGTCCGTGGCGTGGTGACCCGCCCCGCGGTGGCCCGCCTCGGGACGGCCCACGCCGCGGCCGGCCGCCGCCTCGGGGCGGTCGGCGGCCGGTCCGCCCACGTCCCGCCGGTCCGCGTCCGAGCGGTCCGCGTCGGGACGGTTCGGGTCGGGGCGGGGGGCGGCCCAGGGGGCGTACGCCAGGAGCAGGGACCCGGCGAACCAGCCCGCGTCGAGCAACTGGCCGGAGTGGTAGTTGTTGTGCAGCAGCGGCGAGGTGAACAGGGCGTCGCACATGACGGTCAGGGCGAGTGCGCCGATCGCCGTGTTCACGGCGGTGCGGTTGACGGCCGAGCGCCGGAAGTGCAGCGCGAGCACCATGCTCACCAGGGCGATGTCCATCAGCGGGTACGCCAGCGAGAGCGCGGTGTGCGCCACGCTCGGCCCGTCGAACTTGGCCGCCTGGGCGAGCGCGAGGCTCCAGGACAGCGTGAGCAGCGAGCCGCCGATCAGCCAGGCGTCCAGCGCGAGGCAGACCCAGCCCGCCTTGTTGGCGGGCCGCTTGGCGAGCACCAGCAGGCCGACGATCGCGGGCGGCGCGAAGCACAGGAAGAACAGGTCGGCGTAACTGGGGCTGGGCACCGGCTCGTCCAGGACGACCTCGTACCACCCCCAGACCAGGTTGCCCAGGGAGGCCATCGCCGAGGAGAGGGCGAACAGCAGCCAGGCGGGCCGGAAGCGGACCCGCGGGCCGCGGGCGTAGACCGCGCACGACACGGCGGCGGTGCCGGCCGCGGCACTCAGCCCGAAGTCACCCATGATCAGCGCCACTTCGTCCGAGCCCCAGCCGAGCGCGGAACCGACGGCGTATCCCGCGCAGACCAGGGCCAGGACGAGCTGGGGGAACAGGCCGCCCGCGCCGCGCGGGAGCAGCGGGCGGGGCAGGGAGATGCGCGGCGCGAGCCGCGGCCGCGAGGCTCCGCGGAGCGGGGCCGAGGCGGGCGGCGGGCTCACCGGGCCCTCCCGGTCCGCGCCGCCGGGTCCCGCGGATCCCGCGGATCCCGGTGCGCCGGGTGCGCGTGCCTCCTGCGCCCGTTGTGCCTGCGGTGGTGATGGCTGCCGGGGTGGCCGCGTCTGCTCGCTGCGGTGCGCCAGGGCCGCCGCCGGCGGCTCCGCCGCGTCGGATCGTTCGTCCATAGGCCGTGCATCGCCCGTCGCCCCCCTCGCAGTCTCACATGTCCATCCCCGGCGCCGAGCGGTGCGCGGCGCAGCCCCTGTCGGGACGATACACCAGGTTCGTCACTCAGGGACATAGTTCCTCTACGCTCCGTGACGACCAGCGGGGATGTGGGTACGCACCGCGTCCAGGAGATTGCGGACGGTACCCGAAGCGGATTACACGCCTGCCGCTCCCGTCGTCAGGATCACGTTGGCGAGCGGCTCGTGGTTCACAAAGCGGCGCAGCTGGTTGACGAGCAGACGTTCGGCCCGCGGCAGGAAGGCGGACGTGGGGCCGCCGACGTGCGGGGTGATGAGCACACCCGGCGCGTGCCACAGGGGGTGGCCCGGCGGCAGCGGCTCGGGGTCGGTCACGTCGAGGGCGGCGGTGATCCGGCCGCTCTCCAGCTCCGCCAGCAGCGCCTTCGTGTCGACGACGGGACCTCGGGCGACGTTCACGAGCAGAGCACCGTCCTTCATCCGGGCGAGGAAGTCCGCTCCCGCCAGGCCGCGCGTGGCGTCGGTCAGGGGCGTGGACAGGATGACGACATCGGCGTCCGGGAGCAGGGAGGGCAGATCGGTGAGCGGGTGCACCGGACCGCGCGCCGTGGTGCGCGCGGAGCGCGCCACGCGCGCCACCCGCGCGAGCTCGAACGGCGCGAGCCGGTCCTCGATGGCGGCGCCGATGGAGCCGTACCCCACGATGAGGACGTTCTTGTCGGCCAGCGCCGGACGGAAGCCTCCCCGCCACTCCCCCCGGTCCTGGGCCCGGACGAAGTCGGGGATGCCGCGCAGCGAGGCGAGGACCAGGGCGAGGGTCAGTTCGGCCGTGCTCGCCTCGTGCACCCCGCGCGCGTTGCACAGCCGCACGCCGGGCCGCAGGTGCCTGAGCCCCGGCTCCACGTGGTCGGTGCCGGCGGACAGCGTCTGCACGACCCGCACCGCGCTCATCCGGGGCAGCGGGCGCACACCGACGCCGCCGGGCCTCATGTACGGCACGACGTAGAAGACGCAGTCGGCGGGGTCCGCGGGGAACTCCTCGGCGCCGTCCCAGAAGCGGTAGGCGAGCCCCTCGGGGAGGCCCTCGATCTCGTCCGGCGGTATGGGCAGCCACACGTCAGCAGTCATGGTCCCGAGGCTATGTGAGGGGCGTCAGATCGCAGAGGTTAGGTTGGTTGATCCCAGGACAGGGAGGGTTACGGCCAGGTGGAGCGCAGGACGATCGGCGCGGCGGCGCTCGCGGTGGGGGCCGTCGGACTCGGGTGCATGCCGATGAGCTGGGCGTACAGCGCGTCGCGGCAGCGGGGCGAGGAGTCGCTCAGGGCGGTGCACCGGGCACTGGACCTGGGCTCGACGCTGCTGGACACGGCCGACATGTACGGCCCGTTCACCAACGAGCTGCTGCTGGGACGGGCGTTGAAGGAGCGGCGCGCGGAAGCGTTCGTGTCGACCAAGGCCGGGCTGCTGGTGGGCGAGCAGCACATCGTGGCCAACGGGCGCCCCGGCTATGTGCGGCGCGCCTGCGACGCCTCGCTGCGGCGGCTGCAGACGGACGTCATCGACCTGTACCAGCTGCACCGCGCCGACCCCGAGGTGCCGGTGGAGGAGACCTGGGGGGCGATGGCGGAGCTCGTACGGGCCGGGAAAGTACGGGCGCTGGGCCTGTGCGCCGTGGGGGCGCGCAGGGGGCGGCGGCCCGGGGCGCGGCTGCACGACGGAACGATTCGGCAGCTGGAGCGGGTGCAGCAGGTCTTCCCGGTGAGCGCGGTGCAGGCCGAGCTGTCGGTGTGGTCGCCGGAGGCCCTGGACGGCCTGCTGCCGTGGTGCGAGGCGCGCGGGGTCGGCTTCCTCGCCGCGATGCCGCTGGGCAGCGGCTTCCTCACCGGCACGCTCACCCCCGGCGAGGGCTTCGAACGGGACGACGTGCGTGCCCGTCACCCCCGTTTCACCGCCGAGATGATGGCCGCCAACCAGCCGATCGTCGCGGGCCTGCGCCGGGTGGCCGGTCGGCACGGCGCGGATGTCACACCGGCGCAGGTGGCGCTGGCCTGGGTGCTGGCCCAGGGCCGCCACGTCGTCGCGCTGCCGGGCACCAAGCGGGAACGCTGGGTGACGGACAACGCCGGGGCGGCGGGGCTGCGCCTGACCGCACGGGACCTGGCCGAGGTGGAGCAACTGCCTGCGGCGCAGGGGTCCTGGGACTGACAGGCGGCCCGGTCCCGGCGGTGTGCCCGGTCGGTCCCGGCGGTGTGCCCGGTCGGTCCCGGCGGTCCCTGCGGGGTGCCCGGCGGCCCCGGGGGGGCCCGGCGGTCCCGGGGGGCCCGGCGGGGTGCCCGGTCCCGGCGACCGGGCCGGGCGCGGCGGACTGCCCCGGCCCGGAGCGTCGGATTGCGGTGAACCGGGAACCTGGGAGGCGTGGGCGGAGTAAGACAGGAGGACCCGCCGCGTCGAAGGGACATGAAAGTGCGACGTCGAGCTGTGACGGCCACCCTGGCCGCCGGTGCGCTCCTGTGGACGGCCGGCTGCTCCGGCCACGGGGGCGGCCCGTCGGGCGCCGGCACCGAGGCGCCGAGCCGTACGGCCGCGACGGCCTCGCCCTCCGGGCCGGCGGCCGGGGAGACCGCACCGCCGGCCAAGGGCTCGGTGAAGGTGCTGCGCACGGTCACGGAGGGCCTCGACACCCCCTGGGGCCTGGCGCCGCTGCCCGGCGGCGGCCTGCTCGTCTCTTCCCGCGACCGGGCGACGATCACCCGGGTCGACGAGAGGACCGGGCGAAAGACCGAGCTCGGCACGGTGTCCGGGGTGGCCCCGGAGGGCGAGGGCGGCCTGCTCGGCATCGCCCTCTCCCCCGACTTCGCCTCCGACCACATGATCTACGCGTACTTCACCTCGGCCTCGGACAACCGCATCGTGCGCGTGCTGTACGACGAGAAGAAGCCCGCCGGTGAGCAGCTCGGCGCGCCGGACACGGTCTTCAAGGGCATCCCCAAGGGCCTCATCCACAACGGCGGCCGGATCGCCTTCGGCCCGGACAGGATGCTGTACGCGGGCACCGGCGAGACCGGCGACCGCGGCCTGGCCCAGGACACCGGATCACTGGGCGGCAAGATCCTGCGGATGACGCCGGAGGGCGAACCGGCCCCCGGCGACCCGTTCCCGGGGTCCCCGGTGTACTCCTACGGCCACCGCAATGTGCAGGGACTCGCCTGGGACGACGAACAGCGCCTGTTCGCCTCGGAGTTCGGCCAGGACACCTGGGACGAGGTGAACGCGATCAAACCGGGCGGCAACTACGGCTGGCCGGACGCCGAGGGCAGGTCCGGCAATCCCAAGTACGTGAATCCGGTGACGCAGTGGCACACGGACGATGCGTCCCCGAGCGGTACCGCGTACGCCGCGGGTTCCCTCTGGGTGGCCGCGCTGAAGGGGGAGCGACTGTGGCGCGTCCCGCTGCGGGGCACACGGGCTTCGGCGCCCCCTCAGGCCTTCCTGAAGGGCGAGTACGGCCGGCTGCGCACGGTGGCCGCGGCGGGCGGGGACAGGCTGTGGCTGGTCACCAGCAACACCGACGGCCGGGGCACCCCGAAGAAGGGCGACGACCGCATTCTGGAGCTCCGGGTGACCTAGCTGTTCGGACCAGCCCGGTCCGCGGCGCCCGGTGCTCACTCCTCGCCGGTGTCCTCCCGGGCCGGCGGCGGGGGATGCCGGACGACGACCTTCCCGGACGCGAGGTCGATCGGCCCCCGCCCCGGGTCGCCGTCCCCGACGTCCTCCCGGGTCAGCTCCAGCCGGTTCTGCTCGTCCCGGGTGTGCTTGCGGCCGGGCGTGAACAGTTCCTCGAAGACATTGAACACGGCACCTCCCCCTTGCCGGTTTCCCTCCAGCGTACGACTCAGCCCTGCGCCGGGGCGGTGAGCGCATCGGCGGGGAACAGGCCCAGCCGGTGCGCCACCGCCGCCGCCTCGCCGCGCCCGGAGACGCCGAGCTTGCCCAGGATGTTCGACACGTGGACGCTGGCCGTCTTCGGGGAGATGAACAGCTCCTCGGCTATCTGGCGGTTGGTGCGCCCGGCGGACACCAGGCGCAGTACGTCACGCTCCCGGCTGGTGAGGCCGAGGGACCCGGCGGGGTCTGCCTCGGCGGTCGCCCGGCGCGGGCCGCGGGTCAGGGTGAGGCGGGCGCGCTGGGCGAGCAAAGCGACGGAGTCGGCGAGGGGGCGGGCGCCGAGGTGCCCGGCGACGGCGTGGGCCAGCCGCAGCAGTTCGGTGGCGCGCTCCCGCTCGCCGTCCTCTCCGGCCGCGAGCAGGGCCTCGGCCAGCCGGTGGCGCACCCGGGCCAGGTCGTAGGGGCGCTCCAGGGACTCGAAGGCCTCGACGAGACCGGCCCAGTCCTCGGCGCTGTCACGGCCCTCGGCGCGCAGCAGCTCGGCGTGCACCCAGCGCTCGTAGGCCTGCCAGACGGGCACGTTGGTGGCCAGCGCCCTGGCGGCCCCCCGGATGCGGTCGAGGATCTCGGCGCGTCCCGGGGCGGCCGCGGGCAGGGCGGCGGCGCGGGTCTCCACCGTGGCGGCGGTGAGCAGCAGCGGCCAGCAGTACCGCTGGGTGCCGGGCGGGAAGCCGGTTTCCAGGACCTGTTCGAGCTGGGCGCGGGCGTCCAGCAGGCGGCCCTCGCCGGCGGCGACCGCGAGCGCGATGCGGGCCAGCGGCAGCGCGTGCTGGGGGGCGTAGTCGTGGGAGCCGAAGTGGTGGCGGGCGGCGGTCAGTTGGCGGGCCGCCTCGTCCAGTTCGCCCCGGGCGAGGGCGAGTTCGGCGCGGATCCGGGCGCGGAAACCGCGCGGCTTGGCGCTCTGCCCGACGCGCCCCGAGCGGGTCGCGGCCTCGGCGGCCTCGTCCCAGCGGCCCAGGGTGAACAGGGACTCGGCGAGGTTGCCCCACACCCAGGCCTCGGTGTCCAGTTGCCGGAAGCGCCGGGCGAACGCGATCCCCTCCTCCATGAGGGGCACGGCCTCACGGGAGCGTCCGACGGACTCCAGCTCAGACGGCAGGTTCACGTAGCAGCGGCCCGCCACACCGGGGATCCCGTCCTCGACCGTGCGCCGTTTGACCTCGTACATCTCGGCGAGTCCGGCCTCGACGTCCCCGGCGTCGACCCTGAGGTTGTTCAGGGTGAGGCGGGCGTTCATCTCGATCTCGCGGGCGCCGACCATGCGCGCGTACTCCACGGCCCGTTCGGCGGAGGTGAAGGCCTCGGGGCCCGGCGCGTGGACCATGGACCAGTTGGCGACGTGGGCCAGCACCTCGGCGTGCACCTCCGACGGCGGCAGCCCTCGCACCAACTCCTGTGCGGTGGCCAGTTCCTGCCAGCCGTCGCCGTGGGCCTTGGACTGCACCAGCCGGGAGCGCTGGATCCAGAACCAGGCGGCGCGCAGGGGGTCGCGCTCGTCCTCCAGGAGGCGCAGCGCCCGCTTGGTGATCTTCATGGCGAGGTCGCGCTCGCCACTGAGGCGGCCCGCGACGACGGCCTCCGCCATCAGGTCGAGGTAGCGCAGGGGGGCGGTGGCCGGGTCGGGGCCGCCGGGGGTGCCCGCACGCCCCTCGGGCGGTGAGGGCCGGTAGGCCTCGGCGTAGTCGGCCGGGCGCAGCCGTGCCCGTACGTCCTCGGGGGCGGCTTCCCACAGCTCCATCGCCCGCTCCAGGAGCCGCAGTTGCTCGCTGTAGGCGTGCCGGGCGCGGGCCGCGACGGAGGCGTCGAGGACGGCGGGCAGGGCCTTGGCCGGGTCGTGGGCGTGGTACCAGTAGCTGGCCAGCCGCATGACCCGTTCGCCGGCGGGGACGAGGGCCGGGTCGGCCTCCAGTGCCTCGGCGTAGCGGCGGTTGAGGCGGGAGCGCTCGCCGGGCAGCAGGTCGTCGCTGACCGCCTCGCGCACCAGGGAGTGCCGGAACCGGTAGCCGTCGCCGGTGGGGGCGGCGAGGAGGATGTTGGCGTTCACGGCGGCCCGCAGCGCCTCGATCAGGTCGTCCTCGGCGAGCCGGGCCACGGCGGCGAGCAGCCGGTACTCGACGGTGGAGCCGCCCTCGGCGGCGATCCGGGCGACCCGCTGGGCGGGCTCGGGCAGCGCCTCCACCCGGACCAGGAGCAGGTCGCGCAGGGACTCGCTGAGGCAGGCGCGGCCCTCGTGGGCGGCGACGGCGAGTTCCTCGACGAAGAAGGCGTTGCCGTCGGAGCGCTCGAAGATCTCGTCGACCTGGACGGGGTCCGGCTCGGTGGCGATGATGCCGGCGATCTGGCGGCCCACCTCCTGCCGGTTGAAGCGGGCGAGTTCGAGGCGGCGGACGGTGCGCAGCCGGTCCAGCTCGGCGAGCAGCGGGCGCAGCGGATGGCGGCGGTGGATGTCGTCGGAGCGGTAGGTGGCCAGGACGACGAGGCGGCCGGTGCGCAGGGTGCGGAAGAGGTAGGACAGCAGGTGCCGGGTGGAGGCGTCGGCCCAGTGCAGGTCCTCCAGGACGACGACGACCGTGCGGTCGCCGGCCACGCGCTCCAGCAGCCGCCCGGTGAGCTCGAAGAGGCGGGCCATGCCCTCCTCGTCGTGCCGGCCCGCTCCGCGGGCGGTGGTGGCCTCGGCGAGTTCGGGCAGCAGCCGGGCCAGTTCCTCCTCCTGGCCGGCGGCGGCCGCGGCCAGTTCGCCGGGCAGCTCGCGGCGCAGGGCGCGCAGGGCGGTGGAGAAGGGGGCGAACGGCAGTCCGTCGGCGCCGATCTCCACACAGCCGCCGAGCGCGACGACGGCGCCGCGGCGGCAGGCAGCGGTGGCGAACTCCTCGGTCAGGCGCGTCTTGCCCACGCCTGCCTCGCCGCCGACCAGCAGGGCCTGCGGCTCCCCCGCGTCGGCGCGGGCGAGCGCGTCGTGCAGCGTCTCCAACTCGTCGCCGCGACCGACGAACACCGAACTGACGGACCTGGTCTCCACAGCCCCGAGCATCGCACGCGGGTCCGACACCGCGGCACCGCTTTTCGACCGCCCGCCCTCCGCCGCACCCCCACCCACCGCTCTCCCACCGGCACCGGCACCAGCACCCCGACCGGGACCGGCTGCTCCCTGCCGCCGGCCGGTCCCGGGCGAAAAGCCCCCGCCCGGAGGGGCGGGGCTTTCCGGCGGGGCGGTCATGCGGCGCGGGTGAAGCGGTGGCGGCGGGAGCGTCCGGTATGGGATTCCGCCTCCGAGGTCTCCGGGCCGGCCGGGCGGCGCGCGGTGCGGCCGCCACGGAGCGCCGCCCGGACCAGGCGCTCGTGCTCGGCCCGGCGGCGCAGGTCGGCGGAACGCAGCTGGTGAAGCTCGTAGTCGAACATGAGGACTCCCTGGTGAGAGGTGGTTTCCGGTGCCGCTTTCCGCGACTCCTCCACCTTCGTCTCCCAGGGGGCCGGCCACATCGGGAGAGTTCCGCATCTTGCGCGGCGCTCGGGGCCTTAGACGGGCGAGTGGCGTGCGTAAGACATGCGCGGGGGGCCTCAGGGCGGCCGTGAGGTGTCCACGGCGGCCCTAAGGCCCCCCCGCCCGCCCGGGGCGGGATGCCCGGGCGGTGAGTCAGGTCGTCGGCAGGCCGAGCAGGACGCCGGTGTACTTCAGGACCGCCAGCAGCAGCCCGAGGACGCCCAGTGCGACGCCCGCCCAGGCGACCGACTTGATCCAGACGGCCTGCGGCCTGCCCGGGGCGCCGAACGCGGGCCGGGCGAGG
Source organism: Streptomyces sp. NPDC014864 (assembly GCF_043081525.1). Taxonomy (NCBI): domain Bacteria; kingdom Bacillati; phylum Actinomycetota; class Actinomycetes; order Kitasatosporales; family Streptomycetaceae; genus Streptomyces; species Streptomyces sp. NPDC014864. Next base: position 193,663 of record NZ_JBIBWT010000011.1, read on the forward strand.
ACCACGACGCCGACGATCAGCGCGAGGAGCGCGAACAGCCCGCCCCACAGCGCGGTGGCCTGCCAGGAGTCGCCGTACACCGCCTTGATCTGCTTGGCCACGGTCGCCGAGGAGGCCGTCCGCAGCTGGCCGATGAGCTGTGCCCGCGCCCCGGCAACGGTGCCGAGCCAGCTCCCGGTCAGCGAGACGAGGCCCAGCGCGGCGGCGACGACGGCGCCGGCGCCCTGGCCGACCCCGGAGGGACCGCTCGCCTCGGTCCCGGCGCCTTCCTCGGCTTCAGCGACGGCGGCGGTCCCGGACCGCTCGGCGGCGGCCGCCGCGCCGGCGTCACCGACGCCCGCGCGGGTGCCCTGGACGGTGCCCTTCTCGTCGGTCCCCGTCGTTTCCTCAGCCTGGCCCGGCGCGGTGGCGTCGGGTCGGTCGGACTTGGTCACGTTCACCGTCTCCTGGTCGTTCTTCGCCTCGGCCCCGTTGGCGGCTCCGGCCTCGTCTGCAGTCTTGGTTCCCATGCCTCGCACCGTACGGACGCTGTCTGAGAGGTCTCTTAACGGTCGTCGGGGTCCCTTGCCCATCACGGTGAGCGGCGCGCGCCGTCCGGCGCGTCAGTGCGCACGCGTGCGTGCGGCACGCCACTCGGGGGCCGGCACCGCCCAGATCTCGGTGTCCTGGCGTGTGCCCCGGTAGGGGTAGCTCTCGCGGAGCACACCCTCCCGGGTCAGCCCCAGCCGCCGCGCCACGCCGATGCTCGGTTCGTTGGCCGACGACACGTACCACTCCACACGGTGCATGCCGCGCTCGTCAAACGCCCAGTCGATCAGCACCCCCGCGCCGCGGGTGACCAGCCCGCGCCCGGTCCCGGCCGGCAGCCGATCCCGCAGTCGCCGGTGGCGGCGTCGAAGACGCGGAACAGCAGCCCGCCGACCAGTTTCCCGTCCAGCCACAGCCGTGCAGGAAGCCGCTGTCGGCGGCGCGCTTGTCGGCGTACGCCTGGAGGACCGCGCGGGCGGAGTCCACGTCCGTGGCGTTCGCGCCGAACGGGATGTGCCGGGTGATGAAGTCCCGTCCCCGGTCGAGGTGCGCCAGGAACTCCTCGGCGTGCCAGGGTTCCAGCGGCCTCAGCTCGGCCCCGTCGTCACCCAGGGATGTCGCGTACATCGCGCTGCCGCTCCTTCGCCGGTTCGCCGTCGAGGTCCGTGAGCCTCTCGTGGGCGGCGCGGCACTCGGGCGGCTCGACGCTGATCCGGGGCAGGACGCGGTCCAGCCGGCGCGGCAGCCACCAGTTGGCGTCGCCGAGCAGGTGCATCAGCGCGGGCACCAGCAGGGTGCGCAGCACGAAGGCGTCGAGGGCGACGGCGGAGGCCAGCGCGATGCCGAACATGGCGATCACCCGGTCGCCGCTGAGCACGAAGGCGAGGAAGACGGAGATCATGATGACTGCGGCCGAGTTGATCACCCGGCTGGTCTCGGCGAGGCCCACGCGGACGGCGCGCCGGTTGTCGCCGGTCTCCAGCCACTCCTCGTACATCCGGCTGACCAGGAAGACCTGGTAGTCCATGGAGAGCCCGAAGAGGACGGAGACCATGATCACGGGGAGGAACGGCTCGATCGGGCCGGCGCGGCCGAGGCCGAGCAGTTCGCTGCCCCAGCCCCACTGGAAGACCGCGACGACGACCCCGAAGGCGGCGGCGACGGCGGCGACGTTCATCACGGCGGCCTTCAGGGGGATGCCCAGCGACCGGAACGCGAGCAGCAGCAGGACGCAGCCGAGGCCGACGACCACGCCGACGAACAGCGGCAGCCGGCCCACGATGATCCCGGCGAAGTCGTCGTACCCGGCGGTGACGCCGCCGACGTACACGTCGAGCGAGGTGCCGGTCTCGGCCCGCGGCAGCACCTCGGTGCGCAGCCGGTCGACGAGGTCGCTGGTGCGCTGCGACTGGGGCGCGGAGTCGGGGACGACGGTCAGGTAGGCGGTGCCGCCGCCGGTGTTGTAGGTCACCGGGGTCACCGCGGCGACGCCCTCGGTGGAGCGCAGGGTGGCGTCGAGGTTGTCCAGGGCGAGCCGGTCCTCGGCGCCCTCCACCCGGGTGACCAGGGTGAGCGGGCCGTTGACGCCGGGGCCGAAGCCCTCGGCGACGAGGTCGTAGGCCCGGCGTGTGGTCGTCGACGCCGGGTCGTTGCCCTGGTCCGAGCTGCCGAGGCGGAGGGAGAGCGTGGGCAGGGCGAGCACGGTGACGACGGCCAGGGCGAGCGCGCCGAGCAGTTTGGGGTGGCGCTCGACGAAGGCGGACCAGCGTGCGGCGAACCCGGTGGGCAGTTCGGGCTGGGGCCCGTGCTCGGCCAGCCGACGCCGCTCCCGCCGGCTCAGGGCCCGCGGTCCGATCCAGGACAGCAGGGCGGGCAGCAGGGTCACCGAGGCCGCGACGGTGAGCAGGACGGTCACCGAGGCGGCGACCGCGACCCCGTTGAGGAAGCCGAGCCGCAGGATCAGCATCCCCAGCAGGGCGATGCACACGGTGGCACCCGCGAAGACGACGGCGCGGCCCGTGGTGGCGACGGAGTTCGTGGCCGCCTCGGTGGTGCTCAGTCCGCGTTTCAGTCCGCGCCGGTGCCGGGTGACGATGAACAGCGCGTAGTCGATGCCGACGCCGAGCCCGACCAGCAGGCCGAGCATGGGCGCGAAGTCGGCCACGGTCATGGCGTGGCCGAGGAGTCCGACGGCCGCGTAGGCGGTGCCGACGCCGACCAGCGCGGTGGCGATCGGCACCAGGGAGGCGGCGAGCGAGCCGAAGGCGAGGAAGAGCACCGCGGCGGCCACGACGACGCCGACGGCCTCGGCCAGGTGCCCGCCGGAGGACTCCGTCAGGCCGACGGCGGTGCCGCCGAGCTCCACCTGGAGCCCGTCGGTCCGGGCGGACCCGGCGGCCTCGACCACGGCCTGCGCCTCGGTCCGGGTGACCTCCCGGGCCGGATGGCGGAAGGTGACGGTCGCGTACGCGGTGTGCCCGTCGGCGCTGATCCGGTCCGCGCCCTGTGCCGTGTACGGGCCGGCCACGGAGGCGACCGGGGGCAGGGCCGCGATCCGGTCCAGGGTGCGGGACATCGTCTGCTCGACGTCCGGGTCGCGCACGGTGCCGGGCGAGGTCTGCCAGACGACGGTGTCGCCGTCCCCGCCGAGACCGGGGAAGCCCTCCTGCAGCAACCGGCTCGCACGGCCCGACTCGGTGCCGGGGACCTCGTAGTCGTTCGAGTACGCCGACCCGGCGGCAGTGGCGGCCCCGGTGGCCCCGGCGAAGGCGAGGAGCCACAGCAGGACGACGAGGAGGCGGTGCCGGACACACCAGCGCGCGAGGGCTGCCACGGACGTGCTCCCGAGGGGACTATGTGTGGATCTTTGACCGGGAACATTCGTCGATGAACGGAACCGCCCGCAAAGAACGCATGAGCAAAGTAATGACACTCTTGCAGGCCCAAATGATCCTTTATGACGATCGTGGGCTGATTCACATGAGTGGGACCCAATTCACAGGACGACCCGGAGCGGACCGCCGGGTCGGGGCCGCGCGGCCAAAAGGGTCAAAGCCTTCACGATCGATAACTTCAGTCGAAAACTTCAGTCGAACTGGTCGCCGAGCGCCATCACCATCACCCCGGCGATCAGCAGCCACAGCGCCCTCCGGGTGTGGCCCCGGGCCCCCAGGACGGCGGCGAGCGCGCAGACGGCGGCGCCGAGGGCGTAGGCGGCGGGAACGAGGGCCGGGGACGAGCCGGTGAGGCGCAGCAGCGACGCGGCGAGCCCGGCGAGCGTCAGCAGTGCGCCCGAGCCGGACGCCGTCCAGCGGGCGCGGCGCGCCACCTCCGCCGGATCATCGCCGTCGTCGTCGGTCGCGCGGGCGGCCTCGGCGCCCTCGTCGTCGTCAGGTACGCCGGCAGCCTCGACGTGACCCTCTTCGGCTATGCCGGGGGGCGTTTCGGAATCGGCGCGTCCATTCATGCCGGGCGAGCGTAGCGCGTCGGTCCGGAAGCCGGGTGCGGGGGTCGCGGCCGGTGACACGCCCGGGGGGACGCGTCGCAACCGACGCGTCCCCCCGGGATCGTGCTCGACCGTAACGGCCCTGGGTCAGCCCTCGACGCCCAGCTTCTCCAGGATCAGCTCCTTGACGCGGGCCGCGTCCGCCTGGCCGCGCGTGGCCTTCATGACCGCGCCGACCAGGGCTCCGGCCGCGGCCACCTTGCCGCCGCGGATCTTGTCCGCGACGGCGGGGTTGCCGGCGATGGCCTCGTCGACGGCGGCGGTCAGCGCGCCCTCGTCGGAGACGACCTTCAGGCCGCGCTTCTCGACGACCTCGTCCGGGGTGCCCTCACCGGCGAGGACGCCCTCGATGACCTGGCGGGCCAGCTTGTCGTTGAGCTCGCCGGAGACGACGAGTCCGGCCACCCGGGCGACCTGCTCCGGCGTGATCGGCAGCTCGTCCAGGGACCTGCCCGACTCGTTGGCCTGGCGCGCCAGTTCACCCATCCACCACTTGCGGGCGGAGGCGGCGTCGGCACCGGCTCCGATCGTGGCGACGATCGGGTCGAGGGCACCGGCGTTGAGGATCGCCTGCATGTCGGTCCCCGACACGCCCCACTCCTCGCGGAGCCGGTTACGGCGCACCAGCGGCAGCTCCGGCAGCGCGCCGCGGATCTCCTCCACCCACTCGCGGGTGGGGGCCACTGGGACGAGGTCGGGCTCCGGGAAGTACCGGTAGTCCTCGGCCTCCTCCTTCACCCGGCCCGAGGTGGTGGAGCCGGTGTCCTCGTGGAAGTGGCGGGTCTCCTGGACGATCGTGCCGCCCGCGCCGAGCACGGCGGCATGGCGCATGATCTCGTAGCGGGCCGCGCGCTCCACGGACCGAAGCGAGTTGACGTTCTTCGTCTCGGAGCGCGTGCCGAACGTGTCGCTGCCCTTGGGCATCAGCGACAGGTTCACGTCGCAGCGCATCTGGCCCATCTCCATACGCGCCTCGGAGACACCGAGCGCCCGGATGACCTCGCGCAGCTCGCGGACGTACGCCTTGGCGACCTCGGGGGCGCGGTCACCGGCGCCGACGATCGGCTTGGTGACGATCTCGATGAGCGGGATGCCGGCCCGGTTGTAGTCCAGCAGCGAGTAGTCGGCGCCGTGGATACGGCCGGTGGCACCGCCCACGTGGGTGGACTTGCCGGTGTCCTCCTCCATGTGGGCGCGCTCGATCTCCACGCGGAAGGTCGTGCCGTCCTCCAGCTGCACGTCGAGGTAGCCGTCGAAGGCGATCGGCTCGTCGTACTGGGAGGTCTGGAAGTTCTTCGGCATGTCCGGATAGAAGTAGTTCTTCCGGGCGAAGCGGCACCATTCGGCGATCTCGCAGTTCAGGGCGAGACCGATCTTGATGGCGGACTCGACGCCGGTCGCGTTGACGACCGGGAGCGAGCCGGGCAGGCCGAGGCAGGTGGGGCAGGTCTGCGTGTTCGGTTCCGCGCCGAGCGCGGTGGAACAGCCGCAGAACATCTTGGTCTTGGTGCCGAGTTCGACATGGACCTCGAGGCCCATGACGGGGTCGTAGGTCGCCAGCGCGTCCTCGTACGACACCAGATCGGTCGTGGTGGTCACGGTGAAAACTTCCCTCTCAGCCCAGCAGGACGTCGTCGTCGCCCAGCCGCTTCAGCTCGCGGTAGAGGATGGCGAGGCCGGTCACGATGGCGGCGGCGGACACGGCGGCGTCGAGCAGGCGCAGCGTGTCGCTCTCCTTCCGGGCCTTCCTGGCCTGCTTGACGACACTCACCGCGCCGAACGCGGTGGTGGCCATCGACAGGTACGTACCGGACTTGGACTTCTTGAAGCCCTTGGCCTTGGACAGTGCCTTGGTCACAGCGACGGAGCCTCCTCGAGCAGCGGGTGGCCCCACTTTTCCACGAAGGCGGCCTCGACGGCGGCGCCGACCTTGTAGAGCCGGTCGTCCTTCATCACGGGGGCGATGATCTGGAGCCCGACCGGGAGGTTGTCCTCCGGCGCGAGGCCGCAGGGCAGCGACATGGCCGCGTTGCCCGCCAGGTTGGTCGGGATGGTGCACAGGTCGGCGAGGTACATCGCCATCGGGTCGTCGGCGCGCTCGCCGATGGCGAAGGCGGTGGTCGGGGTCGTCGGGGAGACGATGACGTCGACCTGCTCGAACGCCGCGTCGAAGTCCTGCTTGATCAGCGTGCGGACCTTCTGGGCGCTGCCGTAGTAGGCGTCGTAGTAGCCGGAGCTCAGCGCGTAGGTGCCGAGCATGATGCGGCGCTTGACCTCCGGGCCGAAGCCCTCCTCGCGGGTGAGCGAGGTGACCTCCTCGGCCGAGCGCGAGCCGTCGTCGCCGACCCGCAGGCCGTAGCGCAGGCCGTCGAAGCGGGCGAGGTTGGAGGAGCACTCGGACGGGGCGATCAGGTAGTACGCCGAGAGGGCCAGGTCGAAGGACGGGCAGTCCAGCTCGACGATCTCGGCGCCCAGCTCCCTGAGCAGCGCGACGGACTCGTCGAACCGCTGGATGACGCCGGCCTGGTAGCCCTCGCCGCGGAACTGCTTGACGACGCCGACGCGCATCCCCGCGACGCTGCCGTTGCGGGCGGCCTCGACGACCGGCGGGACCGGGGCGTCGATGGAGGTGGAGTCCAGCGGGTCGTGCCCGGCGATCACCTCGTGCAGCAGTGCCGCGTCCAGGACCGTACGGGCGCAGGGGCCGCCCTGGTCGAGGGAGGAGGAGAAGGCGACCATGCCGTAGCGGGAGACCGCGCCGTAGGTCGGCTTCACGCCGACCGTGCCGGTGACGGCGGCCGGCTGCCGGATGGAGCCGCCGGTGTCGGTGCCGATGGCGAGCGGGGCCTGGAAGGAGGCGAGGGCGGCGCTCGACCCGCCGCCGGAGCCGCCGGGGATGCGGGTGAGGTCCCACGGGTTGCCGGTCGGGCCGAAGGCGCTGTTCTCCGTCGACGAGCCCATGGCGAACTCGTCCATGTTGGTCTTGCCGAGGATCACGACGTCGGCGGCCTTCAGCCGCTGGGTGAGCGTCGCGTCGAACGGCGGGATCCAGCCCTCGAGGATCTTGGAGCCGACGGTGGTCGGCACGCCCTCGGTGGTGAAGATGTCCTTCAGCGCGAGCGGGACGCCGGCCAGCGGGCCGAGCTTCTCGCCGCGCGCCCGCTTCTCGTCGACGGCGCGGGCCTGCGCGAGGGCGCCCTCACGGTCGACGTGCAGGAAGGCGTGGACCTTCTCGTCCACGGCCTCGATCCGGGCGAGGTGGGCCTCGGTGACCTCGACGGCCGTGAGCTCGCCGGAGGCGATCCTCTCGGCGGTCTCGGCGGCCGTGAGCCTGATGATGGTGTTGTCCGTCATGGCTGGTTACTCCTCCCCCAGGATCTGCGGCACCTTGAAACGCTGCTGCTCCTGGGCCGGGGCGCTGGAGAGCGCCTGCTCGGGGGTGAGCGACGGACGGACCTCGTCCGCGCGCATGACGTTCGTCAGCGGCAGCGGGTGGGAGGTCGGCGGTACGTCTCGGTCGGCGACCTCACTGACGCGGGCCACCGCGCCGATGATGTCGTCCAGCTGTCCCGCGAAGTGGTCGAGCTCTTCGGGCTTCAGCTCCAGACGCGCCAGCCGGGCGAGGTGGGCGACCTCCTCGCGCGTGATGCCAGGCATGCAGCGATCCTCTGGGGTGAGTGTGTGCGGTTTGGGCCAATCCTATGGGGCGGGGTGCCATGGTTGTTAAACGGTTTCGCGCCCGGGGGCCCGTGGCCCCCGGCCGCACTGTCCCGTCCCCGTGCTCAGCGGCGGCGCCCGTCCCAGGCCTCGCTGTGCAGGAAGTGGTTGTCGTAGAGCTCCTGCACCTCCAGCAGGCTCTCCGGGGCGACCTCGCCGAGGTGGATGCGCTGGAGGTGGCGGAAGTACGCGAAGCGCTCGACGCCCGGCGTGATGACGACGAGGAGGTCGGCGTCGGAGCCGGGCACGGCGGCGAACGCGTGCGGCCGGCCCGGCGGGAGGACCACGAGGTCGCCCCGCCCGGCGGTGACGACGTCGTCACCGGAGAGGAGCTCGGCGGCGCCGTCGAGGACGAAGAACATCTCGGCCGAGTAGTTGTGCAGGTGCGGGCGGGCGCCGTCGGCGCCGTCGGTGAGGGTGACCCGGACGGTGGAGAGGGCTCCCCCGGTCGCGCTGCTGTCGGCCAGCAGCTTCACCGTGGTGGGCGCCCGACCGACGACCTCGGCCCGGCGTCACGGACGATCACGGACTCGTCGAACTTCGGCACGAACAGAGACATCGGAACCCCCTGGTGACGGTTGGGACGCCGGCCGGACCCGGGAACCCGGTCAGACCGCGAAGAGCAGCCCGGCACTGATCAGCACAACGACCGCCGTGGCGAAATGGATCCCGAAGGCGACCGCCTTCGTCCCGCCGTGACGCAGGACCATCAGCGTGTCGACGAGCGGGACGAGTGCCACGCAGAGCATGAACCAGGCCTCGGCACGGGCACCGGCGAAGGCCAGCAGGACCAGGCCCAGCAGCCCGAAGGTGCCGTCCCTGAGGCCCTTGACCGACAGGTAGGCGCCGGCGTCGCCACCAGGGTCGGCCGGGACGCCGTAGCCGGCCGCGGCCGGGCCGGGCCGGAACAGGAACCGGTAGCCGAGGAACACGCAGAACAGGTCGAGCAGAACAGCCAGGGTGTACGCGGTGACGGCCATCTCGCTTCTCCCCATCGCCCGTTTTCTAGCACCGCTAGGAACGAGAGCGACGCTATCAGAGCACCGATAGAAATGCTAGCACTGCTAGAATTTCTCCATGACGATCCAGAAGCGCAGGGAGCGCGAGCGGGCGGAACGCGAGCGGCTGATCGTGACGGCCGCCCGGGAGCTGGCCGAGAGCGAGGGCTGGGACGCGGTCACCACACGGCGGCTGGCCGCCGAGATCGAGTACAGCCAGCCCGTTCTCTACAGCCACTTCAAGGGCAAGGACGCCATCATGGCGGCAGTCGCGGTGCAGGGGTGCGCGGAGATGGCGGCCGAGTTGCGGGAGGCACGCACCGCGGCCGGGGGCCCACGGGAGGCGCTGGCGGCGGTCGGGGAGGCGTACACCGCCTTCGCCCGGCGGCGGCCCGCGCTCTACGACGCCATGTTCACGCATCCGGTGGACCTGCCGTTCGCGACGCCCGAGGCCCCCGCCGCGCTGCAGGAGGCGTTCGGCGAGCTGCTCCGGGCCGTCGAACCGGTCGCGGTCGAGGGCGACGAACCCGGACTGCTCACGGAGACCTACTGGGCCGCGCTGCACGGCCTGGTGACCCTGATGCGCAGCGGCCGGCTGCCCGAGGAAGCACACGAGCACCGGCTCGCGCTGCTGATCGGTCACTTCGCGCCGCCCGGCACGACCTGAACGGGCGGGGCGGACCGGGCCCCGGAACCGGCGGCCGGGTGGCCGCGGCACCGGCCGTCGAAGCGGGCCCCCTCAGGACCGGGGGGCGGGTGGCCGCATCACTCGTCGGACGCCGCAGCGGGCAGCGCCGCCGCGGGCCGCTGCCATCCCCGGGATCCCCGGGCCCGCAGCCACGCGGTGGTCTCCTCGGGCGGCATCGCGGCCGCGACCAGCCACCCCTGCACGGCGTCGCACCCGAGGTCGCGCAGCCGCTCCCAGGTCTCGTCGTCCTCGACGCCCTCGGCGACGACCAGCAGGCCGAGGGAGTGGGCGAGGTCGACGGTGCAGCGCACGATCTCGGCGTCCTCCGTGTCCACCGCCAGCCGGGCCACGAAGGAACGGTCGATCTTCAGCTCGCTCACCGGCAGCCGGCGCAGGTGCACCAGCGAGGAGTAGCCGGTGCCGAAGTCGTCCAGCGACATCTTCACACCGTGCCCGGTCAGCCCGGCCAGCGTGTCCGCGGCGCGCTGCGGGTCCTCCAGCAGCACGTGCTCGGTGATCTCCAGTTGGAGCGCTCCCGCCGGAACGCCGTGCCGGGCCAGCCGCGCCGCGACCGAGCCCGCGAAGCCGGGGGTGTGCACGTCGCGCGGGGAGACGTTGACCGCCACCGGCGTGAACAGCCCCTGGGCGCGCCACGCGGCGACCTGCCCGAGGGCGGTCTCCAGCACGTACTCCGTCAGATGGGGCATCAGCCCCGAGGACTCGGCGATCGCTATGAACTCGTCAGGCGGCACCTTGCCGCGCTCGGGGTGGACCCAGCGCACCAGCGCCTCCAGCCCGGCGACCTGTCCGTCGAAGCGGACCTTGGGCTGGTAGTGCAGCTCGACCTCGTGGGCGTCGAGGGCGCGACGCAGGTCGCCGAGCAGCCCGAGCCGGTCCGGGGTGTTGGAGTCCCGCTTGGACTCGTACACCTCCACGCCCGTGCGGTCCCGCTTGGCCTGATACATCGCCACGTCGGCACGGCGCAGCAGGCCCTCGGCGTCCAGGGCGTGGTCCGGGAAGACGGCGACCCCCGCGCTGGCCTCCAGGACGAGGGTGAGCCCGTCGAGGTCGAGCGGGGAGCCGAGGGCGCCGACCAGGCCGCGGGCGACCCGGGTCGCGGACGTCGTGGAGTCGGCCACGGGCAGTAAGACGGCGAACTCGTCGCCGCCGAGCCGCGCGGCCTCCGCCCCGCGCGGCAGCGCCAGCCGCAGCCGGTCGGCGATCTGGAGCAGCAGCCGGTCACCGGCGAGATGGCCGAGCGTGTCGTTGACCGATCGGAAGCGGTCCATGTCGATCAGCATCAGGGCGGCCCGGGCGCCGACGCGTTCGGCGTCGTCGAGGGCGGTCCAGGTGCGCTCCAGCAGCCACTGCCGGTTGGGCAGTCCGGTCAGCGGGTCGCGCAGCTGCTCCTCGGCGCGGGCGCGGGCGATCCACAGCGTGGAGTCGAGGGCGATGAGCGGGATGGAGAACAGCGGCAGCAGTACGGGCTTGGCGACGGCGACCACGCAGACCAGCGGGGCGATGCCGAGCAGCGCGACGGCTACCAGGCCGTGCCGGACCAGCGCGGTGCGGGCGACGGTGGGCAGGCCGCCGACCCGCGGGGCGTGCAGGTACCACAGCAGGATGCGGGAGACCGCGAGATAGGCGACGGCGGCCAGCACCACCTGGGGGGCGGTGTACGCGGTCCAGGTGCCCGGGTCCCAGGGCCGCTCCACCGTGGGCACACTGCCGAAGGCGCCCAGCAGCAGGGCGCCGGCGCCGATGCCGAGGATGTCCACCGCGCCGTGCAGCACGCCCTGTCGCCAGCGGTGGCGCCTGGCTATGCCGACCAGGACGACGACGGTGAGGCTGACCATGCCGGCGGACACCCAGCCGAAGAGCAGCAGGACGGCGAGGGTGAGGGCGGCACCCGAGCCGGTGCCGCCCCACCAGCGGGCCCGGCCGAGCATCACGAGGTGGCCGACGATGATGCCGGTGAGGACGGCCAGCGACCAGCCGACCCTGCCGGACGGGAAGAGCGCGTGGTGGCCGGCGAACGCCCGGTAGAAACCGGCGCCGAGCACGAGGGCGGCCGCCGTGACGACCGCGGCGGGCAGGGCGGGTCGGTACGGGTGCCGTTCGGCGTCGCCGTCCGGGAGCACGGAGGCGCGATCGGCGGCCGGTTGCGCGACGGGGCAGATCTCCGTCACGACGCATGGACCGGCGGCGCGCCCCTCCGCGCCCGCGCGCTCCGGCGACCGCCCCGTCCACCCCCGCCATGCGCCGGTGATCCGGCGCAGCCGTGAGTCCGGGGCGGCGCTCTCGGTCGGTTCCATTCCCGTCCCTCTCACAGCCGGCGGTGCCCACGCCACGCGGCCCGCTGCCCGACGACCCTCAGCGGCACCGCTCTGGAAAACCCTTCCACGTAACTCCCCCGCGAGCACAGGGATGGCCTGACCGCAACTGGGCACGGCAGGCGCACCCCTCAACAGTAGGCCGCAGAAGGCTTCCACGGGCAGCGGTCGTCGACGGTTGCCCGAATGCGCCCCGACCACCCGTATGCATCTGATATGCGCAGAACGGGTGGCCTTCAACCCCTACTCGCCGGTCGGGAGGGCGACTTCGGCCGCCGCGTCGGGCCCCTGTTCCAGCAGGACGCCGAAACCGTCCTCGTTCAGAACCGGCACCTTCAGCTGCATCGCCTTGTCGTACTTCGACCCTGGGTTGTCACCCACCACAACGAAAGAGGTCTTCTTCGACACCGAACCGGTCACTTTCGCCCCCCGACTCTGCAGCGCCTCCTTGGCGCCGTCGCGCGTGAAGTGTTCGAGCGTGCCGGTGACCACGACGGTCAGCCCCTCCAGCGGGCGCGGCCCCTCGTCCTCGCCGGTGCTCTCCTCCTCCCAGCGCACGCCCGCGTCCCGCCACTTGCGCAGGATCTCCTGGTGCCACTCCTCGGCGAACCACTCCTTGAGCGAGGCGGCGATGATGGGGCCGACGCCCTCGGTGTTCGCCAACTCCTCCTCGGTGGCCTGTTCGATGCGCTCGATGGACCGGAACTCTCGGGCCAGCGCCTCGGCCGCGACCGGCCCGACATGACGGATCGACAGGCCGGTGAGAATGCGGGCAAGCGGGCGCCGCTTGGCCGCCGCGATGTTCTCCAGCATGGCAAGCGCGTTCTTCTTCGGCTCACCCTGCTGGTTGGCGAAGACCGTGACGACCTTCTCCTCGCCGGTCTTCGGGTCGCGCTTGGGCAGACCGCTGTCCTGATCGAGGACGTACGCCTTGATGGGCAGCAACTGCTCGACGGTCAGGTCGAACAGGTCGCCCTCGTCCGTCAGCGGTGCCCGCTCGGGCTCCAGCGGCCTGGTCAGCGCGGCCGCGGCCACATAGCCGAAGTGCTCGATGTCCAGCGCCTTGCGGCCCGCGAGGTAGAACAGCCGCTCGCGCAACTGGGCCGGGCAGCTACGGGCGTTCGGGCAGCGCAGGTCTACGTCGCCCTCCTTCATCGGCCGCAGCGGGGTGCCGCACTCCGGGCACTCGGAGGGCATCACGAACTCGCGCTCGGTGCCGTCGCGCAGGTCCACGACCGGGCCGAGGATCTCCGGGATGACGTCACCGGCCTTGCGCAGCACGACCGTGTCACCGATGAGCACACCCTTGGCCTTGACCACGTCCTGGTTGTGCAGGGTGGCGAACTCGACCTCCGAGCCGGCCACCGTCACCGGCTCCACCTGGGCGTACGGCGTGACCCGGCCGGTCCGGCCCACGCCCACCCGGATGTTGACGAGCTTGGTGTTGACCTCCTCCGGCGCGTACTTGTACGCGATCGCCCAGCGCGGGGCGCGGGAGGTGGAGCCGAGGCGGCCCTGGAGCGGGATCTCGTCGAGCTTGACGACCACGCCGTCGATCTCGTGCTCCACCGAGTGCCGGTTCTCGCCGTAGTACGCGATGAACTCGCGGACGCCGTCGAGGCCGTCGACCACCTTGTTGTGCCGGGAGGTGGGCAGGCCCCAGGACTTCAGCAGATCGTAGGCCTCGGAGAGGCGGGTGAGACCCCCGTAGCCCTCCAGGGCGCCGATGCCGTGGACGACCATGTGCAGCGGCAGCGTCGCCGTGACCTTCGGGTCCTTCTGGCGCAGCGAGCCCGAGGCCGAGTTGCGGGGGTTGGCGTACGGCTTCTCCCCCGCCGCGACCCGGCGGGCGTTGAGGTCCTGGAAGGCCTCCATCGGGAAGTAGACCTCGCCGCGGATCTCGACCAGGGACGGGACGCGGTCGCCGTCCAGCCGGTGCGGGATCTCCGCGATCGTCAGGACGTTGGGGGTGATGTCCTCGCCGACGCGGCCGTCGCCGCGGGTGGCCGCGCGGGTGAGCCGGCCCTCCTCGTAGGTCAGGTTGACCGCGAGGCCGTCGACCTTGAGCTCGCACAGGAAGTGGTGGTCCGTGGTGCCGACGTCCTTGGCGACGCGCTCGGCCCAGGCGGCGAGCCCGGCGTCGTCGAAGACGTTGTCCAGGGAGAGCATGCGCTGCCGGTGCTCCACCTCGGCGAGGTCCGTCTCGTACGCCACCGCGACCTTCTGGGTGGGCGAGTCGGGCGTGCGCAGCTCCGGGTACTCCTCCTCCAGCGCTTCCAGGGAGCGCAGGAGCTGGTCGAACTCGGCATCGCTGATGACGGGAGCGTCCTTCACGTAGTACCGGAAGCGGTGCTCCTCGACCTGCTCCGCGAGCTGCGCGTGCTTCTCCCGTGCCTCCGTGGGCACCGTCGTCTCCGCTTGCTTGTCGCCGGCCACCGTGTGGTCCTCCCGTTACTCTGGGTTGTCCGCGAGGGATCTCGCCGCCCGGACGCAGTGGGCGAGCGCCCGGCGCGCGTAGGCGGGGGAAGCGCCCGCGAGGCCGCACGCCGGGGTGACCGTGACCGTCTCCGGGAGAAGCCCCGGCCGCAGCCCCAGCCTGCGCCACAGCGTCCTGACACCCATGACGCTACCGGCAGGGTCTGACAACGGGCCGTCCGTGCCGGGGACGACACCGGCGAGGAGCCGGGTGCCCCCTTCCACGGCCTCCCCGATCGCCTCGTCGTCACGCTCGGTGAGGAGTGAGAAGTCGAAGGAGATCCCCGCCGCGCCCGCCCGGCGCAGCAGGGCGAACGGGACGTCCGGTGCGCACGAGTGGACCACGACGGGCCCCCGCGTGTGCACCCCCAGGACGTCGCGGAGCGTGGCCTCGACGACCTGCCGGTCGACGGCGCGGTGGGTGCGGTAGCCGCTGGCGGTCCTGACCCGGCCGCGCAGGACGGCGGTGAGAGAGGGCTCGTCGAGCTGGAGGACGATCTCGGCGCCGGGCACGCGCCGCCGGACGTCCGCGAGGTGCAGGCGCAGTCCCTCGGCGAGCGAGGCGGCGAGGTCCCGGCAGGCGCCGGGGTCGGAGAGCGCGGCCTCGCCGTTCCTGAGTTCGAGGGCGGCGGCCAGCGTCCAGGGGCCGACGGCCTGCACCTTCAGCGGTCCCTCGTGGCCCTGGGTGAACTCCTCCAGCGCGTCGAGGTCCTCCCGCAGCCAGGACCGGGCCCGCTGGGTGTCGCGGCCCGGCCGGTCCCCGATCCGCCAGCCGCTGGGCTCCACGCGCGCGTACAGCTCGACGAGCATCCCCGCGGTGCGTCCGACCATGTCGGCGCCGGGTCCGCGCCCGGGCAGCTCGGGAAGGAACGGGAAGTCCTCGAAGGTCCCGGTCACTGTCTTGGCGGCTTCCCGGGCGTCCCCACCGGGCAGGGAACCCACCCCGGTGGCGCCACCGAACCTGAACTGGCTGTTTTCGCTCACCCGGGAAGCCTACGGAATCCGCCACGGCCGGCGGCACCGGCCGGGGCGGTCAGCGGCCCGGCCGCACCGACAGGTCGTTCACCTCGGCGTCCCGCGGCAGGTCCACGGCCATAAGGATCGTCGTCGCGACCGACTCGGGGTCGATCCACTGCCCGGCGTCGTACTCCTTGCCCTCCTGCTGGTGGACCTTCGCCTGCATGGGGCTCGCCGTGCGGCCGGGGTAGACCGAGGTGACGCGGAGGCCGTTGCCGTGCTCCTCCTGGCGCAGGGAGTCGGCCAGGGCCTTCAGGCCGTGCTTGGAGGCGGCGTAAGCGGCCCAGTTCGCGTGCGCGCTCAGGCCGGCGCCCGAGTTGACGAACACCACGTGGCCCCGGGAGGCGCGCAGCTGGGGCAGGAGGAGACGGGTAAGCTCCGCCGGGGCGACGAGGTTGACGTCGAGTTGGTGGTGCCAGGTCTTCGGGGTCAGCTCGCCCACCGGGCCGAGGTCGACGACGCCCGCGACGTGCAGCAGGGTGTCCACCCGGTCCGGGAGGCTCTGGTGGGAGAAGGCCCAGCTGAGCCGGTCCGGGTCCGCGAGGTCGCCGACCAGCGTGCGGGCGCCGGGGAACTCGGCCGCCAGTTCCTTCGCCCGGCCCGCGTCGCGCGCGTGCAGCACGAGTTCGTCCCCGCGCGCGTGCAGGCGGCGGGCCACGGCCGCGCCGATGCCGGAACCGGCTCCGGTGATCACATGAGTTGCCATGCCCGCCATGGTCGCATCACCGGCTCAGCGGCCGTCCGGCCCCGGGGCGCCGACCACCGACGCCTCCAGGTAGGCCATCGCGCCCGCGGGCTCCTG
Source organism: Streptomyces sp. NPDC014864 (assembly GCF_043081525.1). Classification (NCBI taxonomy): domain Bacteria; kingdom Bacillati; phylum Actinomycetota; class Actinomycetes; order Kitasatosporales; family Streptomycetaceae; genus Streptomyces; species Streptomyces sp. NPDC014864. The sequence goes on from NZ_JBIBWT010000011.1 coordinate 209,726, forward strand.
CGCGAAGTGCACGAGCTCGGCGAGCGGCCGCGGCAGGAACCCCTCCTCCTCCATGCGGCGGAACTGCTCCTGGAGGCCGTCGTAGAAGCCGGCGGTGTTCAGCAGCACCACCGGCTTCTCGGTCCGGCCGTGCTTCTTCAGTTCCAGGATCTCGGTGGCCTCGTCGAGGGTGCCGGTGCCGCCGACCATGATCACCACAGCGTCGGCCCTGGCCAGAAGCAGCTTCTTGCGCTCGGCGAGGTCCCGCGCGATCACCATGTCGTCCACCCCGGGCCGGGCCTTGGCCGACAGGAAGTCGACCGAGACACCGACCAGCCGGCCGCCCGCCTCGTGCACGCCGTCCGCGACCACCTTCATCAGGCCGCTGTCGGAACCGCCCCAGACCAGGGTGTGGCCGGCCTTTCCGATCAGCCGGGCGAAGTCCCGCGCGGGACGCGTGTAGCGGTCGTCGAGGTCGGCGGCGGAGAGGAAGACGCAGATGTTCATGGGCCCACGGTACGCGGGCGTGAGAGGTGTGCCCGCGCGGGAAGAAGTCCGGCCCCGGCGACGCTGTCCCGGTATGACCCATGGACACACGATCACCATCGAGCCGAGCGGCGAGCGCGTGCGCGTGGTGCACGACGGCCGGGTTCTCGCGGAGAGCGACCGGGCCCTGGTGCTGCGCGAGACCGGCTGTCCCCCGCGCTACTACCTGCCGCCGCAGGACGTGCGCCTGGACTTGCTGACCCCGTCCGACTCGCAAACCCACTGCCCCTTCAAGGGCACGGCGTCCTACTGGTCGCTGCCGGACGCCGCGGACCTGGTGTGGGCGTACCCCGACCCGAAGCCGGACGTCGCCGAGATCAAGGACCACCTGTGCTTCTACGACGTGGAGGTGGTGTGACCCGCGGGCGGCCCGGGGCCGGGCGGCGCCCGTGACCGAGCGGCGCCCGGCGCCTCCCCGATGAGTCCGGTGCAGCGTGGCAGTCTTCACAGGCATGGACAACGAGACCATCTCGCGTGACGGCACCCCCCTCGCCCACCACCGCACCGGCCAGGGCCCGGTGGTCGTCCTCGTCAGCGGCGCGATGTCGACGGGCGCCACGCTGGCGCCGCTGGCGGCGGCCCTCTCCGGCCGCTTCGCCGCCGTCGTCTACGACCGCCGGGGGCGCGGCGGGAGCGGCGACACGGCACCGTACGCGGTGGAGCGCGAGGTCGAGGACCTCGTGGCGCTGATCGAGGCGGTGGGCGGCGAGGCGGCGCTGTACGGCATCTCCTCGGGCGGGGCGCTGGCCCTGCGCGCCGCGGCGAGCGGGCTGCCGGTGCGTCAGGTGGCCGTGTACGAACCGCCGTTCGCGGTGTACGAGGGCGGTGCGGAGGAGCGCGCGGCGTACACCAGGGACCTGACCAGTGCGCTGGCGGAGGGCCGGCGCGGGGAGGCGGTGGAGCTGTTCCTGCGGCTGACCGGGCTGGCCCCGGAGGTGATCGCCAACGCCCGCCAGGCTCCCATGTGGGCCGGCATGGAGTCGATCGCGCCGACCCTCGCCTACGACGACGCGGTCATGGGCGACGGCCTGATGCCGCGGGACCTGCTGGCGTCGATCAGGGTGCCGGTGCTGGCCGTCGCGGGCGGCGCGAGCCCCGGGTGGATGCGCGTGGCTGCCCAGCAGGTCGCCCAGCTCGCGCCCCGGGGCACGTACCGCACGCTGGAGGGCCAGAGCCACGCCGTGGAGGCGGAGGTGCTCGCGCCGGTGCTGGCGGAGTTCTTCGCGACAGGGGCGGCTTCGTAGGCGCACGGCGATGCCCGCGCGCCGCTCGGCCCGGGCGCGCACACGCCGTACCCGTCCGAGAAGGGCCCGGGGGTTCGGGGAGGGACCGGGCCGGTGTGGGGCCCGGTCCGGTCCCCCTCCCCCGGTGCGCACCGACGGCGTGTGGGGCCGTGGTCGTACGCGCTCTCTCGGGTCGCGGTGGGTCAGGTCACCGCGCTCCCGGACCTCGCAGCGGCCTTCGCCCGGCGAGCGCGGCGCCCAGGGCGAGCGCGGCACCGGCGGCGCCGAGGCCGGCCAGGGTGCCGGTGTCCGGGCCGGCCTCCCGGTCCGCCGCCGCGGCCGCGGTGGCCGCGCGGGCGGCCTCCCGGCCGAAGCCTCCCGCGTAGCCCTCGCGGTCGTACGCCGATCCGGCGGGCCGGGAACCGTACGCGGAGCGCATGTGGTGCCGGTGACCGGCCAGGGTGGTGCCGTGGGCGCCGATCGCCGCCCGCGCCTCCGGGTTGAGCGACAGCAGTCGCCCGCCGCGCAGCAGGTACCAGGCGTTGATCTGCGGTTCGCGGAACACCGTGCCGCGGCCGTGCGCCTTTGCGGCGTACGTGGTACCGCTTCGAGGACGGCACGGGCGAGCCGAGCCGCGAGTGAGGCGAAGGGCGCCCGGCCCGGGCGTCACACCGCCGTGGCCGTGTCCTCGGCCGAGTCCTGCGCACGGACCGTCGAGGCGATCGTCGCCGAGCCGACCACACGGGTGCCGTCGTAGAGGACGATCGCCTGCCCGGGGGCGACGCCGCGCACTGGCTCGGTGAAGCCCACCCGCAGCTCGCCGTCGACGAGTTCGGCGCGGACCTCGGTCTCACCGCCGTGCGCGCGCAGCTGGGCGGTGTAGGTGCCGGGCCCGGCAGGGGCGGCGCCGCACCAGCGCGGCCGGATCGCGGTGAGGCCGGTGACGTCCAGGGCGGAGGCCGGGCCGACCGTGACCGTGTTGGTCACCGGGGAGATGTCCAGGACGTAGCGCGGCTTGCCGTCGGGGGCCGGGGTGCCGATCCGCAGGCCCTTGCGCTGGCCGATGGTGAAGCCGTACGCGCCCTCGTGGGTGCCCACCCTGGCGCCGGACTCGTCGACGATGTCGCCCTCGCTCCGGCCCAGCCGCTGGGCCAGGAAGCCCTGGGTGTCGCCGTCGGCGATGAAGCAGATGTCGTGCGAGTCGGGCTTCTTGGCCACCGCGAGGCCGCGGCGCTCGGCCTCCGCGCGGATCTCGTCCTTGGTGGTGACGGTGTCGCCGAGCGGGAACATCGCGTGGGCGAGCTGCCGGTCGTCGAGCACGCCGAGGACGTAGGACTGGTCCTTGGCCATGTCGGAGGCGCGGTGCAGCTCGCGGGTGCCGTCCTCGTGGAGGACCACCTTCGCGTAGTGACCGGTGCAGACCGCGTCGAAGCCGAGGGCCAGCGCCTTGTCCAGCAGCGCGGCGAACTTGATCTTCTCGTTGCAGCGCAGGCACGGGTTGGGGGTGCGGCCGGCCTCGTACTCGGCGACGAAGTCCTCGACGACGTCCTCGCGGAAGCGGTCGGCGAGGTCCCAGACGTAGAACGGGATGCCGATGACGTCGGCGGCCCGGCGGGCGTCGCGGGAGTCCTCGATGGTGCAGCAGCCCCGCGCGCCCGTGCGGAAGGACTGGGGGTTCGCGGAGAGCGCGAGGTGGACGCCGGTCACGTCGTGGCCGGCTTCCGCGGCGCGCGCGGCGGCGACGGCGGAGTCGACGCCGCCCGACATGGCGGCGAGGACGCGGAGGGGGCGCTGCGGGGTCTCAGTCATAACCCTTCCAGGGTACGGGGCCACGGGAACCGGGGGCGCCGCACGTCCGTTGAAGATCACATGGGGGCGACGAGGGACGCGGGCGGCGAGGGCGCGGAGCGGCGGCTGGGGCGGCGGGCCCTGCTCGCCGGCGGCGCGGCGGCAGCCGTGGGCGGGATCGCGCTGGGGCGCGCGGAGCTGTCCCGGCTGTGGTGGCGGCTGCCGGGCGTGGAGAAGCCGCGGGTCGCGGGCGCGGTCGACTTCCGGGGCGCGCGGTGGGTGGCGGCCTCCCCGGCGAACTACCGGCGGGCCGACCGCCCGGCGGACTACCCGGTCGACCGGATCGTGGTCCATGTGACCCAGGGCGACTACGCGAGCGCGGTGAAGGTCTTCCAGGACCCGGAGCACGCGGCCGCGGCCCACTACGTCGTCCGCCGGGACGGGCGCGTCACACAGCTGGTCCGCGAGCTGGACGTGGCCTTCCACGCGGGCAACCGGGGGTACAACGAGCGGAGCGTGGGCATCGAGCACGAGGGCTTCGTCGAGGACGCGGCGTCCTTCACGGACGCGATGTACGCCGCCTCGGCGCGGCTGACGGCCCGGGTCTGCGCGCGGTACGCCATACCCGTCGACCGGGAGCACATCGTCGGGCACGTGGAGGTGCCGGGCACCGACCACACGGATCCGGGGCCGCACTGGGACTGGGGCCGGTATCTGCGCCTGGTGAGCGATGCGGGAAGAGAATCATGAATATTCTCCCTACGCCGATTGCGCCCGGTTCCTGGAGTTATATCCTGAACGTAGACCTACGGGACGAGTGAGGGAGTTCGAGCGGAGTAGCCGACTTCGGCGTGAGGCTTCGGTCTCCGCCGGTGCCGACGTCGACGGTCGGGCTGAGAGGCCGGAAGATCGAGAGATCGGAAGGCGACCCCCATTACCTGATCCGGACAATACCGGCGAAGGGAACCCGCCTCGTAGGTCGCTTCTCTGTGCCCGGGGCTCCCGCTGTTCCATGCCCGGGGCCTCCGCCTCACGGAGGTGACTCCGGACCCCGCCTAGCTCAGGCCCGCCGCGCGAGCCCGTTCCACCGCCGGGCCGATGGCCTTGGCGACCGCTTCGACGTCCGCCTGTGTGGAGGTGTGGCCGAGCGAGAAGCGCAGGGTGCCGCGGGCGAGGTCCGGGTCGGTGCCGGTGGCGAGCAGCACGTGACTTGGCTGGGCGACGCCCGCCGTGCAGGCGGAACCGGTGGAGCACTCGATGCCCTGGGCGTCCAGCAGGAGCAGCAGGGAGTCGCCCTCGCAGCCGGGAAAGGTGAAGTGGGCGTTGGCCGGCAGGCGGTCCACCGGGTCCCCGCCCAGGATCGCGTCCGGCACCGCCGTGCGGACCGCGGTGATCAGGGCGTCCCGCAGCGCGCCGATCTCCCGGGCGAACCACTCGCGCCGCTCCGCGGCGAGCCGGCCGGCCACCGCGAAGGAGGCGATCGCGGGGACGTCGAGGGTGCCGGAGCGGACGTGCCGTTCCTGCCCGCCGCCGTGCAGCACGGGTACGGGGGTGTGCTCGCGGCCGAGGAGCAGGGCTCCGATGCCGTACGGACCGCCGACCTTGTGGCCGGAGACGGTCATCGCGGCGAGGCCCGAGGCGCCGAAGCCGACCGGCACCTGACCGAAGGCCTGGACGGCGTCGGAGTGCAGGGGAACGCTGAACTCCCCTGCCACATCGGCCAGTTCCCGCATCGGCAGCACGGTGCCGATCTCGTTGTTCGCCCACATGACGGTGGCGAGGGCGACGTCGCCGGGGTCGCGCGCGATCGCCTCGCGCAGGGCTTCGGGGTGGACGCGGCCGTAGGAGTCGACCGGGAGGTACTCGACGGTGGCGCCCTCGTGCTCGCCGAGCCAGTGCACGGCGTCGAGCACCGCGTGGTGCTCGACGGGGCTGGCCAGGACGCGGGTGCGGCGCGGGTCGGCGGCACGGCGGGACCAGTACAGGCCCTTGACGGCGAGGTTGTCTGCCTCGGTGCCGCCGGAGGTGAAGACGACCTCGCTGGGACGGGCGCCGAGGGCCTCGGCGAGTGCCTCGCGGGACTCCTCGACCGTGCGGCGGGCCCTGCGGCCGGATGCGTGGAGGGAGGAGGCGTTGCCGGTGACGCCCAGCGCGGCGGTCAGTGCCTCTGCCGCCTCCGGGAGCATGGGGGTGGTCGCGGCGTGGTCGAGGTATGCCATGGTGACGCCGATTCTACGGGGCGCGCCCGGGCGGCCCCGGCTCAAGGCCCGTCGACGCCGCGGTGGGACCCGTCCCCGTCGTCCTCGGGGCGGGACCGCGGATCGCCGTGGCCGGCGGGAGCCGGCTCAGAAGCTCCACGACACGGTGCTGTCCGCCTGCACGAAGGCGAGCAGCACGAGGAGGTCGGCGACGCCCAGGCCGAGGCCGAGGCAGGCGCGGCCGCGGCGGGCCGTGCCGCGCCACAGGGCCACGGCGGCCAGGGCGATGGCGATGGGGCCGAGGAAGAGGTTGAGGACGAGCAGGCCGAGCAGGCCGAGGACGAAGGACGCGACGGCCATGCCGTCGGCGTCGCGCCTGCCGGTCGGGCGGGTGGCCGGTGCGGTGAGGTGCATGACGGGTCAGCTCCCTGTGGACGTGAGGACGTTGAGGTCGCTCGGGCCGGACCGCTCCTTGGACGGGGCGGTGTCCGGTCGCGGGTCAGCGGGCCGCCGTGCCGCGACGGCGGAGGCGCTCACGTACCGCGAAGACGCCGAGCCAGACGGCGATCACGACGGCGGCGACGACGGTGAAGTCGAGCGGCGCGTGGGCGACGGTGCCCAGCACGACGCCGAACAGCAGAAGTGCGGCGACGAGGAACAGCATGGGATCGGATCCCCCTCCAACGTGCTTCGGGGGGCCTTCGGACGGCCGCCCGCGAAGTCTCGGTGAACGGATGCAGTTACAGTTGTTCACTGACTTTCGAGTCTAGCGCGCCCGGGACTTGGAAATTTCAGAGAACAGTTGTTAACTGTATGGCATGAGTCACACTCTCGGCGCCCGGCAGGCCCAGAAGCAGAAGACCCGACAGGCGCTCCTGAACGCGGCGTTGGGGCTGCTGGAGGAGCAGAGCCTGAGCAGCCTGGGCCTGCGCGAGGTCACGCGCGCCGTCGGTGTCGCGCCGACCGCCTTCTACCGGCACTTCCGCTCCACGGCGGACCTCGGCGTGGCACTGGTCGAGGAGGCGCTGGGCAGCCTGCACCCGATGATCCGGACGACGGTGGCCACGGCCGACGACAGCGAGGAACGCATCACACGTGCCGTCGAGCTGATCGCCCGTCACGTGGACGCGTTCCCCGCCCATGTCCGGTTCGTCGCCCGCGAGCGGCACGGCGGGGTGCAGCCGGTCCGGGAGGCCATCCGGGAGCAACTGCTGCGGTTCGCAAGGGAGGTGAAGGCCGAACTCGCCAAGGACCCGCAGTCGGAGGGGTGGAGCGACGACGACCTGTTGATGCTCTCCCATCTGTACGTGGACCAGATGCTGATCACCGCCTCGCTCTTCCTGGAGGCGCTGGACTCCCCGGCGGAGGAGCGGGAGCACGTGACCCGGCTCGCCACCCGCCAGTTGCGGCTGATCAGCGTCGGGCGCCGTCACTGGCTCGACCGAGAGTGAGGCGCGCCGGGGGGCGAGGCCCTCGGCCCCCGGGACCGTTCAGCCCAGCCGCACGCGGGCCAGCTGGCGGGACTGGGCGACCAGGCGGTCGGTGCTGTCCCAGACCTCGGCGTCCTCCTCCAGGAAGCCGCCGGCGAGGTTGCGGGTGGTGATGGAGACGCGCAGGGGGCCCGGCGCCGGGCGGCTGCGGACGTGCACGGTCAGCTCGACCGTCGGGACCCAGCCGGTCAGGCCGATCTCGAACGCGGTCGGAGGCAGTGCGTCCACCGCCAGCAGCAGGGAGAGCGGATCGGCGTCCCGGCCGTCGGCGAGCCCGAACCACGCCCGCATCTCGCCCTTGCCGGAGGGCGCACCGAGCGCCCAGCCGAGGGTGGCCGGGTCCAGCTTGAGCATCAGGCGGTCGGCGATGGCCGAGCTACCGGAGACCGGGGCGGGGCCGTCCTCGGGCCCGAAGCACTGCCCCATCGGCGGGATCGTGGGCGGGGCCGCCGTGGTGCGGACGTCCTCGGGCAGCGTGTCCAGGTCGCCGTAGGAGGCCAGGACACGGATGCGCTCCACCTCGCGGCCGTCCTCGTCGTACTGGAAGAGGGAGGCCTGACCGGTGGAGAGGGTGCGGCCGGCGCGGACGAGGTCGGTGCGGACGACGGCCGGGCCCGGCTGGGACGCGGTCAGGTAGTGCGCCGAGACGGTGAACGGGTCCGAGTGCGGCAGGGCGTCCGCGAGCGCACGGCCGAGCACGGCCAGCAGATAGCCGCCGTTGACGGCGTTGATGATCGTCCAGCCGGCGGAGAGGTCGATGTCGTAGACGCCGGGGGCGCGCCGGACGAGCGCGGTGTCGCGGTCGAACTCACTGTCGCCGATCGTGGCCCGCGCGGCCGGGGCGGAAGCTGCTTCTGGCATGCGTGAACCGTACAACAGGTAACTACTAAGCGGTAGCTTTCTCTCTTTCGCTCACCGGAAGGGCTCCGACACCCGGGTGAGGGTCCGGCAATTTCTCGGTAAGTGTCCGTACACGCCCGTAACCCGAGCCCCCCGCAATCCCTCTATGGGGACATGAGCCTCACCGGGACCGCGTTCCTGTACACCACCGTCTTGCTCGCGGCCGTCGCCCTCGCCCTGCCGCTCGTCCTGTGGTCGCGGCTGCCCGGGCCGCGGGCGCTGCGCGCCGCCGCCCGGCTGCTGATGCTGCTGTTCGCCCAGGCCACGGCCGTCACCCTGGTCTTCGTCCTGGTCAACAACGCCAACAACCTGTACGACAACTGGGCCGACCTGCTCGGCACGGGCAACCACGTACAGCAGGCCGCCGACCTGGGCGCCGACGGCACGGGCGGCATCGCCTACCGGAAGCTGCCGAAGGTGCGCCAGGAGTTCGGCCCGGCCGAGGGGCCGGGGATGCGCGCGGCCGGCGGGGTCCGGGTCACCCAGCTCAAGGGCCGGGTCTCCGGGGTGGGCGCCGAGGTCTACGTCTGGCTGCCGCCGCAGTACGACGACCCCGCGTACCGCACCAGGAAGTTCCCCGTGGTCGAGCTGCTGTCCGGCTACCCGGGCTCGGCGAAGGCCTGGTTCGGCTCCCTGAAGGTGCACGAGCAACTGCTCCCGCTGATGCGCAGCGGGCGGGTCGCGCCGTTCATCCTGGTGGCGCCGCGCACCAACCTGATCGCCAAGGTGGACACGGGCTGCGCCAACATCCCGGGCACCGTGAACGCGGACAGCTGGCTGAGCATCGACGTACCGAAGATGATCACGGACAACTTCCGTGCCGAGCCCGGGCCGAACGGCTGGGCGACCGCGGGCTATTCGGCCGGGGCGCACTGCGCGGTCAAGCTCGCCGTCGCCCACCCCGACCGCTACCGGGCCGCGGTGAGCCTGTCCGGCTACAACGACCCGATCGGCGAGCGCGCCTCGCTGGCCGCTCAGAACGTGCAGCTGCGGCGGGCGAACAACCCGTACTTCCTGCTGCGCGGGTACCGCAGGCCGCCGCGCGTCGCCCTCTACCTCTCGGGCGAGTCCGGCGACGGGTACCAGGCGGGCGTGGCCCTGGAGCAGATCGCGAAGCCGCCGACGACCGTGCGCGTGGTGTTCCTGCCGCGCAGCGCGGGCGGTCACAGCATGGCGCTGTGGCGCCCACAGATACCGACGGTGTTCCGGTGGCTGACCGGGGAGCTAGCTCCCCGGCCCGGCGGGCAGCACCCCGGCGCCCCTCCCGGCAACGTCACTCCTCCCGGACCGTCGACCGGCGGTTCCACGCCCGCGGAGCTCGCCAGTGGAACTTCATCGCGAGCAGGCGCAGGACGAAGGCGGTGACCACCGCGAGCCCGCTGGTGAAAGGGGTCAGCGTGTCGTAGTGGATGCAGAGCACCACCATGGTGGCGCCGACGATCGCCGGGACCGCGTACAGGTCGCGGTCCCAGCGCAGCAGCGAGGGGACCTCGTTGGCGAGCACGTCCCGCAGCACACCGCCGCCCACCGCGGTGGCCAGGCCCAGGGTCGCCGACGCGGTGAGGTTCAGGCCGTAGGCGTACGCCTTGGTGGTGCCGGCGACGCAGAACAGGCCGAGGCCGGCCGCGTCGAAGACGTTGACCGCCACCTGGATGCGCTCCACGTGCGGATGCAGGAAGAACACCAGCAGCGCGGCGAACAGCGGAGTGATGAAGTAGCCGAGGTCGGTGAAGGCGGCCGGCGGCACGGCGCCGATGACCAGGTCGCGGAACAGCCCCCCGCCCAGCGCGGTGACCTCGGCGAGCACGGCGATGCCGAAGACGTCGAAGTTCTTGCGGACGGCCAGCAGCGCGCCGGAGATGGCGAACACGAAGATGCCGATCACGTCGAGCGTGTGCTGGACGGAGGGACTGAACAGTTGCTGTAGCACCCCCACATTCTTACCCAGAATCAACTGCGGACCTTGCTATGCAAGGCTCAGAGGGCGGGTTTCCCTGTGGTGAAGAGCCACTTCTGGAACAGATCGTCCAACTGCCGTCCGGAGACGCGTTCGGCGAGCCGGATGAAGCCGGCCGTGTTCGCGCTGCCGTAGCGGTGCAGCCTCGTCCAGGCGGGCAGCAGCCGGAAGAAGGCCGGGTCGCCGATGCGTTCGCGCAGCATCTGGAGGGTCATCGCGCCGCGCTGGTAGACGGCCGAGGCGAACATCGTGTCCCGCCGCGGGTCGGCCACCTCGATCTGCCAGAAGGGGCTGTCGGCCGGGCGGGAGTCGTAGGCGGCGCGGAAGGAGTCGTGCGCCGAGCGGGTGCCCTGGTGTTCGGCCCACAGCCACTGGGCGTAGGTGGCGAAGCCCTCGTTGAGCCAGATGTCCTTCCAGCGCTCCACCGACACCGAGTCGCCGAACCACTGGTGGGCCAGTTCGTGCACGATGGTCGACTCGTTGCGCACGGCCGAGTAGGCGGGCTTGCTCTGCACCTCCAGCGAGAACCCGGCCTCCGGCATGTCGTCGACGATCGCGCCGGTCTCCTCGAACGGGTACGGCCCGAACACCTGCGACCAGTAGTCGGTGGCGGCGGCGGTGACGGCGTACACGTCGACGGCGCTGCCGTTCTCCAGCTTCGGGTCGACGGCGACGTAGATCGGGATGCCCGAGGGGGTCTTCCCGGTCCGCACGTCGAACCGCCCGATGGTGGCGGTGGCGAGATAGGTCGCCATGGGCCTGCTCTCGCGCCAGTGGGTGTACGTCGAGCCGCCCTTGTCGTACGTCGAGACGAGCCGGCCGTTGGAGACGCCGGTCAGGCCGCGGGGCGCCTTGATCCGGATGTCGTAGGTGGCCTTGTCGGCGGGGTGGTCGCTGGAGGGGAACCAGGTGGAGGCGGCGTTGGGCTCGCAGGCGACGAAGACGCCGTCGTCGGTCTTCATCCAGCCGTAGTCGGAGCCGAAGACGATGGGGCCGCTCAGGGGTTCGGGTGTGCCGCCGTAGGTGACGGCGACCGTGAAGGTCCGGTTCGTCGCCAGGGCGCCGCGCGGGGTGACGCGCAGTTCGTCGCCGTCGCGGGTGAAGGAGGCCCGTCTGCCGTTCACCTCGACCCGGGCGACCTCCAGCCGCTGCAGGTCCAGGTCGAAGGAGGACAGGTTCTGGGTGGCCCGGGCGGTGAGCGTCGTACGGCCGTCGAGGCGGCCGGTGGCCGGGTCGTAGGCGAGGTCCAGGGCGTAGTGGCGGGCGTCGTAGCCGCCGTTGCCCAGGCGCGGGAAGTAGGAGTCGCCGATGCCGTCGGCGCCGGGGGTGGGGGGCTTGGCGGCGGCGACGAGGAAGGAGGAGGCCACCGCGGTGGCGAGAGCCGTTAAGCGTGCCGAACGGGAGAGTGCCATGAGTCGTCCCTTCGGATGTGCCCATCAGACGGACACGCTCGACTCTGCGCTCTCCCGTTCAGTCATGTGCATGACTTTGCCAACTCGTCATGCCTTACTTGTCAGTTGACTCCTGACGGTCGGCGCTCTTCGGGGCTTCCGGAGCACCCGGCGTCTCCGGAGTCTCCGGCGTCCCGGTCGCCCCGGACGTCCCCGGGGCGGGGGCCTCCGCAGCGTCCTCGACGGACTCGGCCTCGGCAGGCTCCTCGGCAGGCTCGGACCCGGACTCGGTGACGGGCTCCTCGGCCGGCTCGGTGGCCTCAGCAGCCCCGGCCGATCCGGCCGCCTCGGTCGCGGGCTCCACGGCAGCCGGGGACCCGGTCTCCGCAAACTCCGCCTCCGCGGCCTCCCCTTCCGTGGCCTCCCCTTCCGTGGCCTCCGCCTCCGCCGGCTCCGGCCCGGGGGCGCCCACCTCCGCGGCCACCGCCGCCGAGGTCGCGGCCGACTCCGCCAGGACCTCGTCGGAGACCAGCTCGGCCGCCTCCTTCGCGGCCGACAGCAGCACGGTCTCCTGCGGGGCCTGGTCCTCGAAGTTCTCCGGGTGGTGGCAGGCCACCTGCTGACCGGGCTTCAGCTCCTTGAGCGGCGGCTCGGTCGTCCGGCAGATCTCCGTGGCCTTCCAGCACCGGGTGTGGAAGCGGCAGCCGCTCGGCGGCGCGATCGGCGAGGGGACGTCACCCTTGAGCAGGATCCGCTCGCTCTTGGCGTTCTTCCGCTTCGGGTCCGGGATCGGCACCGCCGACATCAGCGCCTTGGTGTACGGGTGCATCGGCGCCTTGTACAGCGAGTCGCGGTCCGCCAGCTCGACGATCTTGCCCAGGTACATCACCGCGATCCGGTCCGAGACGTGCCGGACGACCGACAGGTCGTGCGCGATGATCACGTACGTCAGGCCGAGCTCCTCCTGGAGGTCGTCGAGGAGGTTCACCACCTGCGCCTGGATCGACACGTCCAGCGCGGACACCGGCTCGTCGGCCACGACGAGCTTGGGGTTGAGCGCGAGCGCGCGGGCGATGCCGATGCGCTGGCGCTGACCGCCGGAGAACTCGTGCGGGTAGCGGTTGTAGTGCTCGGGGTTGAGCCCGACCACCGACAGCAGGCGCTGGACCTCCTTCTTGACGCCGCCCTCGGGCTGGACGCCCTGGAGCTTGAAGGGGGCCCCGACGATGGTGCCGATGGTGTGGCGGGGGTTCAGCGACGAGTACGGATCCTGGAAGATCATCTGCACGTCGCGGCGCATCGGACGCAGTCCGCCGACGCCGAGATGCGTGATGTCCTTGCCCTCGAACTCGACCTTGCCCGCCGTCGGTTCGAGCAGCCGGGTGATCAGGCGGCCCATCGTCGACTTGCCGCAGCCCGACTCGCCCACGACGCCCAGGGTCTCGCCCTTGCGGACCTCGAAGTCGATGCCGTCGACGGCCCGTACCGCGCCGACCTGGCGCTGCATCAGACCCTTCCGGATGGGGAAGTGCTTCTGCAGCCCGGCCACCTTCAGCAGGGCCTCGCCCGACGGGGCCTTGCCGTCGTGGGCGGCACCGTCACTCTGCGCAGGGATGCTCACTGCCTTTTCCTCGCTCACAGCTTCGGCGCAATCTCTTCGGTCCAGATACGCTCCCGCTGCTCCTGCGTCATGTGGCAGGCCGCCCAGTGCCCGCGGCCGACCTCGGTCAGCTCGGGGCGGACCGTGCGGGTGACGTTGTCCTTCGGGACGTCGGCGTACGGGCAGCGCGGGTTGAAGGCACAGCCGGACGGGACGTTGATCAGGGAGGGCGGGGAGCCCGTGATCGGGATGAGCCGGTCGGTCTGATCACGGTCGAGCCGCGGCATCGAGCCCAGCAGGCCCCAGGTGTAGGGGTGACGCGGCGCGGAGAACACCTCGTCGGCCGATCCGCGCTCCACGCAGCGGCCGCCGTACATGACCAGCAGGTCGTCGGCGATCTCCGCGACCACACCGAGGTCGTGCGTGATCATGATGACCGCGGAGCCGAACTCCTTCTGCAGATCCCGGATCAGGTCGAGGATCTGCGCCTGCACGGTGACGTCCAGGGCGGTGGTCGGCTCGTCGGCGATCAGCAGTTCGGGGTTGTTCACCAGCGCCATCGCGATCATCGCGCGCTGGCGCATACCGCCGGAGAACTCGTGCGGGTAGCTGTCCACCCGCTTGCCCGGCTCCGGGATGCCCACCCGGTCCAGCATCTCGATCGCGCGCTGCCGGGCGACCTTCTTGGTGACCTTGTGGTGGACCCGGTAGGCCTCCACGATCTGCGCGCCGACGGTGTAGTACGGGTGCATCGCGGACAGCGGGTCCTGGAAGATCATCGCCATCTTCCGGCCGCGCAGCCGGCGCACCGCGTCGGGGTCGGCGCCGATCAGCTCCTGCCCGTCCAGCCAGACCTCGCCGGAGACCTTGGCGTTGGCCGAGCGGTGCAGGCCCATCAGGCCCAGCGAGGTGACGGACTTGCCCGAACCGGACTCGCCCACGATGCCCAGGGTCCTGCCCCGGCGCACGTCGAAGCTGACGCCGTCCACGGACTTGACCAGACCGTCGTCGGTGTCGAAGTGGATGCGCAGATCGCGAACGGAGAGGAACGCGTCGTCGGCATCGGAGGGGGCGACGGGGGCCGGTTCGCCCAGCGCCGCCTTGTCGAGCTTGCTCACGAGTACCTCACGCGGGGGTCGATGGCTGCGTACACCAGGTCGACGAGGAGATTGCAGAAGACGATGAAGAACGCGGCGACCAGGGTCACGGCCATCACGATGGGCAGGTCGTTGTCCTTGATGGCCTGGATCGAGTACGCACCGATGCCCTGCAGGGAGAAGACCGTCTCGGTCAGCACCGCGGTGCCGACGAGGGTGCCGAAGTCCATGCCGAAGATGGTGACGATCGGGGTCAGCGTGGACCGCAGACCGTGCTTGGTCACGACGGTGCTCTCCCGCAGGCCCTTGGCCCTGGCGGTCCTGATGTAGTCCTCGCTCATCGTCTCCAGCATGCCCGCGCGGGTGAGCCGGGCGTACGTGGCGGAGAAGAGGAAGGCGAGGCTGATCCAGGGCAGCAGCATGTGCCAGGCCCAGTCGGCCGGGTTCTCGGTGAACGGCACGTAGTCCGTGCTGTCCCAGATGGGCCACTGGTAGACGAACAGCGCGTTGATGACCTGACCGGTGAAGAAGATCGGGAGGGAGACGCCGGCGAGCGCGATGAACATCGAGATGCGGTCGACGGGCTTGCCCTTGCGCAGCGCCGAGACGACACCGGTGGTCACACCGAAGATCAGCCAGATCACCGCCGCGCCGACGGCCAGCGAGAAGGAGACCGGAATGCGCTTGAGGAGCTGCGGCCACACCTCGACGTGACTCTTGAAGGAGTAGCCGAAGCACGGAGCGTCGCAGTGGGAGGCATCAGGGCCGAACTTGAAGTCGGCGCCGACGAACAGGCCCTTGATGTAGTCCCAGTACTGGATGTAGATGGGCTGGTCGAAACCCAGGTTCTTCTTGATCGCGGCGATGGACTCGGGGTTGGCGTCCTTGCCGACGTACTGGGTGGCCAGCTGAGTGGCTGTCTGGCCGCCCAGGCGGGGGACCAGGAAGAAGATTGCGAAGGTGACTGCGCTGACCACCAGCAGCAGTACCACGGCGCCGAAGACGCGTCGGATGATGTACGCAGCCACAGCTGTGCGGCTCCGGGTGGCCGGGACGGAGTGTGTCCGTCCCGGCCGCCCGGTGCCTTCACCTGCCTTTCAGGTATCCGGCCTGCTGGTTACTTCGAGGAGCCCAGCAGCGTGTAGTCGTACATGCCGAGGTACGCCTGCGTGACCGTGACGTTGGTCGCGGACGTAGGCCTGATCAGCAGGTTCTTGCGGTAGATCAGCGGGACGACCGAGCCGTTGTCCATGACCATCTTGTCGATCTCGCCCCAGGCCTTGGTGCGGGCCGCGGAGTCGGTGTTGGCGATGGCGTCGGACAGCGCCTTGTTGATCTTCGGGTCGTTCAGCTCCATCAGGTTGTTGCCGCCCGAGGGCTTGATGGCCGAACCGTCGATGATCTGGTCCAGGAAGCCGTAGCCGGTCGGCCAGTCGGCGCCCCACGCCATCATCATCATGCCGAGCTTGTGCTGGTGGACGTAGCTCGGGACACCGGCGAAGTTGGCGAAGTACTTGCCGGAGGGGAACTGCTTGATGTCGACCTTGATGCCGGCGGCCTTCAGCGAGTTCTGGATGGCCGTGGCCATCGCCACCTCGACGGGGCGGTCGGAGCGGGCCGTCAGCGTGGTGGCGAAGCCGTTGGGCTTACCGCACTGCTTCAGCTCGTCCTTGGCCTTGGCCACGTCGCCCTTGCTGCCCTGGGTCGCGTAGCTGTCGAACTTGGTGTAGCCGTTGACCGACGGCGGCAGCAGCGTGGTGGCCACGTCGCCCTTGGGCGTGCCGCCCGCGGCGTCGATGACCGACTGCTTGTCGACGGCCCACTGGACGGCCTTGCGGCAGTGGACGTTGTCGAACGGCTTCACGTGCAGGTTCAGCGCCATGTAGCCGGTGGCACCCGCGTACGAGTTGTCCGTCTGCTTGGCGTACTTGCCGCTCAGGATGCGCGGCTGGGTCTGCGCCTGGACACCGGCACCGGTGATGTCGGCCGTGATCTTGTCGGCAAGCAGGTTGTTGTCGATCGAGACCGGGTTGACCTTGAACTTGACGTTGATCTTGTCCGGCAGAGCCTTGCGGATCGGGTCCGACTTCGGGTCCCAGTTCGGGTTGCGGACGAGGCTGGCGCTGGCGCCCTCCTCGTACGAGGCGAACTTGTAGGGGCCGGAGGAGACCATGTGCTGGACGTACTTCGCACCGTCGTCCTTCGCCTGCGGCACGGGGGCCGTCTGGGAGAAGGTCGCCAGGTAGTCGAAGTCCGCGAAGGGCTTCGCCAGGTGGAAGACGATCGTGGTGTCGTCGGGCGTCTCGATGGACTTCAGGCCCTCGGGCGACTTGTCCTTGTAGGGGCCCTTGTACTTGTCGCCGCCCTCGAGGTACGCCTTGAAGTACGTCGGGCCATTGGACAGGGCCTCGGGCGCGAAGTTGGAGCGCTCGATCGCGTACTTGACGTCCTTGGACGTGATCGGGGTCCCGTCCTCGAACTTCAGGCCCGAACGCAGGTGGTAGGTCCAGGTCTTCGCGTCGGCACTCGCCTTGCCGAGGGAGGTCGCGAGGTCCGGGACGACCGTGAGGCCGTCCTTGCCCGCGGCCGGCTTGAACGTGACGAGCGTACGGGCGTACAGACGCGAGAAGTTCTGCACGAAGCCGTAGTACGTGTTGCCCGGGTCCAGGGAGTCCGGCACGTCCGAGTCCTCGAGGTTGACCGTCCCTCCCTTCTTGCTCGACGCGTTGACGATGGAGTCCAGCGCCGCATCCTTCTTCCCGCTGCCACCGGAGCCCTTGTCGCTGCCGCCCCCGCCGCCGCACGCGGCGGCACCCAGCGAGAGCACCATGACGGACGCCACGGCCGCGGTTACCCTTCTCGTCTTCACGTGAGGAAGACCCCCTCTATCGATGGATCACTTGCTGCGAGGGTCGAGGGCGTCACGCAGCCCGTCACCCAGCAGGTTGAATGCCAGGACGGTGATGAAGATCGCCAGACCGGGCACGAACATGAACTGCGGATCAGCTGTGTAGAGATCCACGGCGTTGCTGAGCATTCCGCCCCAGGAGGCCTGGGGCGGAGCGATACCCACTCCGAGGAAGCTCAGCGCGGCCTCGAAGAGAATGTTCGTCGGGATGATCAGCGTCGAGTAGACGAGGATCGGCGCGACGAGGTTGGGGAGGAGTTCCCGGAACAGGATGTACGGGCCTCGGGCCCCGAGGCTCTGCGCGGCCTCGACGAACTCCCGCTTGCGCAGGCTCATCGTCTGGGCGCGCACGATGCGGCCGATGTAGGGCCAGCTGAAGAAGCCGATCACGAAGATCAGCACGCAGATGCGCAGCGAGAGTCCGTCGAGCCCGAAGAAGCCGTCCTGCACGGAAGCCGAGATGGCGATGGCGAACAGCAGCAGCGGGAAGGCCAGGAAGGTGTCCATCAGCTTGCTGATGAGGCTGTCCACCCAGCCGCCGTAGTACCCGGCGACGACGCCGAGCACCACACCGATCATCACGGAGAGGAGGGTGGCGCCGCCGGCGACCAGGAGGGAGACCCAGGAGCCGTCGATGATGCGGGCGAGCATGTCACGGCCGTACTGGGGCTCGATGCCCAGCGGGTGGGCCATGCTCATGCCGCCCCAGGCACCCTTGGGGGCCAGCAGGGCGGGGTCGATGAGGTCCTGGTTGAACTTGTCGGGGTCGAGCCCGAAGATCCACTCGATCGGCTTGGCGAGGACGGCCATGAGGACGAGCAGGATGACCACGACGCCACCCGCCACGGCCACCTTGTCCCGCTTGAACCGGGTCCAGGCGATCTGCGTGAGTGAACGCCCTTCGATCTGGCTCTTCTTGGCCCCGGCGAGCACGGCCTCAGGCTGCGCTTCGGCCTCCGCCCCCGTGGTCTCGATCGGTGCGGTCACAGTGACCTGACCCCTCTCGCGCCGGTGGTGACCGGCCTTTGCCCGCCGCTGTGGACGGCTTGGTTCGCTTACCTGCTGCGCGGCGGCCGCCGATGGTTGCGGCCCAACTGTCCAGCGGATCTGTGGATTGGTTCGATCACAGGATCGATGGCCTCGCGTCTGAGAGGCGAGTCTTCAACGGGCTCACGATCACTCGCCAGAGCTGACCGGGAATGTATGCGCAACCGTGATGCTGTCCTGGGGATTCCGTTATCCGAACGGCGAAGAACGCCCCTCGGACGCGGGACAGTTGGGACGGAACGGAAAAACCGCACTTTTTGGCGTTATTCGTCCGCGGTCTACGCGGGGAGATGTGCGCGGACGGTGAGGAGGATGCGGCGGGAGTGTGCGCGGCCGGTCAGTAGCCGCCGTGAACCGGCGGATAGCCGTACCCGGCGGCCGGGGCCTGGGCGGGGGCCGCGTGGGCCTCACGGTCGTAGAACGGGCGGGCCTGGGCGCGCAGCCACATCGCGACCGGGTCGTACTCGTCGGACATCGCGACGGTCGACACCGGCAGGCCGTCGGGGACCGCGCCGATGGACTGCTGCATCATCGCGCGCACCGAGTCCACGGCCTGCGGCGAGGTGTCGTACACGTCCAGGCCGATGGCGAGGTAGGGGGCGCCGAGCGCCGGCTGCACCCAGGCGCGGCGCAGCGAGCGGACCGCGGGCGTGCGGTGCGCGTTCTGCGTGAGCAGGGCGTAGAACTGCGGGATGTCGATGGCCGGTTCCGCCAGCCGCAGCGGGCCGGCCGGCTGGCGGTCCAGACCGGCGGCGATGCGCCGCAGGTCGAGCCAGGGGATGCCGACGCCGCCGCCGGGCGCGTGCGGATTGAGCCAGAGGCCGTAGTGGTCGGGGTAGAGGGTGCGGGCGACGTCCAGGCCGTCCACCACCTCGTACGACCGGTTCCAGCCGCTGGCCGAGAGCTCCTGGGCGGAGGTCACGCAGGGGGCGTAGCCGTGGCCGTCGGCCTCCATGTGGCCGTACTGGGCGTCGGGCGAGCCGGCCTGACCGTGCCAGAGCAGCATCCAGACCTGGCCGGAGGAGGGGGTGGCGAGGGCACGCAGGAGTGCCTCGTAGGCGTCGTAACGCCCGGGCGTGACCTGGCGCAGCATCTGCTCGACCTGCCCGGCCGCGGCCGTGCCGCTTGCGCTCACCTTGAACCGCCCCTCTGTGCAACCCCTCGACCCGGCCGTGCCCCTCGGGCCTGTGGTGAAAGTCCCGCCTGCCTCGCGACGGGGCCCCAGGTCCTGGCGTCGCACGGCAGACGGGAGTTTGACGACAGGGCCTAGCTTAAGCCCGCCCGGGGGCCCTGGACGCCTGCCGTCCTCGCGCGGCCGCGGGCCCGTCCGCGGGCCACCGCGCGATCCCCCACGCCCGTCCGGGAGGCCCTCAGTTGCCGTGCTGGTAGAACGGCCGCACCTTCTCGCGCATCCACTCGCCCACCGGGTCCTGGGCCGCGTCCAGGAGGATCAGGTTGACCGGCCACGGGGCGGGGGCCCGGCCGAGCGCGCGGCCGAGGGCGTCCATGGGGCGGATGCGCAGGTCGCCCTCCCACTGGGAGAGCTCGACGCCGACGAACAGGACCGGGTCGGCGGTCTCGATGACGGCGAGGCAGCGGCGGGCGGTGAGCACCACGCCGGTCTCGGCGAACTCGGCGGAGGCGGCGGCGAGGAAGTCCACCGGGTCGTCCTGCCAGTCGGGTTCGTAGAGGCGGACCCGGCCGCCGCTCGCGGGGCCGTCGAGCGGGGTCAGTCCCGTCCGGCACAGTTCGGCAACGACCGGCGGGGGCAGCGGGATGCCGACCACGCCGTCCGGGTTGAGGGCCAGCCCGACCTGCGGGGGCAGGCCGCGCGCGAACTCCACGGCGGGCGCGACGGTGTAGGGCATCTGGGCGCCGGCGACCTGGCGGAGCTGCTCCTCGGAGCTGAACACCGGCACATACGCCTGGCCCTCGACCTCCAGCGTGGGCAGGTCGAGCGGGCCGCTGTTCGGTCCCCCGCCGTTGGGCAGCGGGACCCACACGAAGCTGCGCCCGAGGACCTCGACGATCCGGGCGCCGGCCGAAGGGACGCCGAGGGCGGCCGACAGCACCTCCTCCAGCTCGTTGCCGGGCCATCCGCCGTGCGGGTGGGGGTGCGCCTGTGCCGGATAGTCCGCGGGAAGATCCGCGGGGAAGTCCGCCGGGAAGTCCATCTGCCTACCGCCTGCTGGGAACCACTGCTCTGACCGGCAAGGCTAGCGGGTACGGGGGCCCGGGGGTCTCGCCGGGCTCGCACCGATCGGAGCCGGTCGGCCCGTGACGCCGATCCGGCACAGCGCGTCCGGAGCCGGTCAGCCCGCGAAGCCGATCCGGCACAGCGCGTCCGCCGCGTCCCGGTCGAGCAGGGTCGCCGAGCCGCAGCCCTCCGGCAGCTCCCCCCGCTCCACCGCGCGCAGCAGCCGGGCGGCGGCCGTGCGGTGGCGCAGGAAGGCGTACCGCGAGACGCCGCGGCCGCGCTCGCGCTGGCCGGCCAGCGCGGTGTCCGGGGTCACGTCGAGCAGGACCAGGTGCATCATGCCGCCGCCGCGCCGGGCGGCGCGGGCCAGCCAGCCGCGCACCCAGGCCTGGGCCCCGCAGTCGTGCACCACCACTCCGCCGCCGGCCCGCAGGGCGCGGCGCAGCCCGGCGTAGTGGGCGAGGCGGACCAGCGGACGGTAGAGCGCGTACGGCAGGATGCGGGGTGCCCGGGCGTCCCAGCGGTCGCGGGTGTCCTGCGAGTCCACGCGCGCCCCGCGCACCGCGCGGCGCATCAGCGTGGACTTGCCGCTGCCGGGCAGGCCGGTGATCACGACCACGTCGCCGGGGCCGAACAGAAGGGCGTGGGGGCCCCGGCCGGCCCGGTCGCGCAGATCTCGGACCACGGGCGCGGGGCGCTCGCCGCACCGCTCGCCGGCCGCGGGCCGCCGGGACAGGACCAGGCCCCGCTCGGGCAGCGCCAGGGCCGGGGTGGTCGCCTGCGCCGTCGTCCTCTTCACCGTGATCGTCCTCCCCTGGGGTCAGTCACAGTTCCCCTCCCCGCCGAGTGTAAAGAGACGGTAATACGGGGTGTCTCGCGTTTTCGTACGCGTACCGCCACAGCCCGGTTACAGACGCGACCTGCCACGACCGGGCCGGGCGTGCAATGATGTGCGCGCCAACTGCATACCGGCCGCTTGAATCCGCGCGGGAGAGTTCCCAGCAGGTCGCTGGGGCGCCGAAGGAGCAAGTCCCTCCCTTGAATCTCTCAGGCACCATTACCGCGCGGGCGAGGCACATCTGAAAAGCGGGCCGCTGCCGCAGTGGCTCCACCCAAGGTGCAAGCCGTGACCGTCCGTCCACCGGCGGGTCATGGCGAACCTCTCAGGTTCCGATGACAGATGGGGAGGAACGTTCCTCGCCCTCCCCCATGCCCGGCTCTGCTCGCGCGGGGGGACCCCCATCTCCCTGGGAGACCGACCGATGAGCAGTACCGAACCTTCCGAGAAGCGCCGTACCGCGCTCGATGCGCTGCATCGCTCGCTCGGCGCGACGATGACCGACTTCGCCGGCTGGGACATGCCGCTGCGCTACGGCTCCGAGCGGGACGAGCACCTCGCCGTGCGCACCAGGGCGGGCCTGTTCGACCTGTCCCACATGGGCGAGATCACCGTCACCGGTCCGCAGGCCGCCGAGCTGCTGAACTTCGCCCTGGTCGGCAACATCGCCTCCGTCGGCGTGGGCCGCGCCCGCTACACCATGATCTGCCGGGCCGACGGCGGCATCCTGGACGATCTGATCGTCTACCGCCTGGCCGAGACCGAGTACATGGTCGTCGCCAACGCCTCCAACGCCCAGGTCGTGCTCGACGCGCTGACCGAGCGGGCGGCCGGCTTCGACGCCGGGGTCCGCGACGACCGGGACGCCTACGCGCTGATCGCCGTCCAGGGCCCCGAGTCCCCCGGCATCCTCAAGACGCTGACCGACGCCGACCTGGACGGCCTGAAGTACTACGCGGGCCTGCCCGGCACGGTCGCGGGCGTCCCGGCGCTGATCGCGCGCACCGGCTACACCGGCGAGGACGGCTTCGAGCTGTTCGTCGCCCCGGCCGACGCCGAGAAGCTGTGGCAGGCGCTGACCGACGCGGGCGCGCCGGCCGGGCTGGTCCCGTGCGGGCTGTCCTGCCGGGACACGCTGCGCCTGGAGGCGGGGATGCCGCTGTACGGGCACGAGCTGTCCACGTCGCTCACTCCCTTCGACGCCGGGCTCGGGCGCGTGGTGAAGTTCGACAAGGAGGGCGACTTCGTCGGGCGCGAGGCGCTGGCTGCCGCCGCCGAGCGTGCCGCCGCCCAGCCGCCCCGGGTGCTCGTCGGCCTGGTCGCCGAGGGCCGCCGGGTCCCGCGCGCGGGCTACCCCGTGGTCGCCGGCGGCGAGGTGATCGGCGAGGTCACCTCCGGCGCCCCCTCCCCCACGCTGGGCAAGCCCATCGCCATGGCGTACGTCGACGCCGCGCACGCCGCGTCGGGCACGACGGGCGTCGGCGTGGACATCCGGGGCAGCCACGAGCCGTACGAGGTCGTGGCGCTGCCCTTCTACAAGCGCCGGAAGTAGAGACTGGGAGCGGTCCGGGCGGGCACACGCCCCGGCGGCGCCCTTCGGCGTCCGTCCGCGCGCACCGGCCCGCCCGCGGGTACCCGTCCGCGCGTCCGTGGCGCCGGGCACGCCCTCCCCGCTCACCGGCGCCTCCAGCAGCCTTCCTCTTCACCAGCACTCCCCCGCGTACAGGAGAATTCAGGTCATGAGCAACCCCCAGCAGCTGCGTTACAGCAAGGAGCACGAGTGGCTGTCGCCCGCCGAGGACGGCGTGTCGGCGGTCGGCATCACGGAGCACGCGGCCAACGCGCTCGGCGACGTCGTCTTCGTCCAGCTCCCCGAGGTCGGTGACACGGTGTCCGCGGGCGAGACCTGCGGCGAGCTCGAGTCGACCAAGTCGGTCTCCGACCTGTACTCGCCCGTCACCGGCGAGATCACCGAGGTCAACCAGGACGTCGTCGACGACCCCTCGCTCGTGAACTCGGCCCCC
This sequence comes from Streptomyces sp. NPDC014864, assembly GCF_043081525.1. Lineage (NCBI taxonomy): Bacteria > Bacillati > Actinomycetota > Actinomycetes > Kitasatosporales > Streptomycetaceae > Streptomyces > Streptomyces sp. NPDC014864. Next base: position 232,909 of record NZ_JBIBWT010000011.1, read on the forward strand.
TTCGAGGGCGGCTGGCTGTTCAAGGTCCGCGTCGCCGGCGAGCCGGAGGAGCTGCTGTCCGCCGACGAGTACACCGCGTTCACCGCCGGCTGAGGAGTCGTAGCCGTATGACTGTCCTGAACACGCCCCTGCACGAACTCGACCCCGACGTCGCCGCCGCGGTCGACGCCGAGCTGCTCCGCCAGCAGTCCACGCTGGAGATGATCGCCTCGGAGAACTTCGCTCCGGTCGCGGTCATGGAGGCCCAGGGCTCGGTCCTCACCAACAAGTACGCCGAGGGCTACCCGGGCCGCCGCTACTACGGCGGCTGCGAGCACGTCGACGTGGTCGAGCAGATCGCCATCGACCGCATCAAGGAGCTCTTCGGCGCCGAGCACGGCAACGTGCAGCCGCACTCCGGCGCCCAGGCGAACGCGGCCGCGATGTTCGCGCTGCTCAAGCCGGGTGACACGATCATGGGTCTGAACCTCGCGCACGGCGGGCACCTGACCCACGGCATGAAGATCAACTTCTCCGGCAAGCTCTACGACGTCGTCGCCTACCACGTGGGCGAGGACGGCCGGGTCGACATGGCCGAGGTGGAGCGGCTGGCGAAGGAGGCCCGGCCGAAGCTGATCGTGGCCGGCTGGTCGGCCTACCCGCGGCAGCTCGACTTCGCCGCCTTCCGCAGGATCGCGGACGAGGTCGGCGCGTACCTCATGGTCGACATGGCGCACTTCGCCGGCCTGGTGGCCGCGGGCCTGCACCCCAACCCGGTCCCGCACGCCCATGTCGTCACCACGACCACCCACAAGACGCTGGGCGGCCCGCGCGGCGGTGTGATCCTGTCCACGGCCGAGCTGGCCAAGAAGATCAACTCCGCGGTCTTCCCCGGTCAGCAGGGCGGGCCGTTGGAGCACGTGATCGCCGCCAAGGCGGTGGCCTTCAAGGTCGCGGCGAGCGAGGACTTCAAGGAGCGGCAGCGCCGTACCCTGGACGGCGCCCGCATCCTGGCCGAGCGCCTGGTGCGGGACGACGTCCGCGCGGTCGGCGTCGACGTGCTGTCCGGCGGCACGGACGTCCACCTGGTCCTGGTCGACCTGCGGAACTCGGAGCTGGACGGGCAGCAGGCCGAGGACCGGCTGCACGAGGTCGGCATCACGGTCAACCGCAACGCGATCCCGAACGACCCGCGTCCGCCGATGGTCACCTCGGGCCTGCGGATCGGCACCCCCGCCCTGGCGACCCGCGGCTTCACGGCCGAGGACTTCGCCGAGGTCGCGGACGTGATCGCCGAGGCGCTGAAGCCGTCCTACGACGCCGAGGCGCTCAAGGCACGGGTCAAGGCCCTGGCCGACAAGCACCCGCTGTACCCGGGGCTCGGAAAGTAGCCGTCCCCCGCGGTTCGGGCGGGCACCGCGCACACTGAGAGGTGAGCGCGGCGCCCGCTCACCCGCGGCCCCACCCCTACGCCCCGAACACGCACCCGCACCCGGCGCCCGCCCCCGCACCACCGCACCACCCCCGTATGGAGGAGTCCCCGTGGCCATCTCGGTCTTCGACCTGTTCTCGATCGGCATCGGCCCGTCCAGCTCCCACACGGTCGGCCCGATGCGCGCGGCACGCATGTTCGCGCGCCGGCTGCGCAACGAGGGCCTGCTGGATAGGGCGGCCTCGGTCCGGGCGGAGCTGTACGGCTCCCTCGGAGCCACCGGCCACGGTCACGGCACGCCCAAGGCGGTGCTGCTCGGCCTGGAGGGGGACTCCCCGCGCACGGTGGACGTGGAGACGGCCGACGAGCGCGTGGAGGCGATCAAGGCCTCGGGCCGCATCCGCCTGCTCGGCGAGCACGAGATCGCGTTCGACTTCGACGCGGACATGGTGCTGCACCGGCGCAAGGCCCTCCCCTACCACGCCAACGGCATGACCCTGTGGGCCCACGACGCCTCGGGGGACGAGCTGCTCGCCAAGACGTACTACTCGGTCGGCGGCGGCTTCGTCGTGGACGAGGACGCGGTGGGCGCCGACCGCATCAAGCTCGACGACACGGTCCTGAAGTACCCCTTCCGCACGGGCGACGAGCTGCTGCGCCTGACCAGGGAGACGGGCCTGTCGATCTCCTCGCTGATGCTGGAGAACGAGCGGGCCTGGCGCACCGAGGAGGAGATACGCGCGGGCCTGCTGGAGATCTGGCGGGTGATGCGGGAGTGCGTGGGGCGCGGCATGTCCCGCGAGGGCATTCTGCCCGGCGGACTGCGGGTGCGCCGCCGCGCGGCCGTCACCGCGCGCCAGCTGCGCGCCGAGGGCGACGCGCTGGCCCGCTCGATGGAGTGGATCACGCTCTACGCGATGGCGGTGAACGAGGAGAACGCGGCCGGCGGCCGGGTCGTGACCGCCCCCACCAACGGCGCGGCGGGCATCATCCCCGCGGTCCTGCACTACTACATCAACTTCGTCCCCGGCGCGGACGAGGAGGGCGTGGTCCGCTTCCTGCTCGCCGCCGGCGCGATCGGGATGCTGTTCAAGGAGAACGCCTCCATCTCCGGCGCCGAGGTCGGCTGCCAGGGCGAGGTCGGCTCGGCCTGCTCGATGGCGGCGGGCGCGCTGGCCGAGGTCATGGGCGGTACCCCCGAACAGGTCGAGAACGCCGCCGAGATCGGCATGGAGCACAATCTCGGCCTCACCTGCGACCCGGTCGGCGGCCTGGTCCAGATCCCGTGCATCGAGCGCAACGGCATGGCCGCGGTCAAGGCCGTCACCGCCGCCCGCATGGCGATGCGCGGCGACGGCTCCCACAAGGTCTCCCTCGACAAGGTCATCAAGACCATGAAGGACACCGGCGCCGACATGTCCGTCAAGTACAAGGAGACGGCGCGTGGCGGTCTCGCGGTGAACATCATCGAGTGCTGAGGGAGCGGGCCCCGGGCGGCACATCCATGCCATCCCCCGCCCCCGGGGCCTTCGCCCGCCGCTCCACCCGAGGACAAGAGCTTCGCCAAAATCGGCGAGGCCGAGCGAGCCCTTTTGCGGAGCGACGCGGCAGGCTCGCGGACACCGCGTGAGAGCGGCACGCTCGTCCCTGGACCGCGAAGGTCTGTCCCGACTCGAATGACACATACCGGAGCTCACTGTCGCCGACCGCGGCAGGGGGCGGAGGACACCCGTGTCGCCGTCAGAGGCAGTCGTTCCCCCAGGGGCTACCGCGCGGTAACCGGTTGGCTCTACGCTGCCGCCAACTTGGCGTCGGTGTAGGGGAGTTGACTCATGCGCATGGTGAGACGGATGGCGGCGGCGCTGGGGGTCGCCGGGTTACTGGCGGCGGTGCCGGCGCAGGCCCGGGCAGCGTCGCCGAAGTTCTCGGAGACGACGGCGATCGGTACGCACAACGCGTACGACAAGGCCAAGTACACGTACTTCGCGCAGGCGCTGGACTCCGGCGCCTCGCTGCTGGAGATCGACGTCTACACCGACAGCCTGAGCAGGCGCTGGCGGGTCAGCCACAGCAACCCCTTCGGCAACGACAACAACTGCGAGGCCGCGAAGGCCCCGGCCGAGCTCTACGGCAAGAGCCGCAACCAGGACCTCGGCGGCTGCCTGGACAACATCGCCGCCTGGCACCGACTGCACCCCGACCACCGGCCCATCGTCTTCAAGGTGGAGATGAAGAACGGCTTCAACAACAACGTGGGGCTCGGACCCGACGAGTTCGACACACTGGTGCGGCAGAGGCTCGGCGACATGGTCTACAGGCCGGCCGACCTGCTGGGCGGCACGTACACCTCGGCGGACGCGGCCGCGAAGGCCGACGCCTGGCCGGCCCGGGACGCCCTGCGGGGCAAGGTGCTCTTCGAGCTGATCCCCGGCACGGTGGAGCAGGCCAACCCCTTCGACCACTACTGGACGGACGAGGAGTACGGCGACCACCTGCGCGACCTGCACGCGGCCGGGGACCTGACGGCGGCCCAGGCCTTCCCGGCCGTACTGGGCGCCGAGGCCGGGGATCCGCGCACCGGCCGCTACGACGCCTCGATCCGCCCCTGGTTCGTCTTCTTCGACGGCGACGCGGCGAGCTACGTCGACAAGGGCTACGACACCTCGTTCTACTCTAGGAACCACTACATCCTGATCACCACGGACGCCGCCGGGGTGTCCCCGGCGATCTCCTCGACGAACCCCACGGACGCCGAGGTGGCCGCGCGCCTGTCCCTGCTGGCCGCGCATCACGCCAGCGTGATCACCTCGGACTGGTCGGCGAAGTCGGCCGCGGTGCTGGGATCGACGGTGCCGCGGGACTGACGCTGCCACGAGACTGACATTCGAACTGCCGGGAGGGATCGTCCGTACCTGTGGGGGGCACAACCCAGACAACGACTCCTCCCCCCCCACAGCGCCTTCAGGGAGTTCCCATGCTGCGCGGCATCGACGTCAGTGCGTACCAGTCCTCCAGTTACGGCACGGACGGCCTCTCCTTCGTCTTCATCAAGGCGACGGAGGGGCGTTCGTACGTCAACCCGAAACTCGCCGCCCAGACGAAGCACGGCAGGGACGCCGGTCTGACCGTCGGCTTCTACCACTTCCTCTGGCCGGGCAACCTCACGGCCCAGGCGGAGCACTTCGTCGCCAAGGCCCCCGAGAGGGCGGGCGACATCCTCGCCGTCGACTGGGAGACCACCGGCGACGGCACCCACGCCTCCAACGCCGAGAAGGACGCCTTCCTCCGCAAGGTGAAGCAACTGCGGCCGCACCACCGGGTCGTCCTGTACTGCAGCCGGGACTACTGGCTCCATCGCGACCGGACCTCGTACGCGGGCGACGGCCTGTGGATCGCGGACTACGTCACCGCGGGCAAGCCGCGCATCGAGGCCGCATGGCGCTTCCACCAGTACACCGACGAGCCCCACGACACCAATGTGGCCCGCTTCACCACCCACGCCGACCTGCGGAAGTGGGCCACGCCCCAGGGGAGATGAGCGCGTCCTCGCGGCCGGCGGGGTGGTACGGCCCGGAGACCGGCCCCGCCACACGAGGTCCGTCCCCCGCGCCGGCCCCGCCGTCCTACGCCCGGAAGTCCGCCGGGCGTTCCGGGGACGCCTCTCCGAGTGCCTCGACGACGGCGTCGACGCCTGCCCTGAGGCCGTAGACCGGGGTCCCGGGCTGCTGGCGCCATGAGTCGTCGATGCCGCCGGAGTCCACGGTGTCGAAGCCGAGTTCGTCGATCAGCGCCCGGACCTTCGCCTTGGCCTCCGCGTCGTCGCCCGCCACCGGGAGCGCCATCCGCTCCGGGTCGCCGGCCGGACGGGGCCGCTCCACGATGTCCTGGGCGTAGGTGCCGTTGAACGCCTTGATCACGGGGTGCCCGATCCGGCGCTCGGTCCAGCGGCTCTCGGTGAGTCCATCGTCCTCGATCTCCGCGATACGGCCGTCCCGCTGCTGCGGGTAGTAGTTGCCGGTGTCGATGACCGCCGCGCCCTCCGCCGCCCCGTCGAGCAGGCCGGCGGGGAGGTCCGGGACCGCCTTCAGCGGAACGGTGACCACGACGACCTCGGCGCCGCGCGCCGCCTCCTCGACGCGGACGGGGGTCGCGCCGGTCTCCTCGGCCAGTGCCGTGAGGGTGTGCGGGCCACGGGAGTTCGCGACGGAGACGTCGTGGCCGAGGGCGGTGAGCCGCCGGGTGAGGTTGCCGCCGATGTTGCCCGCGCCGATGATGCCGATCTTCATGTCTGGATTCGCCCAGCCCTTCCGAGGTCGGTGTCCGAAGCACAGCCTTGCAGCCGACCTCCAACCCACGTCGGACGCGCGCTATTCCTGACCCCGGCGAACGGGTGAGACGGCGGAGGGGCGCCCGGCGGCTCACCGCCGGGCGCCCCTCCGCCTCGGACTCACTTGTTCACGTAGGCCCAGAACTCGTCGAAGGACAGGACCTTGTCCCCGTTCAGGTCGCGGGTCTTGATGATGACCTCCGCCACCGTGTCGGTGACGTTCCAGTCGCCCCCCTGGGCCAGGGCGGACTTGAACTCGGCGGCGGTGATGAACCCGTCACCGTCCGCATCGATCCGCTGGAACTCCTTGCGTGCTTCCTCGATGTCCGCCACCGATCCGCCCCTTTGTGTCGCGTCTGATCTGTCTTGCTGTCGTACTGACGCAGGTCAGATTAACGGCCCTCGCGCGACCTCGGTGCGGCGACCACCCACGGGCACTCCTGCCCGGAGGCGGGTCAGCGGAAGATGCCCGTGTGCCCCAGGGAGTAGCGGCCCGGCTGGGGGTAGACGGCGAGGCCGTGCGGGCCTCTGCCGACCTTGATGCGGGCGAGCTGGGCGCCGGTGCGGGTGTCGATGGCGTACACCTCGGAGTTGTAGCGCCCCGACAGCCACAGGACCTTGCCGTCGGCGGAGACGCCGCCCATGTCGGGGCTGCCGCCGTGGGGAAGGCGCCACTTCTCGGTGAGCTTGTTGCGGGTGAAGTCGAAGATCGAGACGGTGCCCTCACCGCGGTTGGAGATGTACATCTCGCGGGAGTCGCGGCTGACGTACAGGCCGTGGGCGCCCTTGCCGGTGTGGAGGAACTCCGGCTTGCCGAAGGTGGCGCCGTCCAGGATCCACAGCCCGTTGGCCACCATGTCGGCGACGTAGAAGCGCTTGCCGTCGGGGGACATCTTCACGTCCTGCGGCATGGCTCCGCGCAGCGGCAGCTTCTGCCGGCCGACCACCTCCATCCGCGCCGTGTCCACCTTGAGCAGTTCCCCGCTGAACTCGCAGGAGACGATGAAGTAGCGGCCGTCCAGGGAGAAGTCGGCGTGGTTGACGCCCGCGCAGCCGACCGGGAGGGCCTTCACCGTCTTCATGGTGTGCGCGTCGCGGAAGACCAGCTGGTGGTCGGCGGAGGCCATGACCACCGCGTACTTGCCGTCGGGGGTGAAGTACAGGTTGTACGGGTCGTGCACGGCGACCGGCTCGCCCGCCTCGCCGGTCCTCGGGTCGATGGGGGTGAGGCTGTTGCCCAGGTCGTTGTTGACCCACAGCGTCCTCATGTCCCAGGAGGGGACCACGTGCTGGGGCTGACGGCCGACCCGGATCGTCTCGACCACCCGGTACGTGGCGGGGTCGATGACCGAGACCGTGTTGGAGTTGGTGTTGGGGACGTAGATCCGGGACGGGAAGTCCTTGACCACCGGGGAGAGCTTGTTCGGGCGGTCGGCGGCGTAGACGTCGGACGGGTCGAGGACGGGCGGCATGCCGGGCAGGGCGCCCACGGCCTGCCGTTTCGGCTGCGGCACGGCGGCCGCCTTGCTGCCGAGGGCCTCGTCGGCGTGGTGCGCGGAGCCGTCGCAGGCGGAGAGCGCGGCCAGCGCGAGGCAGGCGGCGCCGGCGATCAGGGCCCGGGTGAGGAGGGTGGGTCGCATCAGCTCAGCAGCTCCGTGGTGGTGACCGCGTGGAGGCCGCGGCGGTCGAGTTCGGTGAGGAGACCGGGGAGGGCGGTGACCGTGCCCGGGTGGCCGAAGTGCAGGCTCACCACGGACCCCGGCCGGACCTCGGCCAGGACCTTGCGGGTGATCGCGGGGGCGCCGGGGTCCGTGTAGTCGAGCGAGTCGACGTCGTACGACAGCACGTGCGGGTATCCGGCGCCGCGGGCCAGCCGTGCCACGAGCGGGGAGGCGGCCGGGGCGCGCGAGGGGCGGAACCAGGTGCCGATGGATCCGGTGAGCCGCCGCAGCCGGTCCGCGCAGGCGGTGATCTCCGACCGGGCGTCCGCCTCGGACATGGTGTTGACGGCGAGGTGGCGCTGGGTGTGGTTGCCGAGGTCGTGGCCGCCGTCGAGGATGCGGCGGGCCAGTTCCGGGTGCTCGTCGAGCCAGGTGCCGACGGCGAGCACGGTGACGCGGGCGCCGTGCCGCTCGGCCCCGGTGAGCAGGGCGCGGGCGAGTGCCGGGTCGCCCTGGCCGTGGAAGGTGAGGGCGACGCGGGGCCGGTCGCGGGGGCCGTGGGTGATCTGTGCGGGCTGCCGGGGGAAGGCGCGGGGGGCGGGCGCGGCGAGCGGAGTGGCGGTCGCGTGCGGGGCGCGGGGCGAGGGCGTGGCGCTGGACGGGGGCGCGTCGGCACCCGCGGCGGAGCAACCGGCGGCGAGCGCGCCCCCGGCGACGAGCCCGGCGCCCGTGCGCAGCACCCCTCGGCGGTCGGTCGTGGTCACCCGCACCATTTAAGGGGTGAAGGGTAAGAAAACCGCCGATTCACACGTATGGCCGCCGGGGTGAGCGTCGGTCAGCGGTCCGCCACCCGCATCTCGAACCAGGTGGTCTTGCCGCGCGGCAGGAGGTCCACACCCCAGCGGTCGGCCAGTTTGTCGACGAGGAAGAGCCCCCGGCCGCTGACGTCCATCTCCTGCACCGGCATCAGGCACGGGAGCCCGCGGGAGGGGTCGCGGACCTCCACGCGGATCCAGCCGCGGCGGCGGCGCATCCGTAAGCCGAACACCCGGGCCCCGGTGTGCCGTACGGCGTTGCCGACGAGTTCGGAGACCAGGAGGACGGCGTCCTCCGTCATCTTGGGGGTCAGCCCCCACTGGCGCAGGACGACGACCTGGGCGAGCCGGCGTGCGGTGGCGGCGGACTCGGGGCGGGACGGCAGCGGAACCTCTGCCTCCGTCGGGTTGCCGAACAACTCCAGCGCCCTGAGTGCCCGTTCGTCCTCGACCGCAGGCGACCAGCGCGCGGCGGTCGCCCGCCCTTGTCCCCGCGGCTGCTCGATGCCCTCCAGCCCCGCCATGCCCCCCATCATGGCCGGACGGGGCTTCGTCCGGGGCCGTTCCGGGTGAATACGCCCCCTGAGCGCCCCTGCTGCACCGAATGCGCACGGCATATGCCAAAGGCGCTTCGGAGTCCGGAACATCTCGGCTGACCTGCGCCGACGGGCCCGCGAGCGATCGCCGAGGGCCTCCCTCGACAAGGCAGGCTTAAGGGTGCCTTAAGGCTCCCCTAATCCGCCTCATCGAGGGACCCCCGGGATCAGACGCCGCGTCAACAGCAAGAGAGGGGCGAGAGCTTCGTAAGGATTCAGAGGAACTTGGCCTTGCCCGGACCCTCCTCCACGAAGCTGCGCATCCCGCGCTCGCGGTCCTCGGTGGCGAACAGCCCCGCGAACCAGTTGCGCTCCACGGCGAGTCCGGTCTCGATGTCCGTCTCCAGCCCGATGTCGACCGACTCCTTGGCCGCGCGCAGGGCGATCGCCGGGCCCTGGGCGAGCTTCGCGGCCCAGGCGTGCGCCTCGGCGTACACGTCGGCGGCGGGCACCACCCGGTCCACCAGGCCCAGAGCGAGAGCCTCGTCGGCCTTCACCTGACGGCCGGTGAAGATCAGGTCCTTGGCCTTCGAGGGGCCGATCAGCCGGGCCAGCCGCTGGGTGCCGCCGGCGCCCGGGATCAGGCCGAGCAGGATCTCGGGCTGGCCCAGCTTGGCGTTGTCCCCGGCGATGCGGATGTCCGCGCAGAGCGCGAGTTCGCAGCCGCCCCCCAGCGCGTACCCGGTGACCGCGGCGACCACCGGCTTGGGAATGCGGGCCACGGCGGTGAAGGAGTCCTGCAGGGCACGGGCGCGCAGGACCATCGCCGCGTGGTCCATCACCTGCATCTCCTTGATGTCCGCGCCCGCCGCGAACACCTTCTCGCCGCCGTAGATCACCACGGCGCGCACGTCCTCGCGGCGGGTGGCCTCCTCGGCGAGTTCCCTGATCCGGTCCTGCGTGGCGATGTCGAGCGCGTTCATGGGCGGGCGGTCCAGGCGCAGCGTGCCGACGCCCTCGGCCACTTCGAGAGTTGCGGTCATGCAGGCAGGTTAACGGGGATTAACGGTGCGGGGGCTCGTGCGGTCGATCACACCCGGCCGGGGGTCCGGGGGCCCCGGGCGGGCACAGCACGGGGATCAACGGGGACGGGCCCGGTGCCGTGGATCGCACCGGGCCCGTCAGCGCGCCGTGGGCTACGCCGTCCACTCCTTCCAGGACAAGTTCCAGCCGTTGAGGCCGTTGTCCGGGGAGACCGTGCGGTCGTGGGAGTTCTTGACCACGACCACGTCGCCGATCATCGAGTGGTTGAAGAACCAGGCCGCCGGCACCTTGCTGTCGTAGCCGCCGCGCACGTCGCGCAGGCCGACGCAGCCGTGGCTGGCGTTGTAGTTGCCGAAGGCGCCGCCACCCCAGTAGTTGCCGTGGATGAAGGTGCCCGAGGTGGTGAGCCGGATGGCGTGCGGGACGTCCTTGATGTCGTACTCGCCGCCGTAGCCGACCGTCTCGCCGTTCATGCGGGTGACGGTGAGCTTCTCGCTCATCACCATCTGGCCGTTCCAGGTCTCGTAGCCGGGCTTGCCGGTGGTGACGGGCAGGGTCTTGACGACCTTGCCGTCCTGCGTGACCTTCATCGTCTGCTTCTTGGCGTCCACCACGGACACCTGGTTGCGGCCGATGGTGAAGGAGACCGTCTTGGTCTGCTTGCCGTAGACGCCGGGGCGGCCCTCGACGCCGTCGAGGTTCAGCCGGACGGTGACCTTGGTGCCGGACTTCCAGTACTCCTCGGGGCGGAAGTCGAGGCGGTCGTTGCCGAACCAGTGGCCGCGCACCTCGACGGCCGGCTCGGTCTTGATCTGGACGGCCCGCTGGACGTCCTTCGGGTGCGTGATGCCCCGGGTGAAGCGGATGGAGAACGGCATTCCGACACCGACGGTGGAGCCGTCCTCGGGGGTGAAGTACCCGACGAAGGTGTTCTGCGGGGTCAGGGTGGTGAAGCTGGAGTCCTCGGCCGCCGCGCGGCCCGCGGAGTCCTTGGCGACCGCGTGCACCCGGTACTTGGTGGAGGCGGCCAGGTGGGTGGACGGCGTCCAGGTGGCGCCGCCGCCGGTTATCTTCCCCGGTATCGCGGTGCCCTTGGCGTCCTTCACCACGACCTCGGTCAGCCGGCCCTCGCGCGCGCTGACCTTGAGGGCGTCGCTGGTCCGGACGGACTTGGCGCCGTCCTTGGGCGCGATGGTGACCACCGCCTGCGACTGCTTGCCCTGCGCCGCGCCGGCGCCCTTGCCCACGCCGGACCCCGCGCCCGGCTTCGCTCCTCCACCGCAGCCGGTGACGGCGAGCAGCAGCGCACCAGCCAGGAGCGCCAGCCCCCTGCGGCGGCGGCGGTTCCCCCGCGCGTCAACCGACGCCCCCGATATCGGTCGCACGTTCAAGTCGTCTCTCCCCTCGCCGGGCCTGGTCGGGCCCGCACCCCAGCGCTACAGCGCGCGTTGGCGCATATTAACCGCAAGGTCAGGGCCGTCGGCGACCCGGAATTGTCACCGTTCAGTCCCAACTTCAACAGTCCGCCGAAGCCCCGACCTCCGTCGCCCCGGCGCTAGTTGAGCGCGCTGCCCGCCGTCCACTGCGTCCAGTCCATGTTCCACCCGCCGAGGCCGTTGTCGGGAGCGACGTATCCGTCGTCGCTGTGGACCACCTCGACGACGTCCCCGACGAGGCTGCGGTCGAAGAACCAGCCCGCCGGGGTCTCGGCGCCGCCGCCCTTGACGTCCTGCAGCCCGACGCAGCCGTGGCTGACGTTGACCCGGCCGAAGACGTCCTGGGACCAGTAGTTGCCGTGCAGGAAGGTGCCCGAGTCGGTGAGCCGCATGGCGTGCGGGACGTCGGGGATGTCGTACTCGCCGCCGAAGCCGACCGTGCGGCTGTTCATGCGGGTGACCTCCTGCATCTCCATCACCACCATCTTGCCGTTGTACGTCGTGGACTTGGGGGCTCCGGCGGTGACGGGGACGGTGGCCAGCAGGGTGCCTTCGCGCCGCACCTCCATGGTGTGCGCGGCCGCGTCGACCAGGGAGACCTGGCTGCGGCCGATGGTGAAGGAGAAGGACTTGTCCTGCAGTCCGTAGACCCCTGGCGCCCCCTCCACGTCCCGCAGGCGCAGGTCGACGGTGACCTGGGTGCCGGGACTCCAGTAGGTCCGGGGCCGGAGGTCGAGGCGCTCCCCGCCGAACCAGTGGGCCCGGATCTCGACGGGCGGGTCCGCGGTGACGTGGACCGCGCGCTCCACGGCGGCCCGGTCGGCGATCTTCCGGTTGAACGTCAGCGAGACGATCATCCCGGTGCCGACGGTGGAGCGGTTCTCCGGGGTGACGTACCCGATGAAGCGCTCCTCGGGGACGTACGTGGTGAAGCTGGTGTGCCGTGCGGAGCGGCGGCCCCGGCTGTCGACGGCGACCGCGTCGACCGTGTACTTGGCGGCGAGGGCGAGCCGGTCGTCGTCGGGCCGCCACTCCCGGCCGCCGGAGGTCAGGCGCCCGGGCACCGGGGTGTCCTGCGCGTCCTGGGCCCGGACGACCCGCACGGACTCCAGGCGCCCGTCCCCGGCCCGCACCCGGAGCTTGCCGTCGGCGCGGACCCCCTTGTCGCCGTCGTCCGGCGAGACCCGGATGACGTCCTCGGCGGCCGGGGGACCGCCGAGGAGGCCGCCGAACCCGTCGGTGCCGCCCGAGGTGCAGCCGGCGGCCCCGGCCAGCAGTCCTGCCCATGTCAGTACGGCGGCCAGCGCGGCCCCCGCGCGCCCTGCGCGCCCTTGTACGTGCCTCACGGGCTGCCCAACGAGCGGGCCCGCTCCCGGGAAACGTGAGTGCGACCCAAGCTCTGGGCAGAACAGTGGGGAGACGACGCCGGGGAGCCGAGCCCCAGGACAGAGCCGCGGGGGCGCGCCGGTGCCGGGAACGGACCTGTCCGTGCCCCGCCAACGGGGGGGTGCGGGCCGGACCGCCCACCCGGCACCGGCCGGGCTGCCCTGGGGCCGACGAGCCGAGAAAAAGGGGCCGACAGGTGTCGAGCGCAGCCGAGCAGGAGGCGGTGGCGGGCGGGCACGCCGCCGGGGAGGGGCGCCCGGCCGCCGTCGTGAACGGCGAGCGCCGTGCCGCGCCGCCGCCCGGCGCCCCCGTGTGGCCGGGCGCGCCGACACCGCTGGGCGCCCGCTTCCGGGTGGGCCCGGACGGCGTGGCCGGCACCAACTTCGCGCTGTGGGCGGGCGGGGCGGAGTCGGTCGAACTGTGCCTGTTCGACGAGAGGGGCAAGGAGACCCGCGCCCGCCTGACCGAACTGACCCACGAGATCTGGCACGGCTTCGTCCCGGGCGTCATGCCCGGGCAGCGGTACGGCTACCGGGTGCACGGCCGCTGGGACCCGTGGACCGGCGCCCGCTGGAACCCGGCGAAACTGCTGCTCGACCCGTACGCGCGCGCGGTGGACGGCGAGTTCGCCCTGCCGCCGGAGGTCTACGGGCATGTGCGGGACTGGCCCGACCAGTCCGTCGCGGACACCGTGCGCGACGAGCGGGACTCGGCGCCCTTCGTGCCCAAGGGCGTGGTGGTGCACGACGACGACGACTGGTCGGACGACCGCCGTCCCAAGACGCCCTGGGCGGACTCGGTGATCTACGAGCTGCACGTGCGCGGCTTCACCCGGCTGCACCCCGGCATCCCCGAGGAACTGCGCGGCACCTACGCGGGCCTGGCCCATCCGGCGGCGATCGAGCACCTGGTGAGGCTGGGCGTGACGGCGGTGGAGCTGCTGCCGGTGCACCAGTTCGCGCACGAGGACCACCTGCTGCGCCGGGGCCTGCGCAACTACTGGGGCTACAACTCGATCGGCTACTTCGCCCCGCACGCCGCCTACGCGGCCTCCGGCACCACCGGCGAGCAGGTGGGCGAGTTCAAGCGGATGGTGCGCGCGCTGCACGCCGCCGGCATCGAGGTCGTCCTCGACGTGGTCTACAACCACACCGCGGAGGCGAACGAGTACGGCCCGGCGCTGTCCCTGAAGGGCATCGACAACCACGGCTACTACCGCCTCCAGCAGGACGCCCGCCGGTACGCCGACTACACCGGCTGCGGCAACACCCTGCACGTGGTGCAGCCGCACGTGCTGCGCCTGATCACCGACTCGCTGCGCTACTGGGTGACCGAGATGGGCGTGGACGGCTTCCGCTTCGACCTGGCCGCCGCGCTGGCGCGCTCCATGCACGACGTCGACATGCTCTCGCCGTTCCTCGCGGTCATCGCCCAGGACCCGGTGCTGCGCCGGGTGAAGCTGATCGCGGAGCCCTGGGACGTGGGCTCGGGCGGCTACCAGGTCGGCGCGTTCCCCCCGCTGTGGACGGAGTGGAACGACCGCTACCGCAACGCCGTACGGGACTTCTGGCGCGGCGCGCTGCCCGACGTCCGGGACCTCGGATACCGGCTCTCGGGCTCCAGCGACCTGTACGCCTGGGGCGGCCGGCGCCCGTACGCGTCGGTCAACTTCGTCACCGCGCACGACGGTTTCACCCTGCGCGACCTGGTGTCGTACGCGCGCAAGCACAACGAGGCCAACGGCGAGGGCAACCGGGACGGCACGGACGACAACCGCTCCTCGAACTGCGGGGCGGAGGGCGAGACCGAGGACGAGGGGGTCCGGGCGCTGCGCCGCCGGCAGCTGCGGAACCTGCTGACCACGCTGCTGCTGTCGACGGGCGTGCCGATGCTGGTCGCGGGCGACGAACTGGGCCGCACCCAGCACGGCAACAACAACGCCTACTGCCAGGACAACGAGATCAGCTGGGTGGACTGGGGCCTCCTCGACGACCCCGGCTGGCGCGGGCTGTTCGAGCTCACCGCCCGGCTGATCGCGCTGCGCCACCGGCACCCCGTGCTGCGCCGCCGCGCGTTCTTCTCCGGCCGCGCGCACTCGGCGGACGGGCTGCGGGACCTGGCCTGGTTCACCCCGCGCGGCACGGAGATGACGGAGCGGGACTGGTACGCCCCGGCCGCCACCCTGGGCCTGTACCTGTCCGGCCGGGACATCCCCGGGCGGGACGAGCGGGGCGCACCCGTCCTCGACGACAGCTTCCTCGCGGTGCTGCACGCCGGGGACCGCCCGGTGAGCTTCGTGCTGCCCGGGCCGCCGTGGGCGGAGCGGTACGAGGTGGTCGTGGACACCTCGCGCGAGGACCAGGACGGGGCGCCGGACACGGTCCTCGCGGCAGGCACGGAGACCACGGTTCCGGCACGTTCCGTACTGCTCCTGCGGGTCGGCTGACCCTGGGTGGCTTCCGGACGTGGTACGGACCGGTTCGCCGAGTGCAGCGCGGGCATCGGGGGCGTACGCGGGACACGCGCTCGTCGAGCCCGGGGAGCCGTGATCACACCCGGCGGGCCCGGGCCTCGATCCCCTGCGCCGCGGGACCCCGTCGCTCACGGCGCCGGTCGCAGCAGCGCGCGGGCCTCGCCCTCCGCTCGTTCCACCCGGGCCCCCAGGCGGTCCCGCCTCCTGGGCGCCCAGGTCAGCTCGAGCGCGACCAGGACGACGACCAGCCAGGACACCAGGGCCTCCCGCGCCGTTCCGGCAGCGGTGTCGTACACACCCAGGGCCACCGCCACGACGGCCACGAGCACCATCACCCACCCTCGGAGCCGGTCCTCCTCCCGCACCGCGCGCAGCGCCCCGGCGTACTGGAGGACCGCGGGCGCCAGCCGGGCGTCCGTGACGGCCTCACCCCGGCGCGTGGCCCGCACCACCTCCGCCCGGTCCGCCGGCCCGAGGCCCGCGGCGCCGGGCCACGCCCGGCTCATCCGGCGAGCCGCCCGAACGCCGTACAACGGGCCGAGCACCACCACGACCACGGCGGCGGCCGCCCAGGAGCCGGACTCGACGGCGACGAAGGCCCCGAAGAGGACGCCGGCGCACAGACCGACGCCCAGCGCCCTGCGCACCGGCCCCCCTTGCCACACCCAGCCCGGGACAAGAACCACGGGCCCATGCTGGCGATCAACGGCGGGGCGGGCAACCACCGTGTCCGCGAGTCGCCCGTACGACCGCTCGAACCGCCGGGTCGTAGGACCAACGGCCGAACGGGGTCCGGCCAAAACTCGGTGGGCGATGTCAGTAACGTTCCGTAGGCTCGCTACTGATGTCCACTACACCTGCCTCGTTAGAGGAACCCGCGGGGCGCTCCGCCGTCCGCTCGCTGCTGCGTCTGTGGCCGTATGTGCGGCCGGTGCGGCTGCGGCTGTTCACGGCCGCGGTCGTCGCGGTCGTCGCCTCCTGTGTCGGGCTGGTGATCCCGCTGGTCCTGAAGTGGATGGTGGACGGGCCGGTCGCCCACCGCGATCCGCGGGGCGTATGGCTCGGGGCGCTGTACCTGCTGCTGCTCGGGCTGGCCGAGGCGCTGCTGTTCGGGCTGCGGCGCTGGCTGGTGGCGCGGCCGCTGTCGCACGTCGAGGCGGAGATGCGGGCCGGCCTGTACCGGCATCTGCAGCGGCTGCCGGTGGCCTTCCACGACCGCTGGGCCTCCGGCCAGTTGCTGTCCCGGGGCACGACGGACCTGATGCTGCTGCGCATGTTCCTCGCCTTCCCGCTGACGTTCCTGCTGGTCAACGGCGTGACCATCGTCGTGGGCATCGTCATCATGCTGCTGCAGGACTGGACCCTGGGGCTGGTGATCCTCGGTCCGGCGGCGCCTCTGCTCGCCACCTGCGTGGTCTTCGAGAAGCGGTACGCCACCGCGGCGCGGCAGGCGCAGGACCAGGTCGGGGATCTGACGACGGTGGTCGAGGAGAGCGTGCTCGGCATCCGGGTCGTCAAGGGGTTCGGGCGGCACCGCAGCCAGGCGCGGGCGTTCGGGGAGCTGTCGCGGACGCTGCGCGGCACCGAGCTGCGCAAGGCCCGTCTGCTGGGGACGATCTGGGCGGTCATCATGACCCTGCCGGAGCTGGCCATCGGCGCGGCGCTGGTGACCGGGGCCGTGCAGGTCGCCGACGGGCAGCTGTCGCCGGGCACGCTCGTGGCCTTCCTGTCCACGGCGCTCGCGCTGCGCTGGCCGGTGGAGTCGATCGGCTTCCTGCTGGCGATGAGCCAGGAGGCGGCGACGGCGACCGAGCGGTACTTCGAGGTGATGGACGCCGAGCCGGAGACCGAGACGGCCACGGCCACGGCCACGGCGGCCGCTACGACTACGGCTACGGCTACGGCTGCCGCCGCGACTACGGCTACGGCTGCCGCCGCGACTACGGCTGCGGCTGCGGCTGCGGCTGCGCGGCGTGGCCCGGTGGCCGCGGCGGAGGCGGCCCCCGAGGAGACAGGGCTCCGATTCCACGGCGTCCGTTTCCGCTACCCCGACGCCCCGCCCGGTTCCGCTCCCGTACTGGACGGGATCGACCTGCACATCCGGCCCGGCGAGTCCATGGCCCTCGTCGGGGCGACCGGCAGCGGCAAGACGACACTCACGGCCCTGGTCCCGCGCCTGCACGAGGTGACCGAGGGCCGGATCACGCTGGACGGCGAGGACATCACCGCCCTGTCCCGCGCGGACCTGCGCGCCCGCGTCGCCGTGGCCTTCGAGGAGCCCACGCTCTTCTCGGCGAGCGTCGGGGACAACGTGCTCATGGGCGCCGGCGGTCCCGCCGGCCCGGCCGAACTGAACCGGGCGCTGTCCGTCGCGCAGGCCGACTTCGCGCACGCCCTGCCCCAGGGCACCGACACGCAGGTGGGCGAACAGGGGCTCAGCCTCTCCGGCGGGCAGCGGCAGCGGCTCGCGCTGGCCCGGGCCGTCGTCGGCCGCCCCCGCTTCCTCGTGCTGGACGACCCGCTGTCCGCCCTGGACGTGCACACCGAGGCCGCCGTGGAGGCCGCGCTGCGGCAGGTCCTCACCGGCACCACCGCCCTGATCGTGGCGCACCGCCCTTCCACGGTCCTGCTCGCCGACCGCGTCGCCCTGCTCTCCGGCGGCCGGATCAGTGCCGTGGGCACCCACCACGAACTGCTGCGCACCAACGCCGAGTACGCCCACCTGATGTCCGGGACCGCACGGGAAGAGGAGGAGGACGAGCGATGACCGCCCCCACGACGTCCGTCCCCGCAACCGACGGCGAGCAGGATCCGCCCCGCCCCGGCGACGCCGGCGACCCCTTCGACCGGGACGTCCTGCCGAGCGCCCCCGGCGCCACGGGGGCGCTGCTGCGCTCGCTGCTGGCCCCCCTGAAGGCCCGCGTCGCCGGCACCACCGTCCTGCTGCTGCTCCAGCAGGCGGCCGTCCAGGCGGGCCCGCTGCTGGTGGCGTACGCCATCGACCACGCCGTACCGGCCTTCCGGGCGCAGGACCGCGGGCCGCTGGTCGCGGTGGCCGTCGCCTATCTGGTGTGCGCGCTGGCCGCCGGCGCCCTGCAGTGGGCCTTCATCGTGGCCTCGGCCCACGTCAACCAGGACGTGCTGCTGGACCTGCGCGGACGCATCTTCCGCCACGCGCAGGCGCTCAGCGTCGACTTCCACGAGCGCTACACCTCGGGCCGGCTCATCTCCCGCTCCACGACGGACGTCGAGTCGCTGCGCGAACTCCTCGAGGAGGGGCTTCAGGAACTGGTCACCGTCGTGCTGTCGTTCGTCTACATCTCGGCGATGCTGCTGTGGCTGGATCTCGGGCTGGGCGCGGTGGCGGTGGCCTCGTTCGTGCCGCTGTACCTGCTCGTCCGGCTGTACCAGCGCCGCGCGGGCCGGGTGTACCGCGCGCGGTCCACCGCGATCGCGGCGGTGATCGTGAAGTTCGTGGAGACGATGAACGGTATCCGGCCGGTGCGCGCGTTCCGCCGCGAGGCGGCCAACGACGCCGACTTCCGGGTGCTGAACGGGCGGCACGAGCGGACCAACGGCGACGCGCTGCTGGAGATGGCCCGCTATGTCGTCGGTTCCCGGCTGGTGGCCAACACGGCGGTCGCGGTGATCGTGCTGTGGGGCGCCTACCGGGTGGCGGAGGGCTCGCTGGAGCTGGGTGTGCTGGCGGCCTCGGTGCTGTACCTGCGCCGTCTGTACGACCCGATCGACCGGCTGGGCATGTTCCTCAACTCCTACCAGTCGGCGGCCGCCTCGCTGGAGAAGATCGCCGGGTTGCTCGCGCAGACGCCGACCGTGCCCGAGCCGGCGGAGCCGAGGCGGCTTCCGGCCCGCCGTTCGCGCGAGCCCGGCCGCGAGGTCGTCTTCGACGGGGTCCGCTTCGGCTACCGCACCGGCGGGGAGGTGCTGCCCCGCTTCGACCTGACCGTTCCGGCCGGGCAGACCGTCGCGGTCGTCGGTTCCACCGGCGCGGGCAAGTCCACGCTGGCCAAGCTGCTCGCCCGGTTCTACGACCCCTCCGACGGCCGGGTGCTGCTGGACGGCACCGACCTGCGCGACCTCGCCGTGCCCGAACTGCGGCGCGGGGTGGTCATGGTGACGCAGGAGGCGTTCCTCTTCTCCGGCACGGTCGCCGAGAACATCGCCATCGGCCGCCCGGACGCGAGCCGCGAGGAGATCGAGGGGGCGGCGAAGGCGATCGGCGCGCACGACTTCATCGCCGCGCTGCCCGACGGCTACGACACCGACGTCCGCAAGCGGGGCGGCCGCATCTCGGCCGGGCAGCGCCAACTGGTCGCGTTCGCGAGGGCGTTGCTCGCCGACCCGGCGGTGCTGATCCTCGACGAGGCGACCAGCTCGCTCGACATCCCGGGCGAACGGGCCGTGCAGCGTGCGATGGCGACCGTCCTCGCGGGCCGGACGGCCGTGGTGATCGCCCACCGGCTGTCCACCGTGGAGATCGCCGACCGGGTGCTGGTGATGGAGCACGGCCGGATCGTCGAGGACGGCCGTCCGGCCGATCTCGTCGCGGGCACGGGCCACTTCGCGGACCTGCACCGCGCCTGGCGCGACAGCCTGGTGTGACCTTGATCGACGGCGACGGCGGACCGCGGGAGGCGGATCCTCTCGCACCCGTTGTCGACCACTCGGTGGATGGTCCGCATACCGAACATGAACATCCGGACAACGAACGAATTCCGGCCAAATATGTGACGCGCTCCTGACAGAAGTGGCGATCTCCTGCCACTCTTCCCACGGCCGGGAGCACAGCAGCCCCACAGCGTCACCCCACGAAACCCCCCACAGATCCCCCCACAGATCCGCCCACGGATCCACCACGGATCCGTCCACGGCACCATCCCCTGTGACCCGGCACAGCACCTCCGCACCTGGTTCCGCCTTCCCAGTTCTGCCCGGACGGCCCACATTCCGTCCGGTCTCCCCTGGCCGTGCGCCGCACGGCCCGCAGAAGGAGTCAGTGTTGAGAAGCAATTCCTCGCGCAGACGCACCTCCCACACCCCCCAGCGCCGCACGGCCGGCATAGCCCTGGCCGGCGCCGCCGCCCTCATCGCCGTGGCCGTCCAGTCGGGCGCCGCGAGCGCCGCCCCGGCCCAGGCCCCGTCCGGGAAGGCCGACCCGGCCCACCTCGCCGTGAAGCTGACGCCCTCGCAGCGCGCGGAGCTGATCCGCGACGCCGACAGCGCCACGACGCGGACGGCGCGGGACATCGGTCTGGGCGCCAAGGAGAAGCTCGTCGTCCGTGACGTCGTCAAGGACGCCGACGGCACGCTCCACACCCGCTACGAGCGCACCTACGCCGGCCTGCCCGTGCTCGGCGGCGACCTCGTCGTCGACACCGCCAGATCCGGCCGTACCGAGCACGTCGTCAAGGCGACGAACGCCGCGCTCGCGGTCGGCGACCTCACCCCGAGCGTGTCCAGGGCGACCGCCGAGAAGCAGGCCGTCCAGCGCGCCAGGGCCCTCGGCAGCACCAAGTCGGCGGCCGACAGGGCGCGCAAGGTCATCTGGGCGGCGAGCGGCAAGCCCGTGCTCGCCTACGAGACGGTCGTCGGCGGCCTCCAGGACGACGGCACCCCGAACGAGCTGCACGTCGTCACCGACGCGGCCACCGGCAAGAAGCTCTACGAGTACCAGGGCATCGAGACCGGCATCGGCAACACCCAGTACAGCGGGCAGGTGAACCTGACGACGACGCAGTCGGGTTCGACGTACACGCTGAACGACGGCACGCGCGGCGGCCACAAGACGTACAACCTGAACCACGGCACCTCGGGCACCGGCACGTTGTTCTCGCAGTCCACCGACACCTGGGGCAACGGCACCACGTCGAACGCGGCGACCGCGGGCGCGGACGCGCACTACGGCGCGGCGGTCACCTGGGACTTCTACAAGAGCACCTTCGGCCGCAGCGGCATCCGCAACGACGGCGTGGCCGCGTACTCGCGGACGCACTACGGCAACGCGTACGTCAACGCGTTCTGGGACGACGGCTGCTTCTGCATGACCTACGGCGACGGCTCCGGGAACGCGGACCCGCTGACCTCGCTGGACGTGGCCGGCCACGAGATGAGCCACGGCGTCACCTCCAACACCGCCGGCCTGAACTACTCCGGCGAGTCCGGCGGCCTGAACGAGGCCACCTCCGACATCTTCGGCACCGGCGTGGAGTTCTACGCCAACAACAGCAGCGACGTCGGCGACTACCTCATCGGTGAGAAGATCGACATCAACGGCGACGGCACCCCGCTGCGCTACATGGACAAGCCGAGCAAGGACGGCGCGTCCAAGGACAGCTGGTACTCCGGCATCGGGTCGATCGACGTGCACTACTCGTCCGGCCCGGCGAACCACTTCTTCTACCTGCTGAGCGAGGGCAGCGGCGCCAAGGTCATCAACGGCGTCAGCTACAACTCGCCCACGGCGGACGGACTTCCGGTCACCGGCATCGGGCGCGCCAAGGCGCTCCAGATCTGGTACAAGGCGCTCACCACGAAGTTCACCTCGACCACCAACTACGCGGGCGCCCGCACCGGCACGCTCGCGGCGGCGGGCGAGCTGTACGGCACCTCCAGCGCCGAGTACAAGGCGGTGCAGGACGCGTGGGCGGGCGTCGCGGTCGGCTCGCGGTCCGGGGGCGGCGGGGGCGGCGGCACCTCGTTCGAGAACACCGCCAACGTCTCGATTCCGGACAACGGTCCCGCGGTGACCTCGTCGATCACCGTCTCCGGGCGGTCCGGCAACGCCCCGTCGAACCTCTCGGTCTCGGTCGACATCGTGCACACCTGGCGCGGTGACCTGGTGATCGACCTGATCGGCCCGTCGGGCACCGCCTACCGGCTGAAGAACTCCAGCGGCTCCGACTCGGCGGACGACGTGCACGCGACCTACACGGTCAACGCCTCCTCCGAAACGGCCAACGGCACCTGGAAGTTGCGCGTCCAGGACGTCGCGAGCTACGACACCGGCTACATCGACGGCTGGAAGCTGACCTTCCCGTAGGCCCGTCGGACACCCCCGGTTCAGGGCGCCGTCCCGGCGATTGCACACCCGGGGCGGCGCCCGTTCATATATCCGAAACATTTACCGGACAGTCGATTTTTAGCCAACATCACTTCGGGCTCCTGACATGTACGCGCCTCAAGTGTCACTCTTCCTGCACCCGCCGCACGAGCACTGCACAACCCCTCACCAGCGATCCGGCCCGGTGACCCCACACCGACCGGACTCCCCCACCAAGGAGCTTGTGTGACTCCCCGCTACGCGCGTCACCACCGCACCACCCTGGCCCTCGCCACCGCCGTCGCCGCCGGAGCCCTGCTCGGCACCGCTCTGACCACCAGCGCGTCGGCCCAGCCCGTGGCCGACACGGCCGGCAGGGCGCCCCTGGCCGCCGCCCCGACCGCGCTGTCCACCGCGGCGCGCAGCACCCTGATCCAGCAGGCCCAGGCCGGCGCGAGCGACACGGCCCGTCAGATAGGCCTCGGCAGCAAGGAGAAGCTGGTCGCCAAGGACGTCGTGAAGGACGTCGACGGCACCCTGCACACCCGCTACGAGCGCACCTACGCCGGCCTCCCGGTGCTCGGCGGCGACCTCATCGTGCACACCTCCGGGGCCGGCAGAACGGAGGGCGTCACCCGAGCCGCCAAGTCGGCCATCAAGGTCGCCTCGCTCAAGCCGCAGATCGCCGCCGCCAAGGCGGAGAAGCAGGCCCTGTCCGTCGCCCGCGCCGCCGGTTCGGACAAGACCTCCGCCGACAGCGCCCCGCGCAAGGTCATCTGGGCGGCCAAGGGCACCCCGGTCCTCGCCTACGAGACGGTCGTCGGCGGCCTCCAGGACGACGGCACCCCGAACGAGCTGCACGTCATCACCGACGCGGCCACCGGCAAGAAGCTCTACGAGTACCAGGGCATCGAGACCGGCACCGGCAAGACCCTCTACTCGGGCACGGTGACCCTCAACACCACCCTGTCGGGGTCGACCTACCAGCTGTACGACACCACGCGCGGCGGCCACAAGACGTACAACAAGGCCCACCAGTCCAGCCCCACGCAGGGCACGCTGTTCACCGGCTCGGACGACGTGTGGGGCACCGGCACCGCCTCCAGCTCCACCTCGGACGAGACGGCGGCCGCGGACGCCGCCTACGGCGCCCAGGTGACGTGGGACTTCTACAAGAACACCTTCGGCCGCAACGGCATCAAGAACAACGGTGTCGGGGCCTACTCCCGGGTCCACTACGGCCAGCAGTACGTCAACGCGTTCTGGGACGACAGCTGCTTCTGCATGACCTACGGCGACGGCTCGGGCAACACCCACCCGCTGACGTCGATGGACGTGGCCGGCCACGAGATGAGCCACGGCGTCACCTCCAACACCGCCGGCCTGAACTACTCCGGCGAGTCCGGCGGCCTGAACGAGGCCACCTCCGACATCTTCGGCACCGGCGTGGAGTTCTACGCCAACAACGCGTCCGACCCGGGTGACTACCTCATCGGCGAGAAGATCAACATCAACGGCGACGGCACCCCGCTGCGCTACATGGACAAGCCCAGCAAGGACGGCTCCTCCGCCGACTACTGGTCCTCGTCCGTGGGTGGCCTGGACGTGCACTACTCGTCCGGTGTCGCCAACCACTTCTTCTACCTGCTGTCCGAGGGCAGCGGCGCGAAGACGGTCAACGGCGTGAGCTACAACTCGCCGACGTACAACGGCTCCACGGTCACCGGCATCGGCCGCGCCAAGGCGCTGCAGATCTGGTACAAGGCGCTGACCTCGTACATGACGTCGACCACCAACTACAAGGCCGCCCGTACGGCGACCCTGAGCGCGGCGTCGGCGCTGTACGGCTCCGGCAGCGCCGAGTACAACGCGGTGGCGGCGGCCTGGACCGCCGTCAACGTCGCCTGACCAAAGGGCGGTTGAGGCAAGCGGCACCCGGGACGGAGACGTTCCGGGTGCCGCCCTACGCTTGGGTCCCATGTCTTCGCAGGACTTCACCTACGCGGAGGTCGGCGCCACGCGCGACGACCTCTCCACCTGCCCGCCGGGCTTCCGCCACCTGCACGTGCGCACCCGCATCGGCGAGGGCGAGGAGGTGTTCCGGCGGGCGCGTGAGGCCCTGCTGAGCTGGGAGCTGCACCGGGCGATCGGCGTCGGCATCGAGACCGGCGCCGAGCGCGCGGAGCCCGGCGCCGAGGTCACCGTCACCGTGGCCGGCGTGATCAAGGCACCGTGCCGGGTGGTCTGGACGATGGCCGAATCCCGTCGGGCGGGCTGGGCCTACGGCACCCTGCCCGGCCACCCGGAGTGCGGCGAGGAGGCCTTCGTCGTGGACCGCACCGGCGACGGCACGGTCTGGCTGACGGTGTCCGCCTTCAGCCGCCCTGCCAAGTGGTACACCCGCGCAGGCGGCCCCGCCGCCCGGGGCCTCCAGCACGCCTACGCCCGCCGCTGCGGCACCGTCCTGCGCAGACTGTGCGCGGACGCCTCGGAGTTCTGAGCCCCCCGTCCTGCCGGAGACCGTCCCCGTGGGCTCAATCCGACCAGACGGAGTCCGGGATGTGCGTCCCCCGGCGGTGCGGCTGTGTCACGAGGGCCGGCCGCCGGGGGCCACGCGGATCGGTCCCCTCGGTCTCTCCGGACGGACGGAGCGGACCTACCCCGGCGGGGAAGGACGTCCGCGCCGGGGCGAGCAGGGCGGTCCCCGGTGGGAGCGCCGTGGTACCTGTTCCGGTCAGCGCATGAGGACTCCCGCTCCCTCTCCCGTCTCCTCCGAGGGGACCGCCAGCAGGCCCAGTTCGGCGCTGGAGGCCAGGAGGCGGTGGGAGGGGAGGATGCGGACCGTGTAGCCGTAGGGTCCCGTGCGGTCCAGGGCGAGGGGGCCGTCGTAGAGCCAGCGGCCCTCGGGATCGGGGCCGCCCGCCGGTTTCAGCGGGACCGTGGTCGCATCCGCGATGCGGTCCTCCTCGTCCACCCGGCCGGAGACGGCCTGCACCTCGACGTCGTCCGGGCCGAGGCCCCCGAGGCCGACCCGGACCCGCAGGTCGAGGGTGCTGCCGAGTTCCGCGGTGGCCGTGGCGGCGGAGGTCTCCACGTGGTCGACGGTCACCTCGTGCCAGGCCGCCCGCACCCGCGCCTTCCAGGCCGCCAGTTCGCGCGCCGCGTCGTGGTCCAGCGCGCGGTGGGCGTGCGCGGCCGGGCTGTAGAGGCGGTCGACGTACTCGCGGACCATGCGTCCGGCCAGCACCTTCGGCCCGAGCAGCGTCAGGGTCCGGCGCACCATCTCGATCCAGCGGTCGGGAAGCCCGCCCCGCCCGCGCTCGTAGAAGCGCGGGGCGACC
This sequence comes from Streptomyces sp. NPDC014864, assembly GCF_043081525.1. Lineage (NCBI taxonomy): Bacteria > Bacillati > Actinomycetota > Actinomycetes > Kitasatosporales > Streptomycetaceae > Streptomyces > Streptomyces sp. NPDC014864. The sequence continues at coordinate 258,399 of NZ_JBIBWT010000011.1, forward strand.
CGCTGTTCGAGCAGCTCGTACAGGGCGGCGGCCTCCACGTCGTCGCGGTGGTCGGGATCGGTGCCGGCCCCGTCCGCGGTCGGGATCGCCCAGCCGAAGTCGGGCTGGAACCACTCGTCCCACCAGCCGTCCAGCACCGACAGGTTCAGGCAGCCGTTGAGCGCGGCCTTCATCCCGGAGGTGCCGCACGCCTCCAGCGGCCGCAGCGGGTTGTTCAGCCACACGTCGCAGCCGTGGTAGAGCTTCTGCGCCATCGCCATGCCGTAGTCCGGCAGGAAGACGATCCGGTGGCGGACCCGCGGGTCGTCGGCGAACCGCACCAGTTCCTGGATGAGCCGCTTGCCGCCGTCGTCCGCCGGGTGCGCCTTGCCCGCGACCACGAGCTGGATCGGCCGCTCGGGGTGCAGCAGCAGGTCCATCAGGCGGTCGCGGTCCCGCAGCATCAGCGTCAGCCGCTTGTACGACGGGACCCGGCGCGCGAACCCGATGGTCAGGACGTCCGGATCGAGCACCCCCTCGATCCAGCCCAGCTCGGCCTCCCCCGCGCCGCGCTGCCGCCACGAGGCGTGCAGGCGCCGGCGCACCTCCGTCACGAGCTGCTCCCGCAGGTCGCGGCGCAGCTCCCAGACGTCCTGGTCGGGGATGTCGGCGACCGAGTCCCAGCGCTCGGACCCGCCGACCGAGAGGGCGTCCTCGGTGCGCTGGGCGCCGATCTGCCGGGCGCTGAGCCGGAAGACCTCGGGTGCGACCCAGGTCGGGGCGTGCACCCCGTTGGTGACCGACGTGATCGGCACCTCGTCGGGATCGAATCCGGGCCACAGCCCGGCGAACATCTCCCGGCTGACCCGCCCGTGCAGCAGCGAGACGCCGTTGGCGCGCTGCGCCAGGCGCAGGCCCATCACGGCCATGTTGAACAGGTTCGGCTCGCCGCCCGGGTAGCTCTCCATGCCGAGCGCCAGGACGCGCTCCACGTCGATGCGCGGCAGCTCCGCCTCGGGCCCGAAGTGCCGGGCGACCAGTTCGCGGTCGAAACGGTCGATGCCGGCCGGGACGGGGGTGTGGGTGGTGAAGACGGTCCCCGCGCGCACCGCCTCCAGACCGGCGTCGAAGTCCAGCCCCCGGTCGCACAGTTCCGCGATGCGCTCCAGGCCGAGGAACCCGGCGTGCCCCTCGTTGGTGTGGAAGACCTCGGGCTCGGGGTGGCCGGTGAGCCGGCAGTACGTCCGTACCGCCCGGACCCCTCCTATGCCCAGCAGCATCTCCTGCAGCAGCCGGTGCTCACTGCCGCCGCCGTAGAGCCGGTCGGTCACCCCGCGCTCGCCGAGGTCGTTCTCCTCGACGTCGGAGTCCAGCAGCAGCAGCGGGATCCGGCCGACCTGGGCCAGCCAGACACGGGCGTGCAGCGCCCTGCCGCCCGGCAGCGCGAGCGAGACCCGTGCGGCGGAGCCGTCGGGCTCCTTCAGCAGGGCGACGGGCAGCTCGTTGGGGTCGAGGACCGGGTAGTGCTCCTGCTGCCAGCCGTCCCGGGACAGGGTCTGGCGGAAGTAGCCGTGCCGGTACAGCAGGCCCACCCCGATCAGCGGCACACCGAGGTCGCTGGCCGCCTTCAGGTGGTCGCCGGCGAGGATGCCGAGTCCGCCGGAGTACTGCGGCAGGGCGGCGGTGATGCCGAACTCGGGTGAGAAGTAGGCGACGGCGGCGGGCAGCCCGGCGGACTGGGTCTGGTACCAGCGGTCGCCGGTCAGGTAGTCGTGCAGGTCGTCGGCTGCCGCGGTCAGGCGGCGCAGGAAACGGCGGTCCGCGCCCAGCTCGGCGAGGCGCGCGGGGGCGACGCTGCCGAGCAGGCGCACCGGGTCGCCACCGGAGGAGGCCCAGCGCTCCGGGTCGACGGACTGGAAGAGGTCGCGCGTCTCGGCGTGCCAGGACCAGCGCAGGTTGCGGGCCAGCTCGCTCAGTGGCCGGAGGGGCTCGGGGAGAACGGGACGGACGGTGAACCGACGGATCGCCTTCACACTCCACCTCGGCGCGTTCGCTGGATGGACGCACGGCACTGTGCGTACGGTCACTCAGAACGGTACCGGTGACCGGGCGGGTACCGCTGGGCCTGCGGCCCACGGCTCGCGAACCCGCTCCCTCCGCTTTGGCCGGTTCCGGCCCCGCAGGCGTTCTTGTCGCCCCCTCCCGCCCACGAGAGGCTGCTCCCGTACGCCGAGTGGAGGAGGGGACTCGGACCATGGCACGGACGCGTACGCGGCGTCTGCGCCGGGCGGGGGGCCTGATCGCGGCGGTCTGCGCCGCGGCGCTTTCGGCCGCCACCCTGCCCGCGCACGCCGCCCCGGAGGGGCGGGTCTCCGGCGCCGGCCGGCCCGGCTCCGTCACCGGAAGCTACCTGGTGACCTTACGGGCGGGCACACCGGCCGCGTCGGCGGCCGGGCGGGCGGTCGCCACGGCCTACGGCGCGAGAGTCAGCCAGGCCTACGGCACGGCCCTGAACGGCTACGCCGTGCGCGCCGACGCGAGACAGGCGCGGCGGCTCGCGGCGGACCCCCGGGTCGCCTCGGTGGTCCAGGACGTCCGCGTGCGACTCGACCGCACCCAGACGAACCCGCCGTCCTGGGGCCTGGACCGGGTCGACCAGCGCACGCTGCCGCTGAACCGGACGTACACCGCCCCCGACGCCGGCGGCGGGGGCGTCACCGTCTACGTGATCGACACCGGGGTCCGGATCACCCACCGGGACTTCGGCGGCCGCGCCGGCTACGGCTGGGACTTCGTCGGCCACGACCCGGCCGCCGGGGACGGCAACGGCCACGGCACCCACATCGCGGGCATCGTCGCGGGCACGGCCTACGGCGTCGCGAAGCGGGCCCGCGTCGTCGCCGTGCGGGTCCTCGGCGACGACGGCACCGGGACGATGTCCCAGGTCATCGCGGGGATCGACTGGGTGACCCGACACGCCCGCAAGCCCGCGGTCGCCAATCTCAGCCTCGGCGGCCCCTACGACGCCCAGCTCGACGCGGCGGTGCGCGCCTCGATCAGGTCGGGGGTCACCTACACCGTGGCCGCGGGCAACGGCGGCCGTGCCGCCGCCCTGTTCTCGCCCGCGGACGTCCGGGAGGCGATCACGGTGGGCGCCGTCGACGGCCGGGACGCCCGGGCCGGCTTCTCGAACACCGGCTCGGCGCTCGACCTGTTCGCCCCAGGCGTGTCGATCACCTCCGCGTCCGCGGCGAGCGACACTTCCCGGGCAACTTTCTCGGGCACGTCGATGGCCGCCCCGCACGCGGCGGGCGCGGCCGCCCTCTATCTGTCCGGCCATCCGCGGGCGGCTCCGGCGCAGGTCGCGAAGGCGCTGGTCACCGGGGCCGCGACCGGCAGGGTCGGCGACCCGGGCCCCGGCTCGCCGAACCGGCTTGTGCAGGTGCCCACGGGGTAGGCGGGATGTCCAGGAACCCGGCCCCGCCCGCTCCTGGACGGGGCCGGTCTTGTGTGTAGACCTACGCGTGAGTAGTTAACAAAGTGCCGGATTGCTCACCCGAATAGGGTGGGAAGGCTCCACCGGTACGCCCCAGGTAGACCACGCAGGACCCACCTCCCCACAGACATCCGCCCACACCCTCGTTGACGCGGACAGGAGCGGTCATGCCCGCCACGCACCACTCGGCAGCACCCCCGACCAGCAGCATCCCCGGCACCGAAGCACCACCGGCGCACCCCCTCGGGGCCGGCCCGCCGGCCCCGGAGCGACCCTCCGCGGGCGGGGCCACCGCCGTCGGCCGGATACCCGTCCTCGACGTGCGCCCGGTCGTCCAGTGCGGCCGCCGCCCCGCCAAGGCGGTGACCGGAGAGTCGTTCGAGGTCTCGGCCACCGTCTTCCGTGAGGGCCACGACGCCGTGGCCGCCAATGTCGTCCTGCGCGATCCGGAGGGGCGTCCCGGCCCCTGGACCCCGATGCGCGAGCTGGCCCCCGGCACCGATCGCTGGGGCGCCACCGTGACCGCCGGGGAGCCCGGCCGCTGGACGTACACCGTCGAGGCGTGGGGCGATCCCGTCACCACCTGGCGGCACCACGCCCAGATCAAGATCCCCGCCGGTCAGGACACGGAGCTGGTCCTGGAGGAGGGGGCCCGGCTGTACGAGCGCGCCGCCGCCGGGATCCCCGAGGAGGACGGCCGGCGCGACGCCCTGGTGGCCGCCGTCGGGGCCCTGCGGGACGAGAGCCTTCCGGCGTCCTCCCGGCTGTCGGCGGGGTTGACGCCGGAGGTGGACGCGGCGCTGGCCCGGTATCCGCTGCGGGAGCTGGTCACCGTCTCCGACACCCGCGAGCTG